>CAYZRS010000020.1:0-82224 GCA_964480915.1 uncultured Pirellulaceae bacterium | reverse complement strand
AACATGTTTCTGGGCGACAAAGTGTCGTAAAGTATGGGGCTTCGCGCGAAGCTGGACAGTTTGTGGGGCCCGGGATGTATGGGATTATGGCTTGCTGCGGTCGTTGAAGCAAGTTTGGGCGCGAGTGCGGGTGCTAAGAGGGTATTTGTAATTGGTGGGGGGAATCAGTTGCTATCGCGTATGGTTGTTCTGCCTTGCTGAGTGGAGGATTTAGCCCGTCGCCAACAATCGGTTGGGAATTTCACGTTGAAGCAACTGGAAGAACTCGGGTGTTTCCATCCGCTCGCGCTGGGAAGGTTCAAGCCAACTCAATGGCTCTTCCCAGGTTTCTAGCGGGGGGATGGTCAAGGTGACCCAGCCACTCCGCACTTCTCGGGCTAAGATCCCCGTGAGATAAACGGGTCGCAAGCGGTGTCGGACTTCCAACGTCACCTTTGCTGATCGCAGCGATTCTGAACTGCGAGGCTCTTGCTGCAAATGGATGCGCAAGTTGCCTACAGAGCCACGTTGGGGAGGAGAGGGCCGGGGACTCGGGCGACGGCATCGATCGCTGATCACGTCTAAGGGACTTGGCACAGACTGGCTTGAGGTGGGCTGCGCGACCTTTACGTAAATCGTCGTCGTTTGTAAGTGGACATGGCCCAAGATCTGTTGGATATGTCGAATGTCGCAACCGTTCTCGTACGTGTGTGTTGCGAATGTGTGGCGGAGTGAGTGGGGGGTTGCCGGTTTCTTGATGTGGGCAATTCGGACGGCTCGCTGCATGATCCGCTGCGCAGTCCGAATGCTCATGTGACGGCCTGATGATGTTCCAGAAAACAGGTAGGCGTCGCCGCTGAACTGCTGAGCTTGCTGTCTCAACCATGGCTCAAAAACTCTCGGTAACGTGACTTGGCGGTCGCGGCGACCTTTGCCCTGCCAGATATTGATCAGGCGACGGTCGAAATCGATGTCGCGAAATCGCAAGCGAGTGGCCTCACTCACGCGAATTCCGGTGGCGTACATCAGACCAAGTAGTAGCTTGTCCCGTGTCGTCGGCGCAGCTTCGATCAGGCGAGTCACTTCCTCCACGCTTAAAACGATCGGCAGTTTCTTTGGGCGACGGGGCGAGGCGAGGCCCAGCGTTACCTGACGACCACACATCTTGTCGAACGCGGTGCGAATGGCTGACAGATGGATACTGACAAACGATGAGCTGGCCCCTGCGTCGACAAGATATAGTAGGAACTCGCGAACATCTTCACGCCGTAACGCATGAGGAGGCCGGTTGAACCAGCGAAGCAGGGATTGAAGTGCGTGACGATAGTTCCTAATTGTCGTCGGCTGGTAATAGCGGATGCGAAGCTCTCGTTCGATGGCGAGCACGAACGCTGCGGAAGTTGGCGTCCCCGCAACGACTGATGCCGGCGAAAGAATGGCGTCTTCGATTCGCCGCTTGGGCGCGTATCGTCCCCTTGCTGAGCGATAAACGCTGCCGTCAGCATGGGTGGAAACGGCTCCCCACGCCGTTTCCCGCGTGTCGCTTTCGACGATCATTTTTGATTCCTCATCGCCGCCGAGCGTCATTCAATGATCGGCCGTTATGGTGGCGGTCCATCGAACGAAGCCTGGCAATGTCCAGGTCACACAGCGTCCCCTCTGGTTCCCCTTGACGCGCAACTTAATCGAGAGCTGTACAGGCGTCAACTGCAAGAGGGAGGCTGTTTCATGGCGGCGAGAGGCGCGTCTCAGACGCCTACCCCGATGGTGTGAGTACACAGAAGATTCCAGACCCATATCGCTGGACGTCGATTGAAAACCATTTCGCTGTCATGTTCTCTAAGTGGCTGGCGAGCGTCGATTCAGCTTCGGCGGCGAACAGCGTCGATTGGAGCACCAGTCGACTGACATTAGATTCAGGGAACAGGTTAACGGAGATATTGAATACTTCTTGCAGATTCTCGCAAAGATTGGCGTCTAGGTTGCCTGAGTTCAAAGCGTCGGCGACGGCACCCGACGGGATCTGAGTCAGCGCTGCACCCAGGTGCGCAGCCGATGTCAGGTCGGTAGCGATGGCCGCTTTGCTGGCACCATGTTCATCAACAAAAGTAGCGATGGCGTAAACGTGGTCCGTCGCTGCGGACTCCATTGTTGTTGCGGTCGTCTTCAATCCCAGGAGGTCACTGAAGAATCGACTAATGTCATGATGACGCGGCACACGAATTGCGGTTGCCATGGTGTTTCTCTTGTTCTGTGTCTGGTGTTTTGAAAATTATCCAAGGATCGGCTGCAATGTGTTTGCCATGGTTTCAGCCGTAAAGGGTTTCGTTAGAACGAATTCAGCGCCGGATGACTTTGCCAAAGTTTTCACCTCGACGCTGCTTTCGGAGGTGATAAATCCGAGCCTGATGTCGGGATGGTCTTCACGCATTTTTTGCAGCAGTTCGATGCCCAACATTTCCGGCATGTTCCAGTCGGAAAGGACGAAGTCGGGTGATTCTGTCTGAATCATTTCCAGCGCCTCCGTTCCATTGGACGCTTGAACGACGGGATGATCCCCAAAGCCGGCTTGTTTCAACGTTCTGGCAATGATCATCCTCATTGCTCGGCTGTCATCGACGATCAGAAATTTCATGGTTCACTACTCGTATTCAGATTCAAAGCATTGGTTTAGTTGTTGTCGATCACGACGACTTGGATGTAACTGCCTCCCACGATGAGCGTAAGCCAATCGATGGCGGGCGCCTCGGCCAACTCCCTGGTTACTTCGGGCAGCGAGAGTTGGCAGTCCTGATTGATGATCCCTTTCACACTGCCTCCGATGATGTTCACCGATTCGCCGATCGCATCGACGATATCGGCTTCCGTCAGTCGTTTGCCGCTGGTTTCGAACATTCGCTCTGTGATCAACTGAGCCGTCGCGTCGGTAGCTCTTAGGTAAACACAAGCAGTCCAAGGACCGGCAATTGTGACTTTTGCTTCGATCGCGAACGTGACGATTTGTGACGCCGCGGCGGAGGATACTTCAAGTGGTGCTGTCGGTATCCTAAGCATGTCACCGAAGAAGGTGATGCAGGCTTGTTGTAAGTCTTCACGACGGATCGCAGTGACTTTGTTAGGCATGCCGCCGGTAGCAAACTGTTCCATCAATCTTGTCCCTTCGAAGAGGTAGGTCTGTACCGATCAGCGTTTCCGCAGATCCGATGAACAGGCAGCCTCCTGGATTCAAGACTTCGCTTACGCGGCGAAGTACTTCGGTTTTCGTTTTTAGATCAAAGTAAATTAGGACGTTTCGAATCAAGATGATGTCAAATCGTCCGATGTACGGAAATTCCGCCGCCAAATTCACTTGGCGAAATTGAATCAAGTTCTTTAGATCATTCGTTGCTCGCCAACTGGAACCCATGCGATCGAAATAGCGAGCTCGCTTAGTCGCGGGTAGCCCTCGTTCAACCTCAAGGTTGGTAAATTCACCTTGCCTTGCGCGATCGACCATCCGTTGCGAGATATCCGAGGCAAGGATCTGGAAGTCGGTTGGCCCCAGTTGAGGCTGGTGTTCCTTGACGTCCATGGCCAGCGAATAGGCTTCTTGGCCGCTGGAGCAGGCAGCTGACCAAATGCGAATCGGTTCTTGCGACTTGGGCTTGTCCAATAGGGCGGGAATCAGGTGTTGGCTGATCGAACGGAATTGTTTTGCTTCCCGAAAAAAACTTGTCTCATTGATGAGCAACGCATCGGCAACGGCCTGATCGATGGATCGAGAATGTGGTTGATAGAGCGACTGTATGAGATTGGTAACATTGGGAAAGCCAAAATCGACTGCCAATGGGCGCAATCTGGTTTCGATACTGGAACCGAAATCAGTCGATAGCCTTGTACCGGTTTGCGCCAGCACGAGGTTGCTCAGGAAGCTCAGTTCTGTGATTTCTAACGACATAGGAAAACCGTGGAAGCTTGCCATGCGGGCAATAAGGTTGGATCAGCCACTTTTGGCAACAAGCGAAGTGAGATCGGCCGCACGGGCAAACTCAAAAGGCACTTCATTGAGCGATACAATTTTCGTGGCCAGTCCCGCTTCGATTACCGACCGCGGCATGCCCCAGACGGCGCTGCTGGCTTGGTCTTGAGCCAGGACTTGGCAGCCCATTTCACGCAACGATTGAGTACCCTCAAGTCCGTCTTTTCCCATGCCGGTGAGGACGACGCCCATGGCGGAGCGACCGTATCGCCTGGCAAGTGAACGGAACAACGGGTCGACCGAAGGTCGGACCGAATTTTCCTTTGCCGATTGGTTGAGCTCCAACCTTTTTGCTTTTTCGAATCGGCCGATCGTCATGTGGGAATCGCCCGGAGCAATCCACACATCGCCTGGCGAAATACTTGCGCCGTCGGTCGCTTCGCGGACGTTGAGGTGACAAATCGAATTTAGCCGTTCAGCTAATGGTCCTGTGAATGCCTTCGGCATGTGTTGGACAATAAAAATGGGTACGCGAAAATCGGCCGGCAACCGCGCAAGAATGGACTCCAAAGCTCGAGGGCCGCCTGTCGAAACACCAATGCCAATGGCGCGGATCGGCATGTTGGACGATTTTGGGGAAGAGCATTCCAACGTGTCGGGTGACTTGGTGACGTTTGGATTGGCTCGCGATTTAGCCTGTGACTGTATTTTTGGAATGAGGTCACGTCGGATCGTGTTGGCCGCCTCGGCCAAGTGCCCGATCCCTCGAGGTTTCGCAGCGAAATCGCTGGCGCCGGCCTGTAACGCTTCGAAGGTCGCTCGTGCACCGTGCGATGTTAACGAGCTGAACATGATGATCGGTAATTTCGCGTCGATCTTGCGAATTGCCTCTGTTGTTTCAATGCCATCCATCACCGGCATTTCTAGATCAAGAACGACAACTTCGGGTTGATGCGAGTCCAGGTTTGCTAGCGCATCTTGTCCGTGATGCGCCGAGTAAACGACTTCGATCGTCTCGTCTTCCTCGAGTGTTTTTGCGATGAGCGATCGCAGCACGCTCGAATCGTCGCAAATCATCACGCGTATTCGGTTATTCATGGGAACTCTTATCTGAAGCTAGTGGACGTTGATTCGTCACGCATTTGACGTGTCGACCAGTGCTTCTTCCATTACTGTGGGAATGATCGTTTGGCATGTCCTGAGGTTGCAGTTCGAATTCGAGTGGGCCAGCATTCGATCGAGGATGTTCCGATTCGCCTCATAGCCGTCAGGGGTTTCTAAGCGCTGTAGATGGTTGGCCATGTCATCTGCCACATGAATTAGGCTGACCAGGCCGATATGATCGCAGTCGGCAAACGGTGTGTGATGCAGTCGAATCACATCGACGAACCTTGCGGGGAATCCAATACACTCTGCATACCAGGCGCCCAACTCGCAGTGATCGGTTTTCAATAGAAGGCGTTCGTTTGCCAATGTTGTTTCATTTTCGTCAAAGGTGAGCGGGTCGGCCTGCTGGAATTCGTCTTTTGCAACGACCGCGATCAAAAGCCGCCCCAGGTCGTGCACGAGCCCGGCGGCGAATTCTTCCCCCTTGAAGCCCAGTTCGAGCGCATGATTTAGATGGGTTGCGACCGAGGCGGTGCGAAAGTTGTGTTGGGTGAGCAATTCTTGGAACCAAGAGTGTTCCAAAGGAAAGTCCTTGATGACACTTCCAAGGCTGGCAGCCAGGATGAGGTTGCGGCACCGTTCAAATCCCAAACGAACGACTGCCTGTCGCAGGGTGACGATCTCTTTCGTTTTACCGAACACGGCACTATTGGCCAGGCAGATCGTATCGGCAGCCAACTTTGCGTCTTGATGGACGAGTTCTGAAAACTCGGCGATCGAACCTTCGCTGTCGTTGGCGATCGACATCGCCTGCATCGCGACCGAGGAAAACACGGTGACCTTGTCGCCTTCGCTCCAAATTTGTCGTTGTATATCGACAGGGGGGCTGGTGCTACTGTGGGAATTGCTGACCGGCATGGTTGTGTTCACTTCTATCGATTCGTGGGTGTATCGGACAATCGTGGGTCGACAACGTCTACGGCGATGCCGACCATTTCAAGTTTTTGGCGCAGCAGATCGGGCGAAAATGGTTTGGTGAGAAACTCATCGACGCCTGCCATCAGCGCTCGGATAATTCTCTTCGGCTCCGTTTCTGATGTGATCATGACAATGGGTAAACGGACGTCGGCCAATTCTTTGCGAACTAACTCGACGAAGGCAACGCCGTCGACGCCCGGCATATGCCAGTCGACTAAGACAAGATCGATGTCCGGATGTTTCTTCATCTGGCCGATGCCTTCCATGCCATCGCCTGCCTCAATCACTTCGAATCCGAAACGGGAAACGAACCGTTTGACAATCTGCCTCATCGCCTGCGAGTCATCGATGATTAGCGCTTTCATCAGAGTCTTTCCTGCATTCATGTTGTTTGAAGCTCGTTTTCGGTTGCCAGTGGACGCGACTCGGTGGGAGCGGCGATGCGGTACTTGCCGCCGGCGCTACCGGAGTCTACGGCAGTCGATTGTGACCGTGAGACTTTGGTCGTCTCAGCACGTCCGACAAGTTGGTGCAATTCATCGGCCAAGCTAGAAAGCGCGGCCGCGGTCTGTAATGTCTCTTCAGAACCGAGCGTTGTGTTGGCGGCTGCTTCGGCCACTTTGGTGATGTTGTCCGCAATGTCACCGCTACCGGTGGCAACCACGGCGATGTTGCGAGAGATCTCCGATGTCATCGCCGTCTGTTCATCCACCGCCCCGGCAATCGCGTTTTGGTTCTCATTGATTTGCGAAATGATCTCGCTGACGGTACCAATCGCTTCCACGGCGTCACCAGTGTCGACTTGAATCGTCTCGATCCTGCGAATGATCTCTTCGGTCGCCTTGCTGGTTTCTTTGGCGAGTTCTTTGACTTCGTTCGCGACGACGGCGAACCCTTTTCCAGCATCACCGGCTCTGGCGGCTTCGATCGTGGCATTGAGTGCGAGCAGGTTGGTTTGCTCGGCGATCGAATTGATCACTTTGATGACGTTGCCGATCTCGACACTACTCTCTCCCAGCCGCTTAATGGTGCTGTTCGTGTTGCGGGCGGCGTCGACTGCTCCGCGTGCGACGTTGGCCGCACTGGCCGCGTTGCCGGCGATCTCGCGAATACTGGCTTCGAACTGCTCGACGGCACTGGCGAGGCTGTGCGCATTGGCACTCACTTGTTCTGCCGCTCCGCTCACAATATTCGCCTGGTCGGAAGTATTGGCCGCGTTTTCACGCATTCGCAGGCTGACAGCCGTTAAGTCGTGTGTCGAAAGGTCCATCAACCGCGTTGCGGAATCGGAAAGAGGACGGACGGTTTCTCGCGCGGTCAGTCTGCCGAATAGGAATAGGAACCCAATCACTCCAACGACCGCACAGATGGACCAGTAGGATCGTTGGCGAATGAATTGCTTTACCTCAAATTCATCCCGCGCGTTACGATCAGTTGCCATCGCAACGACTTTATCAATCGCCGTCCGATGCTTCTCATAGGAATGTCTGAGCGAGTTGCGAGCGATTAGCTTGGCCTGTTCCTGGTCGCCCTCTATGCAGGCCGGTATAAAATCGCCCTCAAGAACACGATAGAAGTCGACCGCCGGTTCGTAGCAATCAACCGTCTTGATCCGCTTCATTTCGCCTTCCGGCAGATCTTCTTGCCAATAGGCGTGCCGCTCCTCGAATTCGGTTCTGAGCGTCTTGCACCGTTCGATGTACTTTTGGATCGTCACTGGATCGGCGCCCTCGTCGACTTCGTTGGCCATGTGCAGGGCCATCAAGTAAGACTCGATGATGTAATTGGGCGGTGGCAAGATATCTGCAATGAGGTCTTTGCCTTGAATGATTCGTTGGTAGTAAGGTCCATCGACTTTGCTGACTTTCAACGTATTTTGAGACCAGATCCCAAAACTGAGAAACGCCACAACAACGACGCTCACCAAGAGGTAAATTTTTGTGCTAACCGTAAGTCGATTAATGTTCATTGAGATGCTCCTCGGTGTCCTGTCTTTAGCCGACAGGGTTGGGTTGGGTCGTTAAGTCGGTGATGGCGTCGGTGTCGAGGACCAGTAGTAACGACTCCTCGAGTTTGAAAACGCCTCGGATTAGGTCATGAGATATGGACTGAAGTGTGCCAGGCGGTGGCTCAAGATCACGTTCGTGTGCTTCCACCACATCACCAATTCCTTCCACCAGTAGGCTTACGAGCCCATGCTGTGAATGGACGACGACGTTGATGAGATCGCCATGGCGCTGGTTTGTCTGTAGGTTGAATCTCTTATAAAGATCAAGGGCGGTGACGATCTTGCCACGCAAGTTGATCAAGCCGGCCACCTCGATCGGCGATTGCGGCACGCGAGTGATGGTCTGCCGACGAATGACCTCTTGAACTCGGTCGATCTCAATACCCAGGTAGAGATGGCCTAAGTAGAAAGTGCATAGCCGCAGCGATGCGGGCTCTCGTTCGGTATTCATGCGCATCCCCGTTCCGTTGGAGAGTCGCCTGTGGTGCGCTCGATGGCGAGCTCAGCGAGGGCAGCGACCTCATTCGTCTTCAAGAAGGTGGTTGCGCGTTGGTTGATGATGCTCGTTGTCGATTCCTGATCCGTGCCGGTGTCGTGGTTCACGATGTCGATGATCTCGCCGATAATGAGCCCGAATGTCTGTTCGGGCGTTTCAAATACGACGGTTGGGAACTTTTGGTTGGCGTTGGCGGGCGCGTTATTCTGAAGGCGTACCAAAGGCATGACTTTGCCCCGATACTGGCATAGTTCGACGCCGTTCAATGTCTCGATGTCGTTGACATGGAACTCTTCCAGGCGCGCGACATCGAGTAGAGGAACTGCAAGCTGCGAACCGTCGCCAGGATCGAACAGTAGAAGCGACTGTTGATGGCGATTGAAAGTTGATACGGTTTGATTCGAAACAGAATGAGCGGCCGTCTCTTTATGCTGCAGGAAGACGTGACTGCTCGCGGCGATCGCGACAACATCCAGGATGAGTGCGACCGTGCCATCGGCCATGATGGTGCCTCCCGAGAACATCGATGCGGACTTTAACAGCGTACCCAGCGGCTTGACAACAATCTCTTGGCTGTCCGTGACCGCGGTGACGACCAGCCCAAATTGCCTCCCTTCGACTTGCAGGACGGCGATCGTTGTCGCTTCGTCCCGGTTGCCGGCAAGGCCTAACTGTTCATTGAGGAAGACGAGCGGAATCAATTGATCTCGAAGCCGGTAAACGGGCACGTCGTGGATGAAATCAATTTCGTTTTCGCGCCGGCTGTTGTGCAAATGCACGAGTTCTGAGAGGCCTGCCTGAGGGATCGCGTATCGTTCACCTGCCGATTCGATAAGCAATGCAGGGATGATGGCCAGCGTCAATGGAATCTTGATCTGAAGCATCGTTCCTTCGCCGCTGATGCTCGACAACTCTAAGGTGCCACCAATCTTCTCGATGTTCGTTTTGACCACATCCATTCCGACGCCGCGGCCCGAGACGTTGGTGACTTGACGTGCTGTCGAGAAACCGGGCAGAAGAACAAGATTCAGAAGCTCTTGATCGAGCATGTTCGACGCTTGCGTTTGCGAGATGATGCCATTTTCAATCGCTTTCTCTCGAATGCGATCGATGTTGATGCCACGACCGTCGTCGCAGATCGTAATGTTGATCTTGCCGTCTTCGTGAAACGCACGTAACGACAGTGTGCCCGCTGCCGGTTTTCCCAAAGCGAGGCGTTCTTCGGGGAGCTCAATCCCGTGATCAATCGAGTTGCGCACAATGTGCGTGAGCGGGTCCTTAATGAGCTCTTGAACCGTTTTGTCCAATTCGGTGTCAGCACCTTCCATTTGGACGTTGACTTGCTTGCCACATGCGATGGACAGGTCGCGTACGACCCGAGGAAGCTTGCTCCACACGCTGCGAATGGGCTGCAATCGAGTCGCCATGACTCGTTCCTGGAGATCCGATGTGACCGAAGTGAGTTGCTGAGCGGCGGCCAGAAACGTTGCGTCATCGGTGAGATGTTCGCATTGGAGCAAGTGATTACGGGCCGAAACGAGCTCGCCCACTAAGTTCATCAATTCATCCAAGGCGGTCACATTGACGCGTACGGTCGAGCTGGCGAGCCCCATCTCACTGGCCGTCGCGACTTTTTCAGCCGATAAGTCTTCGGCGACCGGATCGCCGTTTTCACCATCCGACGGTTGCTCGGGTGATGCGGGGTTTTGGTGTCCAACGCCGCAGTCCGGTCGTTCATTCGCGACGACCGAGTCGCCAGGGGGGCTGCCCGGCGTTCCATCGGTAGCGACATCCGACGGTAAATGGGCGGCCGCTTTGCTCGGTTCCGGGTCGCGCTCGTGAAGTGATGTCAGAAAGGACCGGAGGTCATCATAGACGTCATCACCTTCGGTTCCGTCACATTCTAAATGTGTGACGATGGCCCGAATGGCATCGACAAGACCCAGCAGCCCATCGGCGATCTCATGGTCTACCGATAGCTCACCATCCCGTAAGGGAACGAGCAGATTTTCGCCGACGTGACTGACTTTTTCCAGGATCGGTAGGCCCAGGAACCCCGAAGTTCCCTTCATCGAATGCACGGATCGAAAGATGCTGGCAACCAAATCAGAATCGGAAGGCGAATCCTCTAGCGCAACCAAGTCCCGATCAAGTTGATCGAGGCTCTCGTAACACTCAACAAGGAATTCTTTGATGATGTCCTCGTCGCCTTCCACAATTTCGCTCCCTAGTAGTCCGTGGGTAAAGTTTCCAGAAACAACCTACGCGGTATTGATTGCGCAGTTGCCACATTTCCACAACGTCGTACCGAAGTGTGGCTTAAGAACTCAACCGATCACTGGGCAGTGGGGAGTTTTCGAATGAATAAACGTTTGTCTTTATGAGTCAAACGATGTGTGGCGCAGATGACGAAGGGGCATGGGGGGATGTCCATGGTTGAAAACCCGCCGTCCTATCTTCGTCTGGCCGGCGACTTTGTCGCTAGTGAGCTTCCAGCCAGTTTTGACCGGTGCCCAATTCGACCACAATCGGTACCTCCATCGGAAGCGCGGTCCGCATGGCTTCTCCAATGACCGGCACGACGGTCGCTTTTTCCGCCTTTGGCATATCAAACACCAATTCATCGTGAACGGTTAAGAGCATCTTCGTTTGGAAATTGCCACTCTTTAAGGCCGAATGGACTTTGATCATGGCCAATTTCAGCATGTCGGCTGCCGTCCCTTGAATGGGGCTGTTCATGGCCAATCGTTCGGACGCATTGGCAAGTCCACGACTGCGTGAGTTGATATCACGCAGATAGCGGCGTCGGCCAGTTCGCGTTTTGACGTAACCATGTTCTTTTGCAAAGGCGATCGTCTCGTCGATGTAGGCTTGGACGCCGGGATACTTTTCAAAGTAATTGTTGATCAGTTCGTTGGCTTCGGCGCGCGGGATGTTCAATCGTTGTTGCAAACCGAACGCCGAGATGCCGTAGATGATGCCAAAATTGACGGTCTTTGCTTTGTCTCGCATTTCACGCGTCACCTCGTCCAAGCCGACTTTGTAGACTTTGGAGGCGGTCGCTTGATGAATGTCGGTGCCGCTGACGAACGCTTCCATCAACCCTTCGTCTTTGCTCAATTCGGCCATGATCCGTAGCTCGATTTGCGAATAGTCGGCGGCGAGAAGCAGGTGGTCGTTGTCGCGGGCTACGAATGCTGCTCGGATCTCTTTCCCTCGTTCCTTACGAACAGGAATCGTTTGAAGATTCGGGTTGTTGGACTGCATACGGCCTGTCGATGTCCACGTCTGGCTGTAATGCGTATGGAGCCTGCCTGTTGACGGATTGACGTGCTGCGGCAGCTGATCGACGTACACCGATTTCAACTTTGCGGCGCTACGGTAATCGAGTACTTCCTTCACGATCGAATGGCGATGGGCCAACCGTAACAGCTCGGATTCCCGCGTCGAATATTGTCCGGTAGCCGTCTTTTTCGGTTTTTCTTCGATCCGCAGCTCGTCGAAAAGGACGACGCCCAACTGCTTTGGTGAATCGATATTGAATTCGCGACCAGCCTGGGAATAGATCGATTCGCGCAGGATCGTGATATCGTCTTCCAGCCGTTTCGAAAATTCGGCCAAGGCATCGATATCCAGGCGGATGCCCGCATACTCCATGTCCACCAGTACGGGGATCAAAGGGCATTCGACCTCGTAGCAAACTTGGCTCACTCCCCGCTTTTCAATGTCGGGCTGGATGGCTCGGCAAACTTGCAGTGTGATGTCGGCATCTTCGCAGGCGTATTCGGACAGTTGAGCAAGCGGGACATCGCGCATGTTTTTTTGCTCTTCCCCCTTTTCGCCAATCAGATCGCTCGTCGGAATCGGCCGGTAGCCGAGGTAGAGCTTGGCCAAGTAATCGAGCCCATGCCGCATTTCGGGCTCTTTCATCGAATGGGCCAGCATCGTATCGATCAACGTTCCTGCAACCTCGATGCCGTGCCACTTCAGCAGCGTGACATCGTATTTCAGATTGTGGCCGATTTTTTCGATGTCGGATGATTCAAAGAAAGGCCGGAATTCATCCAAAACCTGCTGTGCCGCTGCGCCATCTTCCGAACAGACTACGTAGTAGGCCGAATGAGGTTCAAAAGAGAAAGCGATCCCCAGTGGTAACGCTTCGCGAGGATCGAGACCGGTTGTTTCCGTGTCGAAACAGACGCTCTTCTGCTGCATCAGAGTCTCGAGCAGTGCCGTCCGTTCTTCGACCGTCGTGACCGTTCTGTAATCGTGTTTGACCTCTTTGATCGTCTTTTCCTGCACCGGCTCGTCGAACAGCATCGACTGGATTTCGACTTCGCGCTTTTCCCGAATGACGTTGGCACGTGAATTGGCCGAACTAAAAGACTTGCCGAGCAGCTTCTTGCCCAGCGTGTCAAATTGCAGTTCTTGGAATAGTTCTTTGAGCAATTTCTTGTTGAACGGTTTGACCTTCAAGTCATTCAGCTGGACTTCGTGCGGTACGTCCAATTGAATCGTGACCAGCCGTTTTGAAAGGAGCGCCTGTTCGACGTTTTCTTCAACTCGCTCTTTCTGCTTGCCTTTTAGTTTGTCGGTGTTGTTGAGGAGTTCCTCGACCGACCCGTACTGAGCGATCAGTTTCTTGGCCGTTTTCGGTCCGATGCCCGGAATGCCTGGAATGTTGTCGCTGGCGTCGCCCATCAAGCCCAGGATATCGATCACTTGTTCGACCCGTTCGATTTCCCAGTGAGCCAGGACTTCGTCCGGGCCAAGAATTTCGTGTTCATTCCCTTGCCGACCCGGTTTGAAAACGAACACGTTGTCACCTACCAGTTGGTGGTAGTCTTTGTCGGGCGTCACCATCCAGGTTTGGAAGCCGTCATCTTTGGCCTGATGAGCCATCGTGCCGATGATGTCGTCCGCTTCGTAACCGGGCATGCGAATGACGGGAATGTTGTAGGCCTCGAATAAGCGGTCGATGTACGGCAGTTGAGCGCCGATGTCCTCGGGCAGTGCGTCACGCTGCGCTTTGTAGGCGGGGAACTCCTTGTGCCGCGCGGTCGGTTCGCGGGTGTCGAAGGCGACTGCGATATGCGTGGGGTTGCGCTTGCTGATCAGATCCTGCAACGTATTCACCATGCCGAAGACGGCCGACGTGCAGATGCCTCCGGACGTAAATCGCGGACTGCGAATGAGGGCAAAGTGAGCACGGTAGGTCAGTGCCATACCGTCCAGCAGATAAAGTCGTTTTTCTGGTTCGTCCATGAAGGCCAGTTTAACGGGCCGCATCGAATTTGGCCTCCGGGCAGGAAGGCAGCTTTTTTTGTCCGCAGATTTCGCAGATTGACGCAGATTTGTCGTGAAGCGGAGCCGGCGCGCGCCGAGTCCGAAACGCCGGCCTAGGCGGTTTTTCGGTGGCGGTGGAAGAAGCACAGGCAACTGAGGAGGGCCAGCGCGGCTGTTGTCGGTTCGGGTACCGATGGCGTCGAGTACGGGAGCTGCTCGGTGCCGAAGAAGTTGAACCAGACGTCGTAGTCCTCTGCGGAGACAAGGCCCGGGGTCGTATCGCCCGGCAGCCAGGTGTTGGTGCCCAGGTGATCCTGCCAGACGGTAAAGTCGGCCGCATCCACGACACCGCTATCGTCGTAGTCGCCCGGGAGGAAAATGTCGGTCTCGGTCAGCCACGGTTCTAAGAGGTCCATGGCAGGACGGTCTTGGCCGTTCGGTTCCAAGGTGAACAGATAGTCGCCCCACCAAGGTCCCGCCGCCCACCAATTCCAGCCCATCCACACGTCGTCGTTGGCTTCGACGTAGCTGAGCATGTTGTTGATCGCTTCGTCACCGATATTCGCCGCGCCGTTTCCAATCGTCGAATTGGCAGCGGCGAACTCGCCCAAGAAGCCGCGCAGGTTGTTAGTCTTCAGCCAATTGGTGAAATCGACCAGCCGCTGCTGGCCAATGTTTTGGTTGACGATGGCGCTGGAGGTTCCGCTCGAATCGCTATCCAAGTACTGGTGTACTTCAATCGCGTAGTTGTTCAGCGGATCTTGGATGCCCAACATCGCTTGGGCGTTCGGCGTGCCGTACCAATTCTGGTTCCAACTATGAGCGCCCGACCAACCATTGCCTGGCACCATAATGAGATTCTGTGCTCCGGTGGCACGGATCGCGGCGATCGCTTCGTTGGCTGCGCTCAACCATTGTTCGGTCGGCATCGTGTTGGGCTCGTTCATCAGTCCAAAGACGACGCGGGGGTTGTCTTTGTATTCGTCCGCGACGCGAGTCCAAAAATTGGCGAAATCGGCGTTGCTGACTTGGCTGCTGCCAACAAGGTCACCGTAATAGCGGGCATAGTTATGCGGATCGAGAATGACGTGACCGCCCTGCCCTGTCGTGTAGTCGATGAAATTGTTCATCCGACCAAGTTCGGTGCTATCGAGTGCGGCATTCTTGCTGCGTTGCAGTCGCTCCCAGCGAAAAGGCAGTCGCATCGTGTTCATGCCACGACTCATGAAGTAATCGACTTCGCCCGAGTTCGGGTAGGTGTAATGTTGGTTGAACGTACCGGGTAAGTTGCCTTCGCCAAATTCGGCGCCGGCGAGACTGACTCCTTTAAAGCTCAGCTCGGCCAGACAGGGCGGTGTGAGTGCCGTCTGAACGACCAAGACGGCGAGAAACAAGTGAACTAACGTACGAGCCATGATTTTCATTCCGCGTGCTTTCGACAGGAGCCAGGATCGGCCCTATCATTATGCTACAAATCTTCGGTCCCCGCTGCGCAAAGCGGAACCAAATCGTCACTCGGCAAGATCGTTTTGCAGTGGGGGCAAATATGAAACGTTTCAAATCGGTCGATGAGTTCCTGGCAGGAACGGAACAATGGCAGGAGGAATTGGCGCTGCTCAGGAAGATCCTGCTCTCTTGCGATGTCGAAGAGACCGTCAAATGGGGGGCTCCCGCTTATACCTATCGTGGTAAGAACGTGGTGGGTATCGGCGCTTTCAAATCGTACGTCGGTCTGTGGTTTCACCAGGGAGCGCTGCTGGCCGATGAGGCGGGTGTGCTGATCAATGCCCAAGAAGGTGTGACTCGTGCCATGCGGCAGTGGCGTTTCGCATCGAAGAAAGAGATCAAGACGCGACTGATCAAGCAGTACGTGAAAGAGGCGATCGGGCTCGTCGAGGCGGGCAAGCAGATCAAGCCAGTACGGAAGAAGAAGACGGTTGTCATTCCCTCCGAGTTGAAGGTGGCGTTAGGAAAGAACAAGAAAGCGAAAGCGAATTTCGCTGCGATGACGCCCGGCTGCCGGCGAGAGTATGCCGACTACATTGCGGCAGCGAAACGGGACGAGACAAAAGAACGTCGGTTGAAGAAGATTCTGCCCATGATTCTTGCTGCGAAGGGTCTCAATGACAAATATCGATCGTAGTATTCGGCGGCGCATTCCGATGATCGCCAGCGTTGTCTGGCTCGTTCTTCATTCCATCGCCACCGGCCAGTCATTGGACAGGCCGCAGTTGTCGCGACTGCTTGACGACACGATTGAAGGTCATGCCGCCGAGCGACGTTCGAGTATCTGCCTGAAGGTCGTCGATCGGGAATCGGGTCGCGTTCTCTATGATCGACGTGGTGATCAACTCATGACGCCCGCTTCGAATTTGAAAATCTATACCGGCGCGTGTGCCCTGGATAGGTTCGGGCCCGACCATCGGTTTGAAACGACGATCCGTTTGGAGGGACCGGTCCACGCCGGCGTGTTGCATGGCGACCTCGTCTTAATCGGCGGCGGCGACCCGATGGTGAGTTCGGCCGACTTACGAAAAATGACGGCGGCGGTCGTGGCCAAAACCGAGTTGAAGTCAGTGCGTGGCGCGATCCGCGTGGACAATTCGCGATACGGGTCACCGCTGAAAGGGCCTGGCTGGATGTGGGACGACGAGCCCTACTATTTCAACATGTCGATCAGTCCGCTCATGATCGATTTCAATGTCCTGACCGTCCGGGTCGGGATGCCACAAGCGTCCAAGCCGAACGTGCGGCTCACGCCCTCATCCGACTGGCCGCCGCTGAAACTGGAGCAAGGGAAGTCGGACTCGCAGGGGAAACCGTCGCTCGTGGTCAAACGAAGTCCGTTTGACGAATTGATAACCGTCCGCGGTGCCAGCTCGGTCACGCAGCCCAGCCAGCATCAACTCACGATGCACGATCCGACATTGTGGATTGCCAGCGTGTTTGAACAAATGCTGAAAGAACTGTCGGTAGAAATTGGGCCCTCGACCGCGACAAAAATTCTGCGGAACACAGATCCTGTCACGATGACCTTTCCCGGGAATAAATTGAGTGACATTTTGAGACACTTTGAGGTGGAGAGTGAAAATGCGATCGGCGAACTGTTGCTGCACGAGATCGCGATCGCAAACGGTATCCAGCGGCCGACGTGGCAGGATGGCGCGAAGGCGATTTCCGACTGGCTCGTGCAGGAAGCGGGGCTCGAGGAAGATTCTTTCCGCCTGAACGATGGATCGGGGTTGTCGCGGTACAACTTGATTTCGGCCGACTCCAGTACGCGACTGTTGCAGTACATGAGTCAACACAAGTTCGCGTCGACGTTTCTTGCCAGCTTGCCAACCTACAAAGTCGCAGGAAAGGAACGCGTGCAAGCCAAAGGTGGCTCGATGTCGGGAGTTTCGACCTGTTCTGGTCTCATCACGACAGACGCTGGTAACCGCCTGATATTTTCCTATCTGACGAATGGATTTGTCGGCAAGAGCGATCCGCAAAAAGAACTGCGTCAGCACATCTGGGACATCCTCGTTCGTTACAAGGGTTAGCGACAGTCTTCCGCTTCCTCATCGGCAATTCGGATCAGTCGGTGCGAGTCGAGCTGTTGGTTGCGCCGATCCGGTTGATGACCACCGAGCAGACCGGACGCTTGGCGACCGAATCGATCCATGGTTTGCCCGTGAAATTGATTCTGGCTAGTTGTTCCTGTTGTAAGTTGCCCATCTGAATCAATTCACTTTCGATTTGCGTCGCTTCTCGCGCCGCACGTGCCCAAGCGTTTGGGTGAGGCGTGCCGGCCCAGACGATGATTTCGACGCGGTGGTCTTCCTTGAAGACGAGCGGCAAGATTTCTCCCATGGCGCGTCGATACGCTGGCGTCAAACGGGGAGGTTCCGGATTAAGCTTGTCGAAATAGTCAAAGACGACTTCGGCGGTCGTTTCAGGGTGTTCGGTCACGTCCGTGTATCGGTCGAGTTCGTTAACAAACCGTTCAAAATCTTCTCGCTCTCGATTGATGACTGCCATGCCGTCATCATTGTCGTCGGGTCCTTTGCCTTGGGGGTCTGATTCACTCGCATCGTCCGATGGGACCATGTAGAGCGGCGCCGGAGAGTTAAGCGGAACTGCGATCTTGTTTGAGGAGCCGCTGAATGCGCCCGAAGCGCGGAAGGAAGCCGTTGTCTGTACGAACGAACCAGACCCCGCGTATAAGTTGGCTCCCGATTGCTCCTCCGCAAGCGAGTTGAGAACGATGAAGAAAGCCAGCAGGGCCGTCATCGTATCACCGAACGAAATCAAGTACGAATTGCTCGGGCCGCCCTCGGGTGCTGGTTTTTTCTTGGGCATGATTCGTCTTCGATCTACAAGTCAGAGCGGATAGAGAGTCGGATGTTACTTAGGAGTCGATTCGTTCTTCGTCGTTGTCCAGTCGCGCTTCACAACAATTTTGACCTCGTATTTATTGGCCGGTTCGTCGGTGCGAATGCCAACGGCCATCCTGCCATAAGGAACAAGCGCGGTTTCTGCGAGGTGGTGGCAGAGAGCGACTGCCAGCGCAAATTGTTCTTGCCCGGCGACTTGGAACGTGATGAAGATGGGCGCCTTCCGAATTTGCTTCGCGAACATGTCCATCATCGTCGTTCCCAAGGCGGTGATGCGCTTGTCTTGGTCGACCAGGGCGTACAGTGAAATCTCGATGGACCGCCCGACGGTCGGATCGTGTTCCAACTTGTCCAAGGTTTCCAATCCCTTGGCAACCGATTCCCGAGCGTCTTCGGTGTGAACGGGCGGCATCGTCGAGCCGCGCGTGGTCATGCGGCTTGATTTGGGCCTTTGTCGGACCACGAGCGAGTCCTTTTCTAACGGTCCGTCGGCTTCGGACACGAGACCGTTGGCGCCGGACCCGCCGTAAAGCGAAACCTGCATGCGTTCGAATTTTTCGGGCTCACTGGATGCGAACGTCAGCAGCAGAATGAAGAAGGTCATCATCAACGTGATGACATCGCTATAGGTAAGGAACCAAGGAGGGATATCGCCAGCGGGTTCTGGGGGAGCCGGTTCACGAGCCATGGATCATCTTTTTCTCGGTTGAAACTGCGTTGCGTAGGAAAGGCGCCCTTATGCGGCTGTCTTCTCATCATCGTCCGGCCGCTCTTTAGGCGGAACGAAGACGACCAATCGTTCTTGCACTGACCGTGGTGTTTGCCCGTCGACGAGCGACAGGATGCCCGCGAGCATCAGCTCGCGAACCAAGATTTCCATCTTGTTCCGTTCTTCCAACTTTCCTGCCAAGGGCAAGCAGAACATGTTGGCTGTCATCGCGCCATAGAGCGTCGTCAGCAGCGCGGTCGCCATACCGCCACCAATTTTTGAAGGGTCATCAAGTGAGCGCAGCATTTGCACCAGCCCGATCAGGGTCCCGATCATGCCGAACGCCGGTGCTGCGGCCGCCATCGCTTCTAAGAGTTTCTTTCCGGAAGTATGCCGCTCGGCGATGTAGCTGATTTCTGTCTCGAGAACGTCGCGAATATCGTCTTTTTCGGAACCGCCTGTGACCATTTCCAAACCACGCAGCAAGAACGGGTCGGTCACGTCTTCGAGACTGTTTTCGATGGCCAGTAGCCCATCTTTGCGGGCAATGGTTGCCAAGTCCTTAAACTTGTCGATCACTTCATTGGATGTTGGCAATTTTGTCATGAAGCAGTTTTTCACAACGCCGGCGGTGCCCAGCACCGTGCCGAGAGGAAAGTTAATCAACAGCGCGGAGATAGCGCCGCCGAACACAATCATCCCAGACGGGACATCGATGAACGGCATCAACCCACCGCCGCCCATCGCGATGGAGGTCAGGACGAGTCCCGTTCCCAGGATCAGTCCAATAATTGTTGCAATATCCATTTGGAATCTCGGTTAGCTGCTTATGTTTTGGAACGGGAGGGGACGTCGACCGGCGAAACATCGCTCGGGAGGGCGTTGCTTGGCGGATCAAGACGTCGGTACTTGGCCGCAGAATTCTTCGCGGCAAATTCTGCATAGGGTTGGCTCATTTTTCGCAGCCCACGGGCGCCCAACAGGCGAATGGCATGACTCACTCTCTTCACCGGGTTTCTCAGGCCCAATCCGGTCGAATTGGCAATGTTCAGCAGCCGCTCTCGTGCCCCTGGTCGACTGGCAAACCAGGCTTCGACCCTCTGGGAATCCAGCTCGTCCGCCGAAGCAAGCTCGAACAATTCCACATAGGTCATGATCGGTGGCGGGCCGACCTGCTCTTTGGGGACCGCTTCGTCGAAGCGGTGGCGAGATTCAGATGGGTTGTTTTCGTTCGGTTTGTCATCCATGACGTGGTTGTCGTTCTGGGGTTCAAAACTATAAGTAGTTTAGGAGGCTGGTTTGAAAGAGCTGTGACGTTGCAGAATAGGTGTACTGCAACAAGTTCTGCTGGGTCTGCAGGTTGATGATGGCTTCGGCAATATCGGCCGATTCAATGTCGGAAATAACCCGTTGCAGTTCGAGCTGTACATCTTCGTTTCGAATTTCGATCGAGTCTAAGCTCTCGAGTGATGTCGATTGTTCACCGACGATGTTCAGCAGATGATCGATGAAACGGTCGAGCTCACCGATCGAGTCGTTAATTCGCTCTTCAACTTCAACGTCCGACAGGCCTTCGGCGTTTCGCAGGTCGTCGCTCAGTTGATTGAATACATCGAAGACTGTCGAAGTACCGACGTGCTGGATGGAATCTTCGCCTGCTCTCGTGATTTGTGAACTGTCGACGTGCGTGACCGTTCCATTGGCATCGGTCACGATTTGATTATTGGTGAAGTCGATGGCAATCGCCGGTCCGTCGTCAACTTGCAGTGTGCCGTCGGAGGTGATGTCGACAACGCCATTGAATCCGGCCGAGATGGCGCTCGCGTCGACGAAGACGACCGCTCCGTTGGTGCCTTCAATGCGAAGATCGGTGTCGCTGTTGCTATAGGCAACTGGAGGGCCTCCGTTCAGCGAGATCGTACCGGCCGAACCGTCGCCACTGGTGTCGATGACTTCTAGCTGATGAGCGCCGGCCGGCCCGAGGATGGTGTCGCCCTTGTCGGAGCTGCTGCCGGCGACGATTCCACTCGTTCCGGCGTAGCTGGTGTTCGTGTGCGTGACGCTGAGCGTTTGCCGTCCCGTACCACTGTTCGTGCCGATGCCCGGCTGGGCTCCTGTCGAACCGGTGAATTCCGACGGCTGGCGATCCGTGGCCAAAAACGTCTCTTCGCCGTGGTAGATGGCGTCGACCGTCAAACCGATGCCGACGACGATATGTTCGCGCTGTTCCGTGCCGTGGTAGGTGATCGTTTGCTGCCCGTTCACGGTCACGCCTTGGAACGGTTTCGTGGTGACGGCCGTTCCGCCAAACAGGTATTCGTCACCCACTTGGGCGTTGGTGACTTGCAAGAACCGATCGAACAGTTGGTCGATCTGGCCAGCCAAGATATGACCTTCGGAAGAGGAGGCCGACTGCTGTGCTGTCGTCTTGGCCGTGACCAGCATGTCTTTGGCCTCGAGAAGTCGCGTGACGCTCGAATTCAGTTTCAGCCGCGCCGATTGGATATTGCCGATTTCAGCTTCCAGTCGACTTTCATCGGCGCGATGGGCCAAGACGGCTCGCGTACCGATCGGGTCGTCCGATGGTCGGTTGATGCGCAACCCGGTTACCAATTGCTCTTGGTACTTCGCCAGATTGTAGTTGTGTTTCCGCGCAGCATTCAGCGCTCTGGCGGTCATCGACAATGTGCTAACGCGCGTCGTCATTGTGTTGGTACTACCCTATGATCGCCAATAATTCTTGTGTCATCTCGTTGACCGAAGTCAAATACCGCGCTGCCGCTTCGTAGGATCGCTGGAACTGCAACATGCGAACGACCTCTTCGTCGGTATCCACACCGGTCAAAGCAGCTTGTTGCGCCTCAAGGTTCTGTTTCACCGAATCGAGACTCTCTTCGACCAGTTCCAGGGCTTGGACGTCGCTGCCGATGTCGGCGGTCAACTGCTGAACCAACTGTTCCGTGGTGAAAGCGCCAAAGGCGGCGATGGGCAATTCTCGCAACTCGATCATGGCTGTTAGGTTGGTCGAATCGCCCGGTGCGCCCGAGAGCGACGTCGCTAAGTGATCGGCCGACTGCAGTAGCTGCGGTGCCACAGCGATGGTGTTGGCGTTATCGCCATGGAAAAAGGAATTGAGGCCGAGTGCTACCAAAAATCCTGTTTCATCCGCGTTCGCGACCGCTTCGACCTGGAATGAGTCGTTTGCTTCGACCGTTCCGACCGACAGTTGGACTGTCAGGCCGTTGGCAAGTTCGATGGGCGTGTCGGGCGCATAGCCGAGCCCAACATCGATGGTTTCGACAATGGTGCCGTTCGAGTTGCGGACTTCGAGTCGCAAATCTTCTGTCGTTCCGACTTGGCCGGCACGATTGAAAGTGAAGCTCAGCGAGTCGTTCGTAGAATCGGCATACACGCCACCAATCACCGGATTGGCCGTCCCGGCAAAGTTCGATTTGTCCGGATGCGTCGCCGGTAGACCGGTAAAGTCGAAACGGTATCCCGACTCGGCCGATAAAGACAAGGCGCCCGCATCACTATCGACGACCGCGTGCAGGTTGCTGATCGCCGAGATTTTGTCTGCCACCGTTTGCAGCGAATCGAAGGCCGGATCGATCTCGATCTGATGCAAGGACCGATCTCCGCTCACTTGGTCGACCAGATTGATCGTCAAAGTTCCTTTAGTGATGGGCAACGTCGTTTCCAGTTGGCTAAACAACGTGTTGCCATCTCCTAAAGTCCGCGCACCGTACAAAGAATGAAATGGCCCGTCGAGCCCGACGCCTTGGGCATGCTGGGCATCGAGTCCAATGATCAGTGCTTGACTGATTTCGTCGATGCGAGAGCGGTACTCGGACAACGTCGTGTTGATCGATTCCAACACGCCGACAACAGAACCTTGTCCTAAATCGAGAGGCTCGGTTGAATCCTTGACGTTGATTTGCCAACCTTCTTCCGTTTGCACTGCCTCCAATTCGGGAACGGTGTCTTGGCCGATGAGCAGGTGGCCTCCGCCAGCGACGACAATATCCTGGGCGTAGTCGACGCGAACTTCCATGTAGCCGGCGAGTTCGCCCACGACGACGTCCCGGCGCCCCAAGAGTTCGTTCGCATCGGTCCCCTGCCGTTTGGCGACGGCCACTTGGTCGTTGAGGTCGGCGATTTCTGCGGTTAGTTCGTTGATGCGGTCGACACGTGTGATGAGGTCGTCCGACAAATTTTGCGACATGGATGAGAGGTTGTCGCTGGCTCGATTCAATGCGCTCGTTAATTGCTCGGCCGACTGAATGACCGTTGCTCGGGCCGTTTTGTCGTGGGGATTGGCAGAGAGCGATTCCAATTGGTTGAAGAACTTGTCGAGTTGATCTGACAAGCTGCCGGGACCGAGTGCGAACAACGATTCCAGTCCGCGGGCGGTGTCTAACTGGGCGGTCACTTGCTCCAGATCGCTCGCGTTCTGAAAGCCGGCTTGATCCAAAATGGCCGATTGGACGCGGCTGATATGGGTTACGTCGACGCCGGTACCAAGTTCCAGGCCGTAGAGGTTGATCGGTTGCCGTTCGGCAAAATGAGCGATCTGTCGACGGTAACCGGGAGTATTCGCGTTCGCGATATTGTGTCCGGCAACATCCAAACCGACTTTGGAAGCACGTATGGCGCTCAGCCCGATGTTCAATGAATGCAACATAGTGGTGCCTCTAGAAACGGGTCTTGTAGAGCGTTTGCGGACCGACTGGACCTGGCTGTCCGGTGGCCAGGTAACGATCGGGTTTGTCGCTGCCGCCGGTTAAGCAGTTGCGCACTTCGTTCAGAATCTGCAATCCGTGCGACACGACGGCCATGTTCGATTGTGCCAAGCGGGCCGTATCTTCTGCGATCGCGGCAACCTCATCGCGCATCTTCAAAACCGTATGTTTGGCGGAAGTGGAAAGCGTCTCGGCCCAAGCGGCGATCGTCGCCTGTCCGTCAGGTACCTGGAGCGTGGCGGCGAGTGCAGTGCGAAATTGCTGACGTTGGCGCCGTACTTGTTCTAATTGTTGCGAGCCGGCTTGTTGCTTTTCGATCAGTTCGGGTAACCGTCCAATGTCGTGCGTCTCGACCGCTTGTCGCACGGCGCTCAGCGAGCGATTCAGCCCGTGCAGAGCGGCCAACTCTTGCTGCAAGTGTTGGATGCAAGTTCGCACAAGTTCGTTGTTTGGGTAAAGTATGGTTTCTTCCATGTCACTGCTCCTCGCTGCCACGGTGGGCGTATTTCGCGACTAAGTCACCAATCCCCAGGCCGCGACCTTGAACGATCTGCTCTCCCATGTACTGATCAAACAGCCCGCCTAAGGCGTCCGACTTGTCACCGGGAAAGAGACCCTCTTCGCCCAGCGTGTCTCGCATCGTCTTGATCAGCATGGAAGCGAAGACCGATTCGACCTGTTTGCCGATATCTTCTTGTTCGGCGACCGACTTGGCATCTTGAGATCGGTGGGCCAACGATTCGGCAGCCGAGTTCGAGGCCAGCGTTGATGAAAGATTCGAAATGTCCACGGGCGACTCTCTATTGAAATTGCAGATCGGCATGCAAGGCATGAGCTGCGTGAAGCTGTTGGAAGATGGCGCTGATGTCACGAGACGTGACTCCCAGTACATTCAAGGCGTCGGCCAGTTCGCCGACGGTCGTGGTATTCCCCATAACAAACACGGGTCGTCGCTCTTCTTCGACCTGGATCGAAGTCCGCGGAACGACAACGGTTTGCCCATCGGAGAGCGGGTTGGGCTGCGACACAAGTGGCGCCTCGCCGGTGATGACGGCTAGGCTTCCTTGTGCGATGGCAACCGGAGAGATGCGCACGTGGTGTCCAATGACCACCGTCCCCGTCCGTTCGTTGATCACGACGCTCGCGGCCATGTCGGGTTCGACCGTAAGCGAACGGACCGCACCGACGAAGGCGACCGGATTGAGCGCGTATTCCATCGGGATGATCAGTTTGACAGCGCCCGCATCTTCGGCGGTGGCGACTCCCGGATAGAATCGATTGATGGCCGCTTCGATCCGCTTGGCCGTTTCGAAGTCGGCATGTCTCAGCAGCAAACGGACGCAGCCGGCGCGAGCGAAATCTGTGGGGACGATTTTTTCGACGGTGGCCCCGTTAGCAATGCGGCCGGTCGTCGGATGGTTCTTCTGGACGCTGCCGGCGTCTCCGCCAAACGAAAAGCCGCCAATGGAAATCGGTCCGGAAGCGACAGCGTAGACTTCACCGTCGACGCCAAACAGCGGCGTCGTCATCAACGTCCCACCTTGCAGGCTGTCCGCATCGTCGAATGTAGAAACGGTAAGATCAATCTGCGATCCTTCACGGGAAAAGATCGGCAGCTCGGCTGTCACGGTAACGACCGAAAGGTTATCGGTCTTTTGCCGGGTATCGTTCGGTGCCAACAGTCGCTGAGCCGGACTGGCTCTGAGGCCAAAGTTCTGAATCAAGTTCTGAGCAAACTGACGCGTGATCGGGCTGTTACCACCCGTACCGTTCAGTCCCGTTACCAGGCCCATGCCGGTCAGTTGATTGATGCGCACACCGTCGACTGTGGTGATTGCCTTGATGCGCACTTGGGCGCAGAGGTTGCTCGGCCAACATGCGAGCAGAGCCATCGCCAAGACCCAAGTGACGCGCGCAGGCGTGCGACAGAATGGGAACACGGGTCGATTCGGTGGAGTGTGAGTGTTGTGTTTCATAGGACTAGAAGGGTCGATACTTGTTCCAGGCACGAGTCGCCCAACCTTCTTCGCTGAATTTGGATTCGATGCCGTCACCGTCGTAACACAGTTTCAAGTTAGCGATGTATTGGGACTCAATCGAGTTGTCGGCCTGAATGTCCAGCGGCCGTACGACGCCTTTGATGGATAGGGCTCGACGTTCTCCGGTCACCACATGATTGCGAAAGCCGCGGATGACTAGGTTCCCGTTCGGTAACCGTTGGACGACGGTGACCGTGATGCGGTCCGTGAATCCGCGCGCTACTGAGTAATTCGATTGCGCATCGAACTTTCCGTTGCCATTGGCGTCGGTCGAGAATGTGGCGTTGCCGTTTTTCGAACCGAGGTCGCCACCAAGGGCTCCACTGAGCGAAAATCCGCCGCCCGATTCTGCGGCGCGGTCCATCGCGCGAGCATCTCGGTTCTGCACGTCGGTCGCCTCATTGACGAGCACGGTCAAAATATCGCCCACCTGTCGCGCTTGCGAGTCGTAAAACAAAAGCGCTTTCTGAGACTGACGGCGCTGCCAAAGGGATTGGGCATCGGCAGACGGAACGAGGGCGGCGGAGAGCAGGATGCCTGTCAGCATCAGACTTGATTTGCGAATCACAATTCCATCTCCACTTGGGTAGCGCTAACGACGCGGGCGACAACGATTTTGTTGGACGATGGATTGCGAACTCGGATGCGATCTCCAATTCCGCCTGACTGCATCGCCTCGGCGTCCGAAACCGTGACCGAAAGGGTGTCCGACTTGCCGACAAGGCGCACAATGTCCCGAGTCTTGATGACTTTGTGGGCAGCCGTCTTGTTCGCTGCCGTTGTCAGAAGCCGCGATTCCATCACCTGTCCCGACTTTACCGGAGAGCGTAAAACCTGCCCGATCGCCTCTGCCTGTGTCAGGACGGTTCCCGGTTTGCGAACCGGCTGCCAGCGAATCATCAGATCGTTCTCCGCCAGCGTGTGACCGCGGGGTAGGTTGGCCGTGGCGACGAGCAACTCGGCCGACAATTGGACATCGAGTTGCAGTTCGACGCTGGCCTGCAAGGTTCCCTGCTCATGCACGAGCAGCGTGGCTCGTAAGGAGCCGGGCCGAGCGGTCGCCGGGACAACGATTTCGAGGTCGGACGCCTGAGCTCCTTGCAAAGCCGGTTCGTTGATCGGCCGCATCAGTCGGACCTTCACAGCCGAAGGGTCGGCGTTCCAGAGCTCGGCCAGGGCCGCGCTCGCTTTGGTAAGAATCTGCGCATCGGCAATGCGTTGGCCGGCCCGTCGTACCTGAACGGTCGGGGCTCCCGTCACGCGGAGAGATTCGTTCGTCACCACACCGAGAAGCAGCCTCAGTTGAATATGATCGCGATCAATCGATATCGATTCGCTCGTCGCCGGAAACTCGACGAGGTCCAGTTCGGCGATTTGGTTCGCTAATGCGCGGGGAGCGCCCGTAATCTGAGCGATGTCTTTCAGCCGGATGACCTCTTGGGCTGAAAAAGATTCTGCCGCAACGGAAATCACGATCTCACCATGACTGACCGCCGGTCCCATCACCGTGGCGAAGAGGAATAGCGACCATGGCATGGTTAAACAGCGAAATGCGGAGCGAGGGTATGGATGCATCATCTTAATGGTTGGATCGAGTGTTATCGAAGAATCTGAGCGGTCGTTGAGAGCATCTCGTCACCCGCTTTGATCGCTCGGGCATTCACTTCATAGGCGCGTTGCGCGGTGATGAGCGAGACGAGTTCTGTCACCACTTCCACGTTGGAAGATTCGAGAAAGCCTTGTCGTAACGTGCCTAACCCGTCCGTTCCCGGGGTACCACCGACTTCATCACCCGATGCGGAAGTGGCTGAAAAGAGGTTTCCTCCTTCGCTGCTGAGACCGGCCGGATTGGGGAAGCGATAGAGGAGCACTTGTCCCAAGTTTGCGGTGACGCCCCCTTGAAGCGCTGACACGGTACCGTCTGCTCCGATCGTCAACGTGTCGAGATTGACATCGTTCGGAATCGTGATGCCGCCATCGAGTGGGTAGCCATCACCGGTCACCAATTGACCGGTGGCGTCCGGGTGCATCGACCCATCGCGTGTGTATCGGAACTCGCCGTTTGGCAATTGAACTTTGAAGAATCCACTTCCTTCGATTGCCAGATCACTGGCGTTGGCGGTTCGTTCCATCGATCCAGGCGTGAACAGCTTCGTTGTAGCGACCGCGCGTGAGCCGCCGCCGACTTCCAGGCCGACGGGAGCCGGTTGCCCTACGGTTAGCTCGCCTCCCGATTGCCGAACCTTCGAGTAGATCAGGTCGGCAAAATCGACGTGGCTTCGTTTGAAACCGTTGGTGTTGACGTTTGCCAGGTTGTTGGCGGTTACGTCCAGCAGCGTTTCCTGGGCTTTCATCCCGGATGCGCTGGAATAGAGAGCGCGGATCATGGGCGAGTATCCTCAATTAGTTAGGGCGTAACCGTTGGGCGATGGTGTCGGACATGCTGCGTAGCGCTTTTTGAGCCGCTTCGTGGTGCCGCATGCCGCTGATGAGTTTCACGAGCTGCTGCGTCGCATTGACGTTGGACAGTTCGCGAACTCCTTGCTGCACCAGCGCCGTCGATTCGGTCGGCACGGCGTCTCGGCCGTCGAAAAGTACGGTGCCTTGAGCGTGCAGTTGATGCGGGTCTTCAAAGTTGACGACTTTGACTTTGCCAATGTTGGCTCCTCCGACCTGAATCGACCCATCGGGCCCGATCGTGACCTGGTCAGGAGTGACACCCGGAGCAAACTGAATCGGTCCCGATTCGCCCTCCACGGGCAGGCCGCTCGCATTCACAAGGGCACCGTCTTCTCCGATGAAGAAGACGCCGTTACGTGTGTACAACGGACCGCTTTCCGAGCTTAATTCGAAGAAGCCGTCGCCTTCTAAAGCCAGGTCCAACTCGCGGCCCGTCGATTCGAGCACTCCCGATTGGAAATCGAATCGGGGTTGGGCCATGTCGGTCCCGTGCCGTCTTGTTCCATTGATGCTCTGATGATCGGCAACCAACGATTGGAAGGAAGTCGTCTGAGCGCGAAAACCGGGTGTGTTAATGTTCGCCAGGTTGTTGGCAACGACTTCATGTGCTCGTTCAATTGCGTCAATCGACGAGGCAGCGGAATAAATGCCGGCGTACATGGCGAGCAGCTCTGGAAGGATGTAGGGTGAGTTGGCAGGAAGGAGTGGGCGCTGTGGTTGGTGGGGTATTCATGCCAGCGCGGACATCTGCAGAGAGCGGTTGCAATCGGTGTGCCACAAGAAAGGATTGTGCCTGTGAGGGCAAAGAATCGGCGCGGGCGCGACGGAAGGAAAACGTGAGAGCCGCGTTTCGTGGTCGGCAAGCCCCCCGACATTTGGCGGCTGTGGCACAACTTCTTAGGGGAGCGCGAGTAGGGTTGACCGTCGCTTCATGCGGTGAGAGGAATTCGTTTCCAGCCGTTCGCGAAAACGTTTCTACTAGCGGTCACCCGACTTGGGGGAAACTACCTTCGGGAAAACCTAGGCAGTGAATTGGAAGCGCGTTGTTTCTAGCGACGGGATTTCCCCATTCTTTTCGAGTGCTATCGCTTCCGTTCGAATTTCCTGGAAGCTCTCGTGGAGTGAAGTGAGGATGTTTCTCGCGCTTTCCAGATGGCCCGGTTGCCGCGTATGGATGGCGTGATGCATGTACTCGAACAGACGCAGCATCTGTTTCGGGACCTCGCCTTGGTTGAGGTCCAAGCCTGCGATCAGGCCTTGGATCACACGAAGGGCCTTCATGCGCAGCTTGTCGGCCGTTTCGCTGTCTCCCGTACGTTCCGCTTCCTCGGCTGCGGAAATCGATGTAATGCCCGAATCGTACAGCGCGAGGAGCATGTCGACTCGGCTCCAGCTCTCCACTTTGTGCTTGCTGTAAGCGGCCTGTGCGTTGGTTGTCATTGAAGATTTCATCCTTGAACTGGTGAACGAAGACCATTCCATGGGGCAAATGGTCACCCATCAGTCGCCGAAGTTCGCTAGATCGAAAGACCTGAAATTCCTGAAAACTGGGCCGAGAGGAAATTGCCGGTTTGCTGCAAATTTCCCACGATCGATTCGAGGGCCGTGAATTGAGAGATCAGCGACTGCTGCTGAGCTTCGACCTGTATGTTGATCCGTTCGATCGAATCTTGAATCCCTTCATCCGTTGCTGTGAATCGGTCGTTGATGGTTTTTAATTGGCCATTTTCGACATCCAGCAGGTCATCGATCATCGAATCGAGTCGCGAGGCCAGGCCTCGAGTGACGGTGATGGTCCCTTCTGCGCCTTCCGTGAGATCGGCCGCATTGATATTGGCGCGGACTTGTAGGTCGGCCGTCGCCGCGTTGCCTTCGTCTCCGATCAGCAGCGTGCCCCGCCCCGTCGCCGATTCGACAACGCCATTGACGATAAAGTTCCCTTCGACATCGGTGCCCGAGTCGGTTTCATCGCCGGCAAATCCTAAAGCTTGCCACGCAGGACCACTTTGAAGTTTGACTTCGGATGTGCTGCCGAGACTTTCGCTGGTAATCGTCAACCTGGGCGGTTCACCGCCGTCGACCGAGACGTCGACGGTTCGTCCGTTGAGTTCGGAATCGCCATTGATGACCGATTCCAGATGGGACGCCATCTCTTCTGGGGTATAGACGCCTTCTTCGAGTGTCAGCTCGCTTGATGTTTGCCCATCGACGACCAGGCGAAAGGTGTTGTTGGTGTCGTCGATCGTTATCGAGTCCGCGCCGTTGGTAGCGAAGACGCTGGCAGAGGTGGCTGCGGCAGTAATGTCGACTTCGACCTCTCCCGCCAGAGTACTGGCACTCCCGACGACAAACCCCAGTCCGTTTCGGTCGCTGGTGCCGCTGAGTGAGAAGAGTCGAGCCGCGTCTTCGGCGCCAATTCCCTCTTCCGATCCGGAAAGGACGCTGCGTAATCGTGATTCGTCAACGGTCAGCAGGCCCGTGTCTTCGACCGAGATACCGATCGAAGTCAGGCGGTTCATGTCGCTGGTCAAGCCACCGACGATCCCCGTCATCGTGAATTGGATGTCGTTTTGAATGGAGGTAACGGCCCGCTCGCCCAAGAGCGGCCCTCCCGTTTCTGTTTCGGAGTTGTACTGGACCTGATCATTCACGTATTTGATGAAGTCGTTGTAGGCCGTAACGAACCCATTCACCGCTTCGACGCCCGCCTCGACATCCTGTTCGACGGTGAGCGTGATCTCTTCGTTCGGGTCAGCGCTTCGCAGATCGAGTGTCACGCCGTCGATGAGATTGTTGATCTTGTTCGATTCGTTCTCGACAGTGATGGCGCCAGCGCCTGAGCCGAATGTCACGGACGAGTTGGCAGCCACCTCGACCGGGTTGTCAAAGTCGAACGCTAAGGATTCTCCGCCCGTCAGATCACTGCTGAAGTTGATCTCGTTCGCCGCACCGGTCTTATTCGAAGTGACCAGGATCCGGTAGGGCGTATCGGTCGACCCATCGTTCACGATCGAGGCGGTCACGCCCGCGTCGGCCGCGTTGATCGAATCGACGACCGCTTCGATCGAATTGTTCTCCTCCGTGATTTCGATCTCGACCGGGTTGCTGCTACCGGCGCCAATACTGATGGTTCCGGTGCCGACTTCGGTGTCGAGTTCGGCGAACCCGCTTGTGGCAACTTGGTGAGCGGACGCGAGTCGATCGACTCGTAAGCGGTACGTGCCTGAGATCGCATCGTCCGAAGCGGCGGCCGTGATGCCATCTTCGTTACTCGAGGAAACGGTCTTTTCTCGCAGTGTGCTGTTCTGGTTCGATGCGAGTTGGCCGAGGGCCGTGCGCAGTGATTGGAGGCGAGCTTCGACGCCGGCGAAGGAAGATTGCTTTTGTAAGATCTCGCTGCGGCGAACATTCAGTCCGGCAACTTTGTTTTGCTGAATACTCAGCAGACCCTCGATGATACTCGATGTGTCTAATCCGGTGACGAGACCGTCAATGCCCAACATGATCAATGTTCCTTGTCTTTGTTTGCATCACGTGATCCTGTCGTTCGGCCTGCTGCCGTGGGTCACGTGTGAGTCATCAATCCGTTGTTCGTTGCTCGTCCTAACTATAGGTTGTGTTCGTGCGTTCCTAATTCAACAGCGACAAAACTAATTGAGAAGTTTGGTTTGCGTTGCCGAGCACCGAAGTGCCCGCCTGGACGAGTACTTGGTGCTTGGTGAAGTTGGCAATTTCAACGGCAAAGTTTGTGTCACGAATGACCGACTCTGCGCTGACGGTGTTTTCTAAAGTCACTCTTAAACTGTTGGCTGTGGAATCGAGTGAGTTTTGTTGGAACGCACCCAGCGATCCTCGTAGCTGGGTAATTTCGTCAATCGCCGCGTCGACGCTGGCCAAGGTTTCATTGGCAGCGTCCGCTGTCAGTACGCTGATGTCGGCTAAACTGTCGTAAGTCGAATCGGCGTTCACGGCCAAAGCGGTTGGTAAAATGGTGTTGATCGCTATTTTTGCTGACTGGCCTTCGTTGGGTCCGATATGAAAAACAAGGCTGTTGTCTTCGACCTCGACGTCGCCCAGCAGTCCCGTGGCCGTGGTCGTCAGGTCGGATGACGAGGCGGCAATCTCCAGCACCAGCCCTTGGGCCGACCCGCTGGTGGCGGTCGCCAAATTGCCGGTACCGACGAAATCAATGCCGTCGATTTGCCCGGCGATGTCGGTGCCGTTCATCGTGACGGTCGAGTTGCTAAACCCGGTGGAAGTGGTCGACGCTGGAAGGTCCGACGAGACCGTGATCTCTCCCGCATCGCCAAATTCCTCCGAATAGAGCCGCGTCGCTCCGCTGCCATCGTCATCGGCAATGACGCCGGTTTCGTCGCTGAACTGGTTGATGCGGTCTCGGACTCCTGTGGGGCTCAACCCGGCATTCAGGCTGATTCTTACTCCGTTGATGGTTAATGTTTCTTGTGCTGTTAAGTTGGTTGTTTGTGTTGAAGGCGCGACGACGACTGCTCGCGTCGCCGGTGTGGTGACGTTGACCGCATAGGTGCCGGCATAAGTGTTCGACGTTCCTTTAATGAATGTCACGTTGGGATCGGACGTTGTTCCGGAAATTCCCCGCGATCCGTCCAGCAGCTTCTTAATGCCGAATTGTGTGTTTTCAGCGATCCGGCGAATCGTATCGAGCGCGTTATCTATTTCCGATTGATTGGCCGCTTGCGCGTCGGCATCGTTGACGCCTTCATTCGCCGAGTCGATGGCCAGGCTGCGGATTTTGACCAAGAGCGAGTTGACCTCGGTCAGGGCTCCTTCCGCCGTTTGAATCAGTGATATGCCTTTCTCTGCGTTATCGATGGCCTGGGTTAAGCCGGCGATTTGTACGCGTTGTTTTTCCGAAATGACCAAAGCGGCCGGGCCGTCGGCGCCTCGATTCACTTTGAATCCAGAAGCGAGTTTTTCCAGCGAGCTGTTGAGTCCTCTCGATGACTTTCCCAGGTAGTGGTTCGCCGTCAGCGACGCGACATTGTTCGCAATTACAAATGACATTAAGCATCTCCCTACAGCCTAGCGGAGCATCTATCATGCGTTCGCTAGTGGACAATCCGTGTCCGTTTTGATTTTTTCAAAAACGTTGTCCGACCAAGGCATGCCTTTGCCACAGGACGATTTATCTACGCCACAGATGAATGGAGGATGGACTTGGCGGTCGCTTCTAGCGCTGCGGGAGTGTCGTACTCGCCAGCCGCCAGACGCGCTTTTACCGCTTCCATCAAACCGCTTCGATCATCCGTAGTGCTGCGCAACTGCTCAACCAACTGACGCACTTCACCGTCGCTCTTGCGAGTTGATGTGTTGTCGTCCCGCTTCGTAATTCCTTTACTCGCGGATGATTCTTTCGCGACCTTCTGCGAATGAGAGTCGTGAATCGTAAATTGTTGTTGGTTGCCAATACGCATTTCCAGCTCCTTATTCCTGTCTGCAGACGTTATCGAACGTCTGCTCACAACCTTGCTTAGAAAGTTTGCCTTAAGTCATTTGATTTCGACGACGATGACGATTTTGATGAGTCGGCGGACTGCGCCCTGTGAAGATGACGACGGGGCAAATCGGACGTAAGTACTTTCCCTACGCTGCGATGCTGCCAGAATCCGCCGCAAATCGCAAAGAGAGCTGAGCCAACATGACTGACGACGCCGAACTTACGCCGCAACAGATCGAGCAGATTTGCCAGGCGGATGAACGTACGGGTCGTGGCAGCAAATTGGCGTTTCGCGTTTTGCTCATCCTGTGCACAACGGGATGGGGGTTTTCACTAGGCATGCTCGTCTGGCGTCCGCCGGTGCTGGCAGTCAATTCCGTTCCCCCTATTACTAGCGAGCGCATACCGATCGCCGATGTCGATGCCAGCGATGCGGACGCAGATGCTCCCCAGTTGGCTCCGGTGCGACAAACGCCACTGACGATTCGTGATTTGAATTTGATCGACATCTTGTTGGAGCACGGCAACGTGGCTCAAGCGATCTCCGCCTATTCGCGACTCAAACTAGAACCCGGCACGTTGCTTTACGATCAACTGATGTACCGCATTTGCGTTGCTCGAGAGTTGGTCGGTCAGGTCGAGGTTGCGGGGGAATCATATCGTGCCCTGACGGGTGAATCGGTGAGTGCCTCGATTCGCCTTGCTGCCCAGCTGGGCCAAGCCAGAATCTGGATGGAAACGGGCGAGCGTGAGATGGCGCGGGCGGTTCTGGCAAGGGCCAAAAGCTCGCCGATTATTATTGCTCGTCCCGAAGGCGCGCTGGCAGGAGAAGTCTCCCATTTGTTGGCTCAGTCTTTCATGCCCGCGCCCCGAGATTTTGACGAAGTGGCCTACCTAGACGATGGCATGTATTCGGCATCTCGCCGCTGGTCGGCCGCCCAGTTATTGGCATTGGCGGAAGATGTGGAGCCCTTGGCGGCCGCACCGAAAGTCGCCGGCGATCCGGAGAATGAGATCGAGATTCTTTATTCCTACGGTCCACACCCGGATGAGACTCGCATTTTCGCGTCGCTGCACAAGCCGCAACTGATCTTGGAATTGGTCGCGAAATTGGCCGAGAAGACCGCCATCAAGATCGAATGGTCTCAAGGCGCCAGATTAGAAGTTCAGAATCGGCTGCAAAAGTTCGACAAGCGAGATGTCAGTGTGGCCATCGCGCTCGACGAGTTGTTATCGACTTACAACCTTCTTTGGACGTGGGAAGAAGATCGAGTTGTGGTTCGATCGCCTTCCGAATGTGACGTTCACAAGTTGGAGTCCATTCGCCGAGAATTTGCCGGACGGCTGCTTCGTCGGGCCGTGTCGGAACATCCGGATCATTCGCTGGCCAAGTACAGTTTTTTGGCCTTGGGCGCCCTCAGTTTTGTGAACGGAGATTATGCGAATGCCACTTCCGTCTACGATAAATTCGAAACCCAATTTCCCGATTCGTCAGACGTCATTGTCGCCTATTTCAATAATGCGAAAACACTGTTGAAGCAGGGGCAACGTGATTTGGCAATTCAAAGCTTTTTTCAAGTCGCCGATGGTGGCCATGGTCATCCTTTGCAGTCGGCCGCTAACGCCTACGTCGGACGATTGTTTTTAGAGAACGGCCAGATCGAGGAAGCGACGCGACCACTGATTCGCGCCGTCTCGACAGCAACGGGTGCTCAGCGAGCAGTTCCAGCGATCATGTTGTCGTCAGCCTACATCTTGGCGGAAAATTCTCACGCGGCAGTCAAAGTGTTGGTCGAGGAGCGAAGTCACATTCTTGATGCTGAGGTAGATGAAAGTCTGCGCTCCATTGCCGAACTCATCACAAGCTACGCTGGATTTCTGGTCGCTCACGGCGATCTTGAGGTCGCCGATGGTGGCCGAAAACTGGTGCAAAGCTTAAGTCATCTGCAACTCGATCCGAGGGTCGGACAACATGTCTTGCTGATTGCCGGCAATGCGTTTGAAGCGGTCGGCTTGTTGGCACGAATGGAAGACTTGTTCGTCGAGAAAATTGAACAGGGACTGATGCCGTGGGTCCGGGAAGAGGTCCTGCTAAGGCTCGAACGTTCTTTCTTGGAATCGGGACAGATCGGAAGGGCCCGAGCGCTGATTGAACGTTCTCTTGTCAACGAAGACGAACCATTGTCCGTGAACGCGACATTGCAATTGGCCAGGCTCTGCATGGCTGAGGGCAATCAAATCGAAGCGCTTGCCGTTTGCCGTGAGCTACTGACGAATGATCTCACTTCCGAACAGAAAGCAGAAGTGCTGCGCGTGATGGGCCGGTTTTACGAATTGAATAACGAACATTATCAAGCTGCGCTCTGTTTTGCTGGGATGTTGCCGGGTGCCGAAGCGCAACTGCCTGCTGCGATGGATGACCAAGCAAGTGGGGGAGTCTCGCCGTGATCCGCCAAAATATTGTACTTCTCGTGATCTTGTTCTGCCTTGGAAACGGCCGGGCCGTGGCTCAACAGCGCTCTGCGCTGCCCAGGCAACAGAGCGCAGATTCTCGCCAAGCGCCACCGCTGCCGGTGGGCGAGGCTCCAACGGAAGAGTTTGATTTGTTTCTTGCACCAAACACTCAACCGAAAGCTGTGAAGCCAGATCGGAAGCCGGAGCGGAAGGCGCCACCCAAGGCAACGCAGGCCCAGTATGAGCTGCCGACTGAGGAGTACTCGTCCGAACCGATCGTGAGTGAACGTTTCGACCTATCGAGCGACGGTGGCGTGATCGTGGCGCCGGCCGTCGATCCCAATTTGATGTTGGAGCAAATCAGCTCTGAACTGAACTCGACTTCGGGTCGGGAACTGCAAGAACTAAAGGCGATCAAGGAGGGGCTGGAGCAACTACGAGTCCACAACCGGTCGCTGAGAGAGACGGCCGTGCGCGAACGAAATGCGGCCGCCGCAGCGAGGCGCCAAGCGAACCGGTCGGAGCAACTGGCCGCTGAGGCGAAGCGAAGCGCCGAGGCGGCGAACCGAGTGGCACTGCAATCGATCTCGAGGATTTCGGATTTGGAAAAACGAGTGACGGACACGAATCAGCCAGCTCCCGTTGAACCACCGCGCCAACCGGCCGTCTCGGGCGAAATTCAGTTTGCCGATACGCTGCCAGACAATCCACCTCAAATCGCCGCGAGTGAGCCATACCGGACAGAACCGAGCGAGCCGAACGAAGAGCCGGCGGTGCGTCACCCACCTTCGCAGCCGGTGACTGATGCTGCTGTTGATCGTCAGGCGCTGGCCGACAACTTGTTTGGTGCCAAGGAGTATCGACTGGCCATGCAAGTCTATGGGCAACTGGTCGACGATCCGCCGGAAGAGGCCAATGAGACATGGTTCAAATTTCAAATCGCCGGCTGCTTGCGAAACCTAAAAGAGTTCGAAAAGGCGTCGCGCTATTATCGGATGGTGGTCGGTTCGCAAGATGAGCTGCTGGCGCCGACGGCCCGCTGGTGGTTGTCGACGATTCAGGACGAAGAGGAAATTTCCCAACAACTGGCACAATGGACGGGATACGACCAGCAGCAGGAGGCGGGCATTGAATAAGGCAAACGGCGCAGTCGATGAGCGACTGCAGGAAGTGTTGGTGCAGCTCAAAACGCACTATCAAATCACGGCTCGTCAAATCGATGACCTGTCGTTGCGACTCGACGGGCAGCAGTCGGCAGGCACTGTGAATGACGAGCTGCGATTGATCATGAACCGCGTGGAAACACATCAAGCGAAGTATGTCGAGGCGTCCGAACTGTGGAATTCTGCCGGCTTTCAGAAATCGGCCGGGTGCATTCAACTGAAGGCTGAAGTCCAAGACGTGTTGGCTTCGTTGCTAAATAAGATCGAGGCTATCGAATCGAAAACGAATGCCAAGAAAACACGGCTCTTGCCTCAACTCAATACGGCTGCACGAAAACAACAAGCTTCCGCGGCCTATCAGCGATCCGGTAAAGGTTCTCACTAGATCAGGCGACGACATGTACCCAGATTCTAATCAGCACAATTGCAGCAAGGCGACCGGTGGCGGCGTCGCCGAAAACCTTGCCGAGTTGCAGCGGATGTTGGCGGCCCCGGTGATAGCGCAACAATATCGCCCGGTGGGTGATTCGAAGGTGATGCAGGAAGTCATTGAATGCGCGCAGCGATTTGCTCAAAGCTCAGCGACCGTTCTGTTGACGGGGGAAAGCGGGACGGGGAAAGAGGTGATTGCGCGATGGATTCATCAATGCAGTGTTCGTGCAGAGCGTCCCTATGTTCGCGTGAACTGTGCCGCCTTGCCGGAATCACTGATTGAAAGCGAATTGTTTGGTCACGAGCGGGGCGCCTTTACCGGTGCGACGCAAGAACGAGTCGGCCTGATCGCTTCTGCGGAAGATGGCACGATTCTGCTTGACGAGATCAGCGAGATTCCGATCGGCATGCAAGCGAAGCTGCTGCGGGTCCTCGAAGAAGAAGAGTTTCAACGTGTCGGCGGTGACGAGAGTCGAAAAGTACGGGCTCGTGTGATTGCTACTTCCAATCGTCGGCTTGTGGATGAAGTTCGCAACGGCCGCTTTCGTGAAGACCTCTACTACCGTCTGAATGTTTTGCGAGTCGCCCTGCCCTCCTTGCGAGAGCGACCGGACGACATTCGGCCACTGGCGATTTTCTTCCTCAATAAATTTAAGCACGAATCACACGTGACAATTCATGGTTTCTCACAGGCTGCCATGTCGTTTCTCGAATCGTACCATTGGCCCGGGAACGTTCGGCAACTTGCCAATCTGATTCATCGAGCGTGCGTCGTGGCAAGCGGTGAATTGCTCCATCGGTGTGATTTGGGCGAACCAGACGAGGAACTGACCACGGCGACAAGTACCGAACTCGACGCGTTGACGCTGGACGAATTAGAAAAGCACTTCATTCTGAAGATGCTGAATCGACATCGTGGCAACAAGACAGCGGCCGCCAAAGACCTGGGAATCACAACCAGAACACTGTCGAACAAATTGAATCGGTATGAATCAGAGCAAGTCCGTTTGCGGGTTGCTTAGGAGCTTGGCAATTGGCGTTCCGTAGCTTGTAGCAAGCATCCGAGGCCACGCTCTCAGCTCACCACGTGGCAGTGGACTTAGGCGTGATTCATGTCGTGGTTCGAGTAGCCGTTGTGCGACACCCATTGGCGCTGCAGTTCCATGATGATCTGCTCCAGTCCGCGCGGTGGCGATATGGGATCGCTTGTGTAGTGTGAGCCAAAACGAAAGGCGATCGAATCGCCGTCGATTCGCACCGGTAGACAGGCCAGTTCGACACTGTGTCCTGCCGATTGCATTTTCAAGTAGAGCGGACGATTCGTGGGCAACAGGAGCCGATCGTCTTGCGGTCGAAGGATTTCGAATCCGCCCAAGCTGATGTCGCGCAAGTCGACGTCGTAGGCCTGCTGGCCATCTTTCAGTTGCGAATCAAGCTTCATCCAATCTCGCACGGCGACTCGAAACGTATTGCGACCTTCCAGTTGCCCGGCGTCGCCCTCTTTCGCTGCCGACGTGCAATTCGCCAAGGCCGCCGCCGGTATCGAAATTACGATGTGACCATTGCTTGCGGTCATTTGAATGTCGGTCTGGTCGATGAGAGCCACGTGTTGCCTCCGGAGTGCCAAAGAACGAATGGATCGGATGTTCTCTGTTTTAGGTTGCTGGCTGAATCTTGCGGAAATTGCGGAAGGCTAAATCCCACAGACGACGTGGTTGAGCTTGTTCAGTCCGTTGTAGGCGGCGACTTTGTAGCCTTCGGCGAGCGTGGGGAAGTTAAAGACGTTGTCAATGAAGAAGTCGGCCGTTCCGTTCAAAGCCATGACAGCCTGGCCAATGTGGATCAATTCGGTTGCGCCTGTTCCGATGGCATGGACACCAAGGATCTCCCGCGTCTCTTGGTGGATGATCAGTTTCAGCATGCCCAGATCGTCTCGTAGGATCTGGCCGCGTGCAATTTCTCCATATTCGGCGATGCCTGTCTCGAAAGGTATGCCGGCTTCGGTCAGTTGCTCCTCGGTCTTTCCCACCATCGATATTTCGGGAATCGAGTAGATTCCATAGGGGAACAGGTCGGTATTGTAATTCCCGACGTCTGCCTGGAAAGCGTGACAGATTGCGCGACGGCCCTGTTCCATGGAGGTGGAGGCCAAGGCGGGGAAGCCAATGATGTCGCCGGCCGCATAGACGTGAGCCGCTTCGGTCTGGTAGTGCTCGTTAACCGCTAGACGCTCACGATCATCGTACGTGATGCCAACCTGCTCCAAGGCAAGTTCGCCACAAACACCTTGGCGACCGACGGCGTAGAGAAGTGTTTCTGCGTGAATATGCTTTCCTGATTCGAGTTTCGCCTCGACAAGTTCCTGCTGCACGCTGACCGAATCATTAGCGATGGAGATCGATTCGACTTTCTCTCCCAGGCGCAAAGAGATTCCCATTCGCCGCATCAAGTATTGAAGGGAATCGCCAATCTCGCGATCGAGAAAACCGAGCAGTCGGTCGCGGCCCTCGACGAGTGTCACGCGAACGCCAAGCGTCGCCATGATGCAAGCGAACTCGGTGCCGATGACTCCCCCGCCAACCACAATCATCGATTTCGGTAGCGATTCCATTCGCATCACGTCGTCACTCGTGAAAATCGTGCGACCGTTGAATGGTATGTTGCCGGGCCGAGCCGGCTTGGTGCCGACTGCCAGTAGAAATACATCCGCCGAGATTGAATATTCACCATCCGGGCCATCGATGGAAATCGTATGCGTGTCGACGAAACGGGCCTTCCCCCAAATGAGATCGATGCCGTTGCGGTCAAATTGATCCAATACCAAGTCACGTTCTGAGGAGATGACTTCTCGAGAAAAATCGACCAAGTCCGAAACGGTCGTCCGGTTGGCGCGACGATGATGATTGCTGCTGGCATGTTGTCCCGTCAAGTTGACGGCCGCCTCTCGCAGCGCTTTGGAAGGAATGGTACCGGTGTTGATTTGAGCACCGCCAACCACCGATCGTTTTTCGACGATTGCTACAGTTTTCCCAAGTTTGGCCGCTTGAATAGCTGCCTTCTGACCGGCAGGGCCAGTGCCGATGACAATACAATCGTAGTGGCGCATCATTGCCTCAATCCATAGAGTCGATCTGACGGTGGCCTATTTCGATATGGCACAACCGATACGGCAATGTAGGACGGAAAAGCACGGTTGTCGGTTCGCGAGGCGCATCGAAACGTGTTTGCTGCTGAGCGGCTCTTTGCGTAAAGCGACGCCGCAGCGAAAAACAAAGAAAATTGCCAGTCCATCTAGTCATTCTGTTTAGGTGCAGCTTTCGCCGTCGCTGGCCACGCCAAATCGATGATGGGTCCGGGTCGGCCATTCGCCAGGTCGATGCCTGGCGAGGAACGCCCTAGTGATCGCTTGCGCTAGTCACATTGATTACGAAGCAAGAGACAGTTCTTCGAGAAAACGTCACACAAGTGATTCACGTTGCCAGCGAAATCATGTTACCGACACAGAAATGTCATTGAATGTGACCTAGTGTTGGAATAATGACCTTACCCCCCCATGTGGATGACCTGGAAACGCATCATGACTATCCCGCAGATTGTTCGAGCCGCCTCGCAGAAGCTCTTCGACTACTCTCTTTTTCTAATTTTCGGATCGATCGCGGCATTGCTGTGGGCGAATTGGGATCACGCACACCATAGCCACGGTTACGAGGCGTTCCTTCATTTCGATCTGTTGTCCCTGATCCCGAATTGGTTGAGCGGCAGCGGTGGGGAATTACACGGGCACGCCGCCGAACATCAGGCGCATGGCCTCACGATGCATTTTGTTGTGAATGATATCCTGATGGCGTTGTTTTTCGCCATCGCCGCAAAAGAGGTGTGGGAGGCAATCTTACCCGGGGGCTCGTTATCGAGTTTGAAAAAAGCGGCGACCCCGCTCATCGCAACGGTGGGTGGAATTGCGGGACCTGCCATCGTCTATCTGGTGGGAGCCGCATGGATTGGTCAGTTTGACGCACTCGGCAGCGGTTGGGCTATTCCGTGTGCGACCGATATCGCGTTCAGTTTCCTAGTGGCTCGCTTGATTTTTGGTGCCGGTCACCCGGCGATCTCGTTCCTGTTGCTGCTGGCGATTGCCGACGATGCGGCAGGACTAGCGATTTTGGCTGTCTTCTATCCTTCGGGCGCCGTGCACTTCAGCTGGTTGTTACTCGCGGTTGCGGCGGTTGGTTGTGGTCTGATGATGAAAAAACGTGGCGTCGACAGTTTTTGGTGGTACCTGGCTATTCCGGGCGCACTTAGTTGGTTCGCGTTCTTCAAATCTGGCATCCATCCCGCGCTGGGATTGGTGCCGATTATCCCGACGCTGCCTCACGCGGGACACGATTTGGGACTGTTTGCCGATGCTGAGTCGCATCGCAGGGACGCATTGAGTGAGTTCGAACACTGGTGGAAACGACCTGTCGAATTGATTCTTGGCCTGTTTGCGCTGATGAACGCGGGGGTTGTCTTCTCGAGTATCGGTGCCGGCTCCTACCTGGTAATGGCCGGATTGTTCCTTGGAAAGCCGTTGGGAATCGGCCTCTGTGTGCTGTTTGCGACGCGTTGTTTAAAGTTGGAGCTGCCTGCTGGAATGGACTTTAGGCATGCCCTGATTGTGGGCAGCATTGCGAGTCTTGGGTTCACGGTGGCCTTGTTTGTCTCGACCGCGGCGTTCCCGACGCCAGGCCCGATTCAAGATGCGGCAAAAATGGGGGCCATGGCCAGCTTCCTCGCGCCGGCTTTTGCACTGCTGGTGAGCCTGTTGTTGGGAGTCCGTCCAGCCTGTTTCCGAAGTCGAAGTACGGTCGGCAGTGCGCCTAGAGAATCGTTCGCGCATTAGAACCCAGGGATGGCCACGTGGCGATTTACCGTAAGGATGCCCCGTCCTTGCGGTAAATGGCTGCGGTCTGGTTTGCCGTTGCTATTGAGACCGCCTCATCGACAGCAGTTCGACAACTGACCGAGCCTTCATTTTCTTCAGGACATTCGCACGGTGAACGCGGGCAGTGTTGTAGGCGACGCCCAGGTGTTTCGCGATAAGTTTCGCGTGCATCCCATCGGTGAGGAGCCGAAACACTTCGAGTTCGCGTGGTGTTAAGCGGCTTGTTTGCCTTTTTTCCCGATTTGCGGTGACGCGTTTCGTATAGGCATCGATCGATTCACGAAACGCCAGATCGACTTTCGTCTGGAGGCAGACGGTTGATAGAGGTTTCTCAAGAAACGCCGTGATTCCTCGCTCGAACGCGTTCACGACAAGCGAAACATCGGCTGATCCGGTGACAAGAATCGAAGATAGTGTCGAATGGGACTCTCTGAGTCGCTCGATGCATGCGAGTCCGCTGATGCCGGGCAGCCCGTGGTCGACAATCAGGCAGCCGCAGGAATAGAGATTCTCGGTTTCCAGGAATTGTTCGGCCGAGTGATAGAGCTTCACTTGTTCGACAGGCTGGAGCATCTCTGGAATCGATTCCAGGATGTCGGGCTGATCGTCGATGACGATCAGCATCGGTTTGGGTTTCGTTGCCAACGGAAAGCCGTGCATGGTGAGGGTCTCCTTCGCCTTGTCTATCGAACGTAGGGGATTCTCCTTGCTCGGAAAGTAGTTGATGCGTCCGAACGATCCGTGAAACGATTCACTTGTTCCAACTGTACGCACGATGTCGGTGAACTCGGTAGGAGTTTCACGTAGTGCTGAGCCAATCATCACCCAACTGGGCAGGATTGCTTTGACAGCGCTCGATGGGCGACCAACACTTCCGTGGCCGAGAGTGAGCCACTTTGCAAATACTCCAATCAGTCAGGACAATTCATGACAAACGAATCGAACGTGAAGTTCAAGCGAATTGACCTGAGCCAGGAACTGCCCGAGATTCGCCCGTTTCCCGAAACGGCGACGCGAATCATCTCGGCTTGCGACGATCCCAATGTGACGGCAAGTGAACTGTGCGCAGTCGTTCAATGTGACCCGGGCGTTGCGTTGAAAATTTTGCGAGTCGCCAACAGTTCAACATACGGCTGTTCAGGCGAGGTGCGTTCGCTTCAACACGCCGTCGTCGTGTTGGGATTTAGAGCTTTGCGGACACTTACCGTCTCTGTTGCCGCAGCCGATACTTTCGCTGCAGGAGGTGCAGGAGCCGAGCAGCGTTCGGCGCTATGGCAGCACTCCATGGGATGTGGTGTGGTCGCCGCCGCTGTGGCCCAGTACGTCGAAGATGTGAAGCCGGACGATGCGTTCCTGGCGGGCATTGTTCACGACGCAGGGAAACTTGTTCTCTTAGACCTTGCGAGTGAAACGTACGAACTCATTTCAAAAGAGACGAATGAACTGAACCTCATATCTGTCGAACAAGATGTGTTTAGCGTGGATCACCAAGAGCTAGGCTTGCGATGTGCGGACGAATGGGGTCTGCCGCTCGAAGTGGCAGACGCGATTGGCGATCATCACAACGCTTTGCTCGAAGAGATCGACTCGCCCATGTCGAACCTTATCGCCGTTGCGAATGTGCTGGCAAGAAAATGGGGTATTGGATCAGACCCGAGCGATACAGAATTCGACCATTGGCCGCTGCTCCATTCCATCGCACCTTCCATTGACGAAGATGTCCTGCAAGAGGTGTCGCAAGAAGCGGTGACGCAGTTTGCGGAGATGCGATCGGCATTGGGGGGATGAGCTGAACCATGAAGCGTTTGTTGAGAGCACTATCGTTACTTGGGCTCCTCGTGACTGTTGGGACGTGTGGATATATCTGGATCGAGGGCTGGCACCCGCGTGACGGTTTCTACATGACGGTGATTACGCTTTCCACCGTCGGGTACGGTGAAACGAATGATTTGTCGGAAGCCGGCCGCAGTTTTACGTCGCTGCTCATTTTCTTCTGCTTGATTGGGATGACGTACTGGAGTGCCGCGTTAACGAGCCTCATTGTCGAACGGGAATTATCGGGACAGTCTGCCCGACGGAGAATGCTAAAGATGATTTCAAAACTCAAAGATCACGTGATCGTGTGTGGAACCGAACCGATGGCCCATACGCTCATCGAGAAGCTGATTCGCAAAAGAATCCCTGTGGTGTTGATCGACGAAGATCCGGCAGAGATCGAGCAGTTCAAGAAACGATTTCGACGTTTGCATGTCGTCGTGGGCAATCCGACGAACGAGATGACCTTAGCCGAAGCAAACATCCTGAACGCCAAAACGGTCGTCGCCGCACTGCATCAGGAAGTGGACAATCTGTTAATTGGCATCACTTGCAAAGATATCGGCAAAGATATCATGGTGCTTGCCAAGTCAAACGATCCGATTCTCGGCAATCGAATGCGTAAATCGGGCATTGATCATGTCATCTCACCTGCGCAACTCTGTGGCGACCACATGGCGGGTATGATTGCGACCTAGCAGATCGGTTTCCGGTAGGGACTTTCTCCAGCAATGCGCGCATGGCAATTCCGACCGAAAAATCTTCATGGATGAAGCCCCCTACTCCTACGGGGTCACCTCCTTCTCAGCCGGTGCATGCCGCAGAGGTTAGCGCATCACCGCCTCGAAATGCACATTGGCACGGTGGTTGCTTTAGCAGGTAGGTAGCGACTCCTACGAGTCGTTCCTACCAAGACTCCCTACCTGACGTGCTATGTTCCAGCCCACCTCGCCACTCTTGTCCCCAGAGGCAAAGGCAGTCCCGACTGTCTCCAATCGGGCGAAAGATAGCACCGCAGGCGATGATGGATCGCTGCAAGTCGCTTTTCATTCATTGGTGCAAAATCGGCTTACTGATCAGCCGAACATCGTGCCGCCATTCGCCGATGCGGGGGACACGCCACACGCTGACCCTGTCGACGTGATGGCCTCTGTCGGATTGCCGGCAGGCGAGACGATGGATTCGAGGCGGAACCTGCAGATCGGTCAACACGAGGCCGTCTCTGGTGTCACCGAAGCACTCGGCGAACGGTCCTTGCAGGCCACGACAACGGAGAATTTACCGATTCCTGAGAACGAGTCGCTCCTACCTGACGAGTTAGCCTCCGTTTCAGAGGCGCTGAACGAGTCGAGTGTCGCAGAGAGCAGGAGCGAGACGTTCGAGGCAAATGAAGCGCTGGAGGCCAGCGTACCATCGGAAGACACAGGTGCCAGCACTCTCAACGCTGAGACCAAGGTGCTCCAACAAACCAACGACGAACCGAACGACGGCGAAGATCAGCATGCCGTTGTCGCGGGCACGACTGGCTCCCGTGCGTCTCTCAGCAGCAACCAAACATCCGCCGACGATTCGGCGCCATCTGATTCCTCCGCAGCCCGGCAGGAGCCATCGATCACGGCAGAGACGTTCGATGAGGTCGATTCGGACCATGCGCCATCGGCCAGTCTACTCGCGCTTGGCGAAGAGCTGCCCGACGAGGGCTCCTCAAGCGGGCGGACCGAGTTGTCTGTTGAGGAAGTTCAAGAAGCACGGCCGGTCCCGGCCGACTCGTCGGCCTATGTGGTTGAGCTCGAATCGGAAACTGCCGGCCGCGTCGTGTTACGTGTCCAGGATTCGGCGGAAGGCGTGCGGGCCCGCATCATTGCCTCGAACGATACCGGATACCGAATCATTCACTCTGAGATGGACAATGTGCGACAGGTCGTGGAGCAATCGGGGATTGGCTTGGCCGACTTGAGTCTTGGTCAACATGGCGAGGGGCCGCAGCAAGAATCTCAAAGTGGTAACCGAGCTGATCGCCGACCCGTTGTGACCGAACCAGAGTTGCAAAGCGAATTAACAAACCGTTTTCCAGCGGACAATGGACTGAATGTGCTGGTCTAATCCGCGAATAAACCAAAAAAGGTGATGACGATGGAAGTGTCGAGCGCAACGGACGTGCAGGACCAATACCTGACTTTGCTAGTCAGTCAGCTGCAGAATCAAGATCCTCTGGAGCCCGTCTCGCAAGAGAATTTTATTACGCAGGTCGCCCAGTTCCAGAGCCTGTCGGGCATCGAAGAGCTGAATTTGTCGTTTGAGAAAATGGTAACGCTCCAGTCCGACCTTCTCCAATTACAAGAAGCGACGTTGGGCAATGCGCTCGTCGGTCAGACCGTCGAGTTCAATGACGCCACGTCGGCTGCCGGTGTCGAGCAAGGAACGATCGAAGGGTTTGAATTCGGAGAAGAAGGATTGCGACTACTGGTCGATGATCGGGCGGTCAACGTCTCTCAAATTCGATCCATCCGCGACACGCCCGGCGCCATCCAATAAGAGCACCGCTCGAAGTGGTCGATGGCCCTTTGCAGGAAAAAACAAAGCTCATTTAGCTCAATACAGAATCGTTCTAGGAGACAGAACGATTCCCACCTAAGAAGAGGAAGCAAGCATGCCCAACGCGTTACTCACGGCAGTATCTGGCCTTTTGGCTCATCAGCAAATGCTCAACGTCACCGGAAATAACTTGGCCAATCTCAATACGACCGGTTACAAATCGCAGCAAGTGTTGTTTTCCGATCGAGTTTACGAAACATTGCGCCCGGCATCGGGAAGCTCGGCAACCGATGTCGATGGTTCGAACCCGGTTCAAGTCGGTTCCGGAAGTGACGTGAGCCGTGTTCGCCGCAACTTTGGGCAAAGCAGTTTAGAGACAACCGGCGGCGAACTCGATATGGCCATCCAAGGGAGCGGCTTCTTCGTAATCAACAATGGCGAGGTCGACTTGCTGTCGCGCGCCGGCGCGTTTGCGTTGGATTTGGATCAATATTTAGTCGATCCTTCGACCGGCTATCGAGTTCAACGCTTCGGATCGGTGGGCGAAGCGCCAGATGGAAGTACGGCCTACCAAGATAGTGGTGACCTGGACATCAAGATTCCTCTAGGCACGGCCGTGCCGGGAGCCTCGACCGAAAACGTGAATGTGTTTGGCAACTTGAGCGTCGACGCCGAAGGTCCGACGGCGACTCAGCTGTCGTCCATTACCCCTTTCGTGACGGCATCCGATCAGGCAGCCACGTTGACCACCGCTTTGAATGATTTAGATTCGGTCGTGACACCATACGCTGCTGGAGACTTTATTCGGATCGGAGGCAACTCGGTCGATGGTACGACAATCTCGGTCGATTTCGCGGTCGACGATACGACGACTGTGGGCGAGTTGCTGTCGGCGATCGACACCGCCTTTACCGGCGCCACAAGCTCTATCAACGCCGCCGGCAACGTCCTGCTGACTGCGGACGAAGTTGGGCCTAGCACGTTGAAGCTGACCCTCTCTGACGGACCGACGAACGCGGGCGGTATCAATTTCAATCAACACGACCTCGAAACGGCAATCGTCGGCACCAACGGGGATCAGCTGATTTCGCCAGTCGAGTTCTACGACACGCTAGGAAGGCCCCACGTTCTGGAACTGACGTTCGAACGGCAGCAAGACAATCAGCTGTGGAAAGTGTCAGCAGACATTGATGCCACGGATGGAACGATTGCGACGACAGAATTGGGAGAAGTACGATTCCGCGATGATGGAACTTTTGCAGAAATCATGGACAGCTCAAATGCGTTCTTTGATATCGAAGTCGCGCTCGACGGATTGGACACTCCTCAGTCTTTACGCGTGAATGTTGGAGGTGAGGGGCAATTGGCCGGCCTGACGCAGGCTGCCGTCGGATTTGGTGTGTCGGCGCAGAGTGACGGCTACACGGCAGGCACATTGTACGGCGTTTCGATTTCTCCCGATGGCATGATCATGGGTTCGGCGACGAATGGTCGCCAGGTGGAAATCGCTCAACTGGCCGTTGCCACCGTTGCGAATAACGATGGGCTTGCATCGATGGGAGACAATTTCTATTCAACGACGGTGAATTCTGGTCTGATGCAGATTGGCGGTGCAGCCAGCATTGGTCGCGGTCAAGTGTTGGCCGGCCAATTGGAGGCGTCCAACGTGGACCTCGCCTTCGAGTTCACTCGCTTGATTGTGGCGCAACGAGGATTCTCGGCAAACGCACGATCGATCACCGTGGCCGATCAGGTGCTGGAAGAGGTCACGAACATCATCCGATAGCGACGGCTAACGTGTCGTCGTGGCATCCTGAAGGACGTTGTGCAGCCCGCTGGAAAGTTCATTCAACATGGCCAACCGCTCTGCGTCCCGTCGTCGAATCTGTTGGTGCAGTTGTTTCATCGAGCCTTGCCAATGGGTCACATTGTCCCGCAATTGAACCACGTCCGATTGAACGCGTGCGAGCTCAGCTCGGGTCTGTACCAGTGCTTGTCCCCGTTGGACCAATTCGTTGTTGACGCCGTCCAGCTCTTTACGGAACTCGTCGCTCGAATTTTGAATCTGGGTTACTTTCTCGACGAGGTCGTAAGGCATGGGGGCGGCGGCGCCGGGATTTCCACATTCGGGGCACAAGTACTGCGCTGGAATCACGGCTCCCGTATCCCCTGACACATCACTGAAGTGATCGGGGACGCCATCTTCCCCGCAGAGCGAACAGTTACCGACGTGGTCGACGCAACGAACGTTGTCCGGATCGAGGAAATGACCGCAGGCAAACATCGTTTCGGAGACCATTTTGCAGCCTGATTGCGTGAGTGCAATGAACAGGCCCAGGGTTATCAGGTGAACTTTGTGCATGCTGTGTCTCGAATAGATGATAGGGCGATCGCACGGCCTCCGTGGGGACAATGCGAACTCAATGGGCTTCTCGATTGACCAACTGACCTAGGCGAAATTCGGCTTTGGAGAGCAGGCGTGAAATGCGCGATTCGGACAGTTCAAGGACTTCACCGATCTCCCGCAGACGAAGTCCCTCCATGTAGTACAAGGTGACGACCAACCGTTCCTTTTCGGGAAGTTGAGTCAGCGCTTTCGTGATCGCGGCGATCGTATCTTTCTGCTCGACTTGCTGTTCTGGCGGTGCCATCTTGAGGTCGCAGAAATCACTGGTCCAGTTTTCCGAGTTGTCCCAGAGTTCGATTTTTCGGAGTCTCATCGCCGCAAGTCCCGATTCGACTTCTTCACTGGAAAGGCCGGTGTGGGCTGAAATTTGTTCTGGCGTGACCGGCGATTCCAGTTCATCGCAAGCGGAGCGGATTTGCGTGACGATCTTCAGCATCCTTTGCGGCAACGGACAGTTTCTACGCAGCTCGTCCAGGATGGCACCGCGAATGCGTTGGTATGCGAAGGTTCGGAATAGGACTTTCCGCGTGGGGTCAAATTGTTGGGCGGCTTCCACAAGACCTAGGACTCCGGCCGCTTCGAGATTTTCGTAATCGAGATTGGACGGTAGGTCGAAAACGGTACGACCGAGCACGGTGCGCACAAAGCCCAGGTGCTCGACAATGAGATCATCGCGCCTTTGTTTCGAGGTTTCGACCTGGTAGATCGATTCAGCGTTTTGAGGGCTCGGGTGCATGGAGTGTCTAAATATCTGTTTGCATCAGTGGGACGATGATTTCGGCGACGACACGAGCCAACAGTCCGGCAACGGTCGAGATCAATACGATTCGCAATAAAAGGATTTCCGGGTCGAGTTGGGCGATGAGTCCCAGAACGGTCACGTACGATCCGGAGAGGATCGCGAAAATGCGCCCCCAAGGGCGATTCGAACTCGTCGTGCTTGCTGTCATATGTGAATTGCCTCGCGCGAGGCAGGACTACGAGCCTACGGGTAAGGGAGCTGATGAACTGTCAGTCGTTGCGGCCAAGGTCGCCACTTCACGCTCGAAAACATCGTCCAGGTCGATCATTGCGACTTGTTCGATCAGCATGTCCGACGGTATCTCTGAGTAGGCAATGATCGATAGGTCAGCCATGGATCGTTCAAGTGAGTTTCTGATCGGTCTGCGTAGCATGTCGTCTGTTAGCAGCGCGACACGCATGTTGTTCATTTCTGATTTCGAAACGGCTGAGTGCAGCGCCGACAGCAGCCGTTCTAGTTGAGCTTGCTGCAAGATGAGTTCCGATTGGTGCATTACTTTTCTCAGTTCCGACTGCAGTTTGGGACTGAGCATGATGACTCGAACACGTCCTGCTTCATCACGGAACGGATCGCAGATCGACCTGCCTAGATCTTTCCGGAGAAGTTCGGCGATTTCGACCGGCTCTTTTACTTTGGCCGCATGGGCCAGTGCGCATTCAACGACACGGCTCAGATCAGATACGGGCACCTTCTCTCGCAACAATGCGATGAGGACTTGATGCAGTGACCCAACCCGAAGCAGGTCGGGTTTTAGCTCTTCGACGATCGTTGGTGAGCTCTGCTTCATGCGGTCGAGCAACTTCTGAAGATCTTCGCGACTGAGTAAGTCATGCGCGTACTTCTTTAAGATCTCTCCCAGGTGAGTGATCAGGACGCTCACCGTGTCGACCACCGTCAGACCATTCAGTTCGGCCCGATGTTTCTTGCCAGCCGGTAGCCACATCGCGGGCAAACCGAAGGTCGGCTCGGTCGTGCTTTCGCCCCCCAGTTGATTTCCCAGTTCGCCCGGATTGATGGCCAGGAAGTGATTGACTCGCAATTCGCCCGACGCGACCGTGCGACCATTGATCAAGATGCGATACTCTTCGCCCCGCAGCTGCAGGTTGTCTCGAATCCGAATCGGGGGAATCCAAAGGCCATGTTCCTTTGTCAGTTCTGCTCGCAGTTTCGGAATGCGTTCGGCCAGTCCTTTGGAGGCCTTGGAATCGACTAAACCGATCAGCCGCCCGCCGACTTCAACACACGCACGGTCAAAGTTGACAAACTCGTCGACGAGCTCTTCATCCCGAGAGGCGGCCGCTTGTGATTCGATTTCTTCGGCAGGCAGGTCGTTCTTTTCCTCGGCCTCTGGCACGATGTTTCGAGCGAAGAAGAAAATACCGACTGCCAAGAATAGGAACGGAAGTTTGGGCAACCCGGGCGCCAACGACAACAGTCCCAAGATTCCCGCCCCTGCGATTAAGGGTGCCGGTCGGACCAGCAATTGCCCAGTGATTTCATTCCCCAGGTTTTCTTCCGATGTCGATTTGGTAACGAGGATACCGGCCGACGTGGCGATGATGAGGGCCGGGATTTGCGAAATCAAACCGTCGCCGATGGTGAGGATCGAGTAGGTCGTCGTCGCTTCCATGAATGTGAGGCCATTCACCACACCCAAGATGATTCCGCCCACGAGATTGATGGCCGTCACGATCAGACCGGCAATGGCATCGCCTCGGACAAACTTGCTGGCCCCATCCATCGCCCCGTAGAACTCGGTCTCGCGAGCCAATTCGTTCCGGCGATGGCGAGCGACTTTGTCGTCGATGCTGCCGGCATTCAGCTCGGCATCGATGGCCATTTGCTTACCAGGCAACGCGTCGAGCGTGAAGCGTGCCGCGACTTCCGAGACGCGTCCGGCACCTTTTGTGATCACGATGAACTGCACAATGATCAGGATGAGGAAAATGACGAGCCCGACGACCAGGTTTCCACCGACCACGATATCGCCAAAAGCGGATACGATTTTCCCAGCCGAACCATCGAGCAAAATCAGCCGAGTGGTCGCCACATTCAGGGACAATCTGACAAGCGTCAGCAGCAATAGAAGGGAGGGAAACACGGCCAGGTCGAGCGGCCGTTTCACGCCCAACGTGACCAACAGCAAGATAATCGTCGCACCCAAATTGGTCGCCAGCAGCATGTCCAGCAAGACGGGTGGCAGTGGGACTAACAGTACGACAAGCACGCCCAGCAGCGCTACGGAAAGCAACGCCTCGGCACGATGAGAGAAAGACGCGTTCGAGTCAATGGCTGGCATCTTCGACATCGACGGTCACTCTGAGGTTACGAGAATTAGAAATGTCTACGATCGGTTCCACTTAGCCGGACCTTCGCGCCGCTTGTATTTCGCGAATCCGTATTGCAAAGCAGTCATCGACGACGACGACCTCACCCAGTGCGACTCGAACGCCTTGCGCCATCAACTCGACCGGCGCCGATACCGGGCGATCGAGTTTGACCACGGCGCCCTCGCCCAAACGAAGCAACTCGCCCAGTGGCATAGAGACACGCCCCAGTTCGGCCGATATCGACACGCTGACGTCGTAGAAGCGATCGATCGACGTGCCGTTGGCCGCTTCCTGTGCCGCCAGCTCTTCAAACTCTGGCGTCTTAACTTCGACCTCGACTTGTTGATCAGGTGTCGATTCCTCAGCTGCGACTTCCGCCGCGGCGTCGTTGACTGATTCTGAATCGGCAGGCGTGGTGTTTTCAACTTCGGGCATAGCAGACTCGCGATGGCGGTAAACACGCGGGGTGTAATCCCTCCCCGCCTGTGGATTCCATCGACTAGTACGGCAGAACCGCTTTAGCGTTTCGATATGACCGTCGGAACGAGAGAAGCTCGAAAAGTTGGTGAAGATGCGGGGTCATAAAACGGTGAATGTGTGATGCTACTGATAGATGCGTAGTAGGGTAAGTCAGTAGCCCTCGGCATCATCTGTTTCCTTCGATTTGAATCGACTGTTGCTTCCCGGTGGTCGCGGGCCAGGCGCGCATGATGACTTGTTCGCCGACAATACAATTAAGAGGTTCGGAGATCTTTTGATCGAAAACGAGGACGTCGCCCACTTTAAGCTCTGCAAGTTCCGAGACGTTGAGCTCGGTGGTGCCAAGTTCTACCGTGATCTCGAACGGGGCACGCAACAGCAAGTCACGCAGCTGTGGTGATTCGGTAGCGTTCGCGTCTCCATTGTCATGCGAGTTGGAATTGAATAGAGTCTCGGCGAGCGACTCGGGCCATAGCCAGCGCAGTTCGCTCTTCCCAAAGGGCCCAGAGACCGTGAAGCGAAGTACGACGAGTTCTGCTTCCGTTGGAAAGAGGCCAATCATGAGTGGCCGAGGATCGTATTGAGCCAATACAAGCGTGGGGAAACCTGCTCCTTGGGCACCTTCGTTCAGTGCGCTGGCGACTTGGCCAGCCAGTACTTCGAGGAGTGATGTTTCAATGCTGGTTAAGGCGCGCGCCTCTTCCAAGGATTCCACCGACTGTCCCAGCACACTTTGCACTAAGGCTAAGCCAAGCTCGCTCGGAATGGCCAGCAATGTCGGTTGTTCATGACCTTGGATCGTGATGTGGAAGGCGACCGAATGCTCTGGCAGCTCGGTCGTGGCACATTCGACATTTTCGGGTGATTCAGTCTCCCAGACCGTCGGGTAACCGATGTGCTCAGCCCATGCCTGCGGAAGCAGTTTGCAGCCTCGCCGTTGCCAATCGAGCATTTGTCGCTCGATTTGCAGCGGCAGGCGACAAGGGCTTCGAAAGTCAAACGGTTTGCATGCGTCGCTAGGTGTGCTCATTGAATGTTAAATTCTTGAAAGAGGATCTCTCGAATACGATCGTGGCCATCGTCAAAAAGGACAGTATTGAAATGGTCCTGAATCTCGCGTCGCAGTCGATTCTGCCCGGCCGCTCCTCGGATGTCTTCCATGCTGACATCGGCCAGGTAGCTGAGCATCCAACTCTTCAGTAGTGCCTTCTTTTCTTTCACCAGCGGTTCCAATTCGACCAGGTCTGTCTCACGGATCAGCAGGGTAATGTTCAGCCGGAGATAGCGGTTGAGCCGGTCTGAATTTAGATTCACCACAACCTCTCCGAATTCGACGTAGGCGGTCTTTACCGTTGTCTCTTCGATCGATTCCGGTTCCTTGGCTTCGGTGGTGGCCCCGCCGCCGAATAGACCGGGAAACATGAGCGGTACGGCGAATCCGCCGGCTCCGCAAATGAGGCCAATCGACCCCCACAAAATGGCTGCCATGAGTCCGCTCTTACTCTTGACTGGTGCCTCTTCAGTTTCTGGTTCTTTCGTTTCTTCTTCAGCCATGACGTGTGCTCACTGCAAAAAATTGATGATTCGTTAGCGACGGCGAGCCGTGCGGATTTCTTGATGTTTGGTGTTACGAAATGCTTCGGTCAGTTCCACCACGAGAGAAGAGTCTTCCATCGCAGCGAGGATTTTGGCCGCATTGCGCTCCTCGATATTGCCAAGCAGCTTAACCGCCGAATCCATTTTTCCTTCATTGCTCAATTGCCTTAGATGTTCCGCTGCCTTTTCAGGTGGCATCACTTGGAACCAAGCCGAAATTTTTCGCAAGTTGCCCGCTTCATCTTCATTGGGCTCAGCACTCTCATCGCGCGTTACTTTTTGTTCCAAGAGATCGTCATTCTTGCGCAACTCGTACTGCTCCCGTTCCGATTGGAGCTGCTGCAACATCTGTTTCGCTCGCAACGCCGTATCGGCCGCCTGAGCTCGCAGTCCATCAAACTCTTTGCGTGACCCCAAGAGATCGTCATGCATGAGTTTCAGTCGCGATTCTTTTCTTTCGATCTCGGTTTGCCGATTGGTCAGGGCTTCTTGCTGCTCCCGATACATCGTGCCGAACCGAAACAACTCTTCCGCAGTGAGTGCTTCCCCGCGAATGGGAACGGGCAGCTGATCGATGGGAGTCGTCGGTTCCAGCTGGATGGAGGAATCTGGGTTGGTTGGCAAGATGTCGGCCAGGTCGGCCGACACCAGATTGGGGTCAGCCAGCGGTTCGGCCGGTGGTGCCGGTACGCCCAGGAACAATGCCAACCCAAGCCCCGCACCGAAGAGGACGCCGATGAGGATGAGGTAACTGATGATGCGAACCATGGAAAGGCCCTTCCAAACGGATTTCTAAGTGTGCCATTTTCGGATAACAAGTTCGTCAAGCTCAGCTTGTTCGATGGCGGCGGTCTGGTGATCATGCCCCTGTTTTTTCTCTAGACGTAACCGACGCAGTGTTTCGGTTTCGCCCGACAGGCGCAGGTATTCATTCTTCGTCTGATGCCATTGCTCACGCACTGCAGCCAACGCGATGTATGCTTGCTCTATCTGTACTTCGATCGCTGCCGCGCGACGTAGCGATGTGTGCCATGTGTTGCTGGCGAGTCGGTGTTCGGTACTGGTAAGTTCTTGGTTGATCTTTGAGATCTCTCGTTTCAATGACTCAATATGCTGCTCTGCCTTGCTTTTCGTGCTGGCTATCTTTGCCAACTTTCGCTCGGTCTGCTTTAGTAGTTGCTCCTTAAGTCGTAATACGGGATCGAGTTGGAATTGGAATGTGTGCATGGTGCTAGACAGCTTGCTTCCATTCGGATGCGAGTTTCGCCAGTTCTCGCAGCGTTGCGTCCTGCGGCGTATGAAAATCGGTCGACTGTTGCAGGAACGCGTCGATGTGCGGAGCGAGTCGGATTGCGTTGTCAATTTCAGCCGAACTGCCCGGTTCGTAAGCACCGGCCCGAATGAGGTCGGCATTGCTGCGGAAAGTGGCCATCGCGAGGCGCACTTTTCTGGCGCACAGCTGATGTTGATCCGTGGTGACATCGTTGAAGGTCCGGCTGATACTGGCGCTGACGTCGATCGCTGGGAAATGGCCTCGTTCGGCCAGGTCGCGCGTCAGGACGATATGTCCATCGACGATCGAGCGGACACAATCGGCAATGGGGTCGTTCATGTCATCCCCGTCGACCAGCACGGTGACGATCGCAGTGATGCTGCCCCGGTCGCTGTTACCAAGCTGTTCCAAGGTGCTCGCGAGCAATTGAAAAACCGACGGCGTGTAGCCGCGGGCAGTCGGCGGTTCGCCCAACGACAGTCCGATTTCTCGTTGCGCCATCGCAAGTCGCGTGAGGCTATCGGCGAAAAATAGAACGCTCTTGCCCTCTTCGCGCAAGTGATGAGCGATCGTCGCTGCGGTCTGGACAGAACGGACCCGCATGAGGGGCGTCTCGTCGGAGGTGGCGGCAACCACAACAGAACGTGACATGCCAGCTTCGCCTAGGCAGTCTTCAATGAATGGTCGTACTTCACGTCCACGTTCGCCGACCAAAGAGATCACGTTGTAGTCCGCCGTCGAGTACTTTGCGATCTCGCCAAGCAGCGTGCTCTTCCCGACGCCGCTGCCGGCAAATAGCCCCATCCGCTGACCAACGCCCATCGTGAGGAAAGCGTCGATCGCTCGTTGCCCCGTCGCCAACGGAGTGTCGATACGATTGCGGGTCATCGCGTTGGGGACGTGCCAGCGAGATTCAACACGTTGAATATTGCGCAGCGGTCCGGCACCATCGATGGGTGTTCCTATGCCGTTGATAATGCGACCCAGCAGTCCATGTCCACAGGGGACGTGCAAGGGATGGCCAAGAGATTCCACCTGGGCATCGTTTGGGATTCGCGTACCAAAGCTGAAAGGCATCAATAGCGCTTGGCCGTTATCAAACCCGATGGCCTCCGCAAGGATCGATTCGTCGCCGGCATGAATCTTGCAAATTTCGTTCATGCTGATGGGAAGGTCGACGCGAAAAGTACCTCGCGAACTGCACAACGGTCCCGTGACGCGAAAAAGTCGCGGTTCGCCAATCGTTGATCTCAAGGTTTTAGCGGTTGGGAGTTTCATCATGCATTCGATCGAGAATGTAATCACCAATTTCGGATAGTCGCTGTCGCCAGTCTAAAGAGCAAGAGAGCGCTCCGATGTTGGCTTCGCAGTTTCCCCGCGCCATCTCTTCGTTTGATTCCACAGAATAGGATTCGTCACCGGTTTGTTGCGTGCCAAGCAGTGCAGCGTCATCCGGGTTCAGTTGAACGACGACCAGGGCTCCTTCCCCCGTGGCGCTGATCGCTTCCGCGACAAGTTGATGAATTGCCTGGCGGTCATCTTCGATGGCTCGGAACAGGAGACGTTCCGCGGCCGAGATGGCAATCTCAACAATCGTGCGATGGATCGCTTGCGAATCGTCTTTGATCGTTTGTTCCAGGCCAGCGATCTGTTGAGTCAAAGATTGCACGGCGGCTGCCAACTGTTCTGTCTGGCGAGCCGGATTGATCGATTGCGGGTCGAGTGATGGATCATGGTCCGATGGAGCGACTTCGTTCTCGGCGATGAGCGAGACGGCCGCGCGCCCCACGCCGATGGGGACGCACTTTGACGCATCGGCAAAGGCCATCGACTTTGGCTTGTGCGGCATATGGATACGTGGGGTTGGTGGACTCATTGCTGGCGACTCTAACTCTCTTCCATCAGTAATTCGCCGATCCGATCCAATTCGATCATCGCCTTAACGATCGTCGATTGGGCCGTTTCGATTTCGGCTGCTTGGACATTACCGAGGAGATCGATTTCTTCCGACAAGCCTTCGCGGGCTCGTTTCGATAAGTTGGTCAGGACTCGGTCTTGCAATGGTTCATCGGCCGACTTCAATGCAACCGCAAGCGTTCTGGTATCAATTTCGCCCAGGATGCGCTGCAGCGTTTTTTGCTCGACTCCTAAGAGATCGTCAAATCCGAAGAGTGAACCACGAATCCGGTCGCATGCCTCTGCGTCTGACTCTTCCAGCATCTGGAGCACTTCCCCGCGACGAACCGAATCCATCGTTCGCAGTAACCGAGCGAGTCTTTCGTCCGAGCTGGCAAGTTCCGCTTCCAATTCCTGCTCAACAAAACTTGCGCATTTATCGACGGTCGCACGAATCAGGCGAGTCAACAGTTCTAGCGGTGGAGTCAGTTTTTCCTTGAGTTGCAGGATGGCGCCGTCGCGTCCTGCGGCAGGGAGTTCGTTAAGGATCTGGGCTGCTTTTGTGTCCGTGAGGCAGTTTAGAACCAGAGCGATCGTACGTGGTGTTTCGTCTCGCAAGGCGGCCACCAGCCGCGCGTTGCTGATTTTCCCCAGCGCTTCAAACGGATCGTCGGGCAAATCGAGTGGGGTCTGTTTGCCGGAGATCGTGACGTTGGTTTCTTCTTCTGCGACCGTCGCCGCAGCGGGAGTGGCAAATGTGAGCAGGCGATCGAATTCTTGCAGGATGTCTAGGACTTCTCGTTTTGACGGAGGGCGTGAACTGAGCTCGTCGATTTGCGATTTCAGTTGCTTTCGTTTTTCTGTCGGGATTGTCGAGAGGACGGTCTGTGATACTTCGGGTCCCAGGATCTGTAGCAGAACTCCGACGCGGTGTTGCAGGTTATTGGTTCGTACATTCGTCATGGGAACGTGCTCTTACGGTCGTTGAGGTGTCAGGCCTGAAGCTAGGCGGCCCGTCGGCTGTTGGAGTCCTCGTTGTCGTCACTCATCCAGGCAGAAATGATCGCCTGCATGGTTTCTGGGTTTTCGCGGATACGTTCCGATAGACTGGATAGGAGGTCGCCCGGGTCGGTGTTCGCCTGACTGGGGTCGGTCGGAATCGTAATCGGCTTCATCTTCTTCAGTGTGAGCAGACTGATCACCAAGGCCACGATGGCGGCAAGTCCCAAGGAAGCGTTACGGACAATCGTGTCGATTTTGTCCCAGTTGGCGCCGGCTGGTGGCAGGATGATGGCATCGGGCGTATGGAAGTGGCTTACAAGAACTTCAATTTCATCGCCTCGTTGACCGTCAAAACCGACCGCTTGTTTCACGATCGCTTCAATGTTCTCACGCGTGACGCTGACGGGAGTCGCTGGCGTTGACTCCTCTTCGCTTTCTGTCGGCGGTTCGGTCGAGTTCAGGTCGGCCATGACGGCAATCGTCAGGCGTTCAATCGTCCCCGGTGCCTCTTTGACGACATCGATCGTTTTGGCATTTTCATACGTCGTGCTGTTGGATTCCTCGGTCGTTTTGGAGGGGCTCTCTTCATAGGAAGCGGTCCGTGCCGATCCACGCAGATTGGAATCAGAACCGGCCACACCACCCGCCCTGGCAACTTGTCCAGTTGTCGAAAAGGTGCGGATCTCTTCCTGTGAGCGAACCTTGAGTGCAGGGTCGAATTTGGTTTCGGTCCGCTCGAGGCTTGTAAAATCGAGGTCTGCCGAAACACGCACCATCGCCTTACCCTCCCCTAGCAGTTGGACAAGCATCGTGGTCGCTTTCGCTGCCAGCTCGCTTTCCAAACGGCGACGGAATTCGAAATGAGCCGAGACACTGGAATCGACGTCGCCATGGGACGAGGACAGCATGTGTCCCTGCGTATCCATGACGGAAACCCCGTCTGGGTCCAGCCCTTCGACACTTCCTGCAACCAGCGCCACAATGGCCGCCGATTGTTCTCGGGAGAACGAGGCGCCTTGTCGCAATTCCAATACGACACTGGCCGTCGTGGTTTCGCGGTCATGTTGAAACGGAGATTTCTTTACGAACGCAATATGGACTGCGGCGTTGGAGATACCTGATATTCTTCGAATTGTTGTTGCCAAGGATTCTTCACGGTGCTTCAGCAGCTTGTAGCGATTCATGTCAGGATCACCCAACATTCCACTATCAAATTCGGCCGTGTTGGCTGAAAACGTCGCCACGTCATCCACCAGAAGCCTCGCTTGGTTCCACTGACTTTTCGCGACCATGACGGTCGATCCGGAGAAGTTGAGCTGGTACTTGATGCTCTTCGATTCCAAGCGGCTGATGATTTCGGCGGCCTCGGACGGCGCTAGGCCGGCTGCGAGCGAGATGTATTGTGGTCGTGACGACCAAAAGCCGACTGCCACGACGAGTGCGACAAGACCGAGGCCGCCGACGACTGCCAGCGCCCGTGCCGCATTGCCGAGGCGTTGCCAGAAGAGGACCATGGCTTGAATGGACTCATTGATGAATGACATTTTCTTTTCGCGTCCATGCAACCAGATTGAAACGAGTAGGAATGGGGGGCTTGGCGATTAAGTCGCGTTACACTTGGAGCCGCATGATTTCCTGGTACGACTCGACCAGGCGATTCCGAATTTCCAGGACCAAGCGAAATGAGAGGTCAGCTTCCGCCACTGCCAACACAACATCTTGGACGTTCTCAATTTCTCCGGTAGCGAGCTGCTCGACCTTCGTATCCGCAACCGACTGTAGTTCATTGACTTCGCTGAGGCTGTTGGCCAGACTCTTTGCAAATGGTTCGCCGTCATGCGCTGCGGGTTTGGCGCTTGCCAAACCGACTGCAGGGCTGTTGGGGATGCCATCTATTTTCATGAGTTATTCGCTATCCATATTCATGGATCTGGAAGTTATGCGTTTCTCAACAATTCCAGACTGCGCTCGACCATGGATCGTAAGGATCGCAGGGCCTGCAGGTTTGCTTCGTATGATCGACTGGCACTCATCATGTCGACCATTTCGGTGGCAACGCTGACGTTTGGCAATTCGACGAATCCTTCTGGGTTTGCATCGGGATGCCCAGGTTCATACATCGTTGGTAGTTCTGACATGTCGGCCTGCATTCCGACGACACGGACGCCGGCACCGTCGCTCTGTGAGGTCCCCGACAGTAGCTGGTTCACTTGAGGCGCAAACATGACCTGCTGTCGTCGAAATGGGCCTCCCTCGTCGGTCCTCGTTGTATGAGCATTGGCAATGTTGTTTGCGATGACTTGCATCCGCACCCGTTCTGCTGCCAGTCCCGATGCGCTGATGTCGGCTGCCGAAATATGTGGTCCCATGTCACTGCTCGCTTTCCACTATTGCTGGGTACGAATGCTACCGTCCCGTAATGGCGCTCTTCATCATGGAGATCTTTGAAGAAAGTAGCTCGGTGTAGGCTTGGTACATCATGGAGTTCTTTTCTAAAGCGGTCATTTCTAAATCGATGTCGACCGTGTTGCCATCGAACCTGGCTTCGCGTGTCGCGGCTTCTTGAATCACTGGCTGGTTGAGTGTTTGTTGGCTGGTCGGTGTAGCGAGGCGTCGCGCGAGTTCATCTTCGAACAAGACTTCTTTGGCGCGATAGCCGGGCGTGTTGATATTGGCGATGTTCTGACTGATCACCCGATGGCGCACGCTGAGCGCCTCGATGGATGACCGCAGTAATTCGAATTGGGAAGGTGTAACGCTCACGTCGGACTTATCGTCCAGCGACTATGTACGCTTTAAAGGGTAGTGGAATCCCTGTAACGACTAGGCTGAGTTGCCTCGGAGATATTCCTCTAAGGGCTTTCTATACCGAGCAAGCAGCGCGGTAGCGATTCGATAACACCACTGCCAGTAGGTATGGAAATGCCTACTCCGTGGGCAAAGGTGGTAAGCATATTTATGGGGGGGAATATGACAATCGATATCGAGCGAATCTTGGGTTCGCGGAAAGTGCCGACTCTGCCAGCAGTGGCCGTGAAGTTGCTGAATCTTATTGGCGACCCAGATGTCGACCGGCAGGAAGTTGCCGCCACTGTCAAAATTGATCCCGGTATTGCTTCCCGTGTATTGCAGGCGTGTAACACGAGCTACTACGGTCTGAAGGCCAATGTCCGTTCGGTAGATCATGCCGTGCTGCTATTGGGCCCTGGAACTCTCTCTTCGCTGTGCCTCACTTTTTCGCTGTCGTCGTTCTCTTTTGCGGGTGGTGACATCGGTAGGGATTTCACTTCCGTGTGGGAGCAATCGATCCTTCGTTCTGTTGCTGCGGAGACACTGGCCAAGCACTTGGGGCATCGAGAAGTCAGCAACTTCTTCTCCAAGGCGATCCTTTGTGACATTGGGCGACTGGCAATCTTAGCGGTCGAGCCAGAAAAATATCACGAAGTGTTTGAGGCGGAACGCGATGGCGTGGACGACATCGTCCATTGCGAAAATGAAATCCTCGGCGCCAACCACGTCGACATCGGCATGTCGTTGGCTGAGAAATGGAAGCTGCCGGAATCGTACGTCCGATCGATTGCCCATCATCACAAAAATTCCGATGCTCTCTTGTTGCTGGAAGCAGACCCCGATTATCAGTCGTACTGCATTCTGGCGATTGCATCCCTGTTGAGCGAGTTCATCTTGTTTGGGCAAAACAAAGCTCAGCATGATCAGATGATGCAGATTGCCAGCGACCGTCTTGGCGTCAGCAATGAAGCTTTGACGGGTGTCATATCCGAAGTGCGAGAACGAGCCGATGACTTACCGCAAGAATTGAATATTAGTGCGAAGTCACTTCCTTCGGCCGACGAGCTGCGGGACTGTGCGAGTGATCTCTTGTCAGCGATTGCGATCAACACGGATGCCAATATTGAGGCAGTAACTACCGAACATCGCATGCTAGAGATGAAAAATACGTCGCTGCGGAAGACATGTGAAGATCTTGAGCAGCAAGCCAATGTCGATTTTCTGACGCAGCTTTACAATCGGAATTTCTTCGATCTCTACTTAGGCGAACAGCTAACGAATCAAGCGAGAGACAAGCCTCCGATTGGCGTGATCATCGGTGACATTGACAAGTTCAAAACGATCAATGATCGATTTGGCCATCAGGCGGGCGACGCAATTCTCAAAGAGGTTGCGCAGCGCTTGGCAACCACGGTCGGTGAAGCGGGTGTGGCGGCGAGGTACGGTGGCGAAGAGTTCGTGATCGCAACAGTTGGGATGTCGTTAGTCGAGTTGGGTGAGCTTGCCGAATCGATTCGCACTTGTGTCGATTCGTCCCCGATCTTGGCAGGAGGCAAAGTCGTCAGTACTTCGATCAGCCTCGGCTATGCAACCACAACGTCCGAAGGAATGGCGACACCTGTTACCATTGAGTCGTTGGTTGGGTCGGCCGACGAGGCACTTTACTCGGCGAAGCACCAAGGCCGGAATCGATCTGTATCTTGGGTCGCGCCGCCGAACTGCGCCGCCCACAGCGAGGCGCAGTTGCAATCTTAGAATTCTAAAGACCAAGTGGAACTCGATACGAAAAAAGCGGCACTCAATCATGAGTGCCGCTTTTCTGTGTTCGCTCGGATCGGTTCTCTTAGAGAAGTCCCAGGATCAACTGTGAGGACTGGTTCGCGGAACCCAACAGCGAGGTTCCTGCTTGAACAAGAACTTGTTGCTTGGTGAATTCTGCGATCTCTGAAGCAAAGTCGGTGTCACGGATGATCGATTCCGCGTAGACCGAATTCTCCAAGCTCGTTCGTAGGTTGTTAACGGTCGAATTTAGGGTGTTCTGTTGGAACGCACCCAGTTCGCCTCGCTTGGTAGAAATCTCGTTGATCGCAGCGTCGATGACTTCCAGCGATGCGGTGGCACCATCGGCCGATTCGACGTTGATTTCAGCAAGACTCCCGAAGGTCGAACCGACACCAGCAGCGAGGCTGTCTGAAGAAACGCTGCCGATGGCGTAGGTTGCGCTTTGACCAGCGTTTGCCCCGATTTGGAAAACCAAAGCGTTGTTGGCCACATCAACCGTACCTTGGTCACCAGTGACGGTCGCGACCGAATTTGCGGACGCTTCACCAAAGCTCACCGTCAGCCCTTCGGCCGTTCCCGAATCGACGGTCAGTTCATTGCCGCTTCCCGTGAACGAACCAATCGATTGGCCGTTTTGGGTGATTGTGGCAACAACGTCTTCACCAGTATCCGTCAGCGGACCACCGCTCGAATCGAAGCCGAGGCCCGTACCTGTCGATTCAACACTGATCGATGCGTCTTCGCCGAATTCTGTGGACTGAAGTCGGATGCCAGAACCGGTATCGACGGCGACGACACCCGTTTCCGTTGAGAAGTCATTGATTCGACCGGCGATGTCGGCGGCAGCTTCGCCGGCAGCGATCGTGATGTCGACACCATTGATGGTCAGCGTCTCTTCCGCAGCAAGGCTTGTGACGTTCACGGTTGAAGCAACGTTGGCTCGTTCTGCAACGGTGGTTACCTCGACACCGTAAGTGCCGGTTTCCGTATTGCCAGTACCGCTGATGAACGAAACATCCGCGTCCGACGCTGTTCCGCTCACGCCCGAGTCGCCGTTGAGCAACTTCTTGTTGGTGAACTGCGTGCTTTCAGCAATTCGTGTAATCGTGGAAAGTGCGTTGTCGATTTCTGCTTGGTTCGCAGCGAGTGCATCGGCGTCATTAACACCGGAGTTCGCCGAATCCAAAGCGAGGCTTCGAACTTTCACAAGCAACGCGTTGATTTCATTGAAAGCACCTTCCGCCGTCTGGATGACCGCTTCTGCTTTTTCCGTGTTCTCAATCGCTTGTTCCAAACCAGCGATCTGTGCGCGTTGCTTTTCCGAGATAACAAGCGCTGCAGGGCCGTCGGCTCCACGATTGACCTTCAGGCCGGTCGAAAGTTTCTCGAGCGAGCTGCTCATGGCTCCCGACGATTTTCCGAGACTGTGTTGTGCGATCAACGACCCGACGTTACTTGCGATTCGTAAACTCATCTTAAAACCTCTCGTTTGTTTCTAGTGTCCCTCACGCTGACCCGGCTTAACGAGCGGCGATGAAGCGTGCAGAGTGTGAGTTGGATGAGTCCATTCAAGATCAAGCCTGGCTGCTTCCTGCATTCAGGTGCTCAAGGAGTACCTTGGCCGAATGGTTTATCGAGTCGCTACAAATTCCCTTGCCTGCAATTCTTGCGCACCGTGCCCTTTTTTGCTGCGCGGTAAAGGTTGCCACGAATTGTTGCATTGTCCGGCTTGATACGGTTAGCAGCGTGCGTGTTTTCCCCAGTCAGAGGCGGGCGGTTGCTGCCATGCGGCAACATGCTGGAGGTCGACTGTCTCAGAAAACAGACGAAGAACAGATGAGGAAATGGTGAGCGGGGATTCCCTCTACTGGAATCGACCGATGCGATAGAGGTAAGCGACGATTTCGGCGACCGCCTTGTAGAGGTCGGGCGGTACGTCCTGGCCCACTTCTACCGATCGATAAAGTGCCCGAGTCAGCGCTGGTCGTTCCAAGACGGGTACACCGTGCGATTTGGCCAGTTCTCGAATCTGTTTGGCGACTTCGTCCGCACCTTTGGCGACGACTCGCGGAGCGACCATGCCAGATTCATATTTCAGCGCAATCGAGTAGTGCGTTGGGTTGGTCAGGACGACGCTCGCACTCGGCACGTCGAGGAGCATTCTCTGCGAAGACATCTCGCGTTGCACGCGCTTGATCCGCGCTTTCAAGTGAGGATCGCCTTCGTCGTCTTTGCGTTCGTCTTTGATCTCTTGCTTGCTCATCTTAAGCTGTTCGGTGTGGCGCCATCTTTGGAATCCGTAATCGAGGATGCCAGCCGCGATCAGCGCCACCGAAACCGACATCGAACCTTTCAGGGCCAGCTTCCAGGCCAGACCGACAATCGCCTCCAAGGACGACATGGGCATGGTCTGAACCACCGGAATCTCAGCACGTACCGTCATCCAAAGGATGATTAACAAGAGGCCGATTTTGGCGATGCCTTGCGCCCCACGCATGGCAGAAGCACTGGAAAACAACTTTCCCCATCCATTGACCGGGTTCAGTCGGTCCCAATTTGGGCTTAGAGGCTGTGTCGAAATTTGGACACCGACTTGCAGCGTTGTCAGGAAGACGTGCGTCACCAGGATGGCCACGGTCACGGCCGCCACAATCGCCAACAGATAGCCGCAGCTGGATCGAGCCATCGCCACAACTTGCAAGGGGTTAAGCTCGGACGAAGCGGTAAATAGCAATTCGCGGCGCACCATACCGAACAGATGCGAACCCATGGCCTGGCCGAATACCATGAAAACACCGGTCGCCGCCAATAGTCCGAAGCCAAAGGTGAGGTCTCGGCTGACGGCCACATCGCCCTTCTTGCGGGCGTCGTCTCTGCGCTTCTGCGTGGGGGCTTCTGTTTGTGTCTGGCGATCAGCCACAGCGAGATCCTAGGTAGAGAAGAACGTGGGAACCACGAATTCGGCCTGTCGCAAGACGCGGCTGATCATTTCAAACATCACGGGCAGAAACAGCACGGTGGCAAAGAGCCCCACGCCAAGACGAATGGATAGCCCGACAGCGAACACATTCATCTGCGGCACCGAGCGCATGAGGAGGCCCAAAGCAACGATCGTAATGAACAGACAGATGCCAACGGGCGAAGCGATCATCAGGCCCCAGCGAGAGGCAAGATCGGCCTGATGTGCGGCAGCTGTGCCCGGCAGAAGAACGATGCCTTGCCCAATCGGAAACTCGACCAAGCTGACTTTCATGACTCTTAAGAAGACGTGGTGAATGTCCAGAACGAAGAAAGCGAGGACTGCGAGGCTCTCAAAAATCTGAGTCACCACATTGGTTTGTTGGTTGCGTGTTGGATCGGTGGTGGCAGCCATCGTGAGGCCCAGCTCCTGGCCGATGTAGGCGCCAGCGATGCGCGCCGGTTCGATCAAAATGCCGAACGCGAAACCTAAGGCGGCTCCGAAGAGAACTTCGCCGATGACCAAAATCGCCAGGCGAATCCAGTGTATGTTGGTCACCGTCAGTCCCGCCTGGAGCGCGGAGCCTGGCGTGGTAAACAGCAGCCAAGCCAGTGAAAGGCTAAATCCAATCTTTACCAATCGGGGCAGCCGCCCATCGTTGAAAACGGGAAAGAAGACAACGAAGCTGGCCGTGCGGAGGGCCAACAGCAGCAGTTCGAGGACCGTTCGCTCGATCATGCGGCAGCTTCCGCGGCCAAGAGCATCATCCGTGTTGTAAATTCAATCAGAACCTGAAGCGACCACGGCAACATCACGAGAATTACCGCCATGACGGCCACGATCCGCGGTGCAAAGGTGAGCGTCTGTTCTTGGATGCTTGTGATCGTTTGAAAGATGCTAACAGCCGTGCCCACAAACATGCTCACAAGAATCGCAGGACCTGCGAGATAGCAGGCGGTGATGAACAAATCTCGTGCGATAGCCATCAATTCTATTTGCGTCATCGATCGCCCTTTCCGTGGTGCGGACCGGCTCGTACGGATCGCTAGCCAAAACTCATACTGAGCGTGCGAGCCACCAGCTGCCATCCGTCTGCCAATACAAACAAAACGATTTTGAATGGCAGCGAGATCATCATCGGTGGCATCATCATCATTCCCAGCGACATCAGCATCGATGCGACAACAAGGTCGATCAAAAGAAACGGGATGTAAATACAGAAGCCCATGATAAAACCGGTCTTCAACTCGCTAATCATGAAGGCGGGAACCAGTACCCGCAGCGGTGTTTGCTCGGCCGAGTAAGGGGCTGGCACTTCTGCCAGTTCGATCATCATCGCCAGGTCATCGGTTCGTGTGTGCTTTAACATGAACCGTTGCATTTCTTCACTGGCGACTCGCCATGCCGTGAGCCCGTTGGTCGATCCGTCCAGGTAGGGAGCCAGGGCATCGTTTTGAATGGTGTCGAGCGTCGGGCCCATCACAAAGGCTGTCATGAACAGCGCCAAGCCGATGATGACCGGATTGGGCGGTATTTCTTGCGTGGACAAGGACCGTTTTACAAACGACAGGACGATGATGATTCTGGTGAACGCCGTGACACTGACGAGCGCCGCGCTGAGGAAGGCCATCGCGCCCAGCATCAGCGCGATGCGTAGCGGCGGCGCCATGCCTTCGACGACCGATGACTGAGCTGCCGTGTCGAGAAACGTTAGGAAGTCGGCCGATTCAGGTCCCATCCGTGCTCCTCTGAGTTTGCAAGTCGACGTCTCAAACTGGCCACCGATGTCGGGTCCTCGTCCCTGTCACGAGACGATTGACGACCTGCTGCCGCATCCCGAGCGCGGCGGTCGGCGATAGATGCGCCCGGCGGGGAACCATGCTCCGACGGCAATAGGACCATCCCCCGCACACCTTGACGGTCGTGCGTGACAACAACTTTCTGTTTACCAACCCGGATTAACTTCACGGATGCTTCTTTGGAAAGTTGCAGCGATTCGCAAACCTGCAGTTCGTGGTCAGGACGTAAGCTCGGTTGCAGGTAAGACCCTCCGAGTTGCAGTGAGACGATGCATAGTCCCAAAACGGCCACGGTCGTGACCGCGATTTTCAGCACGAGTGGACTCAAGTTCTCGACGGGACTGGAACCTCTTCCGGCCGCTGGGCGTTCAGCCGGTGTCGAGGCAACCTCTGCATTCCAAGAGGCTGGCGCGACGGAGCTGTTCTTGGGCGGTTGGGTGGCCGAGTTTCCGGGCGAAAGTCGGCTGATCTGGCCAGAGGAAACGCGCTCGGACAACGATTGGTATTCACCGATCAGCCACCGCCCACCCAGCGGTAACAGGAAGGCTCCCAGTCCGCAGAGAATCAACAACCCGTTGCTCCATCGCCCCATTTCGCTGTCCTAGCAAGTGTCATTTGTCGATCGGGCCGGCGGTTTGTGCTCCATCCGTAAAACGAAACGGAGTGCCCGCCGGTAGCATCGGTGCGGATTGCGTAAGACTTGAGGGTTTGGAGGATTGGCGAAGCGTGGCGGCGTATGCCAGGGGATGCGGCCAGCCCGGAACTGCAGCAGAGGCGGGAATTCGCGAAGTTTTCAGGGAAACGGCCGGCGACCAAAACGGCGCTGGCACCGATGGCTGCGGATCGAATCAACGGTGGGGCAATCCCGTCCTCAGGGGCGCCGTTGGAATGGCCGCCGTACTTGCATTGACGACGAGCGACCCAAAAAAATGGGCCTCCATTCGCAATCAGTTTTTGGATGGAACGGCCGTGGCGGCGGGCGTCACTCGAAAGAACCGACGATCGGTATGGGTCTTGCCATCCATGGTTTCCGCTCGTACTTCGAAAATGCTGAGGCCACTTAGACCGGCTGGCAGCTTGGTTTTCCAAAGATGTTTTGAGTGGTCGTTTTCATCGGGTTCGTTGAGTTTTAACCATGGTCGTTGGTGCTCGTCGAACTTGTTGAGCAGTTCCATCTCGGCATCGTAGACAGCTTGATACAGCGGGTCGATTTCAATCGTGTGCGCCATCTTCGACCAGGGACCACCGTTGATGCGAAATTCGACGTTGGCCGTAGGGCTGGCGTTAAACACATTCGCGTAAGCGTCGGTCGTCGTTAGTTGGTCGGCCGAGATCGATTCGGGAATCACGATTTCCATCTGATAGTCCTGAGGACGTCCGGCAGCTCGGAATTCCATCGAGTATTGATGGCCGTCAAAATGGAGAATCGAATATCCATTGGGCGCTCCGTCCCGCATCTGCGTATGGGGAATGCGGCGCTCGTCCGGAGCGCCTGCCCACCAACTGCCTGAAACCGTAACGTTGATGATATGGTGATGCGGCTGGGGACCTTGCCAGCCATCTTCTTTGGTGATGTAGCGATGTTCGTGCATGTGTGTGTGGGCCGAAATCGACATGCAGAAAGGTCGCTTCTCGATCAGTCGATAGAGTTCCTCCCGATCTTTCACCTGAATCAACGGGATGTGCATCATGATCACGACCAATTGATTATCTGGAATCAGTGCAAGGTCGTTGCGAATGAACTCCATCTGCTCCTTGCCCAGCCCGCCGCGATAGGCACCCTGCCCTGGCATCTTGATGTACCACTCGACATCATCCAGAACCAAAAAATGTACCGGACCATAATCGAACGAGTAATAGTTCGGACCGAACCACTTCTCAAACGTCTCGTCGCTCTGTTTGTCGTTCTTGGCGTCAAAGTTAATGTCGTGATTGCCGACGATGTTGTACCAAGGAATACCGAGAGTCGAGATGACTTGCGCCTGAGGGCCAAACATGTCCAGGTCGTCATACACGATATCGCCGAGCGTGACTCCGAAACTGGCATCCGTGCCGATCAAGTCCTCGACCACATCGTGTGCCATGTAGTCGACCTCTTGCTGATTCCTCGGTTGCGGATCGCCGAACATGATCGCCTTGAATTGCTGTGGCTCTGCCTGCTCGTACAGCGGAAAGTCGATCGATGTCGGTAGAGGACCGGTCGGTTCTACGGCCGCGTATTGTAGCGCGGGGGAACCGTTCGGTTTGTGTGTGTAGTAGAAAAGCGGATTGTTGTGCTCGTTCAACTTGGTGCGGTAGCCACGCGGCTTGAGCACGAAAATTGTCGTGTCATCGGTAACGGGAAGCGTGTACTTTCCTCCAGCGTCCGTCTTCACAATTTGCCGACCGTTGGAAACTCGAACGTCGGCCATTGGCTTGTCGCCTTCGCTGAAACTTCCATCGCCATCGATATCTTCGAACACCGTACCTCGAGCGATTTCGTTGGCATCTTGGGCCAACGTGTTTAGCTGCAAGCAAAGGGGAAGAACCAATAATGCAAGGACGAATCGGAGGTGGCGCATGGAATGGAGCTCGAAAGGTGGCATGGCGTGGATGATCGGTCTGAAGTGATCGAATTCCGCATTCTATACCATGGGGCCTGGGACGCGACCATTGTCTGTCAGGGAACGGGCGACAGAATCGGGCGCTTCATGGATGCAGGTCGCGAAAGATCGTTTCAAGTCGATTCGATCGCTGAGCTTGTCGTGGTCAGACGGCCGTGAAGATAGATGTCTCCGTCAAGCGGTTCTTGATGGAGTGTTTCCAGAGTCAGGCAGTCGGCAATCTTGGCAAACCCCTCACCTCCGATGGGAGTTGTCGCACTCGCACCGCCGAGCAGCTTCGGTGCGATGAAGACATGGACTTCATCGATCAAGTTTGCGAGCAAGAGACTACCTAGTAGGGTTCCGCCACCCTCGACGAGGACATTGGTACAGCCTTCTGCAGCGAGTCTACTCAGCATCGCGAGCAGCCTCCGTTCTCGTTCGACTTCGGCAATTTGCCAGACTTCGACACCGGTCGATTCCAGGTGAGCAATCGAGGTTGCCGTCGCTTCGGGTCCAGCCACGATGATCGTCGGGAACTGGTTTGCTGTTTTTGCGAGTTGGCTTTCGACAGAAAGTGTGGCTTTGGAGTCGATGACCATCCGCCGGGCGACACGAGCGCCGGCCGGCCGGGCCGTCAATTGCGGGTCGTCGGTGACGGCTGTTTGGCTGCCCACCACAATGGCGTCCATCCGACCACGAATGTCGTGGACTCGTTGCCGTGAGGTCTCGTTGGAAATCCACTGGCTATCGCCAGTGCATGACGCCATTTTTCCATCCAGCGTCATCGCCCATTTGGCGATCACCCAAGGTCGCCCTTGTTCGACGCGGCGAAAATAGGGCGCGTTAAGGTCCCGATTTTCCTGATCCAACAGCCCGGTTCTCACCGCAATGCCGGCCGCTTGGAGCTTCTTCAGTCCGCCACCATCAACCTTGGGAAATGGGTCGGCACTCGCAAAGATGACCTCCTGGATGCCGGCGGCGATGAGCGCGTCCGTGCAGGGCGGAGTCTTGCCGGTGTGACAGCACGGTTCAAGCGTGACGTAAGCGGTCGCCCCTTTCGTCTTTTCACCGGCCGCCCGCAGCGCGTTGACCTCCGCATGCGCCTGGCCAAACGACTCGTGCCAGCCTTCGCCCTCGACGTGATCATTCCGCGCGATGACGCAGCCGACCATCGGATTAGGTTCGACAAATCCTTGACCTTGGGCGGCCAATGCGAGTGCGCGTCGCATATGGCGAGAATCGATATCAGAGAATGCCATGCTGCGGCGCTCCTGAGCGCTTTGGGCGCTGATGTTCAACTAAGCTGCTGGCCGCTGGAGGCAGAGCGATTTGAAACGAGTTGCCATGGAGAGACGAGTCGCCGACGACCAGTCACACGTCCTTAGTCCATGCCAGGTAGCCAGAGTTTTCCTTTGCCGCCCGTTGGCTCGGCAGCGGCGCCGGCGATGGCTGGTGGTCCGGCTGCAGGTTCCATGGGTCCACCCAACATGTCGCCCGGCCCCCCGGCCAGTCCTGGCGCCTCGGTGGGCGGGCCGGAAACCGGTCGCCCGTCGGGTCGAATCAGTCCGAACTGCGACAACATCTGGACGAGCATCTGCGGAATGCCCGGTTCGTTCATGTGTTGCGCTTGGATGCTGTTGAGCAATTGCTGGGCTCCGGTCGAATCGCCGGTTGCCAATCGCATGCCCAGTTCGGAAACTTTCCACCGAGCAGGCGATTCGCCGCGGGCCGTTTCAAATTGCTGCGCTTCCAAAATCAAATCGATGGCTCGGTCGCGATCCAAAGTGTATTTGGCCAAGCGAGCGTAGATTTCGGCCATATTGATTTTTTGAGCCAACGATTCACGCTTGGTTAGTTCGTGACCCATTTTCACGATGGGAATCCAAACCGAGTTTTGAGCGGCCAACGTGTAGGCCATCATCAGATCGTCGTCATTCAAAAGTGTCGGATCGAGGCGTCCCAGTTGCATCAACGGTGTCTGCCGCACGTCGCTAAATACCGACGCCGAGGAAGGCTTCGGCAGATCCAATTTCGCTCGCAGGTTATCGTAGAGTTCGAGATTGTCGTGCTGCTGTGGCCCGCTTTCTAACACCAGAATGGCGGCCGCCAAGCGACATTTCAGTTCCGGATCGCTGCTCGCTTCCAGCGGCGTCTTACCGTTTAACACGTCGAGTGGAATATTCACCCATTTGTTCAGCAGCGTATATTCGTAGCGACGAGCCAGCATGCGTCCCCGTAGTCCCATCGGCGTATCTTCAGGGAAGTGCGTCTGAACTCGCAATTGGGCTCCGGCGGCAGCCACCTGCCCCAGTACTTTTTCGTTCGGTTCCGCCGGCAGTTGATCAGCGGCGATCTCTTGGAGGATCGTCTTCACGAGATCGTAATCGGTTCCGCGAGCCAAGATTGCCTGAAGACGGGCGACTCGATCTGTCTCTTTGCCGTAGAGGAGTAGCTCGCACAAGCTATCGGGAAGTTCAGCGGCCGTTAGCTCTTCGACCGATTCCGGCAGTTCCTTATCGAGGATCCAGAAGCCGGCCTTGGGTGGCGGTGAGCCTTCCGCCGCCATTTGCGAAAAGTCGGTTCGCATCGGCACGGCTCGTCGATCCGATTGCAACGCTGCCAAAATCAGTTCGGCGTCATTCACTTCGAACGTGGCTTCGACGATGTCGGTCTGCGTCTTATAGGTGTCCGGGTCAAGCAGTTGCGCCAGCGCTTCTGCTTCGACCGCCGCGTCAGCTGACACGTTGTCCATCGATGCATAACAGCGCAGCAGCGCCACCGCTTCGGTCGTGCGGGCCAATCGCAAACTAAGGTTGGCGACGGCCAAGATGTAGGCCGGCTCTCCTGGATTCTGCTCGATGAGAGGAATGATCTGTTCTGCCGCTTTATCCCACGCGCCACGCCGGGCATCGTTGAGCGCAGCGACGTACTGATCCTTGCCGGGACCTTCTGGCGGATCGGGCAGTACTAAATCCTGTTTGAGCAAAGCGGAAGCGGTTGAATTGCCGATTTCCATAATGCGGTTGATCGGTTCTTCCGCGTTGTCACCCGACATGATCGCTTGAAGCGTGAATAATTCTCGCGCTGCCAGTGTATGTCCTTCGGCCAACATGCGGTGCGCCAGAATAGCAACTGCTTCATAGACTTGAACGGGAATGCGTTGGCCACAAACACCCAACGCTTGTTGCAGCAGATCCATCGCTTCGCGGCTTTGAAGCTTTAACGCGTCGACATCGACTTCGCCATCTTCGCCAGTCGGTGGCTCCATCCCGGCTGCGCTGATTGCGGAAAGAGCCAGGCCGACGGGGTTTTCTGGCGCGAATTCGTGGAACTTACGGATTTTCTCCCCGGCGGTGTCGAGATCGTCCAGGCGTAGCGAGAGTGAGCAACCAATCGCGCAGAGGCAATCTCGGTCGCCATGCTTCTCTTGCAACTGGCCGACCATCAGTCGGGCAGCTTCCAGTTGATTAGCTTCGAGCTTGCGAGAGACGTCGTCCAATTCGCGGACGAGGTCTTTGCAGCAGAATTTGATTTTTTTGTCCAATCCGCCGGGACATGGTTGGTACGGATCGAGGTCCATCTGACGATTCCTGTCGATTCTTGAATGAGCGAGCATCGTGGTGCGGAGCTACTAGAAGTGCCCGTTCCCGTCGAGCATCGTACCAAATGGCCGTTCTGCTGACGACAGTCTGCCGACGTGAAAGTGCGGTGGAGTCTACTCTACAAGAGGTTTTTCACCGCCGAGTCGCCGCATTAGATTGGCCACTTCGCTGAATTGTTCTAGGGAGCGAAATGACTCGAGGTTTTCATCTTCCGCATAAGGGACCGGTGGATCGTATCCCAACGCCTCGGAAGCCTGTAGCAAGAGGACAACTCGTTCACCGAACCAACGGGAAAGTTGCTCATCTTCTGGCTTGCCTTCGGTGAAGCGAAACTGGCAAAAAGCGCCACAGAACGAGGCGGCTGTATGGTTCGCACTCGTGCCCAATTTGTCGTTTTCGAGAATCCAGTCCACGAACTCTTTTGCTTGGTCGCCCAGATCATAGCGGCCGAGACAAACGGCGACCTGCAAAAAATAACCTTGCAAGACGTGGATGTGTTCGTTGTCAGTTGGAGCGGCAGCCTGGCTTGTTGCCAATTCCAACCCGGCTCGCATGGTCGCCAGTCCTTCCGCGACGTCGCCTAGTCCGCAGAGCGATTCGCCATGAATGATGTCCAGCTGGGGCATGTCGTTGGCCACACTCTCTTTTAACTGAGCCGCCACCTCACGTGCTTCTTCAAAACAGGTGGGCGCCTCTTGCGGTCGATCGAGCCTGACCAGAGCGCTCCCTTTTTGCATGAGAGCGTCGAATCGAAACTGCTTGGCCGAGTAATTGTCTGGCGCTTGCTCGAATAGTCGGTCCAAAATAACCAGCGCTCGGTCGTATTCTGGCAGCGCTTGGTCAAACTTCCTGCTGTTGAATAATGTATTTCCTACCGCGTTGTACGTGCCGGCGAGATAAGCAACGCACAGAACGTTGTTGGGGAAGTCGGCGGAGAACGCTTCCCGAATCGTGATTGAGCGGCGATACGATTCGAGCGCATCGTCAACGCGTTTCAGGTCACGGAGCAGGTTCGCCTTATTGAAGTGCAATTCGCCGAGTCGCATTCTGACCAACACATGAGTCGGATTTTCAGAGAACTCGTCCGTCAGGTGAGCCAAGTTGAGCTCATAAAGTTCTAGTGACTTTGTTGGATCGCTATTTTGCAGAATGTTGGCCAGCACCATCCGCGATGTGCAGAGGCCGAGGTGATCGCTGAGGATTGGTTCGTCACCATCAAGCTGTGCTTGGAATGCGTTAATTGCTTCCTGCGCAAAAAGTTGCTTTGACTCATTTTCGGTCGACAGAATGGCCAGGTTGACGGCATTCGTGGCATAATTTTCATTCCACGTCGTCTCGTTTGCGGGATCTTGTTCCTTGAGTACTTTGCATCTTGCGAGCAGCCACTTGAGGATTTCGATGGCCTTGTCATTCATGCCCTGAGCGACATACCAATTGGAGAGCTTATTTTGCGTCACAAGTTCGGCTTCGTTCAATTCGAAACCGCGTTCACCCTCGAAGTGTTCAATTCGCTCGAGCGCGTCATTCAACAGACCTTCGGCGCCCTGAATATCACCCTGCCCGTACGTGACTTCGGCTAGGCGTTGTTCTGCCACGATGAGCTTGACGACGCGGTCGGCGTCGCCCGGATGGTCTTCCACGAACTGCCGCTGAAGTTTGGCCGCTTCCTCCAGCAGCTCCAATCGCAGCTCCTCCCCCTTCGGGACACTCTCAAGATTGACGGCGCCCAGTGTGTATAGCATGCGATCGACCGCCAGATCGGCGCGCTCGTAATCGCGCTCGGCCAGCTCCCGCGCTTTCTGCGCGTCGGCGAGATTGGCTTTCGCTTCACGTTCGGCGGCTCTTGTGTTGGCGATCTCACCAGCCAACCGCCATTGATGCAGACCACCACCGCCCAAGACTAAGGTGGCGATCAACGCCAAGCTGGCTGCCATCGCCCGGTTCTTTGTGCACCAACGCCAGGCTTTGGCAACGTTTCCTAGTGGCCTTGCCAGAATGGGCTGACCGTTCAGGTAGCGGTCGAGTTCGTTTCGCAGTGCGCTGGCCGATTCGTAACGAGCTTCCGGTTTCTTGGCAAGGCACTTCAAACAAATCGTTTCCAGATCGCGCGAGACATCGGGGTTCAGCATGCGCGGCGCGGCCGGTTCGGCGTCGACGACTTGCCGCATCGTTTCGATCGGCGAGGCGGCTCGAAAAGGTGCACGTCCGGTCAAAGCCTCGTACAGAATGGCGCCAATCGAATAGACGTCACTGGCGGGCGAGACGTGCTTACTCTGCCCAAGCGCCTGTTCGGGGCTCATGTAACTGGGCGTACCAACCATCGCCCCCGACTTGGTCCATTCGTAGGCGGTGGAGGTGTCGCTATCGGGTTCAAACAGTTTCGCCAACCCAAAATCGGTCACGCAAGGCTGATCGGTGTCCAAGTCGATGATGACATTGGAGGGCTTAATGTCGCGATGGAGAACATTGTGTTCATGAGCATGGTGAATGGCGTCACTGATATGACGGACATATGCGGCCGCTCGGCGAGTTTCAATCGGGCCGTCTGCGAACGCTTCGCGCAGCGTCGGGCCATCGACCAGTTGCATGGAAAAGTAATGGTGTCCCTGCCATTGTCCCGAGTCAAACACACTGACGATTCCCGGGTGGTTGAGCGCGGCAGTTGCGCTGGCCTCTGCTTCAAACCGAGCCAGGTCTTCGGCCGTGGCGAGGGGACCCGTGCGAATGATCTTGAGGGCGACTTCCCGGCCAAGTGCCAATTGCTCGGCTGCGTAAACGATGCCCATGCCGCCACGGCCGAGCGTTCGCGTTAGTCGATAGCCGTCAATTTCGGTGCCGATGTCTACCGAAACGTCGGTGGGGACAATGCGATTGGTATCAGAAAGATTCGCCTTGATGGTCGAATCGTCGCGCAGCAACAGACGGACATCGTTGAGATCGTCCAGCAACTCGAAGAAGCGAGCATCGTCTCCACTACTCGGCAGCTCGTTCGCGTCAACGGGGCGGTCGGCAACGAGCGCTCCCCAATACTCGTCGAGCGGGTCGCCGGATTTCTTTTGCACAGACATGGGGCAGCCTTGGATACGCTACAAAGACTTCACTTGGACGAATCCCACAACTGCATCAGTTTATCGAGCACGCTCTTCCAGCGTTGCCGCACGGCCGCTTCTGAAATTCCTAAGCGGTTGGCGATCTCTTGATGCGAAAGATTCTCAAAGTGTCGCCATGTGATCAGTTGCTGTTGGTCTTCGTTAAGCTGCGCAATCGCCGACATTAGTTGAGCTGCCCGTTCTCGCCGTACGACGATTTGGCTGGGGGTCGATTGGTCTGCCCGAGCGTCACTTCGTTTCTGCGAATCGTTGGGCCGTTCGCGAAAGGCATCTCGTCGTTGTTGGTGCCAGAAACGGACCGTGTTGCGTGCTTCGTTTTGGGCGATCGCAATCAACCAAGCTTGCCATTCGGCCACCGTCGCTCCGCGGAAATCGCTGAACTTGTTGACGGCGCGGATCATCGATTGCTGGACGACGTCCGAGTCGTCAACTTTGCTGACGAGATCGGGGCCCAAGTTGCGCCGAACGATCCCTTTAAGGTAAGGTCGCAGCTGTTCGCTGAGGCGCCATAAAGCAGAATCGTCGCCGTCACGCGCTTGCCGTAGCAGGCGTTGGCTTTCGTCAGAATTTGCCCGTTCGATGATCTCAGACACGACTGTTTGCCCCAGTAGAATTGGATCCAATTTCAGTTTAGTTAGTAACAACGGTAAATGCGAAGGGTCCGTACCGATTCCAGCTTATTCTCGAAGATTGAATTCCGGACGGGGCGGCGCCTCGTCGCCGTATGCAATCTGCTGCAAGTGATCCCAGTCATACTGTGGGTAGTGCTTTCGAAGCGAAGCAAAACGTCGCGTGAGCGTCATGAGCGTCGCGATCGCGTCCTGGTCATCAAGTTGTTTTGCCATGAGCAGCGCGCGGTGAATGGCCCAGCTATGAACCATAGTCAGCCACTCGTCGTCCGGGTGTTTGGCGAGAAGCAGGACACAGTCTCCTGCCGCGCAAGACGCCGCCGACATGGCACGTGGGAGCAGATCCTTGTCATCGACCGATTCTGCGTATCGACAGAGTGTCACGATCGCATTGAATTGTGGCACCGATGACGTAACGTCGGTTTCGTTGAGGTGGATCCAATTGTTGACCGATTCGTTGAATGCCTTGGATGCTGCTTTCGTTTCGCCTGCCGCCAGTTGGTCATCAGCCAATTGGTACTCGGCTCTCGCCAAATCGGACCGCCAAAAGCGATTCTGAGGGTTCGGTGTGAGGGCGTTGTAGAAATGAGTCACCGCCGACGCCTGTGCCTTAAGAGCGTTTGGCAAATCATCCAACGATCGGTGAATCGCTGCTAACGCCGCCGCGTTGTTGCCTCGCAGCCAGTCCGATTCAAGCAGCGGCCTGCGATTCGTACGCAGCACTTCGCGGTAATGGGAGATGGCATCGTTCAGTTCGATTCGGATCGCGATTGCCGATGCGCCGGAGTGAACGCTGGCGAGGCTATTCAGCGCTTCGACGTGGGTCCGACTGAGAACCAAAGCGGCCGGTTTTGAGATTCCGGCGATCTGACGCGTTGCGATGTCTCGCAGCGATTCCAGTTGGTCGATCGCTGCCTCTCGTTCCGACGCATCGCCATGGCGAGCCTGGAAGTCCCACAGACGCTGCTGTGCGAGTATCTGTCTCGCTTGTTCGAGCGAGTCGTTCGGTAACAGGTCGACGCTCTTCGAAGCTGCCGATAACGAATCGCTAAGTAGCGGAAGTCGGTCGATCGAGTTCTCTGGCGCGAGGTGCTCGAGGCTGGCGGCTAAGTACCAATTTGCATCGCGCAGTTGGCCCCAAGCGACCGCAGATAGCGCCTGATTTGTCGTCGATCGGTTTGCCAAGTCGCTGGCCTGTTCGGCTGCCGCATATGTTTGTTCGTACAACCGGGATTGGTACCCCGCCTTGGCGACCGTTAAGTAGCTGCCCGTTAATTCGACAATCGAATCGTCATCAAGTTGTTTCGGGCTGGAAAATTCTGCCAGGTAAGACATGACGTCGGCGAACATCTCATCGCGAAACTGGCCACTCATTTGCCAGTGAAGCGATTCATCTTCAAAAATTCGCGCTTGGAATCGATCCACTGCGGTTCGCAATCGACCGCGGCTGGCTGTTAGTTCGTTGGCGACGCGAGCAGTCTGTTGCCACATCGAGACACTCACGATAGTTCCCGCCAGAAGCGATGTGACGAGCAGCGCAGTCAACGTTGCCAGGGAGCGGTTTTTTCTGCACCAACGGACCGACTTTTTCACGAGCCCTTCCGGCCGAGCCGAGATCGGTTCGTCGTTCAGGTATCGGTCAAGATCGTCACGCAGCGCTGCGGCCGATTCGTAGCGTTGCAGCGGGTTCTTCGCGAGGCATTGCAGGCAAATCGTTTCCAAGTCGCGAGGCACGTCTGGGCTGAGTGCGCGCGGTGCAACCGGATCTTCGTCGATGACTTGACGCATCGTTTCCATCGAAGTGGCAGCTCGAAATGGCGCTCGCCCGGTGAGTGTTTCGTACAAGATCGTGCCGATCGAGTAAACGTCGCTCGCTGGAGAGACGCGATGGTTATGCCCCAGCGCCTGTTCCGGACTCATGTAACTGGGAGTACCGACCATGGCACCGGAACGAGTCCAGGCGTTGTCTTCATCCGAGTCGCTACAGGGTGCCCACAGTTTGGCCAAGCCAAAGTCGGTCACACGCGGTCGTCGTGACTTGCGGTCGACGATGATATTGGATGGCTTAATGTCCCGATGCAAAATTCCCGAACGATGAGCATGCTCGATCGCATCACTGATTTCTCGCACGTACCGTGCTGCTTGCGTTGGCTGAACCGGCTCGCTTGCCAACAGGTCACGTAGAGTCGGTCCTTCGATCAGCTCCATCGAGAAGTAGTGATGCCCTTGCCATTGGCCGGACGAAAACACAGACACGATTCCCGGGTGCGTCAGTCGCGCCGTGGCGGCCGCTTCCGCTTGGAATCGAGATAAGTCCTCATCACTCGCCAGCGGGCCGGTCCGTATGAGTTTCAAAGCCACTTCTCGCCCGAGTGAACATTGTTCGGCAGCGTAGACGACCCCCATGCCACCTTTGCCGATCAAGCGAGTCAAAAGATAATCATCGATGACGCAACCAATTTCTATTGGGGATGCGCTGGGCCCGATTCGTTTCGTATTTTCTTGACCACCATGAATCGTAGAATCGTCGAGTAGCAGCTGCCGAGCGTCGAACAAGTCGCGAAGTAGGTTTGCCGCCCGCGAGTCAACTTGATCGCCCAACGTTGATGGCGGATCGCTGCCTTTCGCGGTGACTAACGCATCCCACATTCGGTCGAGCGCATCGAGTTGCCCGTCGTTTGTCATCGCGTCGATTCCAGAACCGTCGAAAGTAGCCGTTCACTATCAGCAAACTTACCCACCCCCTAATAGAACTGCGAGTTGAATTGGAGGAAATGCCTAATAAATAGGCGAATATTGAAGTTTGCGTCCTGAAAACGAGATTATTCCTCACGTCTTGTCACGGGAAGTTTCTTACCGTTTTCGATCTGGGGCGAGCCGGTCTGCTGCCCGCCGTCCTCCGGTTCCGCCTCTTCCTTGCTTTGCTGTTTGATTTCCAAGCTGAGCTGAAACAGTTCATCGAGCATGTCGAGGATCGGTAGCAATTGCTGGTCATCGTGAAACTGGTCTCGCAGCTCGAGGCGCTCCTTCGAACGACCGTTCGTGAGTGATTCCCAGTATTGATTCATCTCTTCGATGGACATCGCGCGTTGTGCCAAAAAAGGGAAAGGAGCGTGAAAAAAACTCAGCCAACAAACAAAAGAAACCGTAACTCGACAGGCGTGATGGTACTAATGTTTTTCAAAAAATGGCTCACGCCGTTGCGGCCTTCGCCTCTTTCAAATTACAGAAGCGTCAGCAGTTGCTGAGGACGTGGAGAGAATGGCTGGGGCGTGAAGATGAATTTGAATACGCCCGTCTCGTCGTCGCGTCTTTGTGCTTGGCTTGACGTCTCTGGTCGGGGTTACCCTGAGCCACGGTCGAGTCTGTCTTCTCCGTTTAGATTTTGTCCAACTTGGAAGCGAAATTCCCAATGAACGACCTACGAATTTTGACATTTGCTTTGACATGTGTACTGGCGATTCAATCAGGTAACTCCTGTTTTGCTGTCGACACGACCTGGAACATTGATGGAGATGGATCCTGGGATACGGCCGCGAATTGGACAGATGGCGCACCGGCGCTCTCGGACACGGCCATCATTGACAATACGGTGACTCCAGGAAATGCGGTGACGGTCACCGTGCCGGGAAGCGTGACCCGCGACGTCAGCGCCGTAACAATTGTCGCCAATGGCTTGGACCCGCATGAGCTCGTTGTCTCGAACAATACATTTCTCGACGTGCGAGGCGGCAGTGTCGAGAACAATGGCATCGTGCGGTTGGAATCAACGGGAAACAATACCTTGATGCGGGCCGACGGAATGGACGTCGAGCTGACTGGCACAGGCAACTTGGTGCTGACTGAGGCGGGCGGCTTATCCGCAATTGGCAATTTTGGGTTCGTGAATGGAGGCAGCCATACGATATCTGGATTCGGTAATCTTGGCTTAAACAGTGCCGCGTTCACGAACAATTCGCTGATCGATGCGAATGTCCTTGATGAAGTCTTACTGATCGATCCTCGCAACCTCGGCGTCGGCGCTGCGGGGTTTCAGAATAACGCCACGGTTCGTGCATCTGGTGGTGGGATTTTGGCGCTGACTGGTAGCGGAGCGGGTGAGTTTGGCGGTGCCGGAACCTACGAAGCTCAGCATGATTCCGAAATCCGTATTGGCAGTTCAACGTTGGTTCGGAATGCGACGTTCTCGACGAGTGGCACGGGTTTCGTGCGGACGAACGACAGTAGCAATACCGAATTTTACGA
>CAYZRS010000019.1:60604-86951 GCA_964480915.1 uncultured Pirellulaceae bacterium | reverse complement strand
GCGCAGATGTAGAGACGATGGTCGTCGTAGATCGGCGTGGGGATGACGGCGACTCTCCCGTCGAAGTTCGCTTGCCACAGTAAATTCCCCGTTGCCGCAGAGACGCCAACGACGCGTTTTTGAAACAGTTGAATGTAGGTTCGCTGCCCGTCAAGATCGACAGGCAAGACGGAAGCGTATTGAGCCCCGTCGTTCACATCGGTCGTTTGCCAAAGCGATTCACCGGTCATTTTGTTAAGGGCAACCACGGCACCATCGTTTCCGCCCGGAGTACAGACAAGCCGATCGTCATCGATGAGCACTGATTCCGAATACCCCCATTCGGGCTTTCCGCCGCCAAAGTCTTTCACCAGCGATTTCTTCCAAACAATCGTTCCATCACTGACCTGAGCGCACACCAAGTCGCCTTCACCGGAAAGCGCGTAAACGCGTTCCCCATCGACTGTCGGAGTTCCCCTCGGGCCGTCTCCCCAACCGTTCGTTAGCACCGTGGAGATTGAAGTCGCCCACAATTCGGTTCCAGAGTCCGCGTCGAGCGCCAACAAAACGGTGGCGTCATCACGCGTGCCCATCGTAAACAACTGGCCGTCGCTGATTGCGACACCCGAGTATCCTGCGCCGGCTTCACTAAAAAGCCAAACGCGCGCCGGGCCATCAGTTGGCCAGCTATCGATCAGCCCCGTCTCTTGCGATAGGTCGTCTCGATTGACGCCACGCCATTGAGGCCAGTCTTCTGCATTGCAGGTCGCCAAGAGCATCACAGGAACAAAAAATTTGATACAGCAAGGGCGTCGGAAACGCATATTGAGGCCTGCCAGAAAACGGAATCGAAATATTTGCTCACGGAGCAAGCGAAGTTGCCAATCGCGACGACTATAGCTTTTTGAGATCGATGTCGATCGTTTGACTTCCTGGCACGATCTCGTAGCTTAACGGCGATTCGCCCGAAGACGAATACTCGGCCCGCAACCGCCGTGGACCGGGTGGCCGATCTTCTTGAATCGAATCGATGAGGAAAACGCGGTGGTTACCCACGACGGCGCCATGCAGGTCGTTTTCCTTGTCGTAGATCAAATCGTAGCTGCCGTCATCTGCGGTCAACGCGAAAGAACTCGGACCCGATGTGCCAGCTATCGGATCGGGAAGAAACTTTATGAGCATGCCACCCGCCGGTGTGCCGCCGATGGTAACTTTCCCAACCACTGGGGCCATCTCCGGCCCTTTTTCGCAGCCGGCAAGTGACGCCAACAGCAATACCAACAACCACAACAGTCTCATACGATGCGTTCCGTTCCGCGAGGATTGCGACACGAGCTAACTACGAGTCGCCTTACAAGGCGTCGTAACCGGTTTCCGAACCGGCCTTCGTGCTAATTGCTCGATAGGTGATTTCGTCCACTTCTTCGTTGATAAACCTAGCAGCACAATCGGCCATCACGAAATTGGCGCCGCCTGCATGCCCACTCCCGAAAGCAGACATTCGCAAGTTAACTGCAAAAAACTCGTTGCCCGGGAGATCGCCAACTTTGTAATTGATGGGCACGCGAGTACACGCGAACAGGTGCGTCGTTCCATTACCACCGCCGGCCCAGCCCCAGGCTCCCCAGCCGGTTAAAGGGTAGCGACTGAAATTGCCGGTCTCATGTAATGCGTCAAGGCCCGGATCAAGATGGAACCGCTCGCCGAAAAGTAACGTCTTGCTCAGTCCATCTTTGACGTTGTTGGTTTTTGCCGGCTTCGCATCGGAAGTAAGAAATTCTTGGTCGTCTTCAGGCTTGGAATCAGGGCCGGTCATATAGAACATACCGTCCGCTCGCATATTATCATCGCGGAAATACGTCGAATACGTTCCGCCGCTACCGACGTAGCTGGAAATACCGTGCCAGCCAAAAGCGTAGCCGGCCGTGTTGAAGTCTAGATAGAACGGATTCTCCGAAATTACGTCGGAAGGGCAAATGAAGCCGCTGATGATACTTGCAGTTAAGGCATCCGAAGTAAATCCGCCGTTAGGACCACGCGCGTTTGATTTCGCGTCGACTGATGAATTACCGAAATTCCATTGCTCTGCGATTGCTGTTTCTTCGATGAAGGGGAGCATGTACGTGAACATAGAATAGCCGTACCAATTGGTATCCTTCTGGGCGGTGAGCCCAGGCGGGAACGTTCGGTTAGCGCTCAGGTAATTGTGCGAAGCCAGCCCCAACTGTCGTTGGTTGTTGATGCATTGGATTCGTCGCGCCGCTTCGCGCGCCGAATTGACAGCCGGTAGTAACAGCGAAACGAGAATCGCGATAATTGCAATCACGACGAGCAACTCAACAAGCGTGAAACCTGTTTTCTGCTGCTTACGATCCATGTCCATCTCCTGATACGAAATGAAATCCGATGACTTGGCTAGGTAATCTCCCGGACGTCATTCCTTGACTGGATGATTTCGGAGATTGTGCGCAAGCCGCCCCACCCCAAAAGTATATCGACAAAGCGTGCCATGAACCATGGTTCTGCACATGAATCTCAACCGAAAGTCGCACGTTTGTCGCGCCAAATTGCGGGTTTCGGCGTGTTATTAAGGTTACGTAAACGTTGGCGACGGTTGGGCGGGCCGGATTTGTCGACTAAGAAATGACAGTAGCAATTGCATCGAAAATTGAATCAGGACTCGACATGCGACCGAGCCCTTTCTGGCGGCAGCTGAGCCACCCCTCGTCAGGGCCGATGAAGGTCACGCCGTCCTGTTCAAGTTGAGCCACATTGCGCTGCACGGCTGCCTTTTCCCACATTTGACAGTTCATTGCCGGAGCCACCAATACAGGCCCTTCGAAGTACAAGTAAGTCGTCGAAAGCAGGTCGTCGGCAATGCCGTGAGCCATCTTGGCCAAGAAGTCGGCGGAGGCCGGCGCGATGCAAAGAAGTTCTGCAGTTTGCGCTGCTTCGATATGAGCACCCAGCGGTGAGCCGTTGGGGTCGAACGCCTTCGTTAGCACCGGTCGTCCGGTCAGCGCAGCAAACGTCGCAGGGCCGATGAATTCCTGCGCCGCGTGGGTCATGATCGTGGTGACACCGGCCGATCCCTGCACCAGACGACTGACTAACGCCGCAGTTTTGTAGGCGGCGATACCGCCGGTGACGCCGATCAGAATCTCGCGGCCGTTCATCCTTCCATCGGATCGAGGTCGGGTAGACCAACGATCTCTTGGCCGTCATCGACGATTTGCACTTCGCCCGACATGTCGAGGAAGATCTTGTCTTGCAGGATTTCCTGCAAGACGATTTCCATCTTGTTTTTCGTTTCCATCTCGACCAGCGGGCGACTTCCTTGATTCAATTGAATCATGCGCTTTTGCATCAAAGTGGACAACTTAAAACGACCGCCAACCTTATTGACGATCTCTTCTTCTTTTAGGTCTTCAAGCATCGCTGCGAAAACTCCTCGATTGAGTTCTGATGATTTGTCCGCCTGGCAAACGGTCGTGCCTCGGCTAAAGTTGTTTGGCTTCGTCAAGAATTTGACACATGTCGCTGACCGTCTGTTCGACCGTCTGATTCACGACCACGTGCTTGTACTTTTCCGCGAATGAGAGCTCGTGTTTCGCACGAGCCAGTCGCTGCTGAATTTTTTCCTCAGTCTCTGTCTTCCGGTTCCGCAGGCGCTCTTCCAGTTTTTCGAGGTTTTCAGGGCCGACGAAAATCGTGATCGCTTCCGGGTGCCGTTCCAGGACCCGCATCGCTCCTTCCACGTCAATCTCTAGGATAACCCACTTTCCCTCCGCAAGGCTAGCGGCGACCGGCTGTTCTAGCGTGCCATACCAGTGCCCACGACCATAGACCTCGCACGATTCGAGGAATTCGCCCGCCTGCCGCTTTTCCTCGAACGTCTCTTGATCGAGGAAAAAATAGTCGGTTCCGTCGGCTTCGGTGCCGCGCGGGTCGCGAGTCGTCGCGGAAATGCTGAGCACCAATGGCAAAGAGCAGTTTTCCAGCAGGCCTCGCACGACGGTGGTTTTACCAACGCCAGAGGGGCCTGAAATGATGACCAATTTGCCATGTGCCATAAACTGAGTTCCGTTTTCCTCTACGCCTTGTCGCCAACGTCTTACCCGCAGGTAGCCATTGGCTATTCGACGTTTTGCACCATTTCTCGAAGTCGTTCGATGCGTGTTTTGATCTCGACAACGTGGTTCGATACGTCGGCATCGCTCGCCTTCGAACCGATCGTGTTGGTCTCGCGAAACATTTCTTGAATGATGAAATCGAGTTTGCGGCCAGAACTTTCTTTGGCGTCGCAGATTTTCAAGAACTGATCGATGTGACTTCGCATGCGGACTGTCTCTTCCGAGATGTCGGCGCGCTCGGAAAAGATTCCGATTTCACGGACGATGTCGGCGCTGTCAATGTGCTGCATTTCGTTGGCGTCCATCCAGCGGTTGACCTTATCCGCCAGCCGCTGACGGTAGGCGTCGATGATGATCGGGGAACGCGCTTCGATGCCATCCAATTCGGTGGCAATTGCCGAGCAGTTTTCTTTCAAGTCGGCCAGCATGGCCGCGCCTTCTTCCAGGCGAAATTGCTGCAGTTTGTCTAGCGCTTCCCTAATCGTCTTTTGGATGTGAGGCCATTCGGCATCGGTATCGCCCGGCTTCCGCGATTCGCAAACGACGCCTGGCAACTGCAAGAGCGCATCCATGCTGACGGCGCCGACGTGGAAACGGCTGACCAACTCGCTGGTCGTCTGGACGTAATTCGCCAGGACCTCGCTATCGATCGTCGCCGTGCGAGCAGCCGAATCGCGTTCGACCGATACGGCCAGATGAACATGCCCACGCCGAATCGTCTTGCGAACAAGCGCCTCGACCTTTGACTCTTGGCTCATGAGCCCCACGTCGCCGCGTAGCGTCAGCTTGAGGTAACGATTGTTGACGGTGCGAACTTCCGCCGCGACGCGCAGACCGGCGTCGTCGATGGTCGCGTCGCCCTGTCCGGTCATACTAAGCAACACCGCATTGTCTCCCAAAAGTTCGCAAACGCAGGTGTAGCTGGCGTGCTTGAGTCATCACTCGACAGCCGGTTCCGTCGATTCGGCCGCAGCTTCACTGGCAGCGGCGTCTGCGGCCGGTGCCGCGGTCGCGCCGCTAGAACTTGCGTCGACAGCCGCTTCGCCGGTGGCCGCTTCTGCCCCGTCCGTTGCAGCCGCATCCGTCGCAAACGTATCAGTCGCAGCTGCATCGGTCGCTGCCGCGTCACCCTCGGCGTTCACGTCGAGGTCGCCCTCAAAGGTCGGATCGTATTCACCATCGACCGCCTGGATTTGGTCTGCCCCCGCCCCCGATAGCAGCCCGCCTCCACCGTCACCGAGGAACATGGCTCCCAGCACGCACAGGACGATCCAGAAAGCGGAGACGCCGATCGTGACTCGTGTAAACGTATCGCCCGCTTTGGCTCCGAATGCGCTTTGGCCACCAGCACCGCCAAACGCGCCGGACAATCCGCCGCCGCGGCCTCGCTGAACCAAAATCAACAGAATCAAAAAGGTGCTCGTGAGGAGCAAGAGCAAGCAGTACAACGACTGGCCAAGAGCGCCAAACACAACGGGTAACATGATTTTGCTTTCCAAATTGAGCCAAGGTTTACCGGCTACGCGGTGCGAGCTTGATCGCAGGCCGCTGCGATGATTGCCAGAAAACTCTCTGCGTTTAAAGATGCGCCGCCAACAAGCGCGCCATCAATGTTCGGTTGAGCCAAAAGCGTGGCGGCGTTGTCTGGCTTGACGCTGCCTCCATATTGGATTCGCACGCTGTCGGCAATCTGCCGATTGTACTGTGTTTCCAGCAACTTGCGAAGATCGGCGTGCGTCGCTTCGGCAACTTCGGGTGTGGCCACTTTTCCGGTTCCAATCGCCCAAACCGGTTCGTAGGCGATCGTGATTTTGGCCATCTCGTCGGCCGAGATACCTGCCAAGCTGCCGGTCGCCTGATCGGCAATGACGGCCGCAGTTTCACCGCTTTCACGCTGCTCCAGCGTTTCTCCGACACAGACGATCGGTGACAAGCCGGCCGCTAATACCGACTTCAGCTTCTGATTCACGACTTCGTTGGTCTCACCCATCAATTGACGCCGTTCGCTGTGGCCCAAAATGCAGTAGGAGCACCCTAAATCGACCAGCATGTTGGCGGCGACTTGGCCGGTGAAGGCACCCGACGATTCAAAATAGGCGTCTTGGGCACCGACCGAGACGCGACCAGCGGCCGCCTGAAGAACGGCATCGAGGTACACAAACGGCGGGCAAACCGCCACATCGACCGCGGTCCCGTCGACTTCACCGGCGGCGATTGCGCTCGCCAGAGCCAGTGATTCGGACTTCGTCAGGTTCATCTTCCAATTGCCGGCGATAAACGGTTTTCGCATCGATTAAAGTCTTTCTTGATCTGTAGGTGTAAGCTCCCCAGGCCCAACGTTACGCGGCCTGGCAGCATGGACCGCCCATCGTAACGCAGATCGCCTGAGGGCCGTACGGGGGAACTGAGCGGTAACGGGCGGCTGGCTTCGCTCGCCGCTCTGTTCGCGGCTCTGATTGACGATGGGAATTGCCGCAGCATCAAGTTTCGTGAATCTCGGCTTGTTTCCCGACGTTCGCACCATGTCAAAATGGCAGATTCCGACACCGGCCTGTATGGGACGAAGCCGCTGTCGATATTCTGAAGGCGGTTTAAGTCCTTTTGTAGTAGTGGCTTGCGTCTTTGTGTGTGGGGATTGGCACGGGCGTTGCTATTAGAGGGCTGCAGGCAATGGGCCTGAAACATCAACGAACAGCCAGCGTGGGTTGATTCCTAAGGATTGGCTGCCAAGGAATAGCGGAAAAGTTCAAAAGGAGAAGACATCATGGCTCAAGGCGAAAAGATCATCGGGATCGACCTTGGAACGACGAATTCCGTCGTCTCTGTAATGGAAGGTTCCGAACCGACCGTGGTTCCCAATCCCGAAGGCAACCGCCTGACGCCCAGCGTCGTGGCGTTTACCGACAAAGGGGAAACCCTCGTTGGCGAACCGGCGCGTCGCCAGGCGATCACCAATCCGACGCGGACCGTCTACTCGGTCAAGCGATTCATGGGACGTCGACACAATGAAGTGCAGGCGGAAGAGAAGATGGTCCCTTATGAAATCACAGGGGGCGAATCGGACTTCGTGAAAGTGAAGGCGGGAGACAAAGAGTACACGCCGCAAGAAATTTCTGCTTTCACACTTCGCAAGTTGAAAGAGTCGGCCGAATCGTACTTGGGTCACAAAGTGAACAAAGCCGTGATCACGGTCCCGGCCTATTTCAATGATTCGCAGCGGCAAGCGACCAAAGACGCTGGCGAGATCGCCGGTTTGGAAGTGGCTCGAATTATCAACGAACCGACCGCCGCCGCGCTGGCCTATGGGCTCGGCAAGAAGAAGCAAGAAAAGATTGCTGTCTTCGACTTGGGTGGTGGTACGTTCGATATCTCGGTGTTGGAAGTGGCCAGTACCGATGGCGCCGACGGCGAAGTCACCGTTTTCGAAGTGATCAGCACGAATGGTGATACGCATTTGGGCGGTGATGATTTCGACGAAGTCTTGATCAACCATGTCGCCGACGAGTTCAAGAAAGAGCAGGGCATCGACCTCCGTGAGGACGTCATGGCGCTGCAGCGTCTACAAGAAGCTTGCGAGAAGGCGAAGAAGGAACTGAGCACGACATCGCAAACCGATTTGAATTTGCCGTTCATCACGGCCGACGCTTCCGGTCCGAAGCACTTGCAGATCTCGATTACTCGATCGCAGTTCGAGCAACTCGCTGATGAGCTGTTCGATCGTTGCCGCAAGCCAGTTTTGGCTGCATTAAAAGATGCCAAGCTCTCACCGAGCGACATCGACGAAGTCGTTCTGGTCGGTGGTTCTACCCGCATTCCTAAGGTTCAGGAAATCGTCAAAGAGATTTTCGGCAAGGACCCACACAAGGGTGTGAATCCCGACGAAGTCGTCGCTGCCGGTGCTGCGATCCAAGGGAGTGTGTTGGCAGGTGATCGTACCGATGTCTTGCTGTTGGACGTGACGCCGCTTTCGATGGGGATCGAAACCTTGGGTGGTGTCTTCACCAGTCTTGTCGAACGGAACACGACGATTCCGACCGAAAAGAAGCAGGTCTTCAGCACGGCCGAAGACAACCAGACCGCAGTGACGGTGCGCGTCTTCCAGGGCGAGCGCCAAATGGCAAGTGACAACCGTTTGCTGGGACAATTCAATCTCGAGGGCATTCCACCCGCTCCGCGCGGCGTTCCTCAGATCGAAGTCAAATTTGACATCGATCAAAACGGTATTCTCAATGTGTCTGCCAAGGACCTGGGTACAGGTACTGAGCAGACGGTCACGATCAAGCAGTCTTCCGAATTATCGGAAGATGAGATCGAACAGATGCGTAAAGAGGCCGAAGAACACGCCGCCGACGATAAGGCGAAACGGGAATTGGTCGAAGCACGCAATCAGGCCGATCAAATGTGCTTCCAAATGGAAAAACTCATCAAAGAGCACGACGAGAAACTGCAAGACAGCGACAAGGAGCCACTCAATCAAGCGATTGAGAAAGCTCGTGAAGCTGGCAAGGGTGAAGACCTGGCAGCGATCAAGTCGGCGATTGAAGAGTTGGAACAGGCTTCGCACGCTTTGAGCAAGACGCTTTACGAAACCTCGCCACCTGCCGATGGCGGTGACGCCGGGGCGGCAGAAAGCAACGGAGCCGAAGCGGAAGTCGAAGAAGACGCGATCGACGCCGAGTTCGAAGTCAAGAACGACTAAACCCAAAACTTGCTGCGACCGCCAAGGCCGCCGCAGCGGTGAGGGGACCGTTCGAAAAAATCCGGGGACGTATTGCGCCCCCGGTATGCGCTGATCGAATGACCCGATTGGTGGCCGAAGTTACCTATCCGACTTTGCCGAGCAAAGGAGACGACGATGACATTTCGATTTGAAAAGCTAACGATCAAGGCGCGTGAGGCTGTCCAGGCCGCCGGCCAAATGGCGACCACGTTGGGCAATCCGCACGTCGGATCGGTTCACCTGTTGCAAGCTTTACTCGACGAGAACGATGGCATTGTTCGTCCGCTTTTTGATCGCATCGGAGTTGATGCTTCGCTCTTACAGTCACAGCTCAAAGGCGAAATCGACCGTTTGCCGCGTGCCAATAGTGGCAATGCGGCGCCAGTCGGGCAGGAGTTGACGCAGGTGCTCCAGGCATCCATGGCAGAAGCGGCTCAGATGAAGGACGAATTTGTTTCGACCGAACATTTACTGTTGTCGCTGGTGACGACTCCCAGTACCGCAGCGACCCTGATGGAAGTCAACGGCGTCGATCGTGATGACATTCTGGTGGCGCTGAAAGAGATTCGCGGTAACGCCAAGGTCACCGATCAAAATCCGGAAGATAAACTCCAAGCCTTGGAGAAGTACGGTATCGATCTGGTCGAGCAAGCGCGCGAAGGCAAATTGGATCCGGTGATTGGTCGCGACAGTGAGATTCGCCGCGTCGTTCAAGTGCTGTCTCGTCGCCGCAAGAACAATCCCGTGCTGATTGGCGAACCGGGCGTCGGCAAGACGGCGATCGCCGAAGGTTTGGCCTTGCGCATCGTGCAGGCCGATGTGCCGCAGAGCCTCAAAAACAAGCGTGTGATTTCGCTCGATTTGGGAGCCCTGATCGCTGGAACCAAATTTCGCGGCGAATTCGAAGAACGCTTGAAGGCGGTCTTGAAGGAAGTGGATGATGCCAACGGCGAAGTTATTTTGTTCATCGACGAATTGCACAATGTGGTCGGTGCGGGACGGACCGAAGGAAGTTCGGACGCTGCGAATTTGCTCAAACCGGCTCTAGCTCGAGGCGACTTGCGCTGCATCGGTGCGACGACACTCGATGAATTCCGTCAGTACATCGAAAAGGATGCGGCACTCGAACGTCGCTTCCAACCGGTCTACGTCGGTGAACCCAACGTGGACGACACGATCAGTATTTTACGTGGCCTCAAAGCACGTTACGAATCGCATCATGGGATCAAGATTAAGGATTCGGCACTGGTGGCCGCGGCGAAGCTGTCTCACCGCTACATCGCCGATCGTTTCCTGCCCGACAAGGCGATTGATTTGGTCGACGAAGCGGCCAGTCGCCTTTCGATTGAGCGTCAGAGTGTTCCGACCGAAATTGACAAAGTGCGGCGACGGTTGACACAGCGCGAACTGTCCGCACGACAGCTGGCCGATGAGACCGACGAAAATGCGCAAAAGCAGTACGCCGAAATTATCGAAGACATGGAATCGTTGAAGCACCAATTGGCCAGCTTGCTCGAACAATGGGAAGCGGAAAAATTGGGCCTCGGTGACGTACAAAAAGTGCGTGAGGAATTGGTCAAGGCAGAGCTCGACTTCGAGCAAAAAGATGCCGAAATCAAAGCGAAGCAGGCGGCCGGTCAAGCGCCGAGTGAGGCCGACTATCAAGCGCTGTACGAGCAAGATGTTCGCGTGCGAAATTTGCGCAAGCGAATTGAAGCGGAAGAGAATCAAGGCTCGAAAGAGACTGCCCCGGGTGAAAAGCCGGTCCGTCGCCTGCTCCGGCAGGAGGTCACCGGTGAGGAAATCGCCGAAGTCGTCAGTGCTTGGACGGGGATTCCTGTGACCAGCATGCTGGAAACCGAAAAGACCAAACTTCTCGATCTCGAACTTCGTTTGCACGAGCGAGTCGTAGGACAAGAGGAAGCGGTCGAGGCCGTCTCTCATGCAGTGCGTCGTAGTCGCAGTGGGCTCCAGCCGCCCGATCGGCCCATCGGCTCGTTCCTTTTCCTCGGTCCGACCGGGGTTGGTAAGACGGAACTCTGTAAGTCGCTCGCCAAAACGCTGTTCGACGACGAAGCGGCGATGATCCGCTTGGACATGAGCGAATACATGGAACGGCACACGGTCAGCCGCATGGTCGGGGCGCCTCCTGGCTACGTCGGTTACGAAGATGGCGGCAAGTTGACCGAGGCGGTCCGTCGCCGTCCTTACAGCGTGATTCTGCTCGATGAAATTGAGAAGGCGCACCCCGATGTGTTCAACATCTTGTTGCAAGTTCTGGATGACGGCCGCTTGACCGACAGTCATGGCCGGACCGTCGACTTCCGCAACACGATCATCGTGATGACGAGCAATGTTGGCAGCCAGCATATCCAAGAGATTTCAGGCAAAGGTGGCCGTAGTAAATTCGGGCTCCAGTCGATGGCCTCATCGAATGACGAAGAGAGTCTGAGTGAGATTCGCGAAGCGGTGGAAGATTCGCTCAGGCGCCGATTTTTGCCCGAATTCCTCAATCGCATCGACGAAACGATCATCTTCCGACCGCTGGAACGCGAACAATTGCGCTCGATCGTCGACCTACAGCTTGTTGGGCTGGGTGATCGGTTGTCGGAACAAGGGTTGGAAATGGAAATAACGGCTGCCGCACGCGACCAGATCGCCGCGGAGGGCTACGATCCGGTTTATGGAGCCCGCCCTTTGGCTCGTGTGATTCAGCAGCGACTGGAAAACCCGCTCTCGGCCGAGCTGCTAAAAGGTGGATTTGCCGACGGCGACCGGATGACGATCGACTTCGTGGACGGTAAGTTTACCTTTCAGGTCGGCACGGACGTCGCGCCCGTGTCGAATGAGCGTGCCCTGGCGGAAAGTGGTCAAGCATGACCTGTCGGCATGTCGCAATTGGATCAATGTCGGTGAAAGGTGGAATTCGTTGGCACGCATACTCATCACGTCCGGTCCGACTCGTCAGTATTTGGATCCCGTCCGCTATCTGACGAACGCGTCCAGCGGGCGGATGGGTGCCGCGTTGGCTTTCGCGGCCGTCGCAGCCGGTCATGAAGTGATCGTGGTGAGCGGTCCGGTCGAGGTCGATTACCCGGCCGAAGTCGAATTGCATCAGATCGTATCGACCGAAGAGATGCTCTGCGCTGCCGAAGAAGCGTTCTCCCGATGTGACGGGATGATTGGTGTCGCGGCGCCGTGTGATTACCGGCCTCGCCGAGTGGAAGAAAATAAAATCGCCAAAACGGGCGAGCCCTTGGTGCTGCACCTTATCGAGACGCCCGACATCGTGGCGACATTAGGAGCCAAAAAAGAGGACCGCTGGGTCGTCGGTTTTGCACTTCAGTCGGACGATCATCGTTTCAAAGCGCTGCGCAAGCTGGAGCAAAAAAGCTGTGACTTGATCGTCCTCAACGAGCCTTCGGCGATGGACTCGCACGACAACACGATTGAGGTCCTGAACGGTGCGGGCGAGGTCGTCTTGGAGGCGACGGCTGCAAAAACGGAAGTCGCGAGGCAAATTTTCACATTGATTGAGTCCGAACTGATCGGTTCGTAGCGTCAAACGTCCAGTTGGCGACTAATGCTTGGCTTCGTCCATTTCGATCCACTCAGGCATCCGTCGCACTTTTCCCGTCCGATCGACGCAGGCGAGCGTACTGTGCCCTTTCACCAGCACATCACCTTCACGAGTGATGCGATATTCGTGTTCGATTCGAGCCGGAGTGACTCTCACTGTTTTGGTCTGCAGGACAAGGATGTCGTCGTAGAAGGCTGGCAGCATGTATTGGCAGGTGATCTTTTGCACGACCAGCATGATGCCTTGCTCTTCGAGCTTCCGGTAGTCGTACCCAGAAGCCCGTAACTGCTCGACCCTTCCCATCTCGAAATAGGTGAAATAGTTCCCGTGGTGGACTCGACCTTGTCCATCGGTCTCTTTGTAGCGGACGCGGATCTCGATTTCGTGCTCTGTAATCATCTTCGACGCTTACTCTTATGGGGGACGCGGGTGCGGGGCTGCCATTGGACGAACCTCGAATCATAGCGAAGCGGGCCGGGCGACGGCACCGGCAGGCAAGCTTGCTTCATGGGCTTGGCCGATTGGCGTTTTTCGGCCGCATTCGATCGCTTTTCGACGCGTGAGCAGGGCATCTTGAGTTTGACCCAAGTCACGGCAGTTTCTATACTTCGGCCTCAAACGAAGTGGCCCTTCCAATCTTATTCCGGTCTGAGCACGACCAAGCTGCGGGCGAGCCATGCCACACGAAAGAAACTAGCTATGAGCATCGGTGACGGGTCGGATATCGATTTTGCAACAATGCGCGGTCGAGACTATCCCTGCATTCGGCAGTTCACGGTTTTCATGGAAAACCGAGTCGGTCAGTTGCTTGATGTGGTGCGCCGTTTCGAGGGAAGCAAAGTCCGCATCGTCGCGTTGTCGATCATGGATTCTTTCGAATGCGCCTGCGTTCGATTCTTGCTCAGCCATCCCGAACAAGGTCGAGAAATTCTCGAACGAGCCGGACTCGCATTGATCGAGACCGATCTGATTGGCATCGAATTGCCCACCGGCAATCAGCCTTTGCTCCGGGTCTGCACCGCGCTGCTCCAAGCCGAAGTGAATATCGTGCAGGCTTATCCGCTCTTGATGCGGCCCAACGAACAGCCAGTTGTGGCAGTCCTGGTCGACAATATCGAAATGGCGATGGATACGTTGGCATCGAAAAAATTCCGCATGATCACGGAAGACGATTTGGCCGACTTCGATTAGTCGCTCCTGATCGGACAAAGTATGGGCCCCGTGCGCAATTTGCGGGCATTCTTTACGCTGTGTTGACGCTTTCTCCCAGTGTGGGAAACTAAGGTCACTCAGCGTGTTTACTTTCGCCTCCGTGATTCCCGCGACACAAAGTCCATTCGATGCCCATACAAGTAACCTGCCCCAGCTGCCACGCTCGCTTTAAAGTCAGCGATAAATTTGCCGGACAAAAAGGTCCGTGCCCCAAGTGCAAAAAGCCCATCACGATTCCCAAGCTGGAGGACGAAGTCGTCATCCACGCGCCGGAATCCTACGGGCCGACCGGCGTCGATGGTCGTGCCACGCTGAAACCGATCACGAGGAAAGAGACGAAAGCCTCGGTCGTTCTCATCGGTGGTATCGTTGCGGGGATCGTGCTGACGTTGGCCGCTGCATTCGCCGTTGGCCAAATGTTCCCTGACGGTGCACCGAAGTGGATACTTGGAATTGGCGCATTCCTGCTCGCTCCTCCTCTCGTCTACGCCGGGTATTCGTTCCTGCGAGATCAAGAATTGGAACCCTACGTTGGCCAAACATTGTGGGTGCGTTGCGCGATTTGTGCGGTGGTCTACGCTGGGCTGTGGGGCCTTCACTGGTACATCAGGCACATGGTCGTCGGGACGGGTGAATTCGAGCTATTTCACTTGATGTATTTTGTTCCGCTGTTGGTCATCCCCGGCGCGTTGGCATCCCTGGCGACACTGGACCTGGATTCCGTGTCCGCCAGCTTGCACTACGGATTCTATTTGTTGGCGACCGTCATGTTGCGGATCTTGATGGGGTTGTCTCCGTTCTAACTTGCGGACAGTCGACCGATAGGGAATTCGCGAAGGAAGTTCTGAATGGCGCACTACAACCGGATCTAAACGATGAACATGTTTGCTTTGCGTCTCTTGTTGCTCATCCTTCTGCTGTTTGGCATTACGACTTGCCTGATGGCCCGACTGAACGACACGATGTTGCTGAAACTGCCGGCGGTTTACTCGGAACTGGCGCAGGAGGAAACGACGGTCGAACGGCAGGCCGAATTGATGGAAGGGCTGAACGATGTCTGCAGGACGCAGCGTCAAACGAACGACTCGATTTGGTGGGTGGGGCTGGGGACATCGATCATTGCTTGCCTAGCGGTGACGCTGAAACCGCGCGGAGATTGATGCCACGAGGCTAAGGATCCATCATGGAAGAACTTGCATCGATTCCAGAGTTGGTGGCGCTTGAGGCCCGTTCGAGCCTCGTGCGGATTCCCGACGGCATCGACGTTCCGCTAACTCGACGAGTCGGCCAGATCGTCGACTCGTCCGAGTTCCAAAGGCTGGCGCAAATCAAGCAGCTCGGTCTCGTATCGCAGGTGTATCCGGCCGCTCATCATACTCGTTTCGAGCACAGCTTGGGCGTCTATCGCATGAGTCTGTTGTTCCTCCAGCGGCTGCAGCATGACGAACGATTCGCGGCTGCGATTACGAAGCACGATGCCGAGGTATTTCTCGCCGCAGCGCTGCTGCACGATCTGGGCCATTGGCCTTACTGCCACCCGATCGAAGACATGAATCTTCCCAACGTGCCCAGTCACGAACTGTTCGCGAACAGTTTCCTGCTTGAGGGTGAGATTGCAGACACACTCCGCGACGAATGGGGCATTGCGCCGCGTGAGGTCGTCTCGCTGCTGTCGGAAAAACCTCGTGACAAGAGGAGCCGTATCCTTCGCAGCATGCTCTCGGGACCGATCGACATCGACAAGATGGATTATCTCTATCGAGACAGCCTCCATGCCGGTGTGCCGTACGGTCGTAATTTCGATCAACAGCGACTGATTGGGAGTTTGTGCCTCAATCAATCGGGGAATGGATTGGCGCTGACGGTCAAAGGGAAGACGGCGGCGGAGATGATGGTGTTCGCACGCTACGTCATGTTTAGCGAAGTTTATTGGCACCATGCGGTACGCGCGTCGACCGCCATGCTGCAACGTGCGTTCTTCGATGTCTATCCTCAGCTCGATCTCGACACACTCTTTCGGTCAGATGAACAACAGTTCGTGTCGGCACTGCGCCAGGAGGCTTCCGAGGGTGGTGCTGCCGATCTGTTGGAGTCGTTATTTGGCAGCAAGCGGCGTTTGCACAAGCGTCTGGCCGAATTTAGTTTCTTCCAGCATCCAGAAATTTACGAACAGCTTTCCCGACAACCGTACGATTGGCTGGTCGCGTGCGCAGAGCATACCGCGACCGAATTGAGCCAACGGTTGGGACGGCGAGTCGCACCGCACGAAGTCATCATCGATGCTCCGCCGGTCGAATTGGAAGTTCAATTCAAAGTCGACATCTTTTACCCCAAAGAAAACGCCTACCGAACGCTCGGCGACGTCTCCCCCGTCGTGAAGACATTGGCGACACACCAATTCGACGACTTCGTGAAACGTGTGCGCATTTTTGGTGATCGAGAATTGGTCGCCGCGTGCGACGATGTCGATTTGGCGGACGTCATCACAAAGTCGCTAACGAAAATGGTCTAACTGCGGGCGGCGTGGCGATCGTTGCTCAGATTTGTCGCGGCCGCTTCTCACAACCGTCGCATGGGCAAAATTGGTCCGGGCTTAATTCGCCAGCTGTACGCTGCCCGCCCAATCCGGTTTCGGTGCCCTCAGCGTCATCGACTCATCGGTCATCGGGTGATCAAACTCAATTTGCCAGGCGTGCAGACAGAGCGGCGGATCGTCCGTCGAGAGCGTCTGTTTGGCGGCGAGATGGCCGCCTGCCAGGTACATCGGATCGCCGACAATCGGCCAGCCCAAGTGCCAGAGATGCAGGCGGATCTGATTCGTGCGGCCCGTGATGGGATGGACCTGCAGTAGCGATGTGCCGTCCTCGAAGCGTTCGAGCGTGTGGAATTCGGTTCTGGCTGGCAAGCCGTCCGCGTCGATTGTGCGTGCTCCGGCTTCCACCGAAGCGGCACTGATCCCCGCGTCGCAAGAGAACTCGTCCTCCGGGGGATGGCCGGCGACTTTCGCTAGGTAAGTCTTGTGGATGTTACCGCTCTTCTCAAATTGAGGCTGCAGTTTTTGAGCGGCAATCTGCTTCAGGCTAAACACGACAACGCCCGACGTGTTGGCATCCAGTCGGTGAGCCGGTCTCAGCTTGAACGGATAGACTTCGCCCAAGATACGCACCAAGCTGTTGCGGTTAAATCGCCCGCAAGGATGCATCGGCAATGGGGCCGGTTTGTGAACACCGATCAACCACTCGTCTTCATAGAGGATGCGAATGTCAGCGTTGACGTCGGGTTCCGTTGTGTTGGGAAAGACGTGTTCCAGTTCGTCGCCCGCTCGCACGATGTCGTTGGCAATCAACGGGTGGCTATGACGCCGCAAATAGCCGGCCTCAATCCGCTCAGCCCATGCTTCCCGTGACGAAAACGGAAATAGCTCGCTGAGGAAATCGAGCAGTCGCCGATTGTCATTTTTTGCCGCGACATAAATCGGGCGACGGTTCGTGTAAGGTTGGCTGCCCGGGAGTGGGTTCGTAACTTCAACGATTTTGGCCTGTCGACTGGCGAGCAGCGCGGCCAGTTTGTCATCTGGTTTCTGGTAACAATAGGGACAACTTTCGCCCGGTACATAGCTGGGCTGCGCTTGCTCGGCGACAGTCAGCGGTTCTTGGCAGCGATAGCACTGCGTCGTTTCGGTCTCGGTGAGCGAGCTATCCACGGTGACTCGCTGATCGAACACGAAACAATCGCCTTCGTAATGCGCGTCCTGGCACTCTTCAAAATACTTGAGGATCCCACCGTCTAGTTGATAGACCTCTTGGAATCCTTGCTGCTCCATAAACGGTCCCGCCTTCTCACAACGAATACCGCCGGTACAAAACATCACGATGGGGCGTGACTTGAATTCTTCCGGTAGCTGTTCGACTGCTGCCGGGAATTGGCGGAAATGGTCGATGTCCAGTCTGACCGCATCTTTGAACGTGCCAAGCCGAGTTTCGTACGTATTCCGGACATCCAGCAGTACCGGCGGAGCGCTGCTGCCCAACCGTTCTTGCAATTCTTGGGGAGCCATCTTTCGAGACGTGTACTCGGCCGGTGCGATCCCCTCTTTGCCAAAGGTGATGATCTCTTTCTTGACCTTCACGAGCATGCGATTGAAAGGCTGCCGATCGCTGGGGCTCTGCTTGATCTCGAGATCGGCCAATGCGGGCTCTTGCCGCAAATGCTCCAGCAGCAGTCCGACCTGTCTTTCTGTCCCGGCCACGAACAGGTTGATCCCTTCGGGGCTGAGGAGAATGGTCCCTTTCAGTTCCCATTCACGACAGCGCGAACGAAGGTCTTCCTGCCGTTCGGTCAGTCGATCCAGGGCGACAAATTTGTAGGCGGCGATGTTCCATATCTGTGGCATGAGCCCATTATCGGCCGGATTTTCGCCAAGCGATAGGCGACCTCTTTCACGCACGCCAGGTCGATATTGCCGCAGCACATCGCTAAAAAAGGCCGCTGTGACAAACGTCACAGCGGCCTTTGCTGTTTTTTTAAAGAATGAAAGCTATCGCTTACAGTTCGCTGCCAAGGCTTGCGAACACGCTGTCAGCCGCTTGCTCTTCAACGTCATCGTGGTTGGCGATCGAATCGAAGCCAGAGACACTTTGAGCACGAAGAACAGGTCCGACGAAGGCGTTGTTCACCTTGTCAGCACCGACCAATTGGTCGGTACCAGCGGTTTCACTTGCCGTGACGACAACGGCTGCAGGTGCAGCAATTGGCGTGCTGGCAACGGTTTCCGTTTGCACCGAGTTGTTGCTGTGCAACGAACGGTTTTGCAGACGGACATTCGCACCACCGAAGTCTTTCATCTTCAAGGTCGACTGACGATCTACCTTGCCAGCGGCTTCAACAGCGTTTCGAGCATTCGAAGTGTTGAAGTCGTTGCTGAGCGCCGAATCTGGTTGACCTTGATCAACAACAGGACCAACGGTTGTCATCGAGTCTTGGAACTTGCGTCCGTTCCAGATGATGAAGTCAGGGCCATCAACTACGCCGTCGGCGTTGAAGTCACCGCTGCACCAACCGGTACCTGGTCCGAACTTGTTGCTGTTCCAGACAATGAAGTCTTGACCATCAACCACGCCGTCTAGGTTCGCGTCACCGTTCAAGAATGGATTACCGCCCGTTGCCGCCGCGTGCTCAGCACGATCACCAGCAGCTACCAACCAGCCGTCAGTGGCGTCGTTGATATCAGCCAGTGTAACGGCTCCGTCACCATTGAAATCGTACTTACCTAGGTCAGTACTTCCGGCAACAATGGCCAACGTCAATTCGTCGATGTCGTCGCAGTCGGCATCGCCGTCTCCGTCGATGTCAGGGCTTGGCGTAACGTCGTCAGTTGCACCAAATTCAAAGGCACCGATGTCCATCGTTCCGTTGAAGTCACGAGGGCCGTAACCACGTTGGTCCGTATCGCCCGCACCTTCACCTGGCGTGGCAGCGTCAGTTGCAGGGCTGGTCATGCCAATGGCGTGGGTCATCGTAGGTCCACCGTTGTCAGCAAGAGCACTAATGCCCCCAGCGACACCGGTTTGATTACCCGTACCCGCAGCGATGACTGCATTTCCAGCTGCATCGTTTTGAACCAACGAGTAGTTCACTACTTGGAAGTTTGGCGTCACGGTACCACCGCCACCGATGATTCCGTCAGCCGACGTATTGTCCGTAACCAGCGTGTTGGTGACGGAGAAGCCTGAGTTGTCACCAAAGTTGATCGCACCTGGTCCACCGGAGTAGTTATAGGCAAAGGTTGAGCGATCAATGATGAACTCAGCTTCTTTGTCCGTTCCGGTATAGCAAGTTCCGGCAGGATCACAAGCAATAATTGCATTGAGACCACCACCAACACCGTAACTGGTGTTACCAGAGACGGTGCTTTGGAAAACGGTCAGGTTCGAGTCGTAAGCGTAGAAGCCACCACCGTTACCGTAAGCGACGTTCCCGCTGATCGTGCTGTTTTCAACAACCACGTCATTCGGGATACCACCTGCGTAGGTCAGTCCACCCGTGGTCACATCGAAGGCACCACCGGTTGTCAGCGAACGGTTACCCGAAACGGTCGCGTTGCGAACGGTCAGGTCAGCAGTCGAGTAGAGTCCGTTGGCAGCGAAAGCCTTGAAGTTGGCGAACGCACCACCACCCGATGGTGAGTAGTTGTTGGAAACGTCCGTACCATCAATCGTGATGTCGGTCGCGAGCCAAGCCCAGGAAACACCACCACCGTCACCGGTCGCCGAGTTGCCTGTGATCGAACCACCGGTAATGTTGATGATCGATTTGGCACCCACGCCATCGTTGTAGTAACCACCTTGGTAACGAACACCGAAGGCTGCACCACGAAGGCCGTAGTTATCGGTAATGTCAGTGTCGGTCACGTTGAAGACGCCCGAGTAGGCCGTGCCAGCACCACCATCAAACGTCGCGAAGCTCAAACCACCACCGTAGGCAGGGAAGTCGCTGTTTGGCGTCATCGAGTTACCGGAAACCATACTGTCGGTGATATTGAACGTACCACCGTCAATGGCGGTGAAGGCAGCACCCACACCACGTTGAACGCTTGTTTGACCAGCGGTAATACCGTCGGTTGTCGAGCGGTTACCAGCGATGGTAACGCCATCAAGGTTGACGACATCGGTGGTTCCACGAGTCGTGAAGTCAGCACCACCGCCGTAATCGAAAGTACCCGTTCCGGCCGAAGTGGTCGCACCAGCGATGTTGTTCGAGATCGAGCCGCCCGTGATCGAGATTTGCAGGCCAGCGTTACCGGCACCAGCATCGACGTACAAGCCGCCACCGCCAGTGCTTTGGTCAGGCGTGGCAAAGTAGGAAGCGTTGCCCAGCACGTTGTTATCGATCGTTGTATTGGTGATCGTGTGGGGACCAACACTGTCGATGCGAAGACCGCCACCACGGTTCGAGGCGTCATTGCCATCGATGTTACTGTCAATGATCGTGACAGGACCTTCAGCGTTGACACCACCACCAAGACCGGTGAGGTAGAAACCGCCACCCGTTGTTGGAATGTCGCCAATGGCACTGGCTGTGTTATTCGAAACCGTGGTGCCGTTGAGTGTCAACGTACCGTTCGAATCGATACCACCACCCGTTCCGGAGTAAGCACCGGCTGGGTCAATGGCTTGGTTACCCGTAATGGTCGAGTTGTTCACAACGAGCGTTTCTGCACTGGCGATACCGCCACCGAAGGAAACGCCACCACCACCGGTGATCGTGATGTTCTCGAAGGTCACGGTGAACGAATCGGCAACCATGTCGCCATCATCGATACCGAAGACGCGATCAGCGCCAGTACCCGTTACGGTGAAGCCAGCACCGTCAATCGTGATGCCACCAGCAGCCGAATCGGCTTCGATGAGAATCTGGCCAGTCGTCAGCGTGATGTCCGCCGTTAGCTCGACGCAGTCATCAGGTGCCGCCCCTTCAAGTGCCATACGAAGATCGGCTTCTGTACCAACCAATGTGGCCAATACGCGTCGATCTTCCAGAGTTTCACAGGTCAATGTCTTCTTGACCTGAGCTTTGTTGGCCTTCGGCTTGCGATACCGTGAGAGCCACTCGCCTCGTAACATGCGTGACATATGCACACCCCTCAAAAGTGTATATTTTTCCTTAAAATTCCGTTAAGACGCAATGGTCCCAAGCTTCGATAGTAACTGCCGCTTTTAAGGGTTGCAAGGAAATGGCGGAAAAAAACGGACGCAGCCTCATTGCCAAAGGGACTAGAGCCCGCCCGGATGATCTGCATAGAAAGCGATCCGGCATTGTTTCTCACAAAGCCAGGCCGGCAGAATTTAAAGAATTATCAGTTGGATAAATCAGGATTGTTGCTCGGTCTCAACCGCTGACGTTTTCCCCGATTCGTCCCCCGATTCTTCACTCGACGCTTTCAATCGAGTTGGCACGTCGGCCAGTGCTTCATCCGGCAGGACAAAGGCCGAACCGAGGATTTCCGGCTCCGCATGGATCAATTCTGGGTAAATCGCACCCCGAACAATCGAAACCGCGAAGATTTCTTGGACCGCATCCTCAAACTTGAGGAAGCCGACCAATTGGCCTGAGCGAATATCCACGACCCAAACGCCGCAGTTTCGTTCGGTCTCTTTCAATCGCTCTGTAATCGCGATTCCGCTAAATACGGCCGTTTCGCGGACCTGAGATAGCCCAATGAACGCCAGGTTCCCGACAAAATCGAGGCCTCGCGTAAAACCAGGCAGTTGAATGATTGGCTCGAAACGGCCCGTTTGTAAATCGACGGTGCCGAAACTGCCGTTTCCAGATTCCAGGACCCAGAGCCTGTCGGCATACCAACGGGGCGAGTGCGGCATCGAAAGGCCGCGGCAAACGATCTCTTCGGAATCGAGATCCATAATGAGCCCGCCGCTCTTCTTGTTTTCTCGCCAACCGCCCGGCGTGTCGTATTTGCCCAGCATTGTTACCCAACGCGGTTTCCCGTCCTGCATGCCGAGCCCGTTCAGGTGGCAGCGATCGCCGGGAGCCAGCTCGGTAACGAACGGGGGACGCCAGCGTGGCACAAAGCTGTGGTCTGAGTCCATCGTGCAGAGGCACGAGAACGCGGTGTTGATGAACCACAGCTCGTCTTCCTCATACACCATTTCGTGGATTTGGATGTCGCCGGTGACGTGAATCTCGCGAGGTAGGAAGCAAGCGTCGACTTTGCCTTTCGGTTCGAGACGAGGGGCGACCGCCGGAACGTTGCGAAAGTCCCAGATTTCTTGGGCCGTTCCGAGCGCCAAGCGGTTCCGCCCGACCGCCATGCCCATGGGCTTCTTAAATGTACGGAAGTGGGTGTTCAGGTTTTCCTCTGAGTCGGGCCTGAGCATCACCAACTTTCCTGCCTGATAGGTGCTCACCAGCAGCGAAAATCGCATCTGCTTAAAAATGCTGGGTAGGTTGGTGGTGTGGACGCTGCGTAACCGCTCTTCGCTACCGGCAGCTGCCCCGTTGCCCGCTTGCCCTTCCTCGTTGGCCGGTTTCTGGCCCGGGTCATCAGTTGGTTGGATTTCTTGTTTTGCCATCATGAATTCCGGGGATGTGCGTTCTGCTTATAAAAACCGTCCGAGGGCAGGAGCGATCGAGTCTATCAAACGGCTCCTAGACTTGCATGCATTCCGGACTGGTTCGCAGCCGATTCTGCCTGCTAGAATCCGATTTGCATTCATCTAGTCCGTTTACGCTGACTTTACCGGCGTCTAGCGCTGGTTCGGTTGACACCTTGTCGGTCACAAATAAGACTAACGGCTTGATACATGGCTGCTACCGCTGGTGGGAATCAGCGTGCTAACAAACGACCTGGAGGGGCCGATGGCCGATTTTCAACAAATTACCGTCGCTGAAGAGGGGACCGTAACGATCGTACGGTTCGTGGACAGCAAGATTCGTGACGAAGATCAAATTCAGGTCCTGGGGGACGAATTATTTTCCCTCGTTGATAACGATAATACAAAGTCGCTACTGCTGAATTTTGAAGACGTCGAAATCATGTCCAGTGCCGCACTCGGAAAGTTGATTCGGCTCGACAAAAAAGTAAAGAAATCAGAAGGAAAACTGAAGCTTTGCAGCATCTGCGCGAACATCTATGAGGTATTCTCGATCACTAAGTTGGATCAGATGTACGACATCCACCCAGATCAGGCCTCGGCACTGGGTGCGTTTTAGTTCGGTTAGAGTAAATTAGAAGAACACCATTCCCCTGTAGCTCAGTTGGTAGAGCAGCGGACTGTTAATCCGCTTGTCGTAGGTTCGAGCCCTACCGGGGGAGCTTTTCCCAAAGCCCGTCAGATCGAGACGGGCTTTTTTTGTGCCGTTTCGTCGGTTCCTCTTTCCTTTGACTGGGCCAAATCGCCAAATCGCCGAGTCGCCAAGTCGCGCTTGGCAGCGATTTGGCCGCCCTCTCGTCGCCCTCGTGCCGCACTTGGGCCGGCGCGACGACATCTGTCCCCGCAACTTCGCGAATTCTGATACTTTTGGATTGTGGGCTTTCAATTCGTCCGTTGTTGAAAGTTCGACGGTCCCTGGCTTTCTAAGGCGAGTTCTACGATGAAGCGAATTTGGATGGTTTTCTCAATGGCGTTTGCCATCGGCATCAACAGCGAGTGTCGTGGGCAGGAGGAACCGACGGCTATCTCGGTCGTCCGCGGTGTCGTCGCGGCGGCCGACGCGCTGATGGCCGAATTGAGCGAAGCGGAGCGTCAGAAGATCAGCTTCCAATTTGACGACGAAAAGCAGCAAAGGAACTGGTCGAACCTGCCGGAGGGCGCAGTACGACGAGGTGGTCTGCGCATGGGTGACCTGACGGATCAGCAGAAAGAGGCGGTCTTGGGATTGCTCCGAGCGACGCTCAGCCCCCGCGGTCTGCAGCAAGTGATCGACAATATGAATGGGGATGAGCTGCTCAGACGAGACGGCGGTCGGATGAATTTCGGTAAGGACGAGTATTTCGTTTCGATCCTTGGAGAACCGTCCGAAACGACGCCCTGGATGTGGCAGTTCGGCGGTCATCACCTGGGAATCAACGCGACGATCTGTGGCTCACAAATCACGTTGTCGCCAAGTTTGACCGGTGGTCAGCCGGTCGATTTCGAATTTGAAGGGCGGCAGGTCCGGCAGTTGGCCGGCGACGAGGATGGCGCCTTCGCATTAATTGGCTCACTAAACCAACAGCAGCGAAAGCAAGCGATCGTCGGTGATCATCACGTGAAGCTAAAGTATGGCCCGCAAGCGAAAGAGGTCACGCCGGGCCAAGAAGGAATCGCGGCCAGTGAATTCACTCCTGAGCAGCGACGATTACTGATCGATCTCATTCAGGAGCGGATTGGCATCCTGAATGAGACGCATGCGAAACAGACGATGCAGACGATCACGGACGACTTAGACAGCCTCTATTTTTCTTGGTTTGGCCCGACGGAAGTCGGTTCGGCCGCAACGTTTCGGATTCAAGGTCCAGCGGTCATCATTGAGTATTCGCCGCAACACTTGGGTGGCGATTCGACCAACCACACGCACGCCATGTACCGCGATCCAACGAACGATTATGGGGCACGCATCGTTCGCGAGGCCAGCATCGGCGCAGCGGACCAATAGGTGGCCCGGTGGGTGGTCTCGGTGCAGCCCAATTTACAAGAGCAGGATTGCGATGATGCGGCTATGATGGATCATGGCAATCGACTGGCTAAAACTCATAAGCTGATTCTGTTTTGGGAGCGCATTGTGGTTGTGATTCGTATGTTGTTTGGCAGGTCCGCCGATCGCCCTCGTCAGTACTGGTTGCTTTGTTGCACAGGAATCGTCTTCTGCTGCCTGTTCCTGTCGGGTCGACCGTGTCTGGGAATCACGATCAATTTAATCCATCGCGCAGAGGGTGATACCGTCACCACCTACGGCATTGCGGAAGATGCACCGATTACGGCCGCCGGCAATGGGACGTTGCCTCAGGTGATGGAAGCGGCGGCGAGCTTTTGGGAATCGGCGTTTGCCGATCCGTTCACACTCACGATCGAGTACGGTTGGTTTCCGCGAACGGGCGGCACGACGGCGACGCATCGGTTGCTAACAGAAGGTGGCAATCCGCATCGCGAGACCTCCGCCGCGATCGTCTTCGATAGCGACGGTTCGACTCCCTGGTTTCGCGATCCAACGCCCGCTTATGCGAATGAATTTTCTAGCCTGATCGAACTGACCGAAGATTTGGGCGGCGGGGAAATGACGACCGGGTTAAGGATTGTTGGCGGGCAAGGTATTGCAGGTCGACGAGACCTGTTGACGACGGCGCTGCACGAGATCGGTCATGCCCTCGGACTTTCCAGCGCTAACGATGCGTTGGCATTGGAGGGAGTCGACGGAGACGTTGATGTGATGTCACCGCTTCCATTTGTCGGCGCAGAAATCCCGCTGAATGGGGCTCATCTGGACCTGCCCGAAGCCGTGATGAAGAGCAGCCGCCCCAACGCGACTCGGCGGCTGTTGTCGGAGGCCGACATCTTGGCGAATGCTCAGATCAGCCAGTTCACTCAAGTCAATCTTCAGCCGAGCATTCCGACCACGACGACGATGGACTTTGATGGAGACGGGCTGGTCAACATCGTCGATTTGAACCTTCTGTTGGCGGAAGGGCCAGTGGCGGCCGGCGTCCTCGTCGACGAACTGTTCAATGGCCTGTTCGATCTGAACGCCGATGGCACGATTGACAACGCCGATCGAGATTTCTGGTTGGCGGAAGCGGCGGTCGTGAACGGGCTCGCTTCGCCCTACCTGGTCGGCGACGCGAATCTGGACGGATTCGTGAACGGACAGGACTTTGTGCTGTGGAATGAGAACAAGTTTGGCAATGCGACCGACTGGGATCTGGGTGACTTCACCGGTGATGGGGTGGTCGACGGAGTCGATTTCGTGGCCTGGAATGGCAACAAGTTCCTGGCGTCCGATGAACTGACGGCGGTGCCGGAGCCAGGGTCAAGTCTGCTGGCCACGGGCCTGCTGTTCATCGTGGTTGGTCGGCGACGGTGTTGCGGCTAATCGTCGCAGCCAGGGACGATCGATGATCGTCGGTGACGGAGCGATTTGTCGTCGCGGACCGATTCGTCGTCGCGGAGCGATTAGTCGTCGCGGAGCGATTAGTCGTCGCGGAGCGTGATGCCGTGGAGCGACAGGACG
>CAYZRS010000019.1:46444-60504 GCA_964480915.1 uncultured Pirellulaceae bacterium | reverse complement strand
GTCGTCGCGGAGCGATTAGTCGTCGCGGAGCGTGATGCCGTGGAGCGACAGGACGGCTCCGACCGAGATCAGCGCCCAACCGGCCCAAGGTGGTGGCGTGATCGTCTTTTTGGCGATCGGGCCAGCGCTCATCAGCATCGTGTCGAAGTTGTACGGATCGGCGGTTCGGAATCCGCTCTCTTTCGCCCGTTCGTGGAGGAACTGAGTCGCTTTGTGCGTGAGAACGAACGAATCGACCATTCGAAACTGAAAACCGACGAATAGGCAGATCACGCCGATAATGATAATTCGCTGACGCATGGCAGGTGCCCCCATCTCTCTTGCCAGCTGGCAAGATGTCGACCGTAAAGTGTGCAGTCAGCCGAAATGGCCTGTGCAAGCGGTTTGCTTGCCGCGCAAGCCACCGTACACAGTATCGCTTGGAGGTGGCCGCTTCTTGATTTGAAGCTAAATTGAATCGATTCTGCCGAGCTTACTGAAGATTTGGACCGTATCGGGCGGTTGCTGCTTCTACCGGTTTCCTGACAAAATGTCCCGCATGCCATCCACGGCGTTTTGAACAGGTTGCAAGGCGACGCCTTGCAGCAGTTCGGTTTTACCCGCCTGCTGGATAGCGAAAGCCAAGCTACGATGCTGATTCCACTCTTCAAATCCAAAGCTGCGGATGTCCACTAAAGTTTCGGTGAACGTCGAACTCATCTTGGGAATGAAGTGGACTCCGTCGTTGGCACGCACCACGTGATAGTGGAGTGAACCGAAAACGGTTGCTCCGCCGAGCAAGAATCCCAAGATAAACGTACCGAAACGACCCATGACTTCTGCCTTTCAGAATTTGCCTGCCCGCGAGTAAGTAGCGGGCCGAATTTAGCGGTTGAGATCAATCATGGACAATACGTATTTCGGCAGTCCCAGCAAGCTACCAGGTAATTAGCGTCTATGAGAGTTCGTTTGCCCAAAAATTTTGTTCGGTTTCTGTTTCAGATGCTGTTCAAATGCTTCTATTCCATCAAGATTCACGGCGCCGAAAACTGGCCGGCCGAAGGTGGAGCCATCATCGTCGCCAACCATGTTTCCTGGCTGGATGGGGTGCTGCTTCATATTTGTGTCCCGCGACATGTGCGCGTGGTCGTCTATGAAGGGAATTTTCCCGGCAAGCTGGGAGATTGGTGGGCTGGTGAATGGGGCGCGATCCAAGTCGGCCCAGGTCCGAAGTCCATCATCAAGGCGCTCAGCGATGCGCGAAAAGGTGTCAAGAACGGCGACATCATTTGTATTTTCCCGGAAGGCGGAATCTCGCGCAACGGCAACGTCCAAAGTTTCAAACCGGGACTGATGCGGATTCTGAAAGGCAACGAAGATGTTCCCGTCATCCCTGTCTATTTGGACGAACTGTGGGGCAGCATCTTTTCGTTTTCAGAAGGGCGGTTTTTTTCGAAATGGCCCAGCCGTTGGCGCCATCCCATTTCCGTTCACGTTGGCAAGCCGTTACACCATGTCAAAGATGTTCACGTTGCGCGGCAAGCTGTCCAGCAGTTAGGGGCGGAAGCACTGGCCAAACGACAGCGACGACTGAATCTCCATCGCAGCGCGCTCAGAATGTGCAAGCGCCGTTTGCGAAAACGGAAGATCGCCGATTCCAATGGCAACGAAGCGAGCGGTGGCAACATCCTGCTGCGGTCGTTGATTCTCCGCCGGTTACTGCGCCGGGGCGTCTTGGCAAAAGACGAACAACGCGTTGGTGTCCTGTTGCCGCCGTCGGTGGGAGGGACGCTTGCCAACTTTGCTCTCTCGCTAGATCGACGGGTCGCGGTGAATCTGAATTACAGTCTGAGCAGCGAAGCGCTCAATACCTGCATCGCCAAGGCGGGTATCAAACATGTTTTGACCAGCCGACAGGTGATAAGCAAGCTCGACCTCAACCTGGATGCCGAAGTCGTGCAGTTGGAGGATTTCAAAACCAAAGTCACGTTGGGGGATAAGATCGCCGGCGCCGTTGGCGCTTTCGTGACGCCAGCTTGGTTGCTCTATCGTCAACTCGGTCTGCATCGGATGAAAGGAAGCGATACGCTGACGATCATCTTTACGTCGGGTTCGACCGGAACTCCGAAAGGCGTCGTACTGTCTCATGACAACATTGCCCACAACGTCGAAGCGATCGATCAAACGGTGCACCTCACGGCGTCCGATGTCATCGTGGGTATCCTGCCGTTTTTCCATTCCTTCGGTTACACGGTCACGTTGTGGACTCCGTTGGCACTCAATCTCGAAGCGGCGTATCACTTCACGCCGCTCGACGGCAAACGGATCGGCCGCATGGTGGAAAAATTCAAGGCGACCGTTTTGTTGGCAACTCCGACGTTTCTGCGTGGGTACTTGAAACGCTGCACGAAAGAACAGTTTGCGTCGCTCGACGTGGTGGTTGCGGGGGCCGAGAAGTTACCGCCAGCTCTCTGCGATGCGTTCGAAGAGAAGTTTGGTGTCCGCCCGGTGGAAGGCTACGGCTGCACCGAACTGGCGCCATTGGCGGCAGTGAACGTTCCGCCCAGTCGTTCGACCGACAACTTCCAGCCGGACCTCAAAGAGGGGACTGTGGGACGATTAGTGCCGGGCGTTGCGGCGAAGATCCTCGATCTGGATTCGGGCGAAGAGCTGACCGCTGGCGAATCGGGCATGCTGTACATCAAAGGGACCAACGTCATGCACGGGGGATATCTGGACGAGCCCGACCTGACGGCCAAGGTGGTCAGCGATGGCTGGTATCAAACGGGCGATGTGGCGCTGATCGATGATGAGGGTTTTGTCCAAATTACGGGACGGCAAAGTCGCTTTTCTAAAATCGGTGGCGAGATGGTGCCGCACATCAAAATCGAGGAACTGCTGGCCGATCTAATCGGCGGCGATGAAGAGGACGGATTGAAAGCGGCCGTGACGGCAGTCCCCGACGAGCGGAAAGGGGAACGGTTGATCGTCTTGCATACAAAGATCGACAAGTCGCCCGATGCGTTGCGCGAAGGATTGTCAGGGGCCGGTTTGCCGAACATTTACATCCCGTCAGCCGACAGCTTTCGCGAGATCGCGGAAATGCCAGTCCTCGGAACTGGCAAGCTCGATCTGAAAGGGCTGAAGCAGATGGCGATGGATCTGTACGCCAGTTAGCGGCCGTTTACAGCGGCCCGAGCGGACGAAGTTGTGAGGCGAACGTCGTCGTAGCCTGATACCTTTTCGAACGAAAGCGGTGACACTCTTGAACGAATCGAATCAAGCAACGAATTCGGCTGCCGAGAGAGCTTTCTTCGAGGCGATTCGTCAGGGGCAAGCCGCTGTGGTACGAGAACAAATCGCGGCCGACCCCGCACTACTGGACGCGTATGACGACAACGCCTTCGGTGCCACTCCTTTGACGTTGGTCACGTTGCGCGACGATCGATCGATGATCGAAACGCTGCTCGAATTGGGGGCCGATCCCAACCGTCGGAGCGATTGGTGGGCAGGTCCTTGGAGCCCGTTGCACTGCGCGATCTATGCGGCGAAGGATGAACTGGCCGAGTTTTTGCTTCGTCGCGGGGCGACGCTCGACGTCCACACGGCTGCCAGCTTAGGTCGGATCGACGAATTGAGGTCACTGCTCGCCGAATCGCCCGCACGAGTTCGCGAACTGGGCGGCGACGGCTGCCAGCCCTTGCATTTCGCCGGAACGGTAGAGGCAGCGCAGGTGCTGCTCGATTTGGGAGCCGATATCGAAGCACGCTGTGTCGATCACTACAGCACCCCGGCGCAATACCTGGCCCATCCTCGACCCGAAGTCGCGACCGCTCTGTTTGCTCTCGGAGCCGAAGCGGATATTTTCTCCGCTGTGTTGGCCGGAGCGACCGACGTCGTGGAGGCGCTCCTTGCAGACGATTCGGCAGTGCTCGCGGAACGGATTGGTCAAGAACGGTTCCCGCCAGGACCTGATCACGACGTTCACAACATCATGACGTTCATCGTCGGGGACGGGGCAAGTCCCCTGCACGCCGCCGCGAAAGCCAACCGGGGTGCAATGATCGCCCAGCTGGTAACCGCTGGGATCGATGTTAATGTGCGCGGCGGTTACGACGAGGCGACGCCGCTCCACATGGCCGCTTGGGACGACCGTGGAGGCTCGGTCCGGCAACTGATCGCCAGTGGAGCCGATGTGAATCTTCGGTCGGGATCGATTCACAACAACAGCCCGGCCGGGTGGGCGATCGTCGCCGGCTCGGCAGACGCCTTCGAAATTCTGATGGACAACGGCTCAGAGGTCATGGATTGGTTTGCCGGCGATGCACGGGCGGCCGTTGCTGGCGAGTTTCGGAAATACAAAGTTGTTCCGCAAGAGAACTATGAACGGATCGCCAAAAGGTTGAGCCAAGTTTGATTTGGCGGGCGTCATCGCAGATCGCGCATCTCGTCGTGGATGTCGGCAAGTCGCGGCCGTCTGGCGAAGCACGTCGTTTGCTCAACCGGAATAGCCGAACCAGTGTTTGGTTTCTGGTTTCTTGGTGTTGGTGGTGTTGGTGGTGTCGCTCGTCCCGATTCACGCCACTTTCGCGGAGCGAAAGGCGACATTACGACAACGGCTGCGGCTGATTCGGTTCGTGGATGTCGTATTAAACCGGAGAACGGATTAGCCTGATTGGTCTGAAAAGTCGCTCGGTTCGAGTCCCTGTTCGGCCAGCAGCTCACGGATCCCGTCCTTGCCGACGACCTCGGACCAAACGCCCAGCCAAAACGAAGTGTCTTGCTGGCCTCGGCGGTTCCGGCGGTTCATGTTGTATCCGGCCGCTTTGGCTAACTGAATGCTGTACAGGTTGTTGGTGATCTGCTGTTGCGATTCCCGGTCCTCTCGTTGATTCAACCAAACGTGCCAGCGAATGAGGTTTCCGACGAGCGCTTGAGCGGGCTCCTTCTTCCATTGAATGCCTGGGATAAACAACGGGCCACCGTCCCAAGCGACCTTGTCTGCCGTGAGCCGAAACTTGTACGCCTTAACGACCGCTTGAGCGACTTGCTCCGACTTGCCTTGTTGAGCCAACGAGCCCAAGAAACCGGCTGATTGGCGGCGGACTTCTTGCGAATTGTGCTGCGTCATGACTTCGACCAACGCATCGACACCTTGGGAAAGAATGGCCGGCATCAAGCTCGTGTTCAGCTGTGGGGTTCGTACGGAAAGTTGGATGAGTTCGCCCACACCAACTTGTCCGTCCTCAGCGAGATCGGCCGCCAGCCGCATGCTGATGGGGCGAGCGACGGCCGGGTAGTAGTCGATCAACGACGCTTTTTCCATCACCGCTTCGGTCGACTTGCAAAGTGCGATCCGGGCCGAGGCGGCCCATGTCCGGACGACCTGCGATTGAGTCGTATCGTTGCAGATCGAAAGCAAGGCTTCGTCTGTTTCCAAGGCTGGGATTTCTGACAGGGTGACGATCGCCCATCCCTGTTGCACCATGTTGTCGGTCGAGCGGACGGTTTCGACCAAGGTCTCCACGACGGTTGCCGGTTTGGAAGCAGCGGCTGCGACGATTTGATCGACCATCGTTGCTGCGTTCTCGGGTTCGGCCAGTCGCACGATCATCTCCTCGAGCGATAACTGCGTTTCGTCCGCATGCAGGCCGTTGCTGCTGCCTAGCAAGGCGACGGCGATCACGATGCCGGCCGCCTGGCGGGCCGTGGTTTTTCGGATAACCAGCAGCAGACCAGCAATCAGCGTTGCGATGCCGAGCGTCGAACGCTTGGGGCCTTTGCCAGAGGGTGCCTGCCCGAGTGAATCGTACAGCTTGCCTTCTAACTTTCCGGTCGGTCCTTTCAGGTTGGCGTCATAACCCTGGCGCAGATTCTTCGAACTGGCCATTTGGAATGGCTCGAATTTCAAATTGTGTTTGGCCAGCACCTCGCGAGGAAAGTCGCCGTCGACAACGGTCAGCGTCATGTCCTTGAGCGCACGTAGTGACTTTCGAACCATCCGCTTTTTTTCGTCCGCGACTTCTTCGGCCAGTAACATGTCGATGGCGGCGCCCCGCAGACCGAGACGTTCGTTAATGTTGAGCAGTTGTTTTTCACGTTCTTCCTGGCTGAGGGACAATTTGTCAGTTGCGACGGCCAGTAAATCGGCAGCGAAAAGTTCTTTCGCGATGCCGTTGTGCTGATGAGGATTGCGACGTTGCGGTAAGCTTTGCACCACCCAGGGAGTGCAGCGAAATACATCACGCGGTCCACCACCGACGATCCGAATGGGTAGCAACTTGGTCACGTTGTCAAAGAGCTTCTCCCCAGAAATTTGACGAACGACGTACTCTTCTGGAATCAGCCGGATCCGTTGCGGTTCATCGGTTAAGAGATAGACGATGTTTCGCGGATCTCCTCCATTGAAGGTCGACAATCGCATGGGCACGACCAACTCGTCGACGCGAAAGCGAAACCCCATTGCCTGTACGTGGCCGTCGAACGACGAGCCCTTGGGCATCTTGGTGTTGGCAGCCACTTGGCCCGGACGCGGGTCGGCCCCTGACTTCACGCCAACTTTTGTCTTCACCGCGACAAAACACCACTCCTCCTCAATGTACTCATCACACACTTCGTCCATGCCGTCGGGATACTTGAAGCCGTGTTCGTCCATCCAACGCGAGAGCGCGCTCGAACTGCCGGCCTGCAGTACGGCCACTTCGTACATGCCGACCGCTTCTTCCTTAAGAACGCGAACTTCGTCCTTGACCATCATGCCGGATTCCGCATCCGCCATCATCGCGACAGGACCTCCTCCCGCACCACCTCGGCGGACTCGAGTCGGCTCGTAAACATGCACGACAACTTCTGGCGGATCGATGGCATTCGCGATATGCGGGAAGACGTTGTCAGCGACTTTTCGAATGGCAGGCGGCGTCGGGAAAGGAATCAGCATGCCAAACTCGTCCACTTTGCCCTCGAATCCGGGCCGAATGACAAGCGTTTCGATCCCGTCTTTGAAGAAGACGTAGGTCAGCTGGTGGCCCGACCTGACGATCGGCACACCTTCACCTTGGTAGATCGGCGGCACCATACCGCACGGGTCGGCCCAGCCGAACCGGCTCAGTAGCAGCACTACGAACAAGGAGAGTCGTGCTGAACAATTCGTCGGATTTAGGTCTTGGTATCTCATGTTTCAGGCTCCTGCAGTATTCGAGTGATTTGTGGTTTGGCGGATTATTGTGTGGCCGCCATGAGGCCCGATTCGTCGACGGAGCTGCCATCGTCAAACCAAACGCGAATTTCTAGTCTTCCTTGGCAGTCGTCGGTGCCGTCGCTGATCCACAGTTCGGACATCGTTTGCCAATCGTTGTTATGCGTTGCGACCATGAACCATGGTCCTGCCACGAAGTGGACTCCTTCCAGTCACAAGCGAGTCCACAGTCGATCGAGCCCCACTCGTTTGATCGTGCCGCTGGTGACCAGCGGCTGTAGTTGGTCCGTCTCCATTTCAAAAACGTGCCGTCGGTCCAATGGAACACTCGTCGGATCGAGCCACGTTCTGCGGCGGCCATTGCTATCGATCACGCGGATGGCGATTTTGGCGTGGGTGAATTGCAGCTGCGACCGCAAGCAGGTGGCTCGTTCTTGGTCGAGTGGCTCCACGCCGAAGCGGTCGATAAAGTTGGCCGATTGCGGGCCGTAGAAGAGCAGCTCGTCGAGTGCCGGGCCACTCTCGTTGCTGGCCTGATCCGCGTACTCTCGCAAGAGTCGGCGAAACCGATCTTCCGTCAGTTGTTTTGTCGGGTGACGACTGGCGGCACAGCCCGAGGCACATACCTGATCACCGTGCGGATGGAAATGAGCCGCCGCATCGTGCGTAAAGCGCCGTCGATCGGAACGCCGCAGGATGTCGAGTGCCGTCTGGGCTTGTTCGCGGGACACGTTAGCTTGCGGAGCGATCGTGGCCGTCTTGGCGATTTCAATTGGCGGCACAAGCGGATCAAAGGGGCGCTCCCAATGGTCCGAATCGGACGGTGCGGCGGCCGGTGGAATGGCATCCTGCCGTCCGCCGCTTTGCAAAAACGCAACAGCGACGATCCCGCAGACGGCGCAAATATGAGCGAAGTAGCGCATGCTGGACTGTTTCCTGACTTGTGGATCGCGATCACGTTTCGAGGTCACCATCTTGGACGTGGACAGCTTCACGAAAGTTCCCGCAATTGCTGACCAGCGGAAAGTGGCGGCGGGGCCACATTATGCGGGATTCGGTCGTTTGGAGGCAAAGGAGGTTTCTATTCGAGCGATTTTCTGCACCGATTCGCTCGATCTCTTTCCAACAACTGGCCAGAGACGACCAATTCGACGTCAATTGACGGAGTTTCGAATCCTTGCATCGCGTATTATGGAAGGGAACCTTTTGATCCCGAGTCGATTGAGCTGGTGATGTTGAGACGAAGGCTGCAAATCAAACGAACATCGAAGCGGACGCTATTTTTCTGCGCGCTGATGTTGATGACGGCCAGTACCAGTCGTCGCGCGACGGCCCAGCCCGTCCTTGCGATCGAGCCAGAAGGAGCGATTGCCCGGCTTCATCACGAATCGACCGAAGGCGCCAGTATCTACGAACTGCGCTTTTCGCCCGATGGCAGTAAGTTGGCGGCTCGCAATTCGACGCATGACGTCGTCATTTGGAACTGGCGGGAGAAGGCCGTGGAATCGGTCTTGCCGAGTCCATGGAACCAAGTCAGCGATTTTTGTTTCACCCAAGATGGTAACCAACTTGTCACGGTCGATGCGAAAGAACGAAGTTTGGTCTGGAACATCGCGACCGGCAAGACGCAGTATCAACTCCCGTTGCCAGGAACGATGGTTCGGGCTTATCCGGATCAGACGATCGGTATCTTTCATGAGCAGAATATTCATTTTGCCCATGTACCACCGGATGACAAACAAGAAACGAAGTTGATGAGTCGCAGTCCCAACTTCTCACCCTGCGCCTCATCGCAAGATGGCCGCCGTATCGTCTACGAAAGTAATGCGCCGACGGTGTTTCCCAATGGGATCCGCAACAACTTCAGCCGCAAGTCGCCACTTCAATTGATGGTGGTTCCGGTCGGTCGCCCCAACAATGCGCAGCGCTTACCGCCGGCCGAAGGACTGACACAGGCAGTGGAACTCGTCGCGAGTCCCATGGGCGAGCAAGTCATCGTGGCGTTTCGACGCGAATCGCGACTCGCTTGGATGCCGAGTAACGGATCGCAAGGCCGCGAGCTAAACCGGGCTCATTCGGAAGCGATTAGCGATTTGGCCGTTTCGCCCGATGGTCGATTTTTGGCGAGTAGCAGTTGGGATGGGACGGTCGGTGTTTGGGAAACGAGTACGACCGAGAAGATCTTTGAACTAAAAGGTCACAACGACAAAGTGTTGTGCGTCGAGTTTTCTCCCGACGGTCGCTACATCGCATCTGCCAGTGCGGCGTTGGATAGCAGCGTCATCGTCTGGGATTTCGCCGAACTGCTGATGGGCAGCCGTCAAGAAAAAGCGACCGGGTCGTTGGAAGCGCATTGGAACGCCATCCGCGATAAGAGTGCTTTGGAAGCCTATCGGTCGGTCGCCTGGCTGGCACAGCATCCGGACCAAGCACTGGATTTCATCGTCCGCAAATTCGTCGACGACCAAACCGTCGTGACGGCGACTCAGTTGACGCAGTGGATTGAGCTTCTCGATAACGACTCGTACGAACAGCGTGAAGCGGCATTTCGAAAACTGTACAGCCATCGTGAGTCGTTGACCGAGCACTTGTTGCGGGCCTGTGAGCAAACGACTTCCCTGGAAATCGAGCTTCAATTGCGTCGCATCCTCAGCGCCGATGATCAAGAATCGACGATTGCCTATAGCGAACGGAAACAGCTGATAAGAGCCTTTTTTCTTTTGGAACAGTTTGACGATCCGCGGGCGCTGCGGATTCTAAAGTACTTCGCCAATCAAAAAGGCGAAGATGTGATCTATGCCCATGCGGCCGAGGTATGGGCTCGCAAAGCTAAAATCGAAAACTAGTCGGTGGCTGATCGCTGCGCCACACTTCCTGTTCGCACTTGTTCTGCATCGCTATAGTGCATCCGGGACGCATGATGTTTTCGCTTAGGAAGAGATGATGGTTCGATTGTTTGGTTTTCTGTGGTTGTTTGGCTCGGTCGCTTGCGTCGTAGGACAAGAAGCGTCCATCGTGGAGCGTGTGCCGACTGACGAGGGGCAGGGCACCGCTCGTGATCAGCCGGCCGATGATTACGAACTGATGCGATTGTTCGTCGATGCCATCGATGAGGTCGAACGAAATTACGTCGCGCCGATTACCCGACGTGAGTTGATGGAAGCGGCGATCGAAGGCGTCCTTTCCAAACTTGACAACTATTCGAACTACATCGCACCGGAGGAAATGTTCGAGTTTCAACGGGACGTCGAACAAGAATTTGGTGGAATTGGCATTCAAATCAATGAGGCGGCAAGCGGCAACATCCGCATCGTGAGCCCTCTCGCGGGAACGCCCGCTTCACGAGCCGGTTTGCAGGCGGGTGACGAGATCACGCATATCGAGGGCAAGGCGACAGCCCAGATCGGTGTCGAAGGAGCCGTCACGCGGATGAAGGGACCGGTCGGCTCCCAGGTTCGCTTGACGATCGACCGAGCCGGCAAGTCGTTCGATGTCGTGCTCAATCGAGAAACGGTTCAACTAGAAACGGTGATTGGCGTTCGGCGAAGGGCGAACAGCGAGTGGGATTTCTTCATCGACCCACAGGAGAAGATTGGCTACGTCCGCATCGCTTCGTTTGGAGCCCACACGACCGATGATCTAAAAGAGGCCGTCCGAGGCCTGCATGAGCAACAGATTCGCGGTTTGGTACTCGACTTGCGGAATAACCCGGGCGGTCTGCTGACTGCGGCGATTGAAGTATCCGACCTGTTTCTGACCAAAGGGGACATCGTTTCGGCGCAAGGACGGAATGTGCCGGTGAAAAAATGGGAGGCGTTGCCAGGCGGCTCGTACACCGAATTTCCCATGGCCGTGTTGGTGAATTCGTTCAGCGCTAGTGGCAGCGAGATCGTTGCCGCTTGCCTGCAGGACAACCGTCGGGCGGTTGTGATTGGCGAACGGACGTGGGGGAAGGGGAGCGTGCAGCGACTTGTGATGCTTCAGGACGGCAAGAGCGCTTTGAAATTGACGACGTCGACCTACCTGCGCCCCAATGGAAAGAACATCCATCGGACGTCCGAATTGACCGACTCGGATGACTGGGGAGTTCGCCCCGACGAAGGCTACGAAGTCAAATTGTCGCGATCCGAACAGCGGGCGATGCTAATTTACCAGCGCGACGCGTTCCTCATTCGCGGGAACGATGATACAAAGAAAGCGTTGCCTTTCTACGTTGACGCTCAAGTCAAGAAGGCGTTTGAGTACCTACGCGTTAAGTCATCTCGGCCATAGCCGTAGCCAGCCATAGCCAGAGCTTACAAGACACAACGATGAATCTACTCCTGATCGAATCCACGTGCGACGAAACGGCGGCCGCGATCGTCAATCAAGATCGTGAAATTTTATCCGAAGTCGTCGCTTCCCAAGATGAATTGCATCAGCGATATCGGGGGGTCGTGCCCGAGATCGCGGCCAGAGCGCATGTCGAAAGGGTTCTGCCCGTTATTCATGAAGCGATCGACCGGTCAGGTTTGAAACTGAATCAAATCGACGCGATTGCGGTCGCGAATACCCCCGGACTTTCTGGTTCGTTGATTGTCGGCGTCGTGGCGGCCAAGTCGCTGGCGGTCGCTTTGGATGTGCCGCTGATCGGCGTCAATCATTTGCATGCCCACGTGTATGCCTGTCAGTTGGCCGCGGGTCGGCCCGTCTTTCCCTGTGTGGGGTACGTCGTGAGCGGCGGTCACACCAGTCTGTTTGATTGTCAGAGTCCATCCGAATTTCGCCTGCTGGGTGGCACCATCGATGATGCGGCCGGAGAAGCTTTCGACAAAGTTGCCAGCATGATGGGCCTCTCTTATCCGGGTGGCCCTTCAATCTCCAAAGCGGCGGTCGATGGCAACCGCAAGGCGCATGCTTTTCCCCGGTCTTTTATTCATGAACCGGACCGATTGCAGTTTAGTTTCAGTGGATTGAAAACGGCCGTTCGTTATCAGATTGCGGGCGTTGGATCGGCTGACCCTCGAGAGGTTGAACTGAGCGATTCTCAGATTGCCGATATCGCCGCCAGTTTTGAAGAGGCGGTCGTCGATTGCTTGGTTGCGAAGGCAGAGCACGCCCTCGCAGCGACGGGCGCCAGCCGGTTGTGCTTGGGAGGCGGCGTCGCGGCCAACAGGCGCTTTCGAGCACGATTGGAAGAATCGGCAGCCAAGCACGGCTTTGAATTGCTCATGGCTCCGATGAGGCTCTGCACCGACAACGCCGTGATGGGCGCCATCGCGTTCGAGAAGCTAGAAGCGGGGCAGATTGACAGGGGCCAATTGGGAGAGCTAACGCTGGACATCAAGCCGGGACTCGTTCGCTAAGCGGCTCCCGCTCACAGCACGTCCGTCCGCTAAAATCCGCCGAGGCCACCACCAGCACCTCCGCCCCCCAAACCATCGTCGCCAGTCGCAAAGTTGAATGTGGAAACTTCTGATACGCCAGAGAATGTTGGCTGTGGTGAAATCCTGACGTACCGTCTGTCGGCAGAAATGACGGCAGTTGCCGTGAAGTTCGTTCCCTGAGGGAATGTTGTGATCACCGGTCGAAAACCGACGGCAGAACGAAGGCGACCTACCAAACCTCGATCCCGAGCCAACGCAGCGGCGATGAGATCGTCGGCGTCGGATACCCCGACCACCTGTCCGAGGACGGCGTGGTCAATGGCTTCTTGTGCTTTGGCGATCGTGGCAACTTGTGCTTCTTCAATCTCTTGTTGGCGACGACCTTGATCGAGCTCAAATGCGACAACGACCGGTTCATCACCGACGGCAATTTGTTTCTTCATGGATTGGTGCGATTGACTGCCTTGGTGTCGGCCGATTTCGACGGTCACCTTGCCTCCATCGACTTTGCCGTAGATCGGCTTGATCATCAGTTTGTACTTGCCTGCGAATCCCTTGGGGCAAACGTAAATTTCGCGTGCTTCTGGCTTTTCTTTGGTCGTTGCGTCGTCGGCGAGTAGGACTCCGCCGCCAGTGGTCCGTTGCTGATTCAACGAGCAGACGCTACCGTTCGGTTCTTGCACGCAGATGTCGACATCTGCATCGCCCGACCAAGTGACCGTGGCGTAAACGTCACGCTCCAGTGCTTTCGTAACAGCCTGCTCTAACTCTTTCGCTTCGCTCGTCTGTCCGCCCTGTTCCAGCTCTTCGAGCACGGCACGAGCCGTCCGTTCCGCCTGGGCGGCAATATTCTCAGTTCCCTTCGGCCAAGCTTGCGTAAGCACGCCAACGGAAGCCCAACGCATCCCTTCGGTATCGCCGATGCGTCGCGCCAGTCTCAGTGCCAGCGCATAAGGTGCTGGGTCGGTGGGGTTCATCGACGAGGCGTCACGCATCAGTTGGATGGCCCGTTTCTCGAGACCGATGCGGGACATGTACGTCGCTGCGAAGTAAAGCTCTTCAAAGCGACTGCTAAAATCGACGGCCGACATCAGGGCTCGTTCAATATCTTTCTTCGGTGCGTTCTTGGCTTGCAACGCTAAACCCATCGCTTCGAACATCCACGGCTGGGGATAGCCGTTGGCCAGCGCCCCGTGAATGACTTCGACGACCGTTTCGTATTGCTCGTCCTGCATGTAATGGCGAGCCGTCGCTGCCACGTCACGAGCGGTGATCTGCTTCTCTGGTGCGAGTTTGGCTTGCTGAGCAAAAAGTGCATTCCAAGCCTCTGCCGATGTTTGGCCATTGGCCGGGGCGGCTCGCAAAACCTTGCCAGCGTATCCCGCCGGGACGACGCGAACGCCTGGGACTGTTTGTGGTGCGGTCGGTTTGACCGTCGCCGATGGACTGTTCGCTTTCACGCCCAGCTTTAGTTCGTCGTCGACTGCGAATTGGCCACCGCCACCGCCGCCGAATCCGCC
>CAYZRS010000019.1:0-46344 GCA_964480915.1 uncultured Pirellulaceae bacterium | reverse complement strand
CCACCGCCGCCGAATCCGCCGGCTTGACCGCCGAGGCCGAATCCGAGTCCGCTGGAAATGGGGAGAACGAGGTCACCGACCGGGTAAACGCGTGTCACAAGTTCTTGTTCAGCATCTTCGACTGAGGTGATCACGAGCACTTCGTCGCGGACGACGAACGTGAGGTCGTATTCACGGAGGATCAGCCGCATCGCGGAACGGAGCGAAACTCCGTTGTAGGTTTTGGTGATGGGAGTCCCCGTATCGACGCCCAGGTTGTCGAATTCGTTCGAGTTGAGTTCGATGTTGATATTGTGGAATTCGGCGAGTGTATCGAAGGCATCGCTAAGCGGCGTTTCGAAGAAGTCGACTTCCGTAGGTCGATCGAGTTCTTCAAAAATGTGTTGTTCCGATTCCTTGACCGTCGACAAGTCGACCGAGGCATACTTCTTACGTCGAGCGGTCAACGCTTCCCATTCTTCCGCGGGCGGATAGACCAAAGGTGGTTCATCCGGGAAGGGGATCGACGATTCTTCGATCGTTGCCAGTGTGGCGTAAAATGCTCGACGCTTCAGATCATTGATGCGATGCATTTCCCGGGCACGTCCGGAGTACCGACCCGCTAGGACGGCCACCAGGGGTTCGACTCGTCGAGGGGAAATCTCTTCGGCGGCTAATGCGGCCTCTTCGGCCAAGCCATAACGGCCTTCCTCTAGCAGCGAATTAAAACGATCAAGAATCTGCGAAAGCTGTTCTTCCTCACGTCGAGTCGCTTTCGCGATCTTGTCTCGTTCCAAAGCTCGGGCGCGATTGCTCGCGTTGAATTGGTCGCGTCGTTCCTTCTCGAACTGTCGTGCCAATCCTGCGCGGATGGCCCCTTCGACTTGGTTGCGAAGTTGCAGTCGGGCGTCGCCGCTGATATCCGGAGCCCGCTTGACGTTCTCTAGCATGATCTTCAGATCACGGACCGCCATTTCGGGGTCGTTCGACATGCCGTCTCGTGCGGCGCGGATGCCGTTGCGAACTTCGGCCCGCAAGAGGCCCTCGCGAGCCCGCCGCTTCGCTTCCACACTATCGATCAGACGTCCGTTCTCATCATCGAATGCCCGAGGCACGTCGTCGATGATCACGGGAGCCGAACTGACGCTACGCATTTCGACGTAACCTTCCGGCTGCACTTCGAATTCCAACGGCTGTTCAAATACGAAGCCATTGTCGACGATTCCTTGGGGCACCACTTCGGAGCCCAACATGTCACCTTCGACGATCACCTCACCCGGCATGGGGGCCGGTGGCGGTTCGGTGAATTGAACTTGTTCGGTCGCTTCGGGTTCGCCCAGCAAGATGACGGGGGAATCGCCGTCCACTTCGAATTGAGTTCCTGAAACCTGAGCCTGATTCGCTTTCTTTTGGACGGCACCTTGGATCACGCCAGCCTTCATGTGACTGGGGTCGGTCTTGAGGGCAGCTTCGGCCAGTTTGGCCGCGCCGTTATAATCTCCCATGGCGAATGCTCGTCCGCTCATCTGGGAAAGCGCTTCGGCTCCATCAACGATCATGCGACGGACTTCTCGCAGCGCTGCACTGCCGGCGGTCGGCATGCTAAGCCCATCGTCACGCCGAGCCAGGTCGACGAGTCGCGGAAGATAGGCGAAGTCCTCGTTCGCCTCTTCCGGTTGGATGGTCCAAGTCAGTGCATTCGAACCATTTCCTTCGCCGTCCATTTGGAGATTGAGTTTCGCTTGGCGATGAATGACACCGACAAGGATCGAGTCACGATCGGCTCGAATCGGTGGGACCATTCGCGGGAACTGTTCGACGACCGCCTCCGGCAATTCGACTTGCCCAGGCCAAAAGACCTCGGCTTTGACCGACTGAGCCAGTAGTGATCCCAGTTCGACGCCCGGCGTCGACTCGTCATCTAAGATCGTGTTGCCACCGGTATGGTTGGCAATCGTTGAGAGCAGTTGAATGTCACGATGCGGCCCAATCGCAAAACTGGAAACCGAAATCTTGGCAGCAACAAGTTGATCGATAAGCGCTTGGAATTCATCGAGCTGTAGCAAATTCGCTTTGCTGACACCATCGCCAATGTAGACGACTCGTTTCGGCCGCGTCGATGGACGCAGTGCAGCCATGGCCGTCTTCAGTCCGGCGATCATATCGGTCGAACCGAGTGGCAGGCGCGCGTTAAGCTGGGCGATCGATTGCTTCAACTCGCTCGAACCGACGGCCGCGAATTGGCTTCCCATCGGAACCGCTTCCAAATCCAGGGCGTAAAGGCGTACGTTGTGTTGCTTGTTCAGTTGGTCGAGCATGGATTGGAACGCGGCGAAAGAATCGTCGCGATAGACGCCGGACTGACTGGCCGACGTATCGAACAAGACGACGATGTCGCACGGCCCAACGTCGGTCGCGAGGTCGGCCTTGAGGCTGAGAGCAAAATAGGTCTCGCCTTCATGATCGTAGGTTGCCATACGAGACGGTTCGTCCGCCCAGCAGGCTGTTCCGATCAGCACGGTAAGAGAGAAGGTGAGTAGTTTCCAAAATGGTAGGTTGGACATGTCCGAACTCCGACCGTGATCGTGCGCGACGCGAGCCCCTCTGTTCCGAAAGAGGTATCACGCAATAAAGGTAATTCCAATCCTCAGTTTATTTGGATGGCTGACTTCACGCCACAAAGATCCCGGATTTAGGCCTTTTCGGCAGTACCGATTTTGCCGATTGGTGAGGATTCTAACCCCATCCGGGCTTGAAGGGCCGCCCGCAGCGACTCTGCGACGAGTTTCTGCTCTGCCGGTCACTTGGAAAGCGAACGGCCTAATAGCGGCGAATTCGGCCTCGGAAGGCCCTTTCTCGACGCGGCCAGGCGTTGGAATATTGGCGGGGCGGTGATAAAGAGGCCGAAGTCCGCACCGGACGGGTCGGAATGACCGCTGGCGAATCGCTTGACGAGGCCCGTAGGGCCGTCGGTTGTGCGACACAAAGGGGGGCTGAATCGGCCGTTTCCACGGGGAGCGGAATGGTAAGCTCGTCAGGCGCCGCGGCGAACGTCAGGGCGACTCGCTTCGCGACAATTCCGATCATGGCCGCCAAATCGGCGGTGCGGTCGCGAGCTGGCCAAGGAGAACTCAGCCGGGGCAGTGGTCCGGAAATCGAATCGGTCCAGGTCAGCGTCCAGGGGTGAGCCCCCAACCCGGCTGGCTTCACAGCCAACGCTACTGGATTGCTCCATTCGTCCGTTGATTTGACCTCTGCCTCAGGCACAACTTCGATCACAATCAAGTTCAACGATCCCCCACAGCTGGACTTCGATGTGAGCACGTCGACGGGCGGCTGCGACGGCTTGGAAGTCTGCACGGTGAACAGCGGCAACCAAATGGCGGCCAGCAAGACGGTAAGTGGGAACCAAGGGAGCTTCATGATGGTCGTGGCTTTGTGAGCAGGCAATTGACGTCTCAGCCTGTATCGGATGGGCGAAAAGCTCAGCGTGACGCAATCAAGCTGCGAAAAGGGAAACGCGAACTTTACAGGACAAGTTGGCGCGACCGGAAAAGTCGCACGCAAGATATCAACATTTGGGAACGTTCCGTTTAACCCAGTCCTGCGGCGATTCGCGTTGACGTTATCCCCCAGGGGAACGATATTCGACTGTTCTATCCGAGGGGAAATCTGTAGCGTCGTCCGTAATGATCGCTGGGATCGTGACCCGAAAAGCCACAAAGGCAGTTGAATGAGCTGGCAAGCGTACGTTGCTCTGGGAACGACAGTCGTTGTGTTCGCGCTGTTGCAACTTATGCGGCGAGTCCCGACCGATCTTCTCTTTCTCGGCGGACTGGTCGTCGTCACGCTGTGCGGGGTCATCACTCCCAGTCAAGCGCTCGAGGGCTTTTCCAGTAACGCCATCATCACGATTGGTGGTCTGATGGTGTGTGCCGCCGGCTTGCGCCGAACTGGGGTGATCGATTGGTTAGGTGAACGGTTGCTAGGCCGCACGACCAATGAAAAATCGGCGCTGGGCCGATTGGGGGTCGCGTTGGTCGGTTCGTCGGCATTCTTGCTGAACACGGCGCTCGTCGTCATGACGATGCCATTCGTGTTGGATTGGTGTCGCAAGCGAGGCGTGTCGCCTTCGAGACTGCTGATTCCGGTCAGTTACTTCACGATCTTGGGTGGGGTCCTGACGCTCGTCGGTACCAGCACGACGTTGGTCATCAATGGCGAACTGCAACGAGAGCACACGGAGCGCATCGCTCAAGTCGAAGTGTTGCGAGCCAGTCCCGACGCGAGCTCGGAACAGCTGGAGACGAAGGCGGCCTTCGCGCACCAAGTGCGGCCGATGAAACTTTTCGAATTGGGAAAGGTCGGCTTGCCCTGTGCCTGCATCGGTTCGATCGCGTTGATTCTCATGGCAGCGGTTTTGCTGCCAGATCGACGCGAGATCATGGGCCAATTCGATGCGCTGCGGCGAGACTACTTGGTCGAGATGAAAGTACAATCGAATTGCAATTTGATTGGTAAGTCGGTTGCGGCGGCCGGACTGAGGAACCTACCTGGCCTCTTTTTGATCGAAATTGATCGCGGCTATGACGTGATCACTCCCGTTAGCCCGACCGACATCATTTACGATCGCGACCGATTGGTCTTCACCGGCGTTGTCGAAACGATTGTTGACCTGGAGAAAATTCCAGGGCTCGTACCGGCCGCTGAAGATTATGAAGTTGATCCGGCCGCACGGGTCCAGCGTCACTTGGTCGAAGTAGTGTTGTCCCGTTCTTGCCCGGCCATCGGCCAGACGATTCGTGAGGCCTCTTTTCGCCAACGCTACGGGGCTGCGGTGGTTGCCGTCCATCGCAACGGTGCCCGCGTCTCGAACAAGATCGGCAGCATCGTTGTCGAGCCGGGCGATACGTTGTTGTTGCAGGCCACGGGCGATTTTGTCAGCAAACATCGCAATAGCCGCGACTTCTATCTTGTCAGCGACGTGGAAGAATCGGCACCCAGACGCCATGAAAGAACGATGTGGGCTGGCCTCTTAGCGATCACGCTAATCGTGTGGCTCAGTTCGACCAATTTTTTTCGCGAGCAGGAAATGCTCGCAGGAGCCAGCTCGACCGCCATCGCAGCAATTGCCATCGCCGGACTGATGATCGTGACTCGATGCCTATCGATGAGTGAAGCGCGATCGGCGATCGAGTTGCCGCTGCTCCTAACGATTGCCGGAGCGCTGGGGATGGCGAAGGCGCTTTCGGTCTCCGGCGCCGCCGGTTTCATTTCGCAGCAGATCGTCGGCGTCGTGGGCGATAGTCCTTGGCTCCTATTGATCGCGATTTATCTTTTGACGGCTGTCTTCACCGAACTGATCACCAATAACGCAGTGGCGGTTGCGATGTTTCCCATCGCGGTCGGTGTGGCGGAACAGGCTGGACTGAGTCCACGTCCGTTCATCATGGCGATCGCACTCGCCGCGTCGCTCTCGTTCGCGACGCCCATTGGTTACCAGACGAATCTGATGGTCATGGGGCCAGGAGGATACAAACCTGCCGACTTCCTGAAAATCGGGTTGCCGCTCAGCATCGTGGTGGCCACGGTCGCACTGATTTTGATTCCCTACGTGTGGGCTTTTTGATCGGCGGCTTGAGATTTGTCCGGCGGCGTTGGTTCTGCGATTTCCACAATCGTGTTGTGGGTGAGGAATCGCCGCCGCGCACATCGGTCGAAAGCGTATGGCGGAGAATTATAGCTCGTCGGCACAGTGGAGCAGCGTCATGACGGCCATCGCGGTTCCGTACGGTCGATGGTAGGCGTAAAAGGGATAGTCCCACCACGTCCCATCCCGTTCTTGTTTGTCGCAGATGAGGCGACTCATTTGTACCGCGTGACGTCGCCGGTCCGATGCTTCCAAGAATTCGAAACTGCGAGCGGCATACCAGTGGCCGTAGTAATAGAAATAGCCGGCCACCAAAAAGTGCGACTCATGAGGAACCGGCCGCTTGCGACCGATGTCGAGCCACAGATTCCGAGCGAACAGGCGATCGAGCCACACGTTCAGGACTTCGTTGGTCACTTCTTCATCGTCCCAAAGCCGGAGAGCCAGATTGCAAACCTGTGAACGGCCCAGGCTTCCCCCCGGCCGATTGATGGAACGCATCGGTTGATTCAACGTCGCTCCGTTCGCCGAATAGAAGTAGCTAAAATCGGGCTTCCGCGTACGCTGAATCAGCGTCACGCCGCTGTCGACAAGTTTCTGCGGAACTTCGATACCAGCTTCTTTGGCCTTGTGAAGCGCCGCGAGGACGGTCGCTGTCGTAAAACTGGTGGGACTGCCCGAAGGTTGTTTGGCGTGGGCTCGGAAATCATAGTATCCCCAGCCGTCGTCGACCGATTCGTACCGACCTAGCAAATCCATCTGTTCCCGGATCAGTTGTTTCCAAACTTCGGGCCGTTCCGAACTGACCGTTTGCGTCTCCTGATTCTGAAGCAAATCGCTTAGCGCTTCGATGCCGTACGAGTGGCCCCAAACGTTGTAGATCGCATCGCCCGAGGCGCGCTTGACTCGAGGCAAGTGCTGTTCGAGCCAATCGGCCGCATGGTCTACCGAATCATCGATGAGGTCGCGATCGTCTTCGCCCATCCTCGGCTTGGCTTGCAGCAGGGCAGAAATCGCCAGGCTGGTGACTCCGGCGCGAAAAGCGTGGTGCGCGCCCGGGATCGGAGCGTAAATATTGAGGTCTTTCGTTTGCGTCGCACTTCCCCAGCTGCCGTTCTTGTTTTGCGATTCCAATAGAAAGGTGACGCCTCGCTGAATCGCTCCGTTCAATTCCTCGGACGAGGGCGCTGTGACCGGTTTGGGCCGTGGCGTGTTGTCCAAGAACGAATTCGCTTCCTCTGCGCTAACGGCCGCGAAATGGGTCATGCAGAGCCACGAAAGTACCAACCAACTGGTCCGGGCGATGAACTTGAAAACTTGCATGGAATGCATGTTGCCGTCTCTTGTTGCAGGCGAAAACGCGGAATTAAAAATCCGACGACGAAAGCTATTCGCTCTCCTCTTCGTCCGTCTCCTTGGCGAATTCTACTTTGCAAGTCATTCCGGGAACGATCGACAGTTCGTCTGGAATGTCTCCCAATTCCAATACCGCTTGAAACTTGGTTCCCGCAGGAACGGTCGCCAGTGACTTGATCGTGGCGGGGAACTCGCTTTCTGGATAGGCCGTCGGTTTGACCGTACCGGACGTTCCCTCCATCAGCGTCGGCAGGTCTTCTTCCTTAACCCAGCTCGTGATTTGGATCGGAGTCAGCTTGACCACGGTAAGGATCGATTGGTTCGGTTTGACGATGCCGCCGGGTCGCAAAACGCTGGCCAGTGAGGATGGGTCGGACCACTTACCGTGGTTCGGCTTGCCATGATAGACCGTGCCACTGATTGGCGCTGTCAATGTCATCAATTCGCGATCGGCTTGCAGACGCTCGTAGCGATCGACGAGTCGTTCATGCTGAACCTGTTTGTTGTGGTGTTTATGTTCCGCCTCTTCCAAATCGGCTGGCAGCGTCAGTCGGCTCTCTTCCAATGCCAAGGCGGCTTTGCGAACGGCCTCTTCCATCGATTCCTCTAAACGGGGGATGTCGACAGCGAGTGCCTCTTCGGAATACTCTCTGGAACGCTGCAGAGAATATTCGGCCGATTCCACGTCGTGGCGCGTTCGCAGCAAAATGATCTCTTCGGTCTCTTCAGTGAGGTCATCCGCTTTGTACATTTTTTCGAGCTGGTTCAGCTCTTCTTGTTGGTAGGCGAGCCACCGTTCGGCGCTCGTGACGCTCCGTTCGGCCGAACGCTTTCGCGAGTTTCGCTTGATGGTGAGGAAACGCTTTAGATTTTCCGTAGCGATCCGTTCGGCCCGTTCGGCCGCTTCGAGTCGCATCGGGACGGTTTTCTTCAGCAGGTTGAGTTTATGTTCCGATTCCATCAGCGCGAGTTCGCTGAGTTTGATTTCTGTTTCGGCATCGGCCAGCGATTCGTCGATCGAGATTGCGTCGAATTGAACGAGCGTGTCGCCCTTCTTGACCTCGGTGCCGTGAGCGACATGCTCGACGACCTTAAACGTCGTCCACTTCTTAGGACGAACGGCGACGACCTTATATTTTTCAGCAGCGAAGTGGCCGCTGAGCGTGATCTTGTCCTCTTTTTTTTCCTCTTCGTCCTGCTCGTCTTCGTCGTCTGCTGACGATTCGTCACTCTTGGAATCCTCGTCTGCTGATTCCGCATCCGCTTCCTTGTCCGCGTCGGCTGGTGTCTCTTCGGTCGAGTCGTCTGCTTTTTCTGCTTGGGTTTCGGTCGGTGCTTCTGCCGCTTGGGCTTCTTGAGTTACCGGCGCCGGAGGTGATTTGGGCTCTTGAGCAGCCAATCCAGAGCAAGTGCCGAAAATGAGAAGCAGCAGCAGGCTACGAACTGTTTGGTAAATCACGAACTCCATCGATCAACCTTTCGTGGGACAACGATTGAGGAAAGCCCCGTTTTCCATTCGCCGAGCCGACGGAACGGCTCGGAACGGGGGCGTGCTGCTCGCATGCGGCAGCACCGCTGTGTGAGGCTAGCTCTCAAGAAGTGACAGGTCAAGCAATAGTCACTACTTTAGCTGCGAAAGGTATTCGATCAGGTCCCGTAGGTCGAATGAGGAGAGTTGATCGATCAAATTCTCCGGCATGGAAGACTTCCCCTTCCGAATGTCCTCGATCGAACCGACGGGAATAGTGAGGGTTTCATCCTCGGTCGTCCGGAGCGTCAATTCCTCTTTGGACTTCTTGAGCAGAATTCCGGACACCGTTTTGCCCGAATCGAGGTCGGCGATAATGGTCTCGTATCCCTTCGCAATCTCCTTGTTGGGAAGGACGATCGATTCCAGGATCTCGACGCGCGATTTACTGGCCGCCACTTTCGAAATGTCGGGCCCTACGTTGCCGCCGTCGCCGTTGACTTTGTGGCAGCGCACGCATTGTAACGAAATCCGTTCGCGAAAGAGGGCTTCTCCACGGGTCGCATCACCACCTTCTAAGGCGTCACGATACGGGGCGAGCGGGTCGTTGGCATCCCATTTGGAAACGTACTTGTCCATCAGCTCTTTGACGAGTGGGTTATCGCCACTTCGCTTGCGCCCCGCTTCCAGGATGTCGAGCCGGACCGCCGGATAGACTTTGCCTGCCTCCAATGCTCGTAGGATCGAGAGCAGGATTTTGTCCGAATCCTTATTGTTCAATTTCGAAAGCATGAAGATGGCAGATTGTTTTTCGAGTTGATCTCCCGATGCGATCGCCTTTTTCAATTCTGGCAGCGCAGCGGCCGGCGTGTTCGTTGCCAGCACGATGCGGGCGGCCGCGCGAATCCGTTCTTTGTCGCTGGCGAGCGCCTTGGCGAGCGTCGCATCGAGATTCTTCGGTTTCAGATCGCCCAAAGAGAGCAGGGCACCGGCCCGCTCTTTCGCATCTCGCTTCTCGTTCCACAGCAATTCGTCAAGTTGACCTGCCGCCTCTGTCATGTTGAGTTTGCCGGCCAACGTGGCCGCTCGTGTGCGAATCTCATGGTTGCTCTGCAGCAGATTTAGCAGTTGCCCCTTCAGCACCTTCTTGACCGACGATGCCGATCGTTTGTCGCCTTCGATGGGACGCCACATTCCTGTGATCCGATCGCGAACTGGGGTATCGACCCAGTTCGCAAGCACGTCCATGGCCTCCGAACGTGCCAGGACCGGTTTCTTGTCGTTGCGTGCTAACAGCACAACCGCTTTGGCGTGATTCTCCGTGCCCAGACGCAAGCAGGCATTGGCGGCCCGTGTCAAAACGACATCCGAGGCGTTGGCCGTCAGTACCATCTTGGCCAGTGCCGGATACGCATTGTAGATTGGCGTGTCATAGATGCCGCGAGCCGCTTCTTCGACGATGAATTCGTTTTCGTCTTCCAGGAATCGTGCAATCTCCTCACTGCCGCGTCGGCGGAGCGTTAAGACGGCGCCTAAACGAACCGCTTTGTTTTCATGATCGACCAATTGCCGCAGGTCGATCTCGCTGGCACACCCGACCAGTCCCATGACGCCGGCGTGCCGCAAAACGGCATCCGCATCGTTGTGTCGAGCTAAGAACTCAATCAGCGAAGCGGTCGCTTTTCGTTCGCCCAGTTTTCCCAAAGCGATCGCCGCTTCGCGCTGAACGGCGAGGCTAGGATCCTTCAGCCCGTCGATCAATCGCTGAGCGGCCGGCTGGTATCCGGTATCGCCGAAGATGGTTAGGACGGCGGCGCGAACATGGAAATCGGTGTCACGAGCTAGTGCTTCTAATTCTCTTAGCGCCTCAGGGGCCGCTTTTTCACTCGAACGTGCGATCTGTCCCAATCCCCACACGGCATGCAATTTGGCGAATTGAATTTTGGAGGTTTGAGCCACCTGAGCCAACGCGTCCACTTTGCCACGGCGAGCCAATTCGAATTGCCCTCGTTGTCGAACGCGTTGGTTCGGGTGCGCCAGGAGACGAGCGAGTGCATCCTCTTTGGCACGCGAGATATCTGCGGCCAACAATTGAGCCGATTCTGCGACCACTTTTTCTTGCGATGCCTCGGGATGAAAAACTTGGTAGACGCGTCCTTTTCCTGTACCTGTCCAGCCTTCGATCCAGTCGGTGAGATAGAGTCGGCCATCGTTTCCGAATTGAACGTCGGTCGCCAAGCACTTCCACAGGAACTCTTCCGGATCGATCAGCCGGAACGAACCGCCATGCGGCCTCATTTTAAACGTGTGGACGCCACTGAATTCTGCCGTACCGCGGAAGTCACATAAGAAGAAGTTGCCGCGGTAATCGGCAGGCAAGCCTGTGCCGGGATAGAACGCGATGCCCGCTGGGCCGTCTGCAAAGTTCTCGACCGGCGGCAAGATGAAAGCCGGTTGCGTTTCGTGACGTGGTTCCCACATGCGTTCACGAAACCATGGCGACGATTTGGCCATGTATTGAAAAGCCATCCGCCAACCGTAATCGGCACCATCGACGACATGCAGCCAGCGAGCCCGATCGCCGTTGTCACAATTGTTGTCGCAGGTAAAAAGATTTCCATAGTCGTCGAAGGCGAGGTCTTGCGGATTGCGCAGGCCGGTTGCGACGATCTCTAGATTGGCACCACTCAGTTCGCAGCGGAGGACGGCGCCCGATTCAATATTTTTGATCCGGCCGTTCTTCGTTTTGACGTTAAGCCCCCGGTCGCCGATCGTAAAATAGAGCCGGCCGTCCGGGCCAACATTCAGGCCGTGCAGATCGTGCCCGCGAAACGCAACGCGGACTCCGTAACCTTCGCTCAGCACACCGCGTTGGTCGGCCTTGCCATCGTTATTGGTATCGCGAAAGGCCCACAGTTTGGGAATGCAGGAGTAGAACACGAAACCGTCGTGTTCCAGGATCCCAGCGCCGGTGCCTTCCAGCGGGTCATCAAACCCGTCGACGTAGACGGTTGAAATATCGGCTTTCCCGTTGCCGTCCCGATCGACCAGCATGCGGATGCGGTCTTGGTGCTTCGAGTAGTCCTTGATGCCCTGCCTGAGATGTTTTTGGTAGAGCTTCAGGCGATCTTCGACGGTCTGCGAAGCGAGGTCATCGGTGACCCAGCTTTCGTGATCACGGTTGTCTTCGACTCCTTTCTCTTGCCGGTAGGTTTCGCAGATGAGGAGCCGACCCTTGGCATCGATCGTGAAAGCAACTGGGTTCGCCAGCATTGGTTCGGCCGCGAACAACGAGACCTTCATCCCTGGAGCCAGGGTGAAATTGTTCATCGCATCCAAGGCTGCCTTCGGAATCTTGGCTGTGCGTTGCTGCGCTGAAGCATCCGGCAAGCAGGAGAATAAGAATGCCAAGGCCAGCAGCCAGGGTCGGAGTCGGTTCGTAGAATTCATGCTTGCCTATCTCATGGGGTCGCAACGGTCTCACCTACACGGTAGGGAGACCACATTGTTCTTTCAACCCGATCCCCATTGCGGGGGAATCTTTGCGGGTTGGCCGAAGATTAAGGATTGTCGGGAGAGGGGGAGTAAGCTTGAATCCAAGATTCAAGTTCGTCCCAGTTTACCGGATCTAAATCGGACAGATCGGGCCGCAAACTCACGGCATCCTTGAGGTAGATGTGCTGAATCTCGTTCTGGGGAGTGGAAGTATTCCAGTGAACGAGGATACGTATGCAGTTGCCCAACGATTCGGGGACAGGGATTTCATTCGTGCATAGTAGGGGCACATCCATCCAGCCAAATTGGCGAGCTGCCAAGGCTGGGAATTCCGCATTCAAATCGGGCGTGACGCTAAAGATAGCGCTGGCCACGTCGCGAGCTTCCATCCCATTCCGGCGAATCATGACGGCCAGTAGACGTCGCGTTTCCTGAAGGATGTCGGCGCGGGAATTGCTCGACACAGTGGTGGCGCCTCGCACGCCCCGACAGACAACCGCTGGGTTTGATTCACTCATCCGATAAAACTCAATGCAATGCGTGACGTTGGAGCGAGCGCCAACGCCCAAGCGATGGTCGACAGGTCGCGGCCGTGGCAACGGGCCGCGTCCTTAGAGAATACTCGAATCAGCGGCTCGCTTCTATTGCGGAACGTCCGTCGGACTGGCTTCGTGATCCGCTTCCTCTTTTTGTTGGTGCTCACGCTCAGGCGCATCGCCATCGCCGTCCCCTCGGTGCTCGCCATGAGCGCCACCGAGCGAACGGATTCGCATGTTGCGATACCAAACTTGGTCACCGTGATCTTGGAGCGCGATGTGACCGACCCGGTTCTTGGCGAATTTTTCCCAATCGGCGAATTTGGAAGCGGACAGAACCTTCTTCCAATCGTCGCTGCCGAATTCGCAATCAACGACTTTTTTGCCGTTGAGCCAGTGTTCAAGATGATTGCCGTCGAGCAAAATCTTTGCCTGATTCCACTGCCCGACCGGTTTTACCGCAGATCGGTCGGTCGCATACAGGCCGTAGAGCGCGCCTGAGCAGGTCAGGTCGGTCTTATTGTCGCTGTGTTTTTCATTGTCGAGAACTTGGTATTCGGGCCCCGTCACGTAGGGCGCATGATCGCCTTCCGAGACGCGGTACATCACGCCACTATTGCCGGCCTCCGAAACTTTCCACTCGAAAACAAATTCGAAATCGGCGAATTTGTCGCTGGTGATCACATCACCGCCACCCGGTTCCTTCAGACACAACGCTCCCTCTTCGACGACCCAACCGGCGGGAAGTTCGGGCTTGTTGTAACCACGCCAAGCATCGGTGCCATCCCCCTGCAAGAGAACTTGCCAGTTGCCTCCACCGTGATGATCGCCATGTTCGTCCCCTTCATGGCATGAGGCGGACACTGCAATGACTAGTGAAATCAATAAAGGGTATGCATGTTTGCTCATCGCTGGGCCCCGTGGAAGTTGAGTCTCATGAAAATGAAAATGAAAATGTCTCGAACTGTCCATCCGAGGGGTGCAGGATTACCCTAACCGGCGTCTGCCCGGCCTCTTGGTCAAGGAATCCCCGGTATTCTCGAATCGCAATCGTCCACCGTCAAGCGGCGGTCCGTGCCGTCAACGCGCTTTGCCCAAGTTTCAGCCGTTCCCCTTTTAGCCAATGCTAGCGAATCGGATTGTCCGAGATTTGACAACTGCGATAAACTTGAGCGAGTAAAAGCAATCAGGCGGAGCTTGTTCGGAATGAGTTTTGGTCAGGAATGCTCACTGCAGGAAATGGAGTCACGGACGATGAAGACGCTAGGAATCATTGACACGGTCGGACCTGAGCCATCACGCGACACCGATGCGACTCGTTTGGTGGGTGGTGAATCACTGATTGCGAGGGTTGCGCGCCGTGTTTCGGATGCCGATTGGTTGGACGGAGTGGCCGTGATTGTTCCCACGGCTTGGACGCGTGATTTGCAGCGGTGCGTTCCTTCCGATGCGACGGTCGTGTCGAGTGATGCGGTCGACGCGATGGCTCGTCTGGTCGCTGCGGCGGAACAGCAACAGGCCGAAGCAGTGGTCCGCGTTGATTTGCATTGTCCGTTCGTTGATCCCGATCTGTTGGACGGACTTGTCGCAGCTGCTCAGAAACAGCCAGGCGCCGACTACATCGGCTACCGAGGTAGCCGTCAGGATTTTCGCTCGCTTTCCCAGGTCGGTCTGTGTGGCGAGTGGTGTTTGGTTTCGGCGTTGAAAAGGGCGTTGAAACAGTCGCGAGAGGCCGGCGTCCCGCGTTCTTTGCCTGATTTCCTGCTGGCTCATCCTGACATTTACCAGTTGCGTTTCATCCCGGTGCCGCAAGAGCTTGAACGCCATGACCTGCAATTGCGACTCGACAAACCGCAAGACTGGGCGGCGGCCGAAGAACTGATCGAAGCCTTGGGCCCCGAATCACTTAGTTGGCATGGAATCACAAGCTTGCTCGATGGAAACCCGAGTCGACGAAATGCCGGTTCTTCGATTTAGCGACTTTTTTGCCTATCTCTGCTAACCGATGCAATGAGGCCAGTGGCAACGCTGGCGACGCTGTTCAGGTTGGCTCGCGACTCAGGCGTACTGGTTCATCCGAGTCTGATCCCTTAGGCTCTAGTCGACACGGTTACACGAATGTGGCGACTTATTGACTTGAGGGTAACGGCGACGAGATGCGAAATACAGTTGCGTTTGTATTGGGAGGTGGCCGAGGTACACGTCTTCTGCCACTGACAGAATATCGTTCCAAGCCGGCCGTACCGCTTGCCGGAAAGTACCGGCTCATCGACATCCCACTTTCGAATTGCATCAATAGTTCGATCAATCGAATCTACGTGTTGACCCAGTTTCTTTCGGTCAGTCTCCATCGTCACATTCGACAGACGTATCGTTTCGATCCGTTCAGCGGCGGCTTCGTCGAAATCTTGGCCGCTCAGCAAACGATGGCTTCCGGTACCGATTGGTACCAAGGCACGGCCGATGCCGTACGCAAAAACATGCGATACCTCGAGCAATCGAATATCGAGAACGTGCTGATCCTATCCGGTGACCAACTGTACCGAATGGATTATCGCGACATGCTGGCGACGCACGTCAATTCTAACGCCGACGCGACGATTGCGGCCATTCCTGTCGATCGTCAAGATGCCAAGAGTCTGGGTGTCATGCGTTTGGACGATTCGGGACGAGTTGCCGGTTTCCTTGAAAAGCCGCAAACGGATGAAGAAATTGATTCGGTCGCGATGAGTCCAGAGTGGATCGAGAAACAAGGAATACCGAGTCAGGGCCGCGAATGCCTGGCCAGTATGGGCATCTACTTATTCAAGCGAGATGTCTTGCTGGAAGTGCTGCGAAGAACGACGTACGAAGATTTCGGCAAAGAGATTTTCCCAGCGTCGATACGAACGAAGCATGTTCAAGTCCACATGTTTGATGGGTATTGGGAAGACATCGGGACGATCCGAGCGTTTTACGACGCCAATCTGGGGCTGACTCGTGCTGACTCGCCCTTCAAATTGGAAGACGCGGCGATGCCGATCTACTCGCGATCTCGCTTCCTGCCGCCGTCGATCTTACGAGGCTGCAAAATTGAGAACTCGATCATCGCCGACGGCTGTTCGATCGGCACGGGAACGACGATCGAGAACAGCATCATTGGCTTGCGTTGCAAGATCGGCAACAACGTGACCATCAAAAATTCGGTCTTGATGGGGGCGGACGAAATCGCCTCACCTGCCGACTTGGCTCACGATGCCAAATTGGGGCAACCGTCGTTGGGCTTCGGAAACGACTGCCACATCGAGGGGGCGATCATCGACAAGAACTGCCACTTTGGTACGAATGTCCAGATCCACCCGACGCAGATGGAAGATGCGGAAGTCGAGCCCTGGTGCCATGTTCGCGATGGCATTGTCGTCATCGGCAAAGATGCCAAGGTTCCCAATGGCTGGAAGCTTGGTGAATAGACGCGTGGACGATCGCTGGGTCGACACCGGTCAATGGTGTCTTTCCTGCCCCCCGGGTGGTTCTCAATGGCCAAAAACGGCCTCATTCTAGGGCCAAAAAAGCTGCCCTTCCCGTCGAAGCGGAAGTGTTGTTAATTTGACGGTCCCACCAACGTGTGGCTTTGTTGGATTCGACAGGCCACTCCACATTTTCATCATGTCAGCAAACACTGACATGACCTGCCAAAACTGGGGTCGTTACGCCGTGGGCGTGATCGGCTCTACCTACCATTAGAAACAAAGCGGTCGGAACGCATGCCTATGCAATTCGGTCGATTTGGATTCGTTACGAAAGGATGCAGATGATGTATCGAAGCGTGCTACTAAGTAGTGTCTGTTTTGCGATTGGATGTTGTGCTCCCCTGACCGCGCAATGCGTGAACTGCGGGAACAACCAAGCGATAGAAACGAACGAAGTTTATTCCAGCTACCCGATGGAGGGAGCGATTGAAGGAACGGTTGTAGGAGAAGTCATCCAAGGAGGCTTCACTGGTGAAATCGTGGACGGTACGACGGCAGGCTATCCGGTGGAGAGTTATCCGATGGACGGCTATCCAGCTGACGGCTACGCGATGCAGGGTCAAGCGATGGGGGCAGTGACCTATCCTGAGTATTTGCCGACACAGGGCCAGCCGGTCCAAACGGTGTCCTTCAATGCGGCCCCGAGCGGCGGTATGGATGAGGTGCTGACCATCGTGAATCGCAAGCGAATGCGAGCCGGGTTGTATGCGTTGCAGATGGACCCCAGCTTGATGATGGTGGCCAGGCAGAAGTCGATGAACCGTGCCAATCGCCGCATCACCGGACACGACAATTTACCTAAGGGTGGAGCGTCGGTCGAAGGTGTGGGCTACGCACATGGCTACAGTGATCTCGGGTCGCAGTTCAACACGTGCTACTTGTACTCGACCGGATATCGCCGAGCCGGTGCGGCCATTTCTTACGATGGAAGTGGTCGAGCGTACTACACGTTGCTGCTCCGCTAACGCAACCGGCGTGGTGAAAACTTGAGCCGCGGTCGGAGGGATAGAGATTCGGCCGCTTGCTGAGTTGAACTTGCGTCTTCATTGATCAGAACAGCAGGTGGTGGGCCTGTGAGCATAAAACAAGGCGGCCAAGCATGGGCTTGAGCCGCCTTGTCTATGGAATTCTCAGTCGGTTGCGGCTCACGGAGCCAGCAATAGCCGGCCAGGTGCTTCTAGGAAGCCGATCACATCGTTCAGGAAGCGAGCCGCCGTAGCTCCGTCGACCAAGCGATGATCGTACGACAGGCTCATCGGCATCATCAGCCGAATGACGATTTCGTCATTCACCACGATCGGCATCTTGCGAGATCGGCCAACGAGTAGGATGGCGACCTCGGGAACGTTCACGATCGGTGTTGAATACTGGCCGCCGATCGCGCCTAAATTACTAATCGTAAAGGTGCCGCCGCGAAGGTCGTCGACGGTGAAGCTGCCCGTGCGAACACGTTCCGCGACCGACGCCAGTTCCTTCGCCGTTTCGGAAATGCTCAGTTGGTCGGTCTTTCGCAGTGCCGGGACGACCAAACCGCGTTCGGTGTCGACCGCTACGCCGACGTTAACGTAACGCTTGTAAGTGATCTGATTCTGTTCGGGATCGTACGAGGCGTTGATCAGCGGGTGATTCCGTAAGGCCATCGACACTGCTTTGATGATGAACGGCATCGAAGTCAGCTTAATGCCTTGCGCCGCATAGTCGGCCTTACTCGACTGACGCATGACTTCCAGTTCGGTCACATCGGCGTCGTCGAAGTTGGTGACGCGGGGGACGGTCGACCAAGATTCGTGCATCTTCTTGGCAATCGTGCTGCGAATGCGGGGCGCACTTTCCACGCTGATCGGGCCCCAATCGTCAGACGATGCGTCGCCCGGTAATGGATTGGCATCGGCCGCCACTTCGGTCGTCGTGCTGGCGACCTTGTTTGCGTGACGAACGACTTCCAAAACGTCATCGCGCGTGATGCGTCCGCCGGCACCCGATCCGGAAACGGTGCTCAAATCGACACCCACTTCCCGAGCAAATCGGCGGATGGCTGGGCCCGCAGCGACGGGAGCTCCTGCAACGGCCGGCTTGGCAGCGACAGGAGCCGCTTTGGGTTGCGGTTTGGGAGCCGGAGTCGGCGCTGGACTTTCGGTTGGTGCCGGAGTCGGCTCTGGTGTGGCCGCCTGAGGCGCCGGTTCGGGCGGGGCCGCCGATTTGGGTGGTTCTGGTGGCGGAGTTGCGGCCGGCTTGGCGGCCGGAGCGGCCGCAGCAGCAGAGCCGCCGGCAGCGCCTTCTAACGTCAGCAGAGCGGCGCCAATCGCCACGGTATCGCCCGTGGCGACGTGAATCTTTGCCACTTTGCCGGCGCTTGGGCTGGGGACTTCGACCGTCGCCTTATCGGTTTCGATCTCTAAAATGCTCTGGTCCTTTGCGACTTCGTCGCCCTCTTTGACCAGGACTTCCATGATGTCGCCCGATTCGATTCCGTCTCCCAAGTCTGGGAGTTTTACCTCAATACCCATCAGTGTTTCTCGTCTTTGTATGCATGTTCGCAGCCCAGTCGAGCCGCGATGAATTTCGTTAGTTGAATTCCGCTGATCGAATTCTGTTTATGGAACTCGCTCAAGCGAGTACGCGAAGTGAACGCCTACGCGAAGTAGGGATTCACTTTCTCCGCATCGACGCCCAGCGATTCGATCGCCCCGGCGACAACTTCGGCACTCACCTTGCCTTCTTGCATCAGTCGATACAGCGAAGCGATGACGATGCATTCGGCGTCGACTTCGAAGTGTCGGCGAAGCGCTTCCCGTGTTTCGCTGCGGCCCATGCCGTCGGTTCCGAGTGTGAACAGACCACCCGGGATCCACGGGTCGACTTGTTCCGATACCGCTTTGACGTAATCGGAAGCGGCAATGAACGGACCTTCTTGTCCCTTCAACGTCTTCTCGAGGTACGACTTCTTCGGTTTCTTCGTCGGGTGGAGCATGTTCCAACGCGTGCAGGCATCGGCGTCGCGACGTAACTGGGTATAGCTGGTAACGCTCCACACATTACTGGCGACGTTGTACTCGTCCTTGAGAATCTGCTGAGCCTTCAATACTGACCGCAGGATCGCTCCGCTACCGAACAACTGCACCTTCAAGTCGCCGCTCGCCTTTTCAGTGTTGAGCTTGTAGATGCCTTGAATGATGCCTTCCTCGGCACCCTTCGGCATCGCTGGCATCACGTAGTTTTCATTCTCGGCGGTAATGTAGTAGATCGCCGTTTCGCCTTCTTGATACATCTTCTTCAAACCGTGGAGGATGATCACCGCGGTTTCATAAACAAAGGCCGGGTCGTACGCGCGGACCGTTGGGAAGGCGATGGCGTTCAGCAGGCTGTGGCCATCTTGATGCTGCAGCCCTTCACCGTTGAGTGTCGTCCGGCCGGCGGTTCCGCCGATCATGAATCCCTTGGCTCGCATATCGGCAGCGGCCCAAATCAGGTCGCCAATCCGTTGGAAGCCGAACATCGAATAGTAGATGAAGAACGGAATCATATTGATCCCGTGCTGGCTGTAGGCGGTACCGGCCGCATTGAACGAAGCCATCGAACCGGCTTCCGTGATTCCTTCTTCAAGAATCTGGCCGTTAACCGCTTCCTTGTAATACATCAACTGATCGGAATCGACTGGATCGTACAACTGACCGGCGTGCGCGTAGATGCCCACTTGCCGGAACATGCCTTCCATACCAAACGTTCGTGATTCGTCGGGCACGATCGGCACGATGTATTTGCCAATGCTCTTTTCCTTGCAAAGCTTGCTCATCATGCGAACGACACCCATCGTCGTTGACATCTGCTTGTCATTGCTACCGCCCAAAAACTCTTCGTATTCGGCCAGCGTTGGGACTTCCATTGTCGGAACTTCGGTCGCCCGCCGAGGGACCGAACCGCCAAGTTCTGCTCGCCGTTCTTTGAGATAGTTCATTTCGACACTATCCTCGGGCGGCTTATAGAAGGGCGCTTCGGCCACATCATCGTCCGAAATGGGAATACCGAAGCGACTGCGAAATTCACGCAACTCTTCTTCGTTGGCTTTCTTCTTGTTGTGAGCGATGTTCTTTCCTTCGCCCACTTCGCCCAGCCCGTAACCCTTGATCGTCTTGGCCAAGATGACCGTCGGACGACCGTTTTTGAGCTCGGTCGCCATCTTGTAGGCGGCGTAGACCTTTTCCGGGTCGTGTCCGCCGCGACGCATCCGCTCGAGTTTCTCGTCCGAGTAGTTCTTCACTAGCTCGGCGACTTCGGGGTACTTGCCGAAGAAATGCTCGCGGATGTACGACCCGGGCATCGCCGTGTACTTCTGATACTGGCCGTCGACCACTTCGCCCATGCGTTGGACAAGCAGTCCCGTTTCGTCGTCTTCCAGCAACTCGTCCCAGTCATCACCCCAGACGACCTTGATGACATTCCAGCCGGCGCCTCGGAAAGCGCCTTCTAGTTCTTGGATGATTTTCCCGTTGCCGCGAACCGGTCCGTCAAGCCGCTGCAAATTGCAGTTGATGACAAACGTGAGGTTGTCCAGTTTCTCGCGGGAGGCGAGCGTGATCGCGCCCAGTGTTTCCGGTTCGTCACATTCACCGTCACCCAAGAAGGCCCACACGCGAGCATGTTCGGTCGACTTGATGCCACGGTCTTGCATGTAGCGATTGAAGCGAGCTTGGTAGATCGCCATGATCGGCGCGAGTCCCATCGAGACGGTAGGAAATTCCCAGAAGTCGGGCATCAACCACGGATGGGGGTAGGATGAGAGCCCTTGCACGTCCCGCAGTTCGCGCCGGAAGCAAAGAAGGTTCTCTTCACTGAGTCGCCCTTCGAGGAAGGCACGGGCGTAGATGCCCGGCGAGGCGTGACCTTGGAAATAAATCTGATCGCCATCGTATCCGTCATCACCACGGCCACGGAAGAAGTGGTTGAATGCGACTTCGTACAACGTGGCGGCCGACGCGTAGGTCGAGATGTGTCCACCGATGCCGTCAAATTTCTTGTTGGCTCTTACGACCATCGCCATCGCGTTCCAGCGAATGATGCTCTTGATGCGTCGTTCGATTTCTCGGTTCCCACCGAACGCCGGTTGCTGGTCTGCCGAGATGGTGTTGATGTACGGCGTGATCGTACTGGGAGCCAAGGTCACTCCCGACTGCCTGGCTCGGTTTCGCAGCGACTGGATCAGGAACGCAGCGCGCTCTGGCCCGCGGCTCTCCAAAACGTATTCCAACGAGTCCAGCCATTCGGCCGTTTCGATGGGATCGACATCAACCGATACCGGTCCTGAAATTTCAATCGATTGCGCTTCACCATCGCCAACCACTTTGGCATTCGCCATACCTTGCCTCACCAAAAGGAGAATTTATCCGTTACGACCGTCTGATCTTGTTGGTCCCCATATCGCCCTATTCCGGTGGCAGCAGTTTGGGACCGAGCTCTGAAAGGCGGATGCCCCCGTGCCGAATTGCGACGATGGGAACTCCCGCAAACTGCCGAAACACCATTGTTTTCCACGAGCCAAGCGCGGTAAAGGTCACCAAGGGGCAGACGAGCTGGAATACGCGATATGGGCGCTTAATCGGCAGATTTATCGTCCTTCAAGCAGAAAGACCAATGACTTTTCGTAGCATTTATTGGTTTTTTCGCCAATTCGACACGTGGGGCCGCTCCGCAGGAGGCTTGCCAGTTCCGATAGCAGCGCAGCGAACATCCCGTCATTGTGAACGTTCAAACTTCATCGACTGAATCTGTTCCGCTTGCTGCTTCACCATCGCCTCCCAAGCGGCCCGTTTTTCTGGATTGCCCGCTGCGGTGTGTAACGCCACCATCGATCTTGCTGTAAACAGCCGGCGATAATTGGCTGGGCTATTCTTCATCGTTAAGTTGATTGCTTTGGCGCCTTGGGTCAGCAGCGCTTTGGCTTGAGGCAGGTCTTCTTTTGCCAACGCGATCCGTCCCAGCAAGATTTGGTTGAATGCTTGAAAGCTGTGAGGTCCTTCGCCGAACCGTTCGCACGCTTCTTCGAGCGCACGTTGAGCGTCGTCGAAACGCTGGAGGTGAAAGAGGGATTCTCCAAGCGTGGACAGGGCGATTGGTAAATATCCGAAATCGGTTCGTCTTGTCACGTCGACGTAATCGGCCGCGATCTCTGCAGCCTCCGCGAATCGTTCTAGCCTGATTAAGGCCATGGTTGCGTCGTGCATGGCCAAGATGGTTTCCAGATGGTCTGGTCCGAGGATTCTTCGTTTATCGGGAAGCAGCTGTTCGAGCAACTCGAATGACTCAGCAAACGCGCCACCTTGTCTGAGGAAGAGTGCCAGACCATTGATCGATTGCAGGGTGTAAAGGTGTTCCGCCCCCAGTGATTCAACGCGGCCGGCGATGACCGCTTCCATAAGTTCGACCGCTTCTGGTATCCGGGCGAGTTCAGCATAGGCGTGTGCAAGATTATTTTGGTGAGTGAGGATGGCCGGGTGGTTTGCTTCGAACTGGCGTTCGCTAAGTTCCACCACAAGCTCCAGGAGTTCGACGGCAGGTTCCGCATTTCCGACTCGAGCGTTGGCGATTGCCAAGTCGTTCAAGCAATCGATGGTCGCCGGATGAGTTTCGCCCAATGATGCCGCCAGGCTTCGATGGCATTCTCCGATTAACTGGATCGCCGACTCGGCTTCCTCGCCTTCGATACGGCACTGGGCCAGCTTTCGCAGCATGGAGATGATGTTGGGGTGATGCCGATCGAGCATCAATTCGTCGTCGGCAAACAGTGGTTCGAGCAGTTGGCGGGCTTCTGCGAACTTGCCGGTCGACATCAACGCATTCGCTAGGTTGTCGGTCAGTCGCAATGAGGTGGAATGCGTTCTGCCCAACTTTTCGTAGCTGAGAAGCAGTGCCGATTCATGGCGATCGAGCGCCTCTTCAAAATTACCCTGTGCCAACAAGGCGCTACCCAACGCATCGATCACTTTGATTTCGTCAGCCGGTTCATGCTGGGGCCCCAGCGCGTCATTGAGTCTGCGAGCCAACTCGACGGCCGCATCAAATCTTCCATCGGTGATATATGCCTGGACCAATTCAACATGGACGGCCGTTGTTTGAGAACGGTGTGTCACATTCGCCAACGGGAATTGCTTGCAAACCTGTTCCAGCTGCGCAACGGCCGTCTTACCATCGCCGAGCTGCCGGGTTGCTCTTGCGACGTTTGCAGTCGCCAATAGATGTTCTCTACTTTTGGGTCCGTTTTCACTCGCGTATAGCGACTCGGCCCGTTTGCCAAACTCGAGCGATTGCTCATAAATACCCAAGTTGGAATAAGCCTCGCTCAGCGCGGCGTAGAGTCCGGCACGCACATCCGGATCGTTGGGGAAATTCAGCTCCACTTGGCTGGCGACGCCTTCCAGCACCATGGCGACTGTCAGGTCGTTGCCGCTGACCGCCAGTTCTGGCTTGTTAATAGCGCTGACTAGATATTCGAGTACCCTTTGCGATTTCAAGTCGGATTCGACGGCCGATTTGGCGAGCGACTCGGCCTGTTGCCGATGTGTGTTGATGACGAACGCGGCGATGACGGCGATCGTTGCAATGGAGATCAGGCCAACGACGGCGGCTCGCACAATCGCTTGGTTGCGTCGCGCGAAGCGGCGCCACGTGTCAACGACGCTATCGGACTTGGCCGAAATTGCTTCGTCCGCCAGATAATGTTCGACGTCATCGGCCAGTTCGCGGGCGCTGGCATAGCGCTCTTCGGGGCTCGCCTGCATCGCTTTCATGCAGATCGCTGCGAGCGGAGCCGGCACCTCATGATTGACCGCGCGAGGTGAAATCAGCTGAGAGCTTCTGACCTGCGCTAGCAAATCCTCGGTTGTCTCGGCCTCGAAGGGGGCCTTGTCGGTGAGGCAGGTGTACAACGTGGCGCCTAAGCCATAGACATCGGTGGCCGCGCTGAGCTCTTGCGAATTGCCCGCGGCTTGTTCTGGGCTCATGTAGGCGGGCGAGCCCAGCACTCGTCCGGCGGCGGTCGCTTCTCTCGCCTGCCCGGAGTCCGTTTTCGTTCCTAATCCTAAGTCGATTTGATCGTTGTGAAGTTCCATTTCGGGCGCTGTATCGAGATGTTTCGCCAGGCCCCAATCGATAACGACCGTTTCGCCATACTCGCCCAGCATGACGTTGCTTGGTTTCAAATCGCGATGCAGGATGCCGCGTCCATGGGCATAGTGAACCGCATTGCAGACATCAAGAAAGTGGCCCAACAAACGGCGTAGCCCGACGGCTCGGGCGGCCGGACCGAGCGCTTTCCAATCGGACTGATAGTATTCGTTGATCGCCTGTTTCAGGCTCTTGCCACGCATCAGTCGCATCGCGTAATAGGGCCGGCCATCCTCCCGTTGTCCCAGTCCGTAGACTGGAACGATGCCCGGATGTTCCAGTTGACTCGTAATGACCGCCTCGTCGAAAAAACGCGCTCGGCTGCATTCGTCTTGAGCGAAATCGTCGCGGATCTCCTTGATGGCGACTTCTCGATTCAATTGCTGATCGAGGCCGACCCAGACTTTGCCCAGCCCGCCTGCCCGATGCAGCCGTTTCAGCTGAAATCGATGATCGTCGGCATGGGGGCCGAAACGAGGCGTCGCCTTAACTGGCGTCGACGATCGTTCCTGGCCGTGTGACGAGGATTCGATCTTCATCCAATGCACATCGGGAAAACGACGCCGCAGGTCGGCGGCGTCAAAGTTCCTGTCGAGCCGCATCCGTAGTTCATATTCGGCCTGCACGACTTGGTTGACGAAGGTCTGATCTGACGTCAATGCGGGGAAGGCTTGGAGGTACGATTCAAGTTGAAAACGCTCGCCCGCCTTGATGGACAATTCGAGTTCGGTCAGCAGGAGTTCGGGCAGTAGGGTTCTGTCGACTTCCGGCTGCTGCGTTAGATATGACTTGAGCGATTCAAGATCGGCGTTTTTCCAATCGTTCTCGAAGCGAGTCAATCGGGACTCGACGACGTTCTCGGTGGGGCTCAGTAGGCTCATCCCGAATCGTCCTTAGGGCGTTTGTTGTTCTCGTTCGGCCAACTTTTGACGAATCAAGTCCAAGATGCGGTAAACGGTGCGTTCGGTCCGCCCGATGATTTCGGCGATTTCTTGGTTTGTAAAGTTCTGCATCTTTAGCGCCACGATCTGCTGCTGTTCCGACGTTAGACCTTGCATCAGCAAATCGAATTCTTCTTCCATGATTGCTGCATCGATTTGGGTTGGCGCCTTGTCCAACAAATTGCTGATCGCAGAGTGGTCGTCCCCCAAATCGCTTTCTCGATTGAGGTCACGTTTGGCGCGCCCGTGGTAGCGAACTTGTTTGAGGCACTTGCGAACGGTGATGCGGGCCAGGAGACTCCAAAGAGAATCCCAGTCGTTCGATGCGAGGCTCCCATCAGCAGCGCGACGCACGTAGGTGCGAAAGACCGATTGCACCACATCTTTGGGATCAATCTTCGACTGGTACTTTTTGCTCAACCGATGGCGAGCTAGGGCGATCAAGCGATCGACGTAGGCTTCGTAGGCGCGGTCAGGTTGAATGGAAGTTGACGGCGTCTCGCGAATCACATCGTCGGATGAACGGTCGGCTAACGACAAAGCGAATACCCCTGCTGGAACTTCAAAGATCGCTGCTGCTACTCATTGTGATTAGCAATAACGCCAATGCTCGATCCTCGCCGTCGAGCCAAGGATTGGCAACGGCAGACTCTGGTAATTTTATTCTATCGTTTCTGCCATCGCATGTCAGGTTTCCTCCAGGAAAGGGGATTAGCCCAATGAGCGCATTGTCGTCAGGTCATCTTGGAATATTGTTCGACCATCCACGGGTGGAGGGAGAGACGTAATGATTCGAATTCAAATGGGAATTTCGTGCCTGTTGGCAGGCCTGCTGCTGTGGGATGTTGCTGCTGCGCAAGTGACGAGCGGGGTTCCTGGGGATGGAGTTCCTGATTTCTATTATTTCCCCAGCGATGGTTTGACGGCTCAAACGAGCCTCGGGCCGATAACCCGTCGCGCCGGGGTCATGACGGTCGATACCGACGGCGTCGGTTTCGCGGCGACCCTTGTTGGAGGTCCGTTGCCGACGTGCCTGCTTTGTGACGGAGAGCAGCTGCCGAGCCCGGATGGTTCGGCATCGACTTGGTCCACTGGTTTCGTCGCCAGTGGACTGCAATTCATTCGGACCAGTCCTCTTTCTGGCCCCGGTTTCCAGGGCGTTGTCGGCACCGGCTTCTTGGACAGCGACGGAGTGGCTCAACCATGGCCAGCCGATGTGCTGCCCTTCGCCAATTATCCAGAAGAAGGCATCGTCGAATTCGCACCAGGGATGAGCATGGACGAATTCGGCTTGGTCAGTTGGGGCGGTGGCATGGGAGGCGGAGGAACGACGTTCGTTACGGTCGTGCCGGAACCGAATTTCGGATGGTGCTTGTTTTGTGCCGTCGCATCGAGCCTGTGGTGGTCGAGGTCGCGGCAAACGCGATGAATTCGTGCGGGTTGCGAACGGAAAACCGAGAAAACCGAGAAAAATCGAGGCAAGCCGAGCGGCCCCTCGAAAAGAATTCGAGGGTCATAACATGCCGACTCATAAAATTAGGTTTTCAGTGCAACTGATTGCCGCACTCTGCATGCTGGTCGTTGATGGATTGGCTCAAGTGCCAGGAGACGGCATCCCCGACGTTTACTATTCGTCAAACGACCGATTCGTTCCAACGTCACTCGGAATCGTGCCGATTGCCGGCGAGACGTTGCTCGTAGACACCGACGGCACGGACATGGTAGCGATTTTCGTCGGTGGTTCGGATTTGAGCATCGACGGTTGCGAATTGTGCGATGGGATGAACTTGCCCGGCGCCGATGAGCTGGCGAATGCATCCGCTTGGACCGTTGGCTACTCGGCCGGATCGACTCAGTGGATTCGCACCAATCCACTGGTGGGGCTTGGGTTTCGGGGAGTCATTGGCGTTGGTTATATCGATGGCAATGACATGATCGTTAACAGTTGGCCACAGCCGCCGCCTCCTTTCTTGAATTTTTCTGATCCGGGCCGAGGCCTCGCTTCGGTTAGCAACTTTTGCCGAGAGTCGGTTTTTGAAGACGATCTTGGCGAGACATGGGAGGTTGAATTTGTCACCGACGGCAGTGACGTTTTTTATACAAACATCTCGCCCATAAATTTGGGTGGTCCGCCCATCCTGCCGCCGCATTGTGTGCCAGAACCAAACGGTGGGTGGCACATATGGCTCCTACCAGGTTGTTTGTGGTTCTATGCGACTTGCGTTACCGAGCAGCGTCGGAAGTCAATGAAGTCGGGCCCATCGAAACCTCGTTGAAAACGTGCGTCACGATCGTGATGGGGCTCCGCGACAAACGAGCGATGCAACGAGCTTGGTGACGCCGGCGCTTTGCCGATTCCTAAGTCTTTGCCGCTCGCTTCGGTTTATAGATTTCGGTCGCCGTGCCGTAGAAAACTTCGGCCGCGTTCATCATCGTTTCCGACAGCGTCGGATGCGCGTGGACGGTGCCCGTGAGGTCGTGGACTTCGCAGGCCATTTCGATTGCCAAGGCAGCTTCGGCGATCAATTCGCCTGCGCCCGGTCCGACGATACCGCAGCCGATGACGATTTCGGTGTCGGGATCGATCAACCACTTCGTCAGGCCTTCCGTCCGGCCGAGGGCTTGAGCTCGGCCACTGGCGGCCCAGGGGTAGACGGCCACTTGGTAGGGTCGACCGTCTCGTTTGGCTTCCGTTTCGGTGAGCCCGGCCCAGGCAATTTCGGGATCGGTGAAGACAACGGCCGGAATGGCAGCGGGTGAGAACTCGGCCGGCTCTCCCAAGATGACTTCGACGGCGACCTTTCCTTCGTGCGAGGCTTTATGAGCCAGCATCGGTTCGCCCGCCACATCGCCGATGGCGTAGATGTTTGGTTCGGCGGTTCGCTGCTGGGCATCGCATTGAATGAAGCCGCGTCCATCGACCTGAATCTGTGTTTGCTCGAGGCCCAAGCCTTGGCTGGTAGGTCGCCGGCCAATCGACACGAGAACGCGATCGTACAGTTCGACTCCGTACTTGTTCGGCCCCTCGAAGGCGACTTCGATCTTTTCGCCCCGGTCGCCCAGTGATCCGACTTTCGTGTTGAGGAATAACCGATCTTCGGTCATCTTCTCGACCGCTTTTTGCAGCGGCTTGACGAGGTCGCGATCGGCGCCCGGGAGCAGGCCGTCGGTCAATTCGACGACGCTGACTTTCGATCCCAGTTTGGCGTAGACCGTGCCCATTTCCAAACCGATGTAGCCGCCGCCCACGACGAGCAGTGTTTCTGGGATCTCGTCGAGATCCAAAGCGCCGGTCGAATCCATGACGCGATCCGAGTCTAAGCGGAAAGCGCCCGGCATCGCCGGTGTGCTGCCCGTGGCGATGATCAGGTTATCAAAGGTCAGCTTGCCGCCGGCCGGGATCGATTCGTGATCCCCTTCAAGGATTAGCGTGTTGGCGTTTTCCAGGGAACCTTTGGCGGTGATCACGTTGACCTTACGCCGTTTGGCCAACTGCTTCAAACCACCTGACAAAGTCGAGATGACCTTCTCTTTTCGTTCCCGCAGTTTGTCGACCGAGATGGTCGGTTCGCTGTAATCGACACCCCATTCGTCGCCCAGTTCTTCGACTTCGCTGATGACACGAGCGACGTGCAGCAATGCTTTCGAGGGAATGCAGCCGCGCAACAAACAAGTTCCGCCCAACCGGGATTCGGCTTCCACCAGCGTAACTTCGAGCCCTTTATCGGCTGCTAAGAACGCTGCGGCATAACCACCGGGACCACCACCTAGAACGACAAGCGGAGCGTGCATCGTCGAATCCTTTATTCGAGTTACAAGAGCCACAACATCGAGGCAATCGAGCCCGGTCGTGGGAGAAAGGGATCGCCGCCGCTGACTCGAGGTGAGTCAGCGGGGCGGTGGAACTGCGACTGCCGTTAACGCGACAGGAATTCGACGACGACGTTACCGTCGACGGGCAGGCTGATATCGCTGGGACCAGGAAGGCCGTTCACGGTGGCTCGCAACGTCTCGGCGTCGAACGATACCCAGTCGAGCGGATCGGCACCGACAAAATCGGCCAACTCACGGTAGACGTTTTGCAAGTTCTTGCGTGGGCGAACCGTGATGACGTCGCCAGGACGAAGCATGTAAGACGGCTTGTTGACCGTGATACCGTTGACTTGAAAATGGCCGTGCGTGATGCCCTGACGAGCCTGCGGGCGCGTCTTCGTGAAGCCAGCCCGGCGAACGACGTTATCGAGACGCCGCTCGCATGTCAGCAAGAGGTTCTGTCCCGTGTTGCCTTTTTGACGACCTGCTTTATCGAAATAGCGACGCAGTTGGCGTTCGCCCAAGCCGTAGTAATGCTTGATCTTCTGCTTTTCCATCAACGCCATACCGTAATTGGATGGACGTCGGCCACGGATGTGCATACCGGGGGGGTGGTCGCGACGCTCCCATGCTCGCGATGCGCCCGCACTTTCATAAACGAGTGCGCTCAGCCGACGATTGATGCGGCCCTTAGGTCCGGTGTAACGCCCCATGAATGGTGACTCCTGAAGTTTTATCGTTTTCCAATCGAACACGGAGGCAAGGGAGCCCCCGGTCTGGATTTCTGGCAACATGAAAACCGCTCAGTTTGACCGATTAGCGGCCACGGTACAAGTGGGGCGAGCCACGTTTTACCCCGTCCTGGCAGGCGAAGCGCCGGTAAATTCCCGCCAGGGGCCGTCGGGTCCCGAAGCAAATGCCGACTTGGCGGCAAAGGGCGGCGAGGGACGGCGAACCGCAGCGCGTTAGGACATTTTCCAGCCAAGTCGGTTTCCGGCAACGAAATCGGTCAGCTCGGCGGCGTCGTCAAAAAGACGCCATTTCGACGGGGGCAGCTCGCGCAAGGCGAATCTCACGGCTCGGTCGGCTTCGTTCGTTGCTCCCGGAAGGCGTCGAATGCAGATTTGAGCGATCTGGTGACCATGCTTCATCGCGATTTTGCCGTACAGCTTCGCATCCTTTTCTCCCCCATCGCCGATCAGAATGAACTGCCGGAACGGATACCACTTGAGCAAACTGCGAATCGCTTTTCGTTTGCTGCGCGTGCCGGCCAGCTTTAACTGGAAATTCTTTGGGTCTCGCAAACGGAAGGGACGTAAGTGGAACGACCCGGCCGGCAAACCGCATTCATTGAAGAAGGAATCCAGCGGCCGAAACAGCTGCCAAGGTGATGACGAGACGTAGTGGAACTCGCAACCCTGCCCGGCCCAGTTGCGGTAGAGTTCTGCCATGCCGGTGACGGGTGAGTATTTGTGCAAGAAGGCGTTGGCAAACATCCGGCGGCGATCCAACACGTCGGAGACCTTAATGGTGTCATCAATGTCAGAAATGACCGACGTGCCGCAGGGGGGAATGAGCCGAGCGTAAGCGGCGGGCGGATCGGTCTGAATGTGGTGATCGGCCGAGATGATCAAGCGACCAGGTTGGTCGTCGGATTGTTGAGCCTTCGCAAAGGGGACGCGGATCGGCGATTGGAAATGGCCACTGCCACGACTACGTTTTCTTAATGCGTAGATCTCGCCGTCGACTTTGACGGTGACACGTCGGTTTCGACAGGGCTTGATCCAAAAGTCGTTCAGCCGCTCTTCCAATAATTCCGACTTCATTTCGGCCGTCGAGATCCGCATTGTTCGTCGCAGCAATTGCAGCACGAGTCGCCGCCGTATGTTGTCGTGCCAGGGGCGGAAAATGCGTCCTTGCACCATCACCTCCCAGGCCGATTCGCCCGGCATGCGCCGACCGACGGTTGGGTACAAATCGACACCGGCCGCTCGAGTTTCCATTTCCGTCTGCGGCTGAAAAGTCGAAGGCATGCTTGGCTCGATATGGAAACGGACGGGGCGCGATGGACGAACGTTGACCGCAATCGCATCGCCCACCTCGTCGAGTCAAGAATACCGACGGGAAGGCGACCCCCTAGTTTTAGGCACTAGCTAATTGCCAAGGCAAGCATCGAAGGGCGATCTGGAGGCATTGACCGACAATGTGGGAAGGACCGAGCGGTTGTTCGGTTGGGGGCCACTTTGCGATTTCCGCGTATTTTTGCCGTCTCGGTTTTCGCTGTGGAGTGGTTTCGACTATTTTGGGGGCAGTCCTGTTATGTGTTTGTGCTTTTTGGAGCTCGCAATGCGAAGTCGTACCGGAAAATCCCTATTCTTCCTCCTCCTGGCCATGATGTGTGCCGGATGTGGGAAAGGCGATTATGAAAAGCTGTTGAAGACGCGCATTGAAGAGTTAGAAAATCCGAGCAAATACGGGATTTTGGTTTGGGAGGAAATTTCGAACGCCGAGTTGCGCTATTCCGTCATGATGCCAAAGGGCGAATCGACGACCGAATCGACCGAGTTGGAGACGGAGGTAGGCGAAACGCGCGATCTGGTCTTTGGCTCAACTCGATATCAATTTCGCATCACCCGTTACAACCAAGAAACGGATACCCAGGCGATCGCCGATGCTCTCGAACAGCAGTACCGCAGCGATGGCTATGGGGACATCCCGGCCGAAGAGGTGACCGCCAAGCCAGCCAAGATTAGTCGATCGATCAAATCTCTGAATTTGACTCATCCTGAATTGGGATTTGCCCGGGTCGAAGTGGTCGCCTTTGACTCACGCAATCTCTGCACGATGGCCGTGCTTGGTGCCGAACTGTCGAATGAGAATTGCGAAAAGTTCTTTAAGTCGGCATCTCAACTGACCCGCGCACGACGGCGTCGTTAGTTGTTGGTGCTGAATTTTAGCTTCTGCTTTTTGGCGACGACGGCCAGTCGTTCCTTGGCAAATGCGCCGGCCGGCGAAGAAACGCCTAAGCCAATGACATATTGGTAACTGGCCACGGCGGCGTCACACATCTCGCGGCTTTCTTCTAAGCGGGCACGTACGAGCCGCTTGTTTTGCCGAATGGCGTTGCCGGTGCGATCTTGGGCCTCGTAATGGTCCAGGACGTGTTTGATGTTGGCTCGCAAGACGGTCGCCGATTCGGGCAATTCGACATAGAGTTCGGCCAGCCGATAGGCGTTGGCGTGAACCGATTCGCCCGCAGCAATGCTCTGGTCCAACTCGGTTGTCCAGTTGGCAATCAAATTGTTGAGTTCTTGTTGCGTTTCTTGAGCCGAGTAGACCACGTCGGCGAAGCTGCCCAGATTCGCGATCTGCGACATCAGGCTGTAGGCGTCCGCCAAATCGCCTTCCTCGGCTAATGCGCGCCCTTTGCCAAAGGCTTGTTCGACGCGTTGCAATTCGGTCGCCGAAAGTACCGTGCCGGCGTTCTTCAGGCCGTGGTTGAGCAACATCTGTAGCTGTTCGGTCGGCATGCCGCCCGACTGGCCATACATGACTTCGCCGTCCGCACGGAGCATGTAGACCATCGGTACTCCCGAATAGCTGCCCGGATAAGAAGCGCGAAATTGAGCGAACTCGGCCGATTTGGAATCCATTTCCAGGTAGACGAAGTCATCCAAAATCGACTTGACCTTGGGATCACTGTGAATGACCGACTTCAGGCGCAGGCAGGGACCACATGTGGGGCTCGAGGCGACGGCCAAAAGGGGCTTGCCGGTCTTCTTGACGGTCTGCAGTGCCTCGGCTGCGGTCATTCCCTGGGCGTTCGTCGTGTTCGTTCCAATGAACAGCATGAGAGCTGCCAACGCGAGTGGCGCAATGCCACTTGGCATTCGTTGCATGTTTGGGTTCCTCTGTTCCTTGCCAACGTCGGAGTAGATGAGATTTGGGTGGGAACTGCGTATCCGCAGATTGACGTTGGCTCCCTAGTTTAGATCCAATATTCGTCTGACTCATGTATTCGGTCTGTGCCGCGCAGTACAAAGCTGGAGAAATGGTGAGAATGAGAGTTCTCGGTCGGCGTCCCCGCTTTGGGATGGTCTAGGATATCCGGGCCGAACTGGAAGTCCAGGGACTTCGGGGTTTTTGAGGAAGATTGGCCCCCTTGCCAGGGGGGCCGTCTGGTAATTCTCCACCAGAGAATCTATTTTTCGCCGGTTAGGGTTGATGAGAAGTTGGTCGAAACTTTACGCTCTCTTCCATCGAGTTCGCACTCGATCCCACCTAACTCGCCGCTCGGAACTGAAAAGTCGCAGCGGCTCCCACCTAACTTGTGTTCGCCGTGGCAAAGGCGAATGGTCCCGAAGGAATCGGAATGCACACTGTACTTTTAGTAGCCGCGATGTCGGCTCAGATGGCGGGAAGTCTCTCGCCGACGAATGTCTCTACTAACTATCTCGAGGCGTGTCGGGCTGCTCAGGCGGCCGGCAACGCGCTGTTGGTTGTGATCGAGGAATCGCAAGATGCTGGTGCCCCGACGGCGGCGATCGAAGCGTTTTCGAGCCGGCGAGAAGCACTGTCGATGCAAGTCTGCCGGATCGATGCGAGCACTCGGTTAGGTTCGCAGCTTGCCAAGTCGTACGGCGCTGGCAGATTTCCCTATGCAGTCATCACAAATTCTGTTGGCGAAATCGTGTACCGCGGCTCGGGCCCATTTGAAGTGGAAGTGCCGACCCGCAAAGTGGCCGAGGAAGCGGTCGCCGCGATGAAAGTCGAGGCGCCTGCAGGGCAGCCTTTTGAAAAGGCCGAACTCACCGATGCGTTACAGCGTGCCAAGGCCGCGAATCGCATGCTGGTTGTTTTCATTAAGACGGAAGGGTGTTACTACTGCGTCAAAATGAAACAAGAATCGCTTTCAAGCGATGAGGTTCAGTCGGCGGTCACGCAGCAATTTGTTTCCGCGACGGTCCAGGCGGAGGAATGTCAGTCGTTTGTCAACGATCTGGGAATTCGCATGTACCCAACGACGTTGATTCTTTCGAGCTCTGGCGCCTTGGTCGATCGGATCGAAGGATTTGTGAACGCGGATCAGCTGGTAAGTCGCCTAGAACAGGCAACAACCAGTTTGGTGAGCCAGCGATAGTCCGCCCGCGATAGGTCATGAGAAAGCGAAAGAGGGAGCCAAGATTGGCTCCCTCTTTGCGTTCCTGAATGATGAACTCGAGTTGATCCGTCGAGTTGCTGCTCGCGGTTAGGCCGCCGGTTTCTTGATGAATACACCGCTGGGCGTGACCATTTTTACCGGCGTGAATTCGATCGACTCGAGTGTCTCCCAGACTTTCTTAGGCGAGACTTGTTGGCCGACGGCAGGCGTGATCCAGGCCGCGTGCGATTTCAAGTTGGTCGCGACCGAGCGGACCCCCTTCACAGTGTAGAGCTTGCTCGTAATTTTCTTCGCACAGTGCTGACAGTGCATGTCCGAGACGAAGACCTGGATGGTGGGGGCCGGCTGCTGTGGCTGCTGCGAGTAGGCTTTGGCACCAAACCAGACCGCGACGACAGTAAACATGATCCAAGCACGACGATTCATAACGAAGCTCCGGTGTAGCGATATTGGACGCGTCATCGGTTGCTATCGGTCGAATGGGGGTTGCGCTTGAAGAAAGTTCGTTGCAATCGGCAAGGTCGAGACTACACAAAAAAAGCCCCAGCGTTCGTCGCTGGGGCTTTATCGATTTTGCGTCAAGGTTACTTCAGCAGATCGATGCGACCGCTGGCCGGCGCACGTTCCTTGCTGTTGCCTCGTTCGAGTCCGGCTCGTTCCAACAGTGACTTCTGCATAACATCCGTGGGGAGGTTGGCAGAAGGTGGTGGTCCGACGGCACCCAATTCGATGGGCGAGTAATTCACTTGATACTTGTGTTTAGCGACCCGCAACTCGTCTCCTGGTTTCAAGAGATTCTCAGAAACCTTGACGTTGTTGACTCGAGTTCCATTCTTACTGTTCAGGTCACGGATGTACCAATAGCCCTGATGAAGCTCTAATTGGCAATGTTGTGACGAGACGTTAGAAAAACGCAGCACGATATCGCAGCTTTCGCGTCGACCTACGAGCAGTGTATCTTTCAGCAGTGGAATGGTGTCGCCACCTCCGATAGGGACTAGTTCTCCCATCATGATGATTGCGTCTACTCCATGTTAAGATGCCGTACCCCGGCTGGTGGCTCGTTGCGTCGGCGATCATGGAATCCCATGAATGAAACGCTGGCCCGGCCACCGCAAGTAACTTCGTCACTTGCTACGGATAAAAAATATAAAGTCCGAAACTTTAGTGTAGGCACGACCCTAAATGGCGTCAACAAAACAAGATGTGACAAATGCCCCCACGGGCTGGCGAGCGGCCGGTTTGCGCTATTTTGCCTACAATTGGTACCTGCGAAACCGATTTGGGGAACGTGTCCAGAAAGTTAGTATCGATGCGGGGTTCACTTGCCCCAATGTGGACGGTTCGGTGACGACCGGAGGCTGCACGTTTTGCGACAATCGCAGCTTCAGTCCCAGCCGCCGGATCCCCAAGGGATCGATTCGAGCTCAGATCGATGAAGGCATTCGGCGCCTCAAATTGCGCTACGATTGCGACAAGTTCCTGGCCTATTTCCAACCGGCCACCAATACCTACGCCGAAGTCGACAAGTTGCGGCAGGTCTACGAGGAATCGCTCGAACACGAAAAAGTCGTCGGCATGGCGATTGGAACTCGTCCCGATTGCGTGCCTGACGATGTGTTGGACTTACTGACCGAGATTGCAGGCAAGACCTACTTATCTGTCGAGTACGGTATTCAGACGATCCATGATCGATCTTTAGAATGGATGAATCGAGGCCACAACTATGCCGTCTTCCCGGAAGCGGTCGAACGCAGCCGGGATCGCGGCTTCGAAATTTGCGCTCACATTATCCTCGGCTTACCCGGTGAATCGCACGCCGACATGCTGGCGGCGGCGGACGAGATGGCGAGATTAGAGCTCGATGCGATCAAAATTCACAATCTTTACGCCGTCAAAAATACCCCTTTGGCCGATCAGGTGGCCAGCGGCGAAGTGCAATTGATCGAACGCGAGCCGTACATTCAGACGGTGGTCGATTTCATTGAACGGCTGTCGCCCAAGACGATTGTCGAGCGCATCAGTGGCGACGCACCGCGAGACTATTTTATTGGCCCCGAATGGTGCTTGGATAAGAATTCGGTACTGCGAGACATCCGAGCCGAGTTCGAGAACCGCGACACCTGGCAAGGTAAGTTCCAGGCGACCTCGCCACCGATCGCATGAACCTCTTTGACGACTTGCCGCAGACGCTGCCCGAAGAAATGACGGACCTCTTGGTGCGTAGCAAATCGGTACGCATTGAGAGGATCGTCTCGACCGGCCAGAAGAGCCCGGACCCGTTCTGGTACGACCAGGACGAAAACGAATGGGTCGCCGTGCTTTGCGGCGAAGCGATCTTGCGGTTTGAAAACGAGCCTCATGCCCGTCTGATGAAAGCGGGGGACCATGTGCTGATTGCTGCTCACTGCCGCCACCGCGTCGAGTACACCAGCAGCGAAGAACCGACCGTTTGGTTGGCGTCTTCTTCCAATGAACATCGTCCAAGCGCCCAACAAGACGGTGCGCGTTGGCCTACCGGCTGCTGTGTCGACCGACGGGCACCACCGGAAAACGGTCGGGGGTCGCGTCGTGCGAACTTTGTGCCCTCAACGGTGCTCTCTAAATGCTGCTAGAATGATGCGGCATCGAGTGGAACGGATGGTCGCTGTTTGCTTTGGCAGGCAGAGGAAAGTCCGGGCTCCGCAGGGCAGGGTGGTCGGTAACGCCGACCGGTCGCGAGACTAGGGAAAGTGCAGCAGAGAGAAGACCGCCACGTCAGTTCGCTGGCGCGGTAAGGGTGAAACGGTGAGGTAAGAGCTCACCAGCGGACGGGGTGACTCGTCTGGCTAGGTAAACCCCACCCGGAGCAAGGCTAAGCAGGGAGAAATACGGCTTCGGTCGTCGCTCGTCGGCCCGACGGGCGCAAGGACTCCCGGGTCAGCTGCTTGAGGCGTTCGGCAACGAGCGTCCTAGAGAAATGGCCATCAATTCGCGACTCGTCGCGAATGACAGAACCCGGCTTACAGTTCCACTCGATGCTTTTCTTAGGTTAGTTCAAATCAACCGGCGTGAGCCAACTGCAACGCGCCAAATTTTTCGAGCAGTTCTTGGTCGGTGAACGGCTTGCACAGCACGCCGTCGTCGATGCCTGACGAGGAATCGTCGTAGCCGGTCATGAGTACGACCGGAATGTGGGGATGCGATCTGCGGATCTTTTCTCGCAGTTGTCTTCCGTCCGTCGAACCGGGCATGTGGATATCGGACAAGACGAATTGGATATTGTGATTCGATTCGAGGAATTTGAGTGCTGCGTCGCCCGATTCGGCCGTTGCCACCTCCATCCCCATCGACTCGAGTTTCCGCACCAGGACTTGGCGTACTAATTCACTGTCATCGACGAGCAGCGTTTTGACCGCGCCCAGAAAGGCCTTGCTCGGTTCAAAGGCGTGCGGGATCGTCGATTCCTGTGGTTCTTCGACAGGGAAGTACATCGAAACGGTCGTTCCCACGCCCCGTGTGCTGGTGACGGAAAGCTCGCCACCCGACTGGCGTACGAATCCTTGCACGGTGCTCAGTCCCAGTCCAGTTCCTTCGTTGGGCGGCTTGGTGCTGAAGAATGGTTCGCAGCAACGCAACACTTGCGGTTCGGTCATGCCGCTCCCATTATCGGTAACGTCGATTCGCATGTACTCGCCCGGCTCCACATCTTTGAACTCTTGGGGCTCGACAAACACCTCTTTCGCCTCGATCACCACACGACCGCCCGATTTGCTCATGGAATGAGCCGAGTTCGTCAGCAAGTTCAACAGCGAGGAGGTGAGTTGCGCCGAATCGACTCGGATATTGGTTTGGGGGCAATCGACCAGGATATGCAGATCGATGCGATCGCCGAGCGCGGTCTTGAGCAAAGGTCGTTGCGAGTCGAGCACGTCGGCCGCTCGCAGTGTTTCCGGCGATAGGCGTTGCCGTCTGGCGAAGGCGAGTAACTGCTGGACGATGCTGGCTGCCATGTTGACCGATTCTTTGGAAGCTTGCAGCATGCTCATCTGCGTTTCGTTGAGTTCCGAGTCGCTGGCAAGTTGCATCATTTCATTGGAAACCATGATGACTTGCAGCGCGTTGTTGATGTCATGAGCGACACCACCGGTAAGTTGCCCCAACGCTTCGTGCCGCCGTTTGCGTTCGAGTTCTTGTTCTAGGGTCGCCTGTTCTTCCATGCGGGAAACAAGCTTTGCGGTCTTCTCTTCGACCAGGTTCGAGAGTCGAGCATTCGTCTGGCGCTCTTGATCGTGGAGCTTGCTTTGAATTCGTCGATTCGTGTTCACTCGAAAAAAGAAGAACGAAGCAAGCACGGCGGCCACGGCGAAACCGGCGACCAGGTTGCGGATTTTACGACTGTCGTCGGCCGCTTTCTTCAGCGACTCTTTCTGATTGGATAACCAGTTTTCGGTGCTCTTGGCCGCTTGATTCTTGACGCCCAACGTCGATTTCTCGACTTGCGTCAATAATTCTGACTGTGCTTGAAACGCCAATTCAAATTCGCCGATTGCTTCGTGGATGTCCCGCTTCACTTGGTAATACTTGCGTGACAAGATTCCGATCGGCGGTTCTGAAGGAAGTTCCTTTTGGGCAGCCTCTGGGTTGCCTTTGGCCAGCGAAAGGTAGGCACGTGTGATGGCGATCTGACTGCTGATTTCGCTACATTGCTCTTCATGTTCGGGGGTCGATGAGAGCAGCGTTTCCGTCGTCTCGAGCAGTTCCGAGGCCTGTTCAAAATTCGATTCGCCAATGAACTGCTCAGCGTAACCGAGATGCACCATGATTTGAGCCGCCGAGCTGGTCGACTCGGTGTTGCTAATGGCAAGCTTGAAAAACTCCTTCGCCAGATCGGTATTTCCCGCGGTCGAGTGCAATGCGGCCAATTGCGAATGACAAATGAACTCGGTCTGGCGGCGCCCTTTCTCATCCATCGATTTGCTTGCGGCGAGAATATCTTCGTAAACCGTAATGGCGTCGGCGTGTTGCTGCCATTCGGAATAGATCCTTGCGAGGACCAAGCGAGGCGCGATGGTGGCGCCGGCTTTACCGGCCGCTTGACATTCTGCGATGCAGAGTTCGCTGTAATGAATTGCAGAGCGACCATCACCAAGCACGCTCGAATAGAGATAGGCGAGCGACAAAGACAATCGTACTCTTGCGGCGTGCTCTGTCTTGGGAATCGCTTCGTAAGTCAAACGAATCTTTTCGGTCAATTCAACGTTGTTGATTCCGTTAACGTACAGAATCGATTGAATCTTTGAGCCGACCATGGAAGCGGCTTCGTAGGATTCCAGCTTCATTAACTTGTCGAGCAGCCTCGCTAAGGAGGGCAACTGAGAAGCGTCTCTCAGTTTGAGCGACTCGACCGACCGGTAGAATTGTTTTCGTTCCTGCTCGGATTGTGGAGGACCGAGCGCGTCGATGCCCGGATGCTCCGTCGCCGATGCAACGAAGGTTGCTGTGGCGAGGAAAAGAGTGGCGACCGCGACTTTAATGCTCCGGGAAAACGGCACTCGGAAAATCCTCCTTGAATGCGATGCAAGCCTGCAACAGTTGCCGAAAAGGGATGTTATTGCTTTCGGATCTGTCGCCATCCCAATGAAGGAAAACACCTACCCTCACGGGGAATCCCCACCCTACCAGTTTCGGTAGAATTCTTGCTATTAGTGAAAGTACCACCCCGCGTCAACAAAAAAGCCCGACCATCTGGTCGGGCTCTTGTGATCATTCCGTTTCCTCGTCGCTTCCGTCGCATCAGTCGCTTGGAATCAATTCCGTGTCGATCATCTGCAACAGCTTCGAGATGCACAGCTTATTCATGCTCGTGCGTTTTTCGTGAGCTTCCGTACGAAGTGACTCGTGGAGACTTTTTGGCAAACGAACGGTGATGACCCGTGTTGGTTCGCTATCGTCCGCTGGAGTTGCACCGCGTTCGCGAAGTTTTGCCAACATGTGTTGAATATCAGTGTATTCCTGCGTTTGCTCCAAACGATTCATTTCTGGGGCAGTGGGAAACATCTGACGAACAACGCCGTCGACACCAAGGATACGTCGGAAAAACGTCACCCAATCTGCCTGCTGTCGGTACAGCTCCGAGGCGATTCGGTGAACTTCTTGCGTCTTCTCACCGGTCTCAGGGCGGGTGGTGGTCGTCGGCGACGTAAAGGATTGAGTTGCGTCCATGACTTTCGGCTCCTTCCTACAATCTGGGCTTAACTGCGGTCCCCGCAGTCATTTCAAGCAGCGAATAAATGCAATTTCCGCTATCGCGTCAAGGTCAGCACCGATATCGTTGCTCTCACCCGCTGTTTTCACGGGTTCCAGTACCTCTCAAGGTGCTAGCAGGGCAGTTTGACTGAGAATCGAATGCTTGGCAATCCGAGTTCCGACCTTTGCTGAAAACTGCCTCCGGCGACTGCGGTTCGGGAACCGAATACTGCCACCGCGTCGAGTCGGGGAACCGCCCGTCGTCAATTGTAGAGAATGGAAGGCATTTCACCGCTCCATCGCCTCATACAAGTAGGCGATCAGCCACACGGCCGCACTCACCGTGCCCAACACCATGATGCTGATCTGGAGAAATGGAAGAATTCCGACCAAACGATAGGTCGGTTCGATCATGGCCAGCAGCTGTTTGGCATCAAATAGGACGGCTGACAGGAACGTGGCTGGAATGGTCGCGGCCATCATGGTGCCACCCATAGCGACGCACCGGTGCGCGCCGGGCGAGTCATTTGCAGCGACGCGTAGCGCGCCAACAAACACGACTGCGAGCCCCATCAAGAAGCCGATGACGGCAAAAGTAATGGCGGCGTTGAGTGGATGCAGTTCGAACCGGAGGACGGTGATGCGATAGGCGGCGGATAGAATGGCGATCAATGTCATAAATTGGATCATGGCAACGATCGTGAACTTTGGCGCTCGCGGCTGCCGAGTCCCTGTTCTTTCTGCCAATCCATCGAATCCTGAGTCTCGGAATAGCTCGCACGCTTTCCAGCGGTCGCGCAAACGAATTGCGGCGAAATGAAAATCGAATTGGGTGATTTGCGGTGAACGATCTTTGTTGTCCGATAGTTCAAAACGAACCCAGTCTTCATTCGCTTTCGTCACCGACTTGAGTTCCCGCAGCGGCATGCGAAGAAGTTCTTCGTTGGGGTCCCCCATCGAGGAACGTTGATAACTGAGTGCCGACTGGGGCGTCAGCTCGATGACAAGCTTCCGGTGAAAAAACGCCCGATAGAGCACGACCCCCGTGACCAGCCATAACAAGGCAGCAAAGACCAGAGGAATCACGAAACGCCAAGATAGATCATCCCAGCCTTCGGGCCACCAAAAACTGACCATCCGATAATAGCGACTGCCAAAAAAGTAATGTGCGACAACGAGGTGGACCAGATACGCCGAACCGAAGCGATACCGGCGGATTTGATTCTCGGGCCCTGTCATCTTTGCTCAATTGGCATCTGGCGTGGCCGTGAGTGCCGAGGGATCGGTCTGGACTCGTTCTAGCAGTCTCTTCGTGGCTTTGATGCCTTCGACTTCGCTAAGATTGCCACCTTCGTATTCGATCCCAACGTAGCCGTGATACCCGTGCCCCAAAACGATTTCCATCATTTTGGCGTAATCGGTATGTGTCTCATTGCCATCTTCGTCGAAGTCGTGGCTTTTGGCACTGACCGCCTTGGCGAATGGCATCAATTCATCCACACCCAAGTAGCGATCGTATTCTTCTCCTTCACCGACATGGAAGTTGCCAAAGTCGGGCAGCGTCCCACAATTAGGCAGGTCGACCTGCTTGATCACGCTGGACAACCACCCGCCATTCGATGAGAGGCCGCCATGATTTTCCACGATAACGTTCAGGCCAAACTCGCTGCCTTTTTCTGCCAGTTGGCGAAGCCCGTCGGCAGCACGTTCCCGTTGTTCTTCGTAGCTGCCAGAGGAGGCGGCATTTACGCGAATCGAATGGCAGCCGAGATGCTTAGCGGCAGAGAGCCACTTGTAATGATTCTCCACCGCTTGCTTGCGGCTCGCGTCGTCGGCGTCGCCCAGCTGGCCTTCGCCGTCGACCATGATGAGTAGGCTCTTCACTCCCTGGTCTTCGCAGCGCTGTTTGAGTTCGTCCAAGTAAGCCGTCTCTTCTGCCTTGTCCTTGAAGAACTGGTTGACGTACTCAACGGCGTCGATGCCGAACTCTTCTTTGGTGAATTTCGGGAAGTCGAGGTTGTCGAGTTTGTTGGCCTTAATCATCCGGTGCAACGACCATTCGGCCAGGGAAATAGAGAACTGCGGATTCACTTCGTCACTCCAGGTTGGCCTGAGGAAAGGAGACGCGAACGCCAGAGTGGCTGCCGAAGCAGATGCTTTGAGAAAACGACGACGGTTCACAGGCTTCGACATAGATAAACATTCCCGGGCTCGCAGAACTTGGACACAACGAATCAGCGAGGAAAGTATAGATGATTCACCTCGCAGTGTGCAGCAACCTGTCGGACACGCGTTGGCGCAAAATCTGCTCAGAAAACTGCCGATGTGGACACCTCGTGTGCAGCGTGGCTCCGGCTCGATGGCCCTGTCGGTCTCATGCGGGTTGCCGAAACGATCCCGGGCACGAACGCTCAGGCAATGGAAACGGCATTGAATCGCCCGATCGCCGTCGTCGTGGCGCTGGGAGACGAGGACGAGTTGTCAAAATGGCAAACGGAACGGGCACGCGCATTCGCTGCCGACCGATTGGATGATTCGTAGCACTCTGCGCCGTCATTGGACCGCTGGTGGCGATCCATGGATTGAACATTCCGGGATGTCTGAGTTGAGCGAGAGCGTAGCGAACCGGGGATGACGTCGATCATCCCCGGTTCTTACTCACACACACGCTACACCATCTGAGCAAACACGGCGTCGAACATTTGTTCATGACGCGAGGCCGGTTCGTCTTTGTCATCAGTGCGCGAATCCAAATCGAATGCCGTTCCGCTAACAAGGCTGTCGGAACTTTGGAATTTGTTGGCATTCCAAATTACAAAATCGCCACCGTCCACGGCGCCATCTGCATTGAAGTCACCGTCCGTCCACGCCGACGTTGACGAGAACTTGTTGGCATTCCAGTTGATGAAATCACCACCGTTGACCGAACCATCCAGGTTCGCATCGCCAAGCAAATAGGGATTCCCTGAAGCCAAGTTTTCGGCTCCGGCCAGCGCCAGCCATTCGTCTCGATCGGCGATGGTGACCATGCCGTCATTCGTCAGATCGAAGGTGGCCGGATTGGCTGGGCCGGTGACGATGTTGGCCTGTAGCGCGTCGATGTCGGCTCCATCACAAACGGTGTCGCCGTTGAAATCGCACGGCAACGAATTTTCCGGTTCAATGATGACCGTAACGTCAGCTCTATCCACGCTGCCATCGCTCAAAGTAATTCTATACGTGAACGTGAAATTGCCGGCCGTTAGCGGCGTTCCGAAGAGCGTGTTACCCATACCGTCGCCTCCGACGAAAAGGCCTGCTGGCGGCGACGTGTCAATCCCGATGGTGCTCCAATCGCCGATGTCGTTGTCGGTGATATCTACAGCGAGTGGAACTCCGACAGTCCCTGTCACAACGTCATCAACAGCGCGAATCGGGTTTTCTGCTTCGATCGCTCCGATGTCCACTCGATCCAGAACGAGTCGATCGAAACCCCGTTGATCAAATAGTGGTGTGTCCCCCACACCTGGTTGAGCGGTGGGGTCGCCCGCTTCGAACACCAGGCTGCCGGGCATGGGCGAATGCGTCAGCATCATACCGCCATTGTCGGCTAGTGGTTCGAGCTGTGGGTCCACATCGAGCAGGTTGCCCGTTCCGCTAACGCCGCCTGTTCCATTGTCCGAGTTACCGATCAGGCTGAAGTTGGCCGCCAGTTCATCGAAAACATCTCCGTAGTACATTGCCGTATTGTTGGCGAGGATCGAGTTATTCAGCGTCACACCGTTGCTCGACGAAATCCCGCCAGCGTCGTCTGCGGCAGAGTTGTTGACAATCGTGCTGAATTCGATCTCCATGCCGCCGCTGTGGTATCGCGCCGAGATTCCGCCGCCGAATGCAGTCACGACGCCAGGTTGACCAACGGCGCTGTTGCCGGAAATTGTCGAGTTTCGAATGGTCGCCAAATCGTCCGACTCGACAGAAATTCCACCGCCCGCTTTCGTTGCCACATTGTATGCAAACGTAGAATCAGAGACGTCCAGCGTACCGTAGTAAGTGCGAACTCCGCCGCCTTTGTTGCTGGCTGTGTTTCCCGAAATGCTGGAAGACTCAACCGTAACATTAGCGCTGTTGCCGTAGACCGCTCCGCCGTTGTCTGCGCTGTTGTCCGCAAGATAACTGTCGTGAATATAAGCACTCGAAAGAGCGTAGATCGCTCCGCCATCCCCGCTGGCCGCAGTGTTTCCCGTCAGGCTACTGTTCTGGACGGTCAGCCCGTCCACGGAGAAGATGGCTCCGCCATTGTCGGCCGAATTATTCATCAATGCGCTATCGACGACGGACAGGCTACCGGAAATCGAGAAGATGCCGCCTCCGCTACCGCCGCTTGCGGTGTTCGATGATACACTCACACTGTCGATCGTAAGATTCTCACTTGAGTGCACACCGCCCCCTTGTCCATTTGTCATTCCATTGCTGATGGTCAAGGAATTCAGTTCGACATTCAGAAAGTTATCGTAAGCTTCGTCGTCGATGTAAAAGACGCGCGACATCGAATTGCCACTGATCGTGACGTCACTGACTGGGCCATTGATCGTAACGTCGTCGGTGATATTGAGCTGACCGCCAGTCAACGTGATGGTTTGTGGCGTCGAAAAAACGCCTGCCGTGTCAAACTCGATCGTGTCCTGGCCAAAAGTGTTGTTGGCGATATCGATGGCTTCCCGGAGCGATGTCTCACCATCGCCAGGATCCACGGTGTCGGCTGCCGTGGTCACGACGATCGGGCCCGTAAAGAGAGTGATTCCAACTCGGATGTCGCCGGTGGCTACCGACGTGCTGGTCACGTCGAAGGCGCTATTGAATACGGTGTCGAAGGATCCGCTGGCAATGAAATAGGTACCTGCCGAGAGGTCGCCGTCGGTTCCACCGGCGCCGAAGGAAAGCTGGCTGGTAAGAATGCCGCCGTCGAAATCAGCGTCGTCATTTGTGCCGATCAAATTGCCTGCCGCGTCAAAGAGCCCCAGCTCGGTGTCATCTTCGCCAAAGCCGGCATCGGTGAGCATCGACCCTGCCGTGTCGATCACCAAAGCCGAACCATTGACGGCGGTAACGTCGTTATCCAGTTCGAAACGGAACCACTTCACTTCCTCCGCCACTAACGGATCGGTGTCGGAAACCGTCATTTCTGGCGTGATTGAGCCAAAGTTATTTTGCTGCAGCACAACGTTGACTTGAAGATTGCCGAAATAGTTCGAGGCGCTGGTGGCGTTGGGATTCCCTGATCCGTTGAGACCCGAAGAAAAGGTTGTGTCGTAGGCGCCAGCAGCGATGGTATAGTCGCCGGAAAGTAGCGTGCTGGCCGTCGTCAAATCGCTCGGAAGGTCCAACCGGCTCAATACGTTACCGCTGCTGACGTCAATATCATCGTTTTCCCCCAATAGATTTCCGTTGTCGCCGTAGATTCCAATTTCGGTGTCTTCAGTCGTGCCGCCGAAGCCGTCGTCCAATGAGCTTCCAATGGTATCCAGGACGAGTGAGTCACCATCGTCGAGATCCAACGCCGAGTTGAGCGTGATGTCAAAGAACTCGACGGTTTGCTCGCTCAAAATTGCGTCGAAGGTAACGGGAACGCCGGGCAGCAGTGTGGTCAGAACTTGGCGTTCTTCGAGTGGCTCGAATTGAGCAATTCGGCGGCGGTTGCCGGTGCGAGGGCGAGGTGGCTTGTTTCGTTTCGACTTGCGTTTGCGGCTGGCCATGATGTTACCCCTGTGTGTGGATGAACTGTTGAGCGGTTGTCCCATGATTCTTGTTGGCAAACAACTTGCGACACCAAGAAAAGTGGTTTTGGGTTTTGAGAGGAAAGTTTTTGCAAATGTCTTGAACTTGGGTGAATCGGTTGGAATTGCTGAGGACGGTCATCAGCGTCTACCTGGTTCAACGAAAGCCCGTTACGGGAAAGTCGGTCGTTTTCAACGGCGGCTGGGAACTCGCGGTTTTTGGAAGATTTGGCCATTGTTGTGCGCCCCGCGGCAAACGTTGGCCAGCGCTTTCGTCACGTAGGTCCGTCTGTCC
>CAYZRS010000018.1:80047-88149 GCA_964480915.1 uncultured Pirellulaceae bacterium | reverse complement strand
CAAATCTCAAATCGCAAATCGCAAATCGCAAATCTCAAATCGCTGCAAACGCAACAGCGAAAACCGGTTGAACCGGCTTTCATGACGGACAACCTTCAACCATCCTCCACGCCCACTCAATTCGACGAAAAACGCCGCGTCCGTTTCCGGGTCAAAAAGGCTAACGTCGATTCGCCAGGACACTTTTGCTCCTCAACACACGACCGCTGCGGTTGCGGTGCTGACGGACCGGCAGACTGGGGCAGTCGATTCTTCGATTCGGAAAGGCGGGGCGCCGTTTGATCCGGTGCGGCCGGGTGAAGGCCCGACCTGGCGCCACTCGCGTCGCTATCGGTCGCGATTTCCTCTTCTTCGGCAGCCGAACCGTGCGACCGATCGTTCGTCAACAGGTCATCCCCGTCGTCGCTTAGCAGCAATTCCAATTCGCCACGGATGACTTTGATGTTGCTAGGCGCATCGATGCCAACTCGCACCGACTGCCCTTTGATTCGCAGAATGGTGATCGTCACGTTTTCGCCAATCTTGATGACCTCTTGTTGCTTTCGCGTCAGTACCAGCATTGCACACTCCTTCGTTCCGTAGATGAGACATCAGAAAAGTCGAGCCGCCGGATTCCACCGTCTTGCTCGCACAAGAGACAGTACGCACTTGCCATGCCAAACGTTCAAGCGGGTCTCTCACGCCCTTCGATGTCCGCAATTTGGGAGAAACAAAGAGATTTAGGCAATGCTGGCGCGTCGATCGCGAGGCACAGAAAGGAATTTTTTACAATGGTCTGCATGGCCCAGAATCGGACCACGCTTCCTCACCGCCAACAATCGGCATGACCGGTCTATTTTCCAGGACGGCGATTCGCCAATTCGTCCCGCAACTTCGCGGCCAACTCGTAATGCTCGCCGGCAACGGCTTCTGCCAATTGCTCTTGGAGCGTCTTCCCGACATCAAATTGCGTTCGCAACGTTTCGCGCAATTCGACGAGCCGCTGAACGAGCTCATCGTCTTCGAATTCTTCTTCCGCTTCGTTCTCTTCGAAGATGGCTCGCAAACGCTTCAACCCTTTGTTGATCGCCTCGATCGAGTATTCGGGAGTGTCGGTTTCTACATGCGCCAATGCATCGGCTTGAATTTGGTGGTACATCACGAACGGACGATACTGCTCATGCGACAACGTCCACTCGTCATCGGGTGAGTGGTCTCGGCAAAAATCCATGAGCGCCAAGGAATGGTCCGCATCCAGGACTGCGAATTCATACTGCTGCAACGCCAGCCAGCAAATACGGCGATGGTAAAATTGGACGAACTCGCGATCGCATTCGAAACACTGATCTTCGTCGAGCACAAATTCGCTCGCCGACTGCTCTGCCAAATCCCGGAGATACTCAAGGTACGTTTCGTGTCCCTCGTTGATAACCCCGTCTGGTCGGCCAGACGTTTCAAGTTGCAACACCCCCATCTCAATCCGCATCTGGATGACTTCGCGATCATTCCCGCCTGACACCATGCGCACGCTCACCGCACCGGGGTCGAACGGCCAGTCCTTGAAGATGTTGTCAATGTGTTGCGGAGTTTCCTGAGGAGTATCCATCCAGACCCTTACTTCTACCAAACAGCTCGATCACGACGAATTTCGTTAGATTCAGTTAGCAAGTTAGCGCTGTACGCGCAGGTCGGAGTATATCAAAACATCGAAAAATAGAACTACCACTCGTTGATCTGGCCCGACATTCGACAAAGCCAACGTATCGGCCATCGCTAGTCGGACATTTTGGGTGGTTTTCTCAGCTGTTTTTTTTTCGAATTGGACTCCTTGTGCTCTCGCTTTCGCCTCTTCGATCCGAGCGTCGGCTTGGTAGGGCGTCGTTTCTTGGGCGCCGCTTCCACCGCCAACAACATCAATCGAAGCTTCGATAAGCAGTCGGCCACATTGCGGCCTCGGTCACGAAACCGTTGACTGACGATGATGAGCTCCCCATCGTTGGTCAAGCGACTAGCATATTTTGCTTGAAAGCGAGCCTTAACCGGGGCCGGCAAACACTCCGTCGCGACGAAATTCCATCGCATCGTCGCCTTCGTATTCACCTTATTGACATTCTGTCCGCCGGGGCCACTCGATCGCGAATACGTAAATGAGAATTCACGCAATGGAACGGAAATCTTCTCATTGACGAACAGCATTGCCCCAACCCACTTTCCAAAAGACCGGCTCCCTGATTGACAGATTTCAGGGTAACGTTCACAACCAACGGGAATCCGACTTGCCCACTAGAGAATACCTTACTCACAGCCAATCACAGCCAATCACAGCATAAGGCACTATTTTGTTCTACCGCTACCGCAGGCAACAGACGAAAAATCAACCACGAAGGTTCGCGTGGCATTCTTGGACAACTTTCACTTGTCTCTTTGGGGTCGCCACCAGCCTTCATTCCGGCGTCACCGCTGCACCTCCAGAGCAGCCGACCAACCTTGCCACGCGCACCGGCCAAGATTGGCCCAGTTTCTTAGGTCCAAGTCGCGATAGCAAATCGACGGCGACCGGTTTAGCCGTCGACGGCAAAGCATGGCAGCTGCCTGTCATCTGGACCGTCCCGTTGGGAACAGGCTACGCCGCTTGCGCTGTCCGTTTAGGACGCTGCTTTGTCTTTGATCGCATCGACGATACGGCCAGGTTGCGATGCCTACATGCCGAAACGGGCAAGACCCTGTGGACCTACAAATACTCGTCGCAATACGAGGACATGTACGGCTTCGACAATGGGCCCCGCTGTTCACCAGTCGTCGATGAAAATCGCGTTTACGTTTACGGCGCCGAAGGAGAACTCCACTGCGTCGCGGTCCATGACGGCACGAAACTCTGGAGTCGAAATCTCAATGAAGAATACAACGTAATCCAGAATTTTTTTGGAGTTGGCAGTACACCTCTTGTCGTTGACGACCTACTGCTAGTGATGGTCGGAGGAAGCCCAGACGCCGATAGCGACGTAGCACCTGGGCAACTCGACCGCGTCACCCCCAATGGCTCGTGCCTCGTCGCTTTCGATAAGCGCACCGGTGCCGAAGTGTACAAATCGGTCGACGACCTAGCCAGCTATGCCTCGCTCCAACTCGCTCCCATCCAAGGGGTCCCACATGTGCTGCTATTCGGCCGCTCTGGACTGTGGCTGGTGAAAGTTCGCGATGGGAAACCGAGTCAGCTGTTCCCATTCCGCGCCAAGAAGTTGGAGAGCGTGAATGCCAGTACGCCAGTTGTCGTCGGCAATGAGACTTTGATTACCGAGAGTTATGAACCGGGAGGAGCCGTGATCCGCTGGCAAGATTCACGTTGGCAACCACTTTGGCAAGACAAACCGCACGGCCGAAAGCAGTCATTTGCCGCCCATTGGATGACGCCCGTGCACCATGACGGCCATGTGTACGGATGCAGCGGGCAGAGCCCACAGGAAGCCGACTTCCGTTGCATTGAGTGGAATAGCGGGAAAGTCCGCTGGACCAAACCGGGCGGCGGCCGAGTTTCGGTTCTCTACCTCGATCAACACTTGCTGTGCCTTTCGGAGCGAGGAGGCATGGAATTGTTGAAAGCAACTCCCGAATCGTGTGACGTCGTCTGTTCGGTCGAACTCGTGACATCGAGCCCGAATGCGACGGAGCAAAACCAGGCGGACGAAGAGCCGGTCGAGCCCCCGCTTATCGACTACCCAGCATGGGCGGCACCCGTTTTGGCCCGAGGCTTGCTTTACGTTCGAGGAAAGAGCAACCTCGTCTGTGCCGAGTTGATTCCGTAAGGGCAGGAGGCGATCACTCAACAAGTCGAACCGCCTAGCTAATTCCCGCACCCTGAAACTCTTCGACAACTCGCTGAGAATCACTCAACAATTCCCAGTAGTCATGATCTTCGATTTCTTGGCCCATCAGTTCCAATTCGTAGGCGCCTTCATAACCGCAATCTTGCAGCATCGTAACGATTTCTTGAACGGGAATCCGGCCGCGGCCCAACAAGCAACGATCTTGCTCTCCCGAAGGGGCGCGTCGCGCATCGCCCAAGTGCACCAAACCAATTTGGGGCACGAGGTCGGCTAGTCTGGAACGCAAGGACGGATCAAAGCCTAAGTGATACGTATCCAGCAGTAACTTGACGCAGTCGCGGTTGACTTCGGCTAACAATTCGAGCGTGGCGTCGAGACCGGTTAAGAAGGTCCAATCGAGCCCACAACCGGGATGCATCGGTTCGATGGCCAAGGTGACGCCAAAATCATCCGCGAGCCAGGCCAATTCGTGCAGAGCCGATTTCACCAAGCGACGGGCATGAGACCGCGTGTGGCCACCACGACCGCCGGTATAGACAATCAAAGAGCTGGCTTCCAATTTGGCAGCCAGCTCGATCGCTTCAAGCCCATCACGAATCGCTTCTTCGTGAGACCGCCCATCACTCCCTGTGAATCCACCAGCCCAAGTCAGGCTGGAAACTGACATGCCGTATTCGTGAATCAGATCGATCCCGGCATCGTCACCGTAATCGGAAAGTTTTTGTCGCCAAACACCGATCTGAGAAATACCAGCATTGGCATAATTGGTGACGTCATCTTCAAACGACCAACGATAAGTCGTCATTTCGTTTACCGACAGTCGCAGCATTCCGTTCCCCCTGCACCCGTTTGGAAGTTCCAAGAGGAAAGTATTGTGAAACGACGGATCTGTGTAAACGGCGTTTTTTTGTTTCATTCAAATGGACGGTAGAAGCGGACTTTTCCTTGCGCATTCTCTCTTGACGAGTTCCTTGCGCCTTCAATCATTTGTGCCTGCACGGGCAGGAATGGAATCCTCGCTGAGGTCCCACGCGACGAACCAATCGACCTGTTTTCGCGTCAAATTGAATTCTTCCGTCAGGCGCTGTTCCATGTCTTGCATATGGCCAGCTCCATAAAAAATCGCCAATTTCTTTTTCCCAATCGCCAATTGCTGCTTAAGCACAGAGAGCGCTTTTTTATTTCGTTCGGTGATCAAAGTCGATCCATTCCGACCCTCGTAGATCGACATGGCACCGTTGAGATCGGCAAACTGCTCGGCCATCAGCAATTTCAGCTCCCATTCGCGGTTTTCGGAGAACATGCTTTTGAACATGCGTAAATCACGATTGCCGCCAGTTGCGGTGCTTTGCTTGGCCATCGCATGCCCAATTGCTCGAAAGAACATTTTCCCCACACTCTCTTCTCGCTCCTTCATGCTCTTTGAAAACTCTTCTGGCGTCATGTCGGCGTGGACAAAATTGGACTTCGTGTAATCAATCTCGTTCAACTGGTAGGCCAGTCCGAGTGCCGCCGTCATGCCACCCTGTAGCATTCCGACCGGCCCACTGGCTTCGACGCCGCCCCGAGGAATCCGGGTCCCCTCGGGCGCAACCAATTCGTAGAGGACCGCTTCGTAACCCAAGAACCGCTTATTCAGCCGACGAAAATAAGTGGCGTCCGCGACGTGAATCGCTCCCACTAAATCGACCTGCAATGCTCCATCGGCCGAAACGAAGGAGACAACGGCAACATCAAGCGACTGGGCCACTTCCTGGCCATCTTTGGAAAGTCGGATGTATTGCAGCTGATCACGAGCCCTTGCCGGCTGATCGGCCGTGGCAATGACGCCGCTGGTCAGCGACAAGAGGACCATCACAACGAATGCTGGACAGCTGAATTTCATGGCATTTCCTTTTTTAAGTGCCCATCTTCCGCTGGCCAGCGCGACCTGTGCGAGGCACTTTCAGCATTTAGGATACGAAGAATGAAGACTTTCACCACCTTTCCTCGGAATGGCCGTAGGACAAAGATTGGTTTAGATCACCAGAATGGCTCATACCCCGGTATTCATGTCTCACTCTCAATCGATAGAATCTGATTGGGCCAGTTAGCAGTTAGCTGGCATTCGGAATCATCCATGGGGAAACTCGATGAAGAAGCTTGTAGGAATCGTACTTGTCGTTGCATTGTGTTTTGGTTGCCAGAAAGCGGCCGACACAGTCGGCGGCGCAGCCGATGCTGTCGGTGGCGCGGCCGGAGCCGCTGCCGATGCGGCTGGTAATGCTGCTAGTGGTGCCGCAGATATGGTCGGCGATGCAGCGAGTGCCGTTGGCGATGCGGCAGGCAGCGCTGTCGACGCGGCTGGCGAAGCGGCTGGAACTGCTGTGGACGCAGCAGGTGAAGCAGCCACTGCCGTAGGTGAAGCGGCCGGTGACGCAGCAAACGCTGTCGGCGAAGCGGCCAGCGGTGCAGCGGATGCCGTTAGCGAAGCCGCTAGCGAAGCTGCAGACGCCGTGACCGGCGACCACTAGGTCAAAAAGCGAAGAAGGGCATTCGTTGCCCGGATCATTAGGGAGCTCGAATTTCGAGCTCCCTTTTTTCGTCGATTTACCGCGAACGGGCGCTCGATATTGCGGCAACCGATCCTGCCTCGCTAGCGACCGCAAGCTCTATCGCACCCGTAGGACCATCATTTTCCTCAACCTTTGCCGATCTTACTCAACTTACGTGACAAGCAAGGCCGATGAAACGCTCTGGAGTAGGTGTATGCCGCCGCGGCATTGTTCTGCGGCCACCCGTTTGACATCACGGAATTAAGTCATGGAAATTATCCGACGCCACGCGTTCACAAGTATCCTCTTGGCCTTAATGGCCTGTAACGTGACGCTTGCCCAACACTGGCACGATTACTCACCGCCACCACGGTCCTTTGATTGGCAGCTGTTTGCTCCTGTCCAATCGTCGGAACCGTGCGATCGGAATACCGGTGACGGCTATTTCGGCAGTTTGGAACGAAGCCATATGTGGCTGATGCGACCGAGCCGCTCGTCGGTTGGCGCCCCACTCACGAACCAACCTCAAACGGCGTTTGTCCCGTCGCAGGTCAACTACTTCTTCCTCCCGGTGATTTTTGACCCCGATCCGAATGTGGCGAACGATGAAATCATTCTCATCGAGGATGAGTTGCTTTCGAACATTCAGCCGTTCGTCGTCGATGGGAACACCGGCGTTCAGCTCAATTCGATCGACGATGCCATTCCTGAGACCATGACGGGATGGGGAAATCGGTACGAATTCGGCTGGGTGGAAGATCGACGCGGTTGGATGGTCTCCGTCATGGACGGCGAAGTCAATCAGGCCAACAACTATGGCTTCGATGATAAACGTCGAGATCAAATTGCGGCGACCCAAAGGTTCGACGGATTCCAGGGATTTCAATTCCTGACAGACGCGAATGGCAATAGCTTCCTCGACGCGAATGGAGATCCTATCCAGATTTTGACCGTCGTGACTTCTCAAGATCCGATCGACAACAGCTTAACCGGCCAATCGATCCTTCCCATCGACGGCCTCAACACCGTCCACGTGAATTTTGAAGACCCGCTGGGCCTGCTTTTCCTGCCCGCCCTGGGCGCGAACATTGCCGTTGTGTTTGACGACGTGGCGACCTCCACCCGAATGGACATGCTCGGATTTGAGGCGATGGCAATCCGCCGCAAGCGGCAACTCAACAGTGGAGCGACAGCCGATGTCTTCGTCGGGGCAAGGTACTTGGAGCTCGACGATCAATTCAACTTCTTCGGCCGAGGTGGCATCCTCACCGACACCGAGATCGACCAAAATGCTTTGAACCGCATCTTCGGCCCACAATTCGGACTGAAAATCTCCAAACGAACCGGTCGATGGTCGACCAACATTCAAGGCAAGGTCCTCTTTGGATCGAACTTCACCGCCATCCGACAACGAGGAAAGCTCGGCGATCATAATTCGGGTGGGTCGATCGCGAATGGACCTCTGATCCCGGCGAACCTCACGGGGTACGACTTTGACCACCGAATGAGTGACGAGACATTTAGCCCGGTGGGAGAATTGCGAATCGAGATGGGCTGTCACGTAACCAAGAACCTGGCACTGAAGCTGGACTGGAGCGGAATGGCTGCGGGCGGAATTGCCCGGGCTGCCAATACCGTTCGCTATTCATTGCCTGATGCCAACGGCCAAACGATGGGCATCCTGAGTCGATCGGAAGAGCTGTTCGTCAGTAACCTATCGCTCGGGGTCCAAATGACACGATAGTCGGTCCCAATCGAAGTCGGT
>CAYZRS010000018.1:36368-79947 GCA_964480915.1 uncultured Pirellulaceae bacterium | reverse complement strand
TAACCTATCGCTCGGGGTCCAAATGACACGATAGTCGGTCCCAATCGAAGTCGGTCCCAATCGAAGTCGGTAACATTCGAACGAAAGACCATTCGTTCGAATTGCAGCCGCGACGAAACAAGCTGAGAGTCCCTGCCCAAGCTGACAATCAGCTCGGAAGAAGACTATTTTTCGGCAGTAGCCAGAGCGCGAACTTCTTCGAGTTCTTTGCTGAGTCGATGCAGAAGAGGACTTTCCGCTCGGAGGTTATCCAGCAACTCTTCTGCCTTTTCGAAGTCGTCTTCAACGAGTTGCGGTTTGCTGATCATGTTACGAAAGCTTTTTTCGACTTGAGATTCGGTCAGCACTAAATTCTCTCCTGCTCGATGGTAGTTTCTCTGTCCTTGTCTTCATTTTAGGCCGAACGACCGTCGCATCAAGGGCAGCTTTCTTGTGCCTTCGAATTTATTGCGCATTCTTGTCCGCACGGTTTCCACGACTCTTACTTGACATTGTCGCGCCATTAGCATTGGTCGGCAAACCCTCCGTCGCGTTATCCCACCGCAAACGGCCCGACGCATTGCTACGCAACCACGCTGCTGTCATTGCAACTACGGACGTGATCTGCGATTCGGTGTGGTCGCTAGTTATGAAAAAACGGAGCCGCGCAGCTTCTTCCTCGACCGCCGGATAGAGAATCGGCTGCACATTGTAACCCTGCTCGAACAGATGTTGAGAGAGCAATAGCGCCTTGCGCGAACTGCCCGTGATCACCGGTACCACGGGCGTTCCTGCACTATTCCCGGTATCCAATTCGCGCGATCGCGCCTCGCGCAAAAACTGTTCTGACCGCTCTCGGCAGCGACTCACAATCTCTGGGCAGCGATTCATTTTCCGAATCGCTGCTAAGGCGGCGCCCGCATTCGCTGGAGAGATCCCAACGCTGTAGACAAACCCGGGCGCAGAATATCGTAAGTATTCGACGATTTCGCGTCTCGCTCCGATATAGCCACCACAGCTGGCAAACGATTTGCTCAACGTCCCCATCCAGAGATCGACGCCGGCGGGATCGATCCCGAAATGCTCGGCGATGCCACGCCCCGTGGCTCCCAGAGTTCCGATCGAATGCGCTTCGTCGACCATCAACATCGCATCGTACTGATTTCGTAACGCGACGAATTTCGGCAGGTTGGGAATATCGCCATCCATGCTGTAGACGCCTTCAATCACAATCAGGACTCGCCGGTGATCCTGACGGTACATCTTCAAGAGTCGCGCCAACTCGTGATAGTCATTGTGAGCAAATGCGCGTCGCGTGGCGCCCGATAATAAACAGCCTTGGATGATGCTGTTGTGTGCTAACGAGTCATGCAGCACCAAATCGCTGGCACCAAGCAAGTGGCCGATCGTCGTTTCGTTCGTCGAGTGGCCGCCAACGAACACGATCGCGTCCTCGGTACCGACCAGTTCCGCAATCTCTTGCTCTAATTCTCGATGAATCGGTTTTTCGCCCGACGCAACACGGCTCGCCGATACGCTCGTGCCAAATTTTTCAATCGCGAGCTGAGCTGCCCGCGAAACCTCAGCGTCACCAGACAAGCCAAGGTAGTTGTAGCTGGAAAAATTCACCAACTCGCGACCACCGATAACCGTCGTGTCCTTGGTGACCTGCTCATGGACACGGAAGTAAGGGTTTTGAATCCCAGCGGCATCCATCGCTGACATCGTCCTCTTGAGCTGTTGGTACTCGGCACTCTCCTCGATTCGATGCGACGCGATCGTCGGAGCACGCGGCGCTTGCAAGTCGGCGACGGCATCTGCCAAGTCTTGGCACGTTTCGATTTCGAATAGCATCTGCTCAGGAAAGACAACCCCACACGCTTTTTCCATGCGGCTGGCGATCTCGATCCGCTCGAGGGAATCGAGCCCCAATTCGACGATATTCGTTTCCGCGGACGGCCTTTCGACTCGATCCCGCGCCACTTCTTGCACCGCTTGGATTGCCGCGGCTAAGAACTGCTGGCTGGATTCCTTGCGAGCAGAGGCCACTTTGCCGTTCGCCAACTCGACATTCAGACCAGAAGGAGCTGCCGTGGGATCGGCATGGCCGTTGGATTCCACCGGGACAACGATCGGAAGCTGATCGGGACGGGTGATGGGTCGAGACCAGGGACGTTTTCGACGCGTCCATGACTGCGGTGTACTCCCTTCCGGCTGCCATTCGTACCAATCGGCAATGACGACCAGATCCCGTTTGAGGAAGCCGTCGCGGCAAGCGTGCCGTTGAATCTTCCCGCTCGAGGTTTTGGGAATGGAACCGGTACGAATCAAGACGACTCCATCTGGATTCACGTCATGCTCTTCGGCGACACTCTTGCGAATGGCGCGGATCACCTCGGTCCAGTTTTGATCTCGCAAGCGTTCCACTTCAGAAATCACGATCAGTTTTTCGTCGCCTTCGATCATGATCGAAAAGGCTGCCGAAGCACCAGTGCGCAGCCGCGTATCGGCTCGCTCGACGGTCATTTCGATATCCTGTGGATAACGATTGACACCGCGAATGATGATTAAGTCCTTAATACGTCCAGTAACGAACAACTGACCTTCATGGAAGAATCCCATGTCGCCGGTACGCAAGTAGGAACGACCGTCGTCGATGGCCAAACGCGCTTTGAACGTCTCGTCCGTGAGTTCCGGTTTATCGAGATAGCCTTGCCCCACGCTGGGCCCGTGAACCCAAATCTCGCCAATGCGCTCCGGCGGTAATTGTTCCTGGTTATTAGGATCGACGATGATGACAGCTTCACCAGGCAAGACGCGACCACTTCCAACCAATAACCTTTCGTTTTCACGCTTCATGGGACGGCGAACTCGCCCCTCATCAAGACTATCGCCGTCGAATCCGACCGTGACAGGCGAGTGGTTTCGATCGCCGCCCGTAATGATCAGCGTCGCCTCGGCCATCCCGTAGCAGGGGTAGAATGTTTTTGCATCAAAACCGACGCGGCCAAATTTTTCGACAAACCGTTCCAGCGTCGAGGGGCGAATATTCTCGGCCCCATTGTAGGCCAGCTTCCAACGAGACAGATCGAGTCCTGCCATTTCGTCATCGGCGACTTTCTTGGTGCAAATGTCGAAGGCAAAATTGGGGCCACCGGTGATCGTCACGCCATGCTTCGTAATCGCCCGCAGCCAGCGTACCGGTCGATGCAAGAAGGCCATTGGCGACATGTGAATCGAGGGGATACCAGCATAGATCGGATTGATGATACCGCCGACCAGCCCCATGTCGTGATACGTCGGCAACCAGGACATGCCAATGTCGGATGATTCAATACCGAACCCCCGCGTGATCATTCGGCAATTGCTGAGAATATTTTGATGCGTGAGCATCACTCCCTTCGGGCGCCCTGTCGAGCCTGACGTGTACTGCAAGACGGCCAATTCGTCGGGGCGAGCCTCTTCCGGATACCAATCGATTTCAGCTGGATCGACGGGCGTTTTGATTTCGTCTGTGGTGATCCAATCCATGCGGTTCAGCGCCGGCGATGCCGCAGCGAAACGATCCAAACCGCCTGTGACTTGCTTTACGGTCAGCGCCGCGACAGCCCGCGCATCGATCGCGATCGCTTGGATCCGATCAAAATTACGGTTCCGCCGAGGAGGGTAGATCGGCACCGCCACGACACCGGCATAGATGCAGCCGAAGAGCCCGGCAATAAAATCGATTCCGGGTGGGTAGAGTAATAACGCCCGCCGTCCCGACATGCCTCGTTCGGTGAGCCGGCAAGCGATGGCACGAGCCCACGCGTCCAATTCGGCAAACGTCAGCCGAATCTCCTCATCCTCACCGTCGACGAGATAGTTCAGAATCTCCATGTCGGGCATCGTCTGAGCCCGCTGTCTGACGATGCGAACCAAGTCGGTAAGTGAACTTTCTGGAACGTCTGGGAACTCTTTCGCCACAGATTTCTCCAAGGTCATCTAATTCCGATGACCACCCCAACCCAGAAAACTCAGCCCACAGGCAACACGAACACCGACGCACTTGCCGACCTGGGTATCAATCGCTCGAACGATCAGCGATAGCCCCTTATTCGCCGTCCACGCCTGACGGCCAACCCGACATCGGAAACATTGTAGTCACGATCGCTACATTCAAGGATACAAGGCTCGCCCGATTGGCCACATTCCATCCAAACCGTTGCAATACAACGACTTAAACCGCCAGTGGTGGATGCCAAAACAGCAAATTTGGCAATCCGGCCGCGCCACAACATGCATCGGCAGTTCACGATGGCCGCTCTTGCTCAAGAATCCTAGACGCCCTAATCGCCCCAATCGAAGCACCATCCGCAACTCTGCGGGTGGGCTGGGGCCGGATCTGGGCGGCTGCGAAGGAAGCGGAAGTGCATGGGAATCGAACCCACCGGACCAACGCTTAACGAAGGTCCCAACGGTTTTGAAGACCGCGGCCGCCACCAGGCGTGCAAGCACTTCCCTCAAAGTGAACTAGGCCCAATCGAGCCCCGTCGCTTTTTTAACACGCTGTTCGTAATCCCCAAGGAGGCCGCCAATGACGTCCCATTCGCTTTCGCGGCGTAATTCGATGTCGCCTTGTTGATTGACTCGGGCAATCGTCTCGTCGCCTAAGCCGGCGCCTCGCAAATCTTCCGGGTCTCCTTCGTCAGGGCGCAACATGGCCAGCAACTGGGCCCCAGTTAATTCGATGAACTTCATTTCGAGTGCTTTCTCCAGCTACGATTTTTGAGATTTGTGTTTCCGGGCGCGGCCATTTCCCGGTGGGGGGAAACGACTTCGATATCATGCAGACTCTTCCCTGCTGGCAATCATTCGGCCGGCATGCTCGGCCAACTGCTGCAATTGCTCGACGGGTAACTGTTCCGTACGGCTCTTCGGTCCCAATTGCATTTTTCCCATGATCTCATCGACATCCGTTTTGTCCAACTGACCTTTGACGGCGCTGATCAAACAGCTTCGCAAGAACTTGCGACGATGCAGAAAGAGGGCGCGGGTAAACGTATGGAAAAATTTCGGATCGGAAATCTGGGCTCGCTTCACCGGATCTGGCGTAATGCGAATGATGGCCGAATCGACCTTGGGGCGAGGCCAAAATACGGTTGGCCCGAGCACGCGCACGACCTCTGCCTGACACTGTGACTGCACCCAGACGCTAAGCGCTCCATAGTCTTTCGTATTTGGTGCGGCCGTAATACGATCCGCCAGCTCTTTCTGGATCGTCACGACCATCATCGTGGGGATGAGCGGTTCGAAGAGCAGGTTGGAAATGAGCGGAGTGGCGATGTTGTACGGTAGGTTCGCCACCAATTTGAAACGGCGGCCAGGTTCACTCAGCGGACCGGCCAGGGTTTCGTACACTTCATCGTGGATCGTGCTCTTATTGCGCAACACATCACGCTTGACCATCGTGACGTTGGGATAATCGATCAGTTCTTCGCTCGCGAGAACGTGCAGCATCGGATCAATCTCGACGGTCACCACGGCGGCAGCCTGCATCGCCATCAGCGCCGTGAGCGAGCCCGTGCCGGTTCCCACCTCCAACACGACGTCGTCCTTCGTAAGTTGCGCTTCGGTCGCCAACATTTCGAGCAGGTTTAGATCGATTAAAAAATTCTGCCCTTTCCGTGTGTCGGGACGGATACCAACCTCAGCAAAGCGATTGCGGAGGAAGGAAGCGGTTTGGCGTTGCCTAGGCGTTGATTCGTCTTGCATTATTGTTTTCTGGCGGCGACCGCCTTTTCGACATACTTAGCCAACACGTCGGTCTCAATATTCACTGCGGCGCCGACGCCGCGCTGACCGATGGTGGTGACCTCTAACGTGTGCGGAATGAGCGCAACACTAAAAGCTTCTTCCGTAACTTCGACGACCGTCAGGCTCACTCCATCGATTGCCACCGATCCCTTTTCTGCCAAATGACGCATCCAATCTCCCGGCAGCTGACACCACAAATTGCACCATTCACCATCATCCTCACGGCGACTGACGGCCCCAACGCAATCGATGTGACCCGTGACAAAATGGCCACCCAACCGTGCTCCCGCTTGCAACGAGCGTTCAATGTTCACTCGATCGCCGGCCACCAATTTGCCCAACGTCGTCCGCTGCAAAGTTTCTTCACCGGCATCGAACGCAAGGCTGTCGCCTGCGACTTCGACGACGGTCAAACAGCAGCCACTAATCGACACGCTGTCGCCAATGTTCGTCTCGCCACTTAAACCGACATCGACGACAAGGCGAACGCCATGTGGGCGTTTTTCGAGCTCCAACACAGTGCCCATCGATTCGACCAAGCCGGTAAACATGCAGAACCCTTCTCGACATTCAACAAACAAACAGCCATCCGCCATTCACGATAGGCCAGATGCACCCCATCCGCCATAAGCAGAGTAAACCGATCACCTAGTCAAGCCATCGACCATTCGTCAAAATACGGGGAATTGGCAACGTCCCCGCAGCTTTGCGGGCAGGACCAGCACCAACATCTTTCCAACCCAGCAGGATACCACTTCATGAGTACGATTGCAGACATTCACGGACGCCAAATTCTCGACAGCCGCGGTAATCCAACGGTCGAGGTCGAGGTCATTTTGGCAGACGGATCGTTTGGTCGAGCAGCGGTTCCCAGTGGAGCCAGTACGGGCGCTCATGAAGCGTGGGAACTTCGAGATGTCGACGCCAAGGCCTTTCTGGGCAAAGGGGTCACTCAAGCGATCGACAACATCAACAACAAGATCGCTGCCGAGCTGATCGGTTGGGACTGCCTCGATCAACACGGCGTCGACGCCCGCATGCTGGAACTGGACGGCACACCGAATAAGAAAAACCTCGGAGCAAACGCCATCCTGGGCGTCTCTCTGGCAGCCGCCAAGGCAGCGGCCGACTACACGTCGCAATCTCTGTTCCGCTATCTTGGCGGCCCGGGTGCTCGGCTTTTGCCGGCTCCGATGATGAATATCGTCAATGGTGGTGAGCACGCGGACAACTCGGTCGATGTCCAAGAATTCATGGTCATGCCACTGGGTTTCGATTCGTTCAGTGATGCACTGCGCTGCGGAGTCGAAATTTTCCACAACCTGAAGAAAGTTCTGCAGGCCAAGAAACTCAACACGGCCGTCGGAGACGAGGGCGGTTTTGCCCCCGACCTTGGCAGCAACGTCGAAGCGCTCGATTTAATTCTCGAAGCGATCGAGAAAGCGGGCTACGAGCCTCGCAAGCAAGTCTGGATTGCACTCGATGTGGCTGCGACCGAATTCTACGACGCCGACAAAGGCGTTTACTCGATCGATGGCAAAGAACTGAACTCGGCCGGCATGGTCGACTTCCTCGCCGACTGGGCCGACAAGTATCCGATCTGCTCCATCGAAGATGGTTGCAGCGAAGACGACTGGGAAGGCTGGAAGATGCTGACCGAGAAAGTCGGTGACCAAGTGCAACTGGTCGGCGATGACCTGTTTGTCACCAACACCGAAAGGCTGCAACGTGGCATCGACGAAAACATCGCTAATAGCATCCTGATCAAAGTGAATCAGATCGGTTCGCTTACCGAAACGATCGACGCGATCGCCTTGGCAGGTCAGCATGGCTACAGCAGTGTCACCAGCCACCGCAGTGGCGAGACCGAAGATGCGACGATTGCCGACTTGGCCGTGGCGCTGAACACCGGCCAAATCAAAACGGGATCGGCGTCCCGTTCGGATCGGATGGCCAAATACAATCAACTATTGCGAATCGAAGAATCGCTGGGCAGCGCCGGCATCTACGCCGGGCGGATGTTCCCGAAAGCAGGAATCCGAGCCGCGTTGTAAAGACGCCGCTTGAACAGAGCATGGACACAAAACCGGCCAAGCCCAGCACGTCCCAAAAAACGAACGAACCACTGACCGACTCCCCTTGGTTTTGGCTCATCGTTTTCACGTGTGGCGGCTTGGCCGCTTTGATTTTGACGCTTCCCAAATACAGTTGGCGACAGCCACAGATCGAACGCCAGTACCAAGCGCGTGAGATCAGCGGAATGTCCGTTTCGCCCGCCGATGGTAGGCAAGCACTTTCGCAACCTGGGAATCCCATGTTGACGCTGCAACCGCTCTTTCAATTTCTTGTCATCACACTCGTCGTCTCTACGATTCTCTTTTGGTGGATTCGCAAGCGTCGAGCGAGCCGTACTTCGTTGCCGTAGCCGATGGTCCGCAAACTCGACGCGAACAACCGCACCTCGGCCAACAGGGAGACAACGTTCCCCGGCCGGTCACCCATGATTTGAACGGAGGAGCCACGATGTCGCTATTTACTGAAAGCCCTTTCGCCATCAGCATTGGCGGAGTCGTTCTCGTCGTCGTCGCGCTCGCTTTGTTGCTGCAGACGACTCGGCCCGCGTTCCTCTATTCGGCCATCGCCTTTGCCGTGATCACAGCCGCACTTGTCGTCAACGAACGACGCATCGTGACGCCGCGAGAAGAAGTCAAACAGACCCTGCAGACGATCGCTCGCCAGCTGGAAGCGGACCAATCTGCCGCCGTGACGGCTCACATCTCTGGGTCAGTTCCCCACATTCAACAGAAAGCGAATGCTGCGCTCCGCCGGATCGTCGTCGATCAGGTTAAAATCAAGCCGAATCTGGCTGTCGAGCTGCATGCGGATGGTACTTCGGCCATCGCAACCTTCAACGCCGTGGTCATCGGCAGCGACCGTAAGCAGGTCGTTAACAACCAGCGCGGCGCGTTCTATTTCGTTGTGAATTTCGAAAAAGAAGGCAACGATTGGAAAATCGTCGACTACGAACGTCACGATCCGCGGACCGGAATGTAAGCGAGCGTCCGACCCACGCGTTCTAGGCGGCGTTTAGTGTTTACGGACGTAAACGATTTCCATGTTCTTGAATTCTGGCTGCCCCGGCACCAAAACGAACACGTCCATTCGATGATGATCGTTGTCGGTCAAAGTGATGATCGAACGCTTTTTCACTAGACCGCCAGTCTTCGGCGAGGTGAATTCCGATTCCATTTCCCAGACTTTGCTTGTCGCGTCGACGGTCCCGGTTTCCAACTGCATCGTCGTCGAGGCATTATCGATCCAAAACCCTTCGTAGCGACCGGCGCTGGTGTTGAAGCCCCAGAATCCGCGGCCAACATAAGCCGGGTAGGGGCCGTCGCTCGAGTCACCCTCGTACTGCTGCTGTAGATAGAGTCGCCCCAGCTGGAACGTGTTTGTCATCACGCCGGTCGATTCCATCGACTGATCGGGTCCCATCCAAACTTTCACTCGAGCAGTAAACACGCCGACAAAGGGTGCGAGCAAGGCGTGCTCCGGCCCCGCTTGAGGAAGTTGAAAGCCGGCTTCAGTATCGGACGTCATGGCTCGCTCCTAGTTGGATGTTTGGCTGACAGACATTGGATCGGCCGACGGGGAAGGCTCCAGATGGAAAACCTGAAACTGCTCGGGCCACGGCCCACGGTCATTCGGGCCGCTGCACCATCAACTCTTCTTTTTCCACGTCGTAATAATATGAATCACCCTCGGGAAGTTCGGGTAACGGGAGACTGTTTTTCGCGACGATCTCTTCCATGAAAATTTCGTGACTGGCAGGTCCCTTGCCATCGTTCATCGCTTTGTAGGTTCGCAGCGCATCCGGAATCCGAATTTGGAAAACGATTCGTTGTCTGGTACCGAAGTAGAGTCGCACCGGTTCAGATACGATGCCGCCGCCGTAGCCGCGTCCTTTCTTTCCGACGCCGGCGACCGCCTTTTCTCGGTCCATTTTCACTTCAGGCTCGGCTGCCTTTTCCACAGGCGCAGCAGGCGTCACGGTCGGCATTTTGGGCGCAGCGGGCGGTGGAGGTGCCGGAGCAGGAGGAGCCGTCGAAGTCGCAGCAGCGGCCGGCGGCTCTGCGGCATCGTTAGAAACGGCAGCAACATCGGGGCCGCCGCCACAGCCAGCGAAGAGGAGCCCGGCCAACAGAATCAGCAGCACCGTCGCCTGGCGATTGTTTACGTTGTCCATAGAAGTTTCTCCGTTCGTATTCGTTTTGTTCGTTGGATTGGCTCGTCGCGCTGCGAAACCGGTTTGAAGTTTGGCGGCTCCTCAGCGGCTGACCTCGGATGACCCATGGTCGAATTCAAGTCGTGGACGTATTCTCGTGACTCTGTGCTGGCAGCTTCAAGGTCCAGTCCTGCATCGAGTCGAGCGCCGTCGTGCAGGTCAAATCGTAATTCAATGGCGTCAACGTCACGTGCCCTTGCTTCAGCGCCGACATGTCGGTCTCTCGATCGGTCGGCTGTGGCGGAGGATCAACGGTCGCCCAGTAGTAGGGGCGCCCCTTGGGGTCTTCACGTTTAATGAACTCATGACCGTAACGCTCCAGCCCCATCGGCACGAGTCGCAGTTCGCTGGGTTCCTTCGTCGCCACCGTCGGGATATTGAGGTTGTAAAGCTGTGGGGCTGATTCTTTTTGAGTCAAGATTTGCTCGATCACCGCTCGGGCAATCTTCGCTGCGGCCGTGAAGTCGGCGTGCTCATCGTATTCCAAGGAGACGGCCACACTCGTAATCCCAAAAAAGGCCGCCTCGATGGCCGCTGCGACCGTTCCGGAATACAAGACGTTGATCCCGGCGTTCAAACCACCATTGATACCGCTGATCACAATGTCGGGCCTCTGTTCGCAAAGCTCGAACACTCCCAACTTCACGCAATCCGCCGGACTCCCCTCGACCGCCCAACCACGACGGCGGTCGGCGTCGTAAATTTCTTTGCAGGTCAGCGGCGTCAAAAACGTGATGGCATGACCGACGCCACTTTGCTCAGTCGCAGGAGCCACGACGTTGACATCACCGAGCGACGTCAGTTCCTGCTCAAGCGCGGCCAAGCCGGGTGCATAGATACCGTCATCGTTGGTCAACAGAATGCGCAATGGTCTTCCGATCTATCGAAACAAGAAAGTCTGGGTCTGATCTCTCACTATAGAACTGTCGCAGAGGTCCTACAATGCGCGCCGAGATGCCGCTGCGGCGTGCTACGAGGGCACCTCGGCATTTCCCACCACCGAGGCCGTCTGTCCCCTTCCTGCTTCGCCGATTCGTTGGGCAAGTCGAGGAGCCGTTTCCGGGCGGCCACGATTCGTGAACATTCGGTGAAACGGGGGAAACGTCGCTACGCCCGAGTTCGAGGCATACTAGTGACCCAAATGCAGAACTCTTATACTGTCCGGTTCCCGTTGGACCGCACGATCCGTGTCCCTGACGGGTTTTTTTCATTGTGTCATTCACTCACAAATTGATAACGCCATGTCCGCCAGCGCCGTAAGCCAGACGAGCCGTTCTCTTGGGACCGATTCGGTCCTTGTCCTAGATTTTGGCTCCCAGTATGCCCAACTGATAGCGCGGCGAGTTCGCGAGCAAAAAGTCTTTTGCGAAATCGTGAGGCATGACATTTCGCCGGAGACGATTCGCAGCCGGCAACCGAAAGGGATCATTTTGTCGGGTGGGCCGAATAGTGTTTATGACGATGGTTCGCCCCGCTGTGATCCGGGCATCATGGATTTGGGAATCCCGGTCTTGGCGATTTGCTACGGGATGCAACTCGTCTGCGATGTGATGGGCGGCAATGTCGAGCAAGTTCCGGCGCGAGAATTCGGTCGAGCCCGCTGTCGCGTCAATCAGGAAGATAGCCTCTTCGCCGGCGTACCGGCCGAGTCAGATGTTTGGATGAGTCATGGCGACCAAGTCACCGCCGTGTCTGACGATTTCATTTCGCTCGCGCAAACCGACACTTGCCCCGTGGCCGCGATTAAACATCGCGAGCTGCCGATTTACGGACTGCAATTTCATCCCGAGGTCACCCACACGACGCTCGGCTCGTCTCTGTTGCGAAATTTTCTCGACGTTTGTGGCTGCTCGGGCGCCTGGACGATGGCCAATTTCGCCGACGATGCGATAGAACGTATTCGAGAACAGGTTGGCGATGGGCGAGTCATCTGTGGGCTGTCCGGCGGTGTCGATTCGTCCGTCACGGCGGCACTGCTTTACAAAGCGATTGGAGATCGATTGTCGTGCATCCTCGTCGACAATGGACTGCTCCGATTGAACGAGCAGGACATTGTCATCGAGCAATTCACGAATCACTTTAAAACCGACCTACACGTCGTGAATGCCGAGGCCGAATTCTTGGCAGCCTTGGCCGGTGTCACCGAACCGCAGGCCAAACGGAAGCGTATTGGGGCGGCTTTCATCGATTGTTTCAAACAGGAAGCGAACTCGATCACGCAAGTCGATTTCCTGGCTCAAGGAACGCTCTATCCGGACGTCATCGAAAGCGGGGCAGCTCCGGACGGGCCGGCGGCAACGATCAAGCTTCACCACAACGTGGGCGGCCTGCCCGACGAACTTGGATTTGAATTGGTCGAACCGCTACGAGACCTGTTTAAGGACGAAGTTCGCCAATTGGGACTCGAATTGGGACTCCCCGAAGAACTCATCTGGCGACATCCGTTTCCCGGCCCCGGACTCGCGGTACGCTGCCTCGGCGAAGTCACAAAAGAACGGCTCGATGTCCTCCGCGAGGCCGATGCCATTGTCGTCCACGAAATCAAGGAAGCGGGACTTTACCGCGAAACCGCACAGGCTTTCGCAGTTCTTCTGCCGGTTCAGAGTGTAGGAGTCATGGGCGATGCTCGGACTTACGACGATGTACTGGCCATTCGTTGTGTCGATTCCGAAGATTTCATGACGGCCGACTGGAGTCACCTACCGCACGACTTGCTCGCCCGTATTTCCACTCGCGTCATCAATGAAGTGCGGGGCGTCAACCGAGTGGTCTATGACATCAGCAGCAAACCGCCAGCAACCATTGAATGGGAATAGGCCAATTAAAAAGGCCGAATTCGCTGGGTGCGAATCGGCCTTGATAGGTGATTTTTGCGTCCTGTCGGCAATTGGCAGGGCGAGCGAGGCTGGGGCGGCGATGGCTCGTAATCGACGACGTTCGGCGGCAAGACAACTTGGCGAACCTTGTTGCTGAATTAGAGATCGGCGTGCACCACCCACAAAACTACGAAACCCGGCAACGTTGGAATACGAACCGCGACCGATTCTGCTTTCGCAATCGGTACACTTTGACAGCTTGCCACTCACGTATCGAATGCTGGGCGTTACAGCGTGCTAGCGACCGACAAAACAAACCATTAAGTCGACCCCCGAAGGACAGACGACATGAGCGATTTTCACAAGGCGGTTCTCATCCCGGGTGACGGAATTGGACCGGAAGTCACCGCAGCCGTTTGCCGCATTCTGACGAAGGCGGAAGCGCCGATCGCGTGGGAAGAGCATCACGCTGGGCTCGCCGCACTCGAAACCGGTAGCGATGTCCTGCCGACCGAAACGGTCGAAGCGATTGCCAAGACCAAGATCGCACTGAAAGGCCCCTGTACCACGCCAGTCGGCGAGGGCTTCTCGTCGGTCAATGTGCAACTGCGCAAGCGCCTGAACCTCTACGCAGCGGTACGTCCGGTACGCAGTCTTGCCGGAGTGAACACACGCTTCGAAGATGTCGACCTAGTCATTCTGCGAGAGAATACGGAAGGGCTCTACAGCGGCGTCGAGAATCAAGTCACCGACGACGTTGTCATGAGCATGAAAGTCGCCAGTGAGTCGGCCAGCCTGCGGATGGCGAAATGGGCATTCCGCTTCGCGACGCAACGCAAACGGAAGAAAATCACCGTCTTCCACAAAGCAAATATCATGAAGATGAGCGACGGGCTCTTCCTGCGATGTGCGCGACAGATTCACCAGCGCGATTACCCAAATATCGACTACGAAGAAGTCATTATTGACGCTGGCTGCATGAAGCTAGTTCAAGACCCGACGCAGTTTGACGTCCTCCTGCTACAGAATTTATACGGCGATGTGATCAGCGATCTATGCGCCGGACTGGTTGGCGGTTTGGGTGTTGTGCCGGGCGCAAATATTGGTCACGAATGTGCGGTTTTTGAAGCGGTTCACGGTTCAGCACCCGACATCGCTGGAAAAGGAGTCGCCAACCCCCTGGCGCTTCTGATGTCGTCCGTGATGATGCTGAATCACCTGGCAGAAACACGGGACGACGATCGATGCAAAAAAAGCGCCGAGCGTATACGGGATGCATACAACTCGGCGCTTTCAAACGGTATCAAAACTCGAGATCTAGGCGGGCAATTGGATACGGAGTGCTTTGCTTCCGAAATCATTGATCGACTAGCGAATCCGCAACCAGCTTAACCTTCGGAAAGGCGAACTAACGTTGCGCGTGGACCTTTGGGACTGTCTTCGAATTCGAATTCGACCAATTGCCCCTCTTGTAATTCCTCGAATTGAGTGCCTTCAACAACTGAATGGTGGAAGAACATGTCATTGGGTTGCGACTCGATAAAACCGAAACCCTTTTCAATGACAAGCTTCTTTATGGAACCTTGTGCCACCTGAAATCTCCCCAAAAACGAAACTCGAAACAAAGGAGCCTCTGATAAACGAAACATCAGACCCACTCCATCCCACCGATTTTACGATGGAATCGTGTTAGCACAGCATGGGTGAATCCCCTACCGAATTTAATCCCCCACAAAGAACTACAAGTCATGAACAAGCAGTACATTTTTACAATCGCTGCGCTGACGAAAAAGATCGAGCGCAAAGAGATCCTCAATGACATTTGGCTGTCATTTTACCCGGGTGCGAAAATCGGAGTTCTCGGTCGCAACGGCGCAGGAAAATCGACACTCCTACGCATCATGGGCGGCCTTGACACCGATTTCGACGGAGAAGCCAGAATCACCAACGGGTTTACCCGCGGCTATCTGGCCCAAGAACCCCAACTGAATCCGGACAAGAACGTTCGCGACAATGTCGAAGAAGCGATCGCGCCGCGCCGGGCGATCCTCGATCGTTACAACGAAATCAATATGCAGTTGGCCGAGCCGATGGAGCCAGAGCAGATGGAAAAGCTCTGCGACGAATTGGCAAAAACGCAGGACCAAATTGATGCGCAAGATCTCTGGTCACTCGATCGACAAATCGAAATCGCCATGGACGCCATCAACCTTCCCGACCCCGATGCCGACGTCACGAAACTATCGGGCGGAGAACGGCGCCGCGTCGCATTGTGCAAAATCCTCCTCGAGCAACCCGACCTGCTGCTACTGGACGAGCCGACCAACCACCTCGATGCCGACGCGGTCGCTTGGCTGGAAATCCATCTCGCCAAGTATCCTGGCACTGTCGTGGCAATTACGCATGATCGCTATTTCCTCGATAACGTCGCCCAATGGATCTTGGAACTCGATCGAGGCGAGGGAATTCCGTGGGAGGGCAACTACAGCAGCTGGCTCGAACAGAAAGAAAAGCGGCTTGCGCAGGAAGAGAAATCGGCTGTGGCAAAGCGGAAAACTCTTCAACGAGAGCTCGAATGGGTCAAAATGGCACCCCGCGCACGCCAAGCCAAAAACAAGGCGCGAATCAAGGCCTACGACGAACTGTCGAAGCAACAGAACCGCGATCGATCGGAAGAGCTGGAGATCGAAATTCCGTCCGGCAAGCATCTCGGCGATCTCGTCATCGAAGCGACCAATCTGAACAAAGGCTACGGTGATCGCCAGTTGATTGAAAATCTGTCCTTCCGGTTACCACCGGGCGGGATCGTCGGCGTCATTGGCTCCAACGGGGCTGGCAAGACGACGCTGTTTCGAATGATCACTGGCGAAGAACAACCCGATTCGGGCGAACTTCGTGTCGGCCCGACGGTCGAATTGGGTTACGTCGATCAAGATCGCGATTCGTTGTCGGCGGAACTTTCGGTCTACGAAGAAATCTCTGGTGGTCACGAGACGCTCGACATGGGTGGTCGCAAAATCAATGCGCGAGCCTACGTCAATCGATTCAATTTCCGCGGCGGAGATCAAGAAAAGAAGGTCGGCAATTTGTCCGGCGGGGAACGCAACCGAGTCCATCTGGCAAAGCTATTGCGACGAGGATCGAACGTCCTTTTGCTCGACGAACCGACCAACGATCTCGATGTTGATACACTGCGTGCCTTAGAAGAGGCAATTATCAGCTACGCCGGCTGTGTCGTCGTCATCAGCCATGATCGCTGGTTCCTCAATCGGCTGGCAACGCATATCCTGGCGTTCGAAGGGGATGCTTACGTTCATTGGTGCGAAGGCAACTATGCCGTGTACGAAGAACAACGAAAGGAACGCCTGGGAATATCGATGGACGAACCACGCCGTTTCAAATACAAGAAGCTGCAACACTAAACGCGCTGGAACTCGAGATGGCTCCACCGCAGATGCCTGAAGCCGGAAGTTGCGATCACGCGAGGGTTGCCAACCTGGCGTTTGCCATCGGCTGAAAGCAATTCAACATTTCGTACGGAGAAGTAAAGCATGTCTGTCATTCGTCTGGGCTCAACGGAAAAATACGCGGACAACTGGGACCGCATTTTTTCCAAACCTAGCAAGTCCAAAGCGGGATCGACCAAGAACACCAAAAAGAAGAAACCTACTAAGTCTACGAAAAAGAAATAGCGAGGAACCCGAAAATGAAGATTCACCTTCGTTACTGCTCTGCTTGAAACTACGAGCCCAAAGCTGTCAGTTTGGCAGACAAATTGCTTTCCAGCATGAAACAAAAAATCACGGCTTTCGAGCTCCAACCATCCCAGGGCGGATGTTTCGAAATTACCGTCAACGATGAATTGGTCTACTCAAAACTGGAAACCGGCAGTTTTCCAGACGAGGCCGAGATCGTTGCCGCGGTGGAGAAGCTCTCCTAAACCGTTGCCGATGCGAGCGCATCACGCCCGCGATATGAACTCACCGTTTCTCGAATCGACTTTGACCCGTTCACCCTGCGTCAAGTATTCGGGAACTTGGATCACGAGGCCCGTCTCTAAAGTGGCGGGCTTTGTTCGTTTCGTTGCGGAATCTCCTTTGACGCCCGGGTCGCACTGCGTTACCAAGAGTTCAATGGTCGTCGGAATCTTAATTCCGATGCATTCGTCGTTGTAAATCAACGCGAGCATGCCCTCCAACTCTTCGGTCACGTACGGCATCTGCTCCTCCAAGTCTTCCAGGGCGATGCTGTATTGGTTGTATGTCTCTTGGTCCATCAGGTGCAGATGCGTCGGATCGGCGTACATCATCTTGGCGGCTCGCCTTTCGAAATCGGCTTCGTCCAATGATTCCGAACCCTTGAGCGTAATGTCGGTCTTCTGCCGAGTCACCAGGTTGCGACCTCGATACTTGTAGAGCGTCGCTGCACCGCGCGCCGATGGTGACTGCACAGACACCGATTCAATGAGGACCGGGGCACCGTTGTGATTCACCACGGCGCCGGGCTTGATCTCTTTCGCTAACATCTGATTCCAATTCCTTGAGTAGGGACTGCCGGTTTCCAACCATTTCCACGAATCGAGCCATCTGGGGCGGAAACCGAGATCCCGTGAACGTGCCTAGCCCACGGTTATCCCCAGCGTTAAAGGACCGACGCCGATTGTGGATCAACAACAACCCCGTTGCACAGTTCGGCCAGTCGCTCGAGGACAACAAGCACTCCACCCGGATCGAGAAAATCGGGTTCGCCACCGTCCCCAAAATCTTCGACCTGTTTCTCAAAATGAAAAATGTCGAGTCGAGCGTTACTCTCACCGATCTGGTCGATCTTTTGTTTTTCTTCGTCCGAATCGGCGTTGTCTTTTAGTTCACCTTGCAAGAGCGGAATTTGCTCCAGCACTTCTTCGCCAACGACGCAAGAAATGTCCATGGCAGCGAAGTCATCGGGAGAAATGACGGTCATCGATTCAAATTGGCCGTCGTCGCCGCCGCGGATATCTTCAATTTGAAAACGCTTGTTCAGTCTGGAAACGACCGAGCTCAGTTTGTCCGCGTTGGGACGATGGCTTTCATCGAACAGCACGAAATAGGTTTCACGCCATTGATATCCAGAACGTTCAAAGAGAGACATGGCTTCGTACCGCTAAGTTAGAATCGCAAGAGATCGTTGACCGTCATTCTATCGCAACTATTCCCTAACGTACAACGGATCGAGCTCGCGAAATCGATGCTCGGAAAGACCTCGAACCGATTTCGCAATCGGTGTTTGCCGTACCGAATTCGGCCGCAAGAGCGTGACATTTCGCTGGAGGACGGGACGACGCCTTTCCCCACGGCTTCGTCGCCGGCTCTAATCTTGCACCCAATAATCGATCACCGTCACTTCCTCAAGCTCCGGCTTGAGAACGGCGACGAATGCTTTGTGAGCAGGATGCGGCAAGTAGGCAGCTCGGCCCGACTCGTCTGCGAAAGTCAGGAAGAAGCAGTGAGTATACCCATGATCGAGCCCCTCAGTGCTGTTGTTCGTCCCCCATTCGAAGTCGACGATTTGCTCGATCTGACCTGGCAATTCACGAAAAGACTGTTCGATTTTGGCGATGCTCTCAGGCGTGGACGTCTCTTTGAATTTAAACAGCACGACGTGCCTTAGCACCCGTTCAGTTTGTTTGTCCTGGGCGCTCGCGAGAGTGGAAAACCCGAGACAGAAAACACCAGCGATCAGCATTCGCAGGAACATGATTCACCTTTCATGGATTCCGCCAGCCATCCCGTTGCAAGACCGCAAGAGCCGTCAACCGAAACCGGGGTGGGCGGATGTGGAGATATAACGTCGATCGAATCGTCACCGCGCGTCGCCAATACGCAAACGGCTTGCGCCAACTTTGCCAAACATCAGACCGGCGGTCCAGTAGGCGACTAGGTCCAACCGTCAGGGCGGTCCGATTCTTTGTGCCAAGTTTCGATCGCCGTGATGACGTTGTCGCGTTGTTCTTGGCTGGGCGCCCAGACCGATTCGCCTTGCTCTAAGCGAATTTCATAATGGCCTTCATGATCACAATCGTCATGTCCGCAAAAATGTGGCAAGTCAGAAACCCAGATGATTCGAAAGAGTGGGATTTGCTTGTCATCCACCTTGCACATGATGCTGGCCATGTTTGCTCTCCGGAGACGTCGTGATTCTTGTTGCGGCCCCGTTGGAATATCAGAGCCCCAGGGCGTGCTACCTGCGTTACCTGCGAATGGTGGCACCGGTCTATATTACTCTCGTCGGCAATCGGTGTGGAATTCCTGAACCAGGAAAAGTGAAGATGCCATCGGTGCTACCTTGGCTGGACACTTTGGAAGCGAATGTTGGGTTAGCCGGCTGCCAGCTCGCGCGATCGATCCGTCGCCGCCAATACCGCCGCTGTAATGGCCGATTTGGCCTGATTTTCCGCCAGCACTCGTAAGCCAGCCACGGTCGTCCCGTTAGGACTGGCGACTCGGTCGGTCAAGATTTTCGGCGTCTCGCCCGTTTCGCGAAGCATCATCGCGGCCCCCAAGACGGTTTGGACTGCCAAGCGATTCGCGATTTCTGCGTCCAAGCCCGACTCGATTCCGCCTTCGATCATCGCCTCGAGGACTTGGTAGACGAATGCTGGACCAGACCCCGAAAGGCCCGTGACCGCGTCCAATTGCGACTCGTCAATGGCGACCGCGTCACCGACCGATTCTAGCAGTCGCTGGACGAACGCCACATCTTCGGCCGACACGCCGGCTCGAGCCGCATAGGCCGACATGCCCTGGCCGATTAGGCAGGGAGTATTCGGCATGACGCGAACGATGCGTTCGGTGCTCAACGCAGCGGCCAGCCGGTCGCTTCTCAGTCCGGCCACAATGGAGACGAACAACGTCGACGCGATCGAGGCCGCCTGATCTGTTGCCGACTTGAGCTCTGCGAACACGTCGGCCATATTCTGCGGTTTGACGGCCAAGAAGACGACATCGGCGGCAGTGACGAGCGCCACATTCGAGGGAGCGGTTCGAGCCCCAGCAATCCGCTCGCAAAATCCGATGACCGCTTCCTCTTTGGCATCGGCCGCGATGATCGAGCCAGCCGGCAATATGTTTTTTTCGACGAATCCACCCGCCAAGGCGCGAGCCATCTGGCCGGCTCCAATGAATCCAACAACGGGGCTCTCAGAATTTGTCATGCGAAACTTATCTCTCATTTGCCGAGTGTTCTTGTGTGAGTGAGCCGGCCGGGCGGGCGGTTCAGCAGTGCCATCAGTGATGTCACAAATCGCCTGGACAGCGTTCCTTCGTTTTGCCACACTCCCGGGCCTTCTCACAAGAGGTCCATTCGAATCTAGACTTGGTAAAAAGGAGCCGCACCGATGTGCCGCGGAATTCAACTGACTGTTGCAGCGTTCATCCTGGTCGTTTCTGCAGGAACTGCCGACAACGCATCTGCACAAGCATGGAATCCATTTGCCAAGAAATCCGCAGCGTCCGCGGCAAAGCCGAAATCGGCAAACCCATTCTCGCTGGATAAGTTGCTGACGATCCCCGGCATGAATCAGCCCACGAATCGGCCGATCCACCAGATCAGCATGAAAGACCGCTTCCAACAGACGACTCAACAAATGTGGTCGGACACGAAACGAGCGATCACACCACCCATCTTGCAGGACAAAGGGCCAGGAGCAGGTGGCATCTGGCCGTTCACCAACGCGCCAAAGACACCCAGCTTCAAAATGCCCAATCTGTTCACCAAGACGGCGGCCCCCCAAGGGCCACCTCCGACGCTCAATGAGTTCTTAGCTCAACCCCGCCCCGAATAAGAGGCAGCCAGAATCCGTAACTGAGCTTTCGCAAGGTCGCCACGGCCGCACTCTTTTTCCAGTGGGCCGTAGTCAAGCAGCGACGTCGCTTTAGAATAGCCAACCATGGCAATCGATCTGATTCTGGGTACGGCCGGGCACATCGACCACGGGAAAACCTCGTTGGTCCGAGCGCTAACTGGTACCGATACCGATCGGCTTCCGGAAGAAAAACGGCGGGGCATCACGATCGAGCTCGGTTTTGCTGAACTCGACCTCGCTGAATTCCGGCTCGGCATTGTCGACGTACCAGGACATGAAAAATTCGTCCGGCAAATGCTCGCCGGAGCCACCGGCATGGACCTCGCCATGCTGGTCGTCGCGGCCGACGATTCGGTCAAGCCGCAGACACGCGAGCACATGGATGTCTTGCGATTGCTGGACCTGCCGGCCGGCGTCATCGCGCTGACGAAATGCGATCTGGCAGACCAGGACTGGATCGATTTGGTCGAGTCGGAAGTGCGCGAGCTCGTCGAGGGCACCTTCCTCGCCGACGCACCGATTCTACGGACCAGTTCGGAAACGATGCTCGGCATCGACGAATTGAAGCAAGCGCTGATCGCGGCAGCGACCCAAGCGCATGACCGGCGTCTGCAAGCCACCGCCGCTGCGGAAGAACAGCAAGTGACGCCATTTCGAATGGCGATTGATCGATCATTTACCATCGCGGGCCACGGAACGGTCGTGACCGGCAGTGTGGCCAGTGGCCGAGCCGCCGTCGGTGACGAAGTGCTTGTGCAGCCCGACGGATTGGCAGCCCGCATTCGTGGCCTCAACAACCACGGACGCCCCGTCGAAATGATCGAACGAGGCCAGCGTGCCGCGATGAACTTGGCCGGCATCCACCACGAAGAGATCGAACGAGGGCACGAGCTGGCATCGCCCGGCCATTTACGGGCGAGTGACCTGCTGACGGTCAGCTTGCAGGTCTTACCCGCAACCCCAAGGCCACTGAAGCATCGTTCGACCGTCCGTTTACACGTCGGTACCGCCGAAGTCCTGGCGACGATCGCACTCCTGGAACAAGACAAGCTAACGGCCGGCGAGCAAGGGTTTGCTCAGCTATTCCTGCGCGAATCCGTGGCCGCTGTCTGGAATCAGCCGTTCGTCATCCGTAGCGAATCGCCCGTCGTCACCATCGGCGGAGGACGCATCCTCGTCCCGAACGCAGCAAAGCTCAAAAAGCCAACCAAGCTCGACCTAACGCACTTGCACAACCTGGCCACATCGGACGACGAAGCGAGCCGCGTCGGTTCAGCAATCTACTTCGCCGGCTTCGCTCCGTGGGCGCCCCATGATCTCGCGCGGCTGGCCGGTGCGAAGAGTCCAAGTGCCACGATTGCAGCACTCGAATCTTCGGAAGCGCTCATCGCACTGGAGGTTTCGCCGCGGCGCACGGCACTCGTTCAGTCCGATTACTTTGACGCTTGGAGTGAACGCATTTCACGACAATTGGCCAAACTACACGACGAGCACCCCATGCGTTCGGCCATCGACACCGCCAAGCTGATCAGCGACTTCGCTTACGTCGACGATGCGGCATTGCTAACCGCAGTCATCAAGCAGATGGCGAGGGCAGGGCACGTCCGTCTGACCGATCGAGGTGTCGCGCACCGCGACCACAAACTCAAACTTTCCAAGCCTCAGCAGGCGTTATTGGCCGAAATCATCGCTCGCTACGAGGCAGCCAAATGCCAGCCGCCAAGCATTGCCGAATACCAAAAAGAAATCCCCAACCGGGCCGACGACATTCAAAAACTGATTCAAATCGCTGTCGCGGAAGAGCAGCTGGTCCACGTCACCAAAGATCTCTACTTGCATACGTCAGCCATGTCGGAGCTCAAGAGCCTATTGAGCACCGCCTTTGCTGCCAGCGACGGTCTCACCGTCAGCGACATCCGCGAACTTCTGAATACGACTCGTAAATTCGCCGTCCCCATTTGCGAGTACCTCGACCGCCAGGGCTTTACGCGCCGCAAAGGAGACGTCCGCGTCCTCGCTTCTTCGTGAAAGTCGCAAGCCGTGATGCCAGGCGATGACGTTCCAGTGCAGCCGATCATCGATGCGGCCGACGTCGCGGGTATCGGTTACCTGAGAACGCTGAGAATATCGCTAAAGTCGTCGGTCCACACGATGGTGTTGGAAGCGCCTTTCTTGAGCCGGATCATTTTCGTCTGGCTCGTCTTTTCCATTTCTCGCAGGACATGATCCGGCGCTACGATCGCCCAGCGACTCAGTCCCGGTTGAATCACCAAGGCGACATTTTGATCGAGTTGATCGGCCAAGCCCAAGACGACCGGCACCAAATCGAGATGTCGATTCGAAATATGGACGGCAATGACCCCATCGGCCTTAAGGTGTTGGGAATAGAGCGTAAACGCCTCCTGAGTGATGAGATGCACGGGGATGGCGTCACCCGTAAAGACATCGATGAGCAGTAAATCGAGGTCCTGCTTATCGCCATTCGCCAATTCGTTCTCTAGCGACGTCCGGGCGTCGCCAATCACGATATCGGCCGTCGCCTGTCGCTGGTCAAACAGCGTCCAAAAAGTAAAAACGTTGGGGTTTGTCGCAAGCTCGACAACGTCTGGGTCAATTTCATAAGCGCGGAAATAGTCACCCGGTTCGCAATAGGCGGCCACGGTGCCAATCCCCAACCCCAGAATACCGACCCGTTTCTCAGCTCGACCCTCCAGATGCTTCATGGCCGTGCCCATGCCACTGGCGCGCGTAAAATAGGTCGTCGGCTCAAACTGGTTTTTTTGCAGATACTGCGCGCCGTGACAAATCGTACCATGCCGCAAAGCAATCACGCTGCCTTGTGGATCGCTCATTTGCTCGATCGATAACACGCCGTAAAAATTTCGTTTTGTGAAGTAGGGCGTCGCGGAAACGGCAGTTAAACCTTCGCGAATATTGACCAAGAAGACCACAAATATGCCCAAGACAATCGCCCACCCCCAAACGGGACGCCCCCGATACAAGAATCCATCACGATCCGTTAACGCCATTGCCATCACCGTCAACCAGACAAGGACCAGCGTGATCGGATACTCGTAGTACTGGCTGAAGATCGAGGGTGCGACAAAGCTGACGAGAAAGCCGCCTAATGCTCCACCGGCCGAAAGCATGACGTAAAAAGCTGTCAGTTTCTCTGCGGCCGGTTGGTGCTTGACCAATTCGCCGTGAAAAATCATGCAACCGACAAACAACGTCGCCAAGCATGACACCAGCACCGCGCCAATGCTGTGTGCGGCTCGGAAATCATAAAAGTAGGCGGACGCAATGAAGGTGATCGCCATCAGGACCGTAAACGTCGGTCGATGATAGGAACGGGGAAAGCTAAATACCAGAATGAAGCTAATGAGGTAGATGGCCAAAGGGAGGACCCAGAAAAACGGTACGACGGCCACGTTTTGCGTCACATGATTGGTGATCGCAAGTAGCAAGACCGAACCGCCGCAAGACAGAAACAGCCACAACGAACACTCGCGAAGAGTGGACGGAACCGACGCCTCGGTCGCTTTCTTTGGTGGTGAACGGAACTGTTGCAAACAACAGGCTACCAGCAAGACATAGACCACAAAACTCGCAGACCACACCAACGCCTGCGCTCGGACCCCCAACGCTGGTTCCAAAACGAAAGGATAGCAGAACAGTGCCAACAGCGACCCGCAGTTGGACACCGCATACAGCGAGTAGGGTGGCTTGTTCGAAATTCGATGCCACCACACCTGCGTGAGCGGCGCCGTCGTGGCAAGCAAGAAAAACTGAACGCCCACCGTTGCCGTTAAGACCTGCAGCACAGCGACCGCCGGCCAGCTCGTTTCACCCGTCGGCTTGTAAGCAATCGACGGATAGATCGGAAGCAGCAGAGCGCCCGCAATGGCCAGGGCGGCGTGCACCAATATTTGGGTTCGCACTGAACTGTACCGACTGATCACATGCACATAGCAGTATCCGGCCAACAAGACGAGCTGGAAGAAGAACATACTCGTCGTCCACATTGCTGGACTGCCGCCGAACCACGGTAAAATCGCTTTGCCAACAAGCGGTTGCACCAAGAAGAGCAAGAAGGCACCGAAAAACGCGGTCGTGACTAACAAGACCAAAGATACGCGACCCATCGCGGGCTCATCCACCGGCTGGTTCACCGGTGTACTCGGCTGCTTCTGGCGGCGCCGTTTTGATTTCGACTTGTTCATTCGTTGATCCAGGACGGCCCGAGACCGCATCGTGTAACTTCAGCAACTGAATAGGATAGCGAATCTGTCGCTTTCCAAATACCGGCAACGGATCCCTGGGTTTCGCAGACATTGCTAAGGTTCCTTTGGCTTCACGCTGAGTAAACGGTGCGATAGGCGCTTTTGGCTTCACCCTAGGCTGGCCTGGAATCGCCACGCCGTGGCTGGCGGCAGGCTGATCTAGTCCCGAAGGGACGGCTCGATGTCAGCCCAGGCTGAAGCCCGACTTGTCGGGCGGAACCCTGGATAAACGGCGCACCATTGAAGAACCCGGCAGGGGCGGTCCTAGATTTTCGCATGGGAGGCATGTTTGGGCGGGCGCGATTTCATTTCCACACCTGCGTCAACGGTTCGCCGAAAATGAGTCACCCCTGTCACAAGAGAAGTGGCTGACTAATCCTCAGCACACACTAGCCCAGCAGCTTGCGTGCTCGCAAGGCGCATAAGCCAGCCATGAACAGCAGTGTGAACGAACTCGGTTCGGGAACAGCAGCCACTGCCAATCCGGCAGACGTCGCCTCGATGCTCGACAGTGCATCAATCACAACGTTGGGAAACTCTTCTGCGAAGGCGGCCGCCACGAATGCGTCGCTTTGGCTCATCCACGCTTGCAAGTCTCCTCCGTTTTGAATGAATGACTTAGCGGCCGCTCGGGCTTGGAATTCGGCAGCCGTTTCGCCTTCTTCGAGTCCGAGGCGGTAGCCGCCGTCGGCTCCGTCCAACCGACCCTGTTCTGTCCCTTCGTCCGTTCCGACGACGTAGGCCAATCCGAACGCCTCGTCGTAAGCCGGCTGATACGAAGATTCGAAGCCGGCCGAATCGCCTTCTGCCAGTCCGAGGTCATAACCGATCTGATAATCATCAATCATGTGAATCGGCGTAAACTTGGAATTGACCCACATGATGAAATCCGATCCGCCTGCGTTTCCATCGTAGTGCAGAATCACCCCAGCGCTTTGCGTTCCTGCGGCAGAGGTCCGCCTGGCTTGCGAAACGAAGCCATCGTTTTACTTGGCATTCCAGCCATCGAGAAGTCCGATACTGTGGTTCGAAGTAAACGCCGCATCGTATGCGGGCCTGTATCCGAATTCCCATCCGCTGTCGTAACCTTCCGCTTGCCCGACTTCATTGCCTTCCAGTCGCCCACGTTCCATCCCAGCGAACAAGCCAGCCTCATATCCGGCATTGTGCCCAATCTCGAATGCTGTCAGATCGGTTGCATTCGCAGTGGCGGCTTGAGCAGTGACTAGAAAAAGTCCACAAAACGTCGACAAAACATACTTGAATCGTGGCATTGCAGGTCCCATAAGAAGAAGGCGAGCGATGGATAAGAGCACAGTATCCTATCACACATTTTTTGTGATTTCAAACACTGGCATTACTGACGGCAGGGTTCCACCGAGAACCAGCAGCGGAAACGGGGCAGTCGCCGCCACCGCCTCTTGAAAGCCGCGAATTGCACTGATCCTTGCCGCATTGATTGACGCCCAGCGAGCCCTTGCCATAGGCTACAGCTAAGCAAGCCAGCGGCTTGAACGGCCAGATACGAGACCACTCAGCAAAGGGCAAGCACCATGCGTTGGATGACAGGCTGCGTATTGATTAGTTGCGGGGCGTTACTCGCCGGTTGCACTCAAAGTGAATCCACCACGACGACGGCCATTTCTCTGGGACCAGCGCCGCTCAAATGCGAATCGGCCGGCTATGTCTTCGGGGAACCGATTCAGCTGACCGCTGATGGCGAGCCCGTTTCGGTCGAGGCGCCTGGTTACGCTTGCCCGACGGTGGCCGATGTCGATGGCGATGGTGCTACCGATTTGGTCGTGGGACAATTCAACAGCGGGAAGATGAAGTTCTTTCGAAATATTGCCGCCCCCGGTGCATCGCCCGAGTTGGCTGGCGGAGAGTGGCTGACAAGTGGAGAGGAACCGCTGACGGTTCCTGGCGTCTGGTGATGCACGAGCTCGACTCCACAGTTTGTGGATTGGAACCAAGATGGTGAGTTAGACATTCTTTCCGGTTGCTACTGGTCGCAAGACGACTCAGCGGGACACATCGAGTTACTGGCCGGCGAAGGTGAGCTTCGTTTTGCCGCCGCGACTCCGTTGCTCACCGCTTCGGGGGCGCCCGTAAGATGCCAACATCCTCCGGAAGAGGAGGGCGACGAAGAGGCCGCAGCGAATAATCAAGAGACGCCGCTGTGGAATATCTGCACCCAACAACACGCCGTCGATTACGACGGTGACGGTGATCTTGATCTGGTCCTGGGCAACTTTGAGGGCAGCTTCTACTACGTCCAAAACGAGGGCACGGCGGAAGCGACTGTCTTGAGCGACACGCCGGTCAAATTGTCGATCAGGAATCTCGCCGCCCACAGCGCGCCTCATTTGGTCGACTGGGACAACGATGGCGATTTGGATCTCTTGTCGGGCACTTCCAATGGTGGCGCTTTTCTCTCCGAGAACGTCGGGTCCCGAACAGAACCGGAGTGGAGCAAATTTAAGCAGCTCGTCGGCACGCCCAGTTCACAGCAGCAGACCACGGACGACGGCGGTATGGTGAGCCCGTCGGCCAGCACTCGAGTCTGGGCGACCGATTGGAATGGCGATGGAAAATGGGACCTGTTGGTTGGTGATTCGGTCACCATCAGTAACCGCAAGGCCGACCTTTCGGAGGCCACATTCAAGGCCAAGAAGCAGGCATACGATGAAGGCATGAAGAAACTGATGCCCAAGTATTCCGCAGCGCAGACGGCCTATGCGGATGCTGTAAAGAAGGGCGAACCGAGCGAAAAGCTGATGGCAGAGGTGGAAAAACAATCTCAGAAATTTGGCGAACTCTACGCGATGAAAGCCGAGTTCTTGGATGAAACAATGACCGGACACGTTTGGCTCTATCTTCAACAGTAGTTGGCGTGTGCGCGTCAATTGGTTCCACGTTACACTGGTGGGTAACGGAACTGTCACGCCTGGAGCCGAGTATGCCGAATAGTGTTTTTCGCAATATCCCTTCGGTCAACGAATTGCTGGAAACCCCAGCACTGAAGAGCGTTGTCGATCGAGTGAGCCATCACGTCGTGGTGTCCGAAGTACGGACCTTCCTGGACAACTTGCGACAAGAAATCCAAGTGCGGGCCGAAGAAGTCCAACTGCCAACGAGGACCGAACTCTCGGAACGGATCGCCGCTTGGATTAGCAGCGAGCAGCGGGGCCGGCTGAAACCGGTGATCAACGCGACCGGCGTCCTACTGCACACCGGGTTGGGACGTGCTCCCATGGCCCAGGTCGCGATTGAAGCCATGGCGGCGATCAGCAGCAATTACGCGACGCTCGAAATTGACGCCGAAACCGGGGGCCGTGGTCAACGCGTCAAAGCGGTCGAAAAACTGCTCTGCGAACATACGGGAGCCGAAGCCGGGCTCGTCGTCAACAACAACGCCGGTGCAACGCTGCTCACATTGGCCGCGATTGCGGGCGGCAAAGAAGTGATTGTCTCGCGTGGTGAGTTGATCGAAATTGGCGGCAGCTACCGCCTACCCGATGTCATGTCGGCCGGCGGAACAACGCTTTGTGAAGTGGGGACGACCAACAAAACGCGCATCGGCGATTACGAAAACGCCATCAACGAGCAAACCGCGGCGATGATGAAGGTGCATACCAGCAACTATCGCATTGTCGGCTTTACGGAAGCGCCCAGCCTCGACGAAATGGTGAAACTCGGCCGAGCGCAAGATTGCCTCGTCATCGACGATATTGGCTCCGGTGCGCTGATCGACTTTGCCCAATTCGGCCTCACCGATGAACCGATCGCTGCCGAGAGTATCAAGGCGGGCGCCGATCTGGTGCTATTCAGTGGAGACAAACTACTGGGCGGTCCGCAGTGCGGCATCGTCGTCGGAAAGCGGGAAGCGATCGCGCAGTTGATGGCTCATCCGTTGATGCGGGCCTTGCGCGTCGGCAAATCGACTCTCGCAGCGCTCGAAGCGACACTCAAACTCTATCGCGACCCGGAACAGGCAAAGCTGCAGATTCCGCTGCTGACGCTCCTGTCCGCCTCCCCCGACAACTTGCGACTCCGCGCGGAAAGGTTGGCGGCTCAACTTTTGGACTGCGATCGAGTGGCCCAGACAGAAGTGATCGAGTCGACGGCGCAGCTGGGCGGCGGCACAGTGCCGGCTCAATCGATCCCGACGTGGTGCGTCGCCATCGAACCTCACGAACTGAGCGTCGATGCCTTGGCGACCGAACTTCGCCTAGGACAGCCATCGGTCTTTGGTCGGATTCAGAGCGGCCGGCTACTACTGGACCTGCGCAGCGTGATGGCACATCAAGACGTGCAGATTTTGGCGGCGCTCACCAACACCGCAGATGATCTGGCCGAATGAAACCAGCACGAAGCTGTTGGGACGGTGCCCGTTAGCGATCGCTAATCGACCGGGCGGAATTTGTAATCCGGATGGTCGTACGCGAAGTCTCGATCGTTGAGGCCAACGTTGAACCGGATGTTCCGGAACGTGTACTCCTCGACCAGGACCGGATCCCCCCCTTCGGTTTCGGGCCACGTGTAGGCCGCAAATCGCACCGGCACGCGCAACTCATCGTCGACGAAGATGCGGGCAAGATGATAGAGGAAATGACGCCGCGGGTGCGGATGCTTCACTTCAAACATCGTGCACAGTCGGCCATCCACCTTCGTGTTGGGGATCGAGCGGACGTAGCACTCGTCGAATTTCATGTCCTGCTTGGCGACTTCCATGATTCGAGCCAGCAGGTTTTCCATGCCGAATTCGGTGATGGGATACTTATTGTCTTTGGCCGCCATCCGCCCTTGAGGTCGGATACTGAAAGTCATCGTCGCATTGCGACGGCCACCACGGGTGACGAGCATTTCGCCGTCGTTCTCACCGTCGACATAGAGCACCTCGCGTCCCACAATCGACTTGGGAGCCAAGACTCGAGCGTAGACACTGAACGGATCGGCCGAATCATCATTGTTCAAATGACCTCGAAACTTAACGGCGACGTGCTCCGACGGACGCAGCTCGCCATCAATTCGCTCGCGCTTCACCAGCACGCATGTGTAATCGTGAATTTCCCGATTCATGTGCTCGTACAATTGCTCGGCGATTTGCAGGACCGGAACAAGAGGATGAGCCGTTGCCGTCGCATCCAGCGATGCGGGCGTGACCTTCAGCGCGCGACGTTCAATCGTTTCGTGAACCGCCGGATCGGCCGACTGAGCAAAACCTGAATTCGTCAGGCACATCGTAATGATAGCGACGAGGAATCGTCCTCGGCTTGGCGATGGGTTGAGCAGTTTCATGAGGGTGGCCTCGTCGATTTGATTCGCACTTAGGACAGGCAACAGCAAACTGCCTGTGTAAGTGTACGAACCAATAATTAGCCAAGGTCGCGATTTCTTTTTGATATTATCGGCTCGTCGCCCCCCCAATCGTACGTTTCGCTGTAAACGTGCAAGAAAACCCAAAGCTCAAAGCTTAACAGCTGGAAATTCCGTACTAGCGATGTCAGCGGTGGTGTCAGCCGGCCGGCACCGCAGCGACCCTGCCGATCGCCAGACAGCAGAACAAGTCGCCTCACGGGGGCCGCGAGGCTTTTGATTGGCGGTCGGCTGGTGTCGTTGCCAACTCGTCACTTCTGCCTGATAATGATGGGTTATCCATCAAGGGACACCAAGCCATTAGATCAGCCATTAGAGCGACGACCAAGGAAGTTGGATGAAAAAGCTATCCCCAGACTTTGCTATCACCTTTGACGACGTGCTGCTCGAGCCTCGCTACAGCGAAGTCCTACCGGCCGACGTCGATGTGTCGACTCAGCTGACCGAGCGCATCCGGCTGCACATCCCACTGCTCAGCTCGCCCATGGACACCGTGACCGAAAGCGCCATGGCGATCGCTCTCTCTCAGCAGGGCGGTCTGGGCGTTATCCACAAGAACATGTCGATCGAGGCTCAAACCGAAGAAGTCGACAAGGTGAAACGGAGTGCTAATGGCATCATTGATGACCCGGTCACGCTTTCATCGGAAGCAACGGTAGCAACCGCACAAGAAGTCATGGAAAAGCACAACGTCTCGGGCGTGCCCATTGTGAACAGCTCGGGCCGCCTCGAAGGCATTCTGACGCGCCGCGACCTGCGTTTTCTCGAGGCAAATGACCTAAAAGTGGCTGATGTCATGACCAGCAGAGACTTGGTTACGGCGCGGGGGACTGTAACGCTTGAGCAAGCTGAGAAAATTTTAACGGCTAAAAAGGTGGAGAAGCTTTTGCTGGTTGACGATGACTTTAACCTGACAGGGCTGATCACGATCAAAGACATTGATTTAGTGAAACGGTATCCGAGTGCTTGCAAAGACCGCCAAGGGCGTTTGCGAGTCGGAGCAGCGGTTGGCGTCAAGGATTTCGAACGTTGTGAGAGCCTGATTGGCAACGATGTCGATGTGCTGATCGTGGACAGTGCTCACGGGCATTCGGCCAACGTCATGGAAACAGTGAAGGAGATTAAGAAACAGTGGGACATCGATGTGGTCGCGGGCAACGTGGCCACAGCGGACGGATGTCGCGATTTGATTAGTGCGGGCGTCAATGCCGTGAAGGTTGGTATCGGCCCTGGCTCCATTTGTACGACTCGAATCGTGTCCGGAATTGGTGTTCCGCAAGTTTCAGCAATCGCAGCGTGTGCCGAAGTGGCTGCCGACGCGGGCGTTCCGATCATCGCCGATGGCGGCGTTCGGTACTCGGGCGACATCACGAAGGCCATCGCAGCTGGTGCACACACCGTGATGATCGGTGGGATTTTCGCCGGACTCGAAGAGAGCCCGGGAGACCAGATCATCTACCAGGGTCGCGTTTTCAAAACGTACCGTGGCATGGGTTCGATGGGAGCGATGGTGAAGGGCTCCAGCGAACGTTACCGACAAGGACAAAACAGGAACAACAAGAAACTCGTGCCTGAGGGGGTGGAAGGGCGTGTGCCCTTCAAAGGACCACTCGGTCCCTTCGTCTACCAATTGGTGGGCGGATTGAGAGCCGGGATGGGCTATTGCGGCACGCGGACGATTGAAGAATTGCGTAAGGACGCGCAATTTATTCGGGTTTCGCCGGCGAGCGTTAGAGAGAGCCACCCTCATGACATTTCCATCACGCAAGAAGCTCCGAACTACAGTTCAGAGTAACTCTCGCAACTTCCGCTCGGCACTCTTTGTCGCCTGTCTCCTCACCCCATTCCTCACGCCTACCTGCTCGAAGGCCCAACAAAACGCCGACTGGAATCGTCGTTCTGACGATTGGCGGACTCAAGCTTGGCACGACACCAACCAAAACGCGCAGCCGCAGCGGTCGCTGCAATGGCAAACGCCAAGCAACACCGATCCGAATCAGCAGTTCGAAACGCAACCGATCCCGACGCCAGTCCCTAAATCGCGTCCCGTCGATCGCGACACGGTTCGTGCTAATTTCCAGCATCACTCGGCGATGGCAAATCAATCAGCCAACCTTCCCACGGGCCGAGTTCGACAAGTCCATCGAGCGACCGACAATCCGTTCAAAGACCCCTTCGGCGATGCTCGACCGACACCGACCAGCACGCACCAATCGCCTTTCGTATTGGCCAGCTACGCAACCGAAACAAGCCAGCCGCAGCCAATGCGGCCGCGCCTGACTGCCCCCAAGTTGCTGCCGGGATCATCTGGTGCATCTTCATTAGGGCAGACGCTGCAAATCCAGAGTCCGCGGCTCGCGCAATCGGAAGAACCGTCGCTCGACGACTTGCAACTGTACGACGATGAACAGTTTCCAATTCCGTCCGCACCGTCCAAACCATCGGAAGGTGTTTTTGACTTCACCGCACCCGAAGCCAACCCACTCGGTGAAAACCTAGATATGCCGGACGCGCCGGGCGACTTTCCCAGTCAACCCGGGACCTTTCCCGATGCGCCCGAACCGAGCGACGTGACGCCAAATTCTCTTCCCGATCCGCCCAAGAATACGGATAGCTTCTTTCCAGAAGATCCTGCACCAGCAACGCCTCCGCCCGAGGCACTGCCCGAACTAGATATTCCAGCGTCGCCGTTTGATGAACCAACACAACCGGCAATTCCAGACCCGGATTCCGACTTGCTCGATCCGTTCGGCCCGGAACCGACAGAGCCGATGTCGCCGCAACCGGAAATCGATGACTTCCCATTCGACGAACCATCCACAGAAACGCCCACAGAACGGCCCCTGACAGAGCCAGAATCGCCCGCGCCCGAACGCGTCCCGGACACGATGCCGGCGGAGCCTTTCGTGCCGGAACAACAGCCGCAGCCACAACCACAAATACCTCAACCGGAACCGGAATCGATTCCTGAACCGACCGAGCCCGACTTTCCACCGACTTCCCCCGATCCCGAGCCGGCGCAAACACTGCCCGACCCGTACGAAGACAATGCGCCCCGCCTACCCGATCCGGAACCCACTTTCGAAGCAGACGGTGGTTCGAGCGTAGACCAAGATCGAAACGAGCTCCAACGAGAACTGGACGAATTGGAGAATCGACTTGGAACTCCCAGAATCGACGAAGATGAAGATCAGCCGAAGCAATCGAAGGAACCAAAACGACCACGTGGAGACGGTCGAGACGCTTTCGCCGACGACGAAGATCAGGATGACGAAGACAAAGAGTTCCCTTGTGATCGCATCTATGACGAACGCAACTGCTGCGAGCAAGAGAATGAATGCCGCACGGCTTGGGATCGACTGACGAAGCGGCGAGTCATGGACATTAGCCTCGATATCACGCCACCGTACTCTCCTCTACCAGAAGACATCGCCGAATCGGCACAGGACAAAGCAGAGCGGCTCGCAAAGGCTCCGTCGCGAGTTTGGTACGATCGTGGTGGTCAGTCGATCGCCAACGGCAGGCTGGTCGATTTTCGCGACGGACAGATTTTCGTCGACACGATCGATGGACGGGTTTCGGCCATTCCGTTTCAGCACCTCAGCCATGACGATCTATGCTTCATCACGGCCTGGTGGGGACTGCCGGGCGAATGCACCGTCTTGGCGAACGATGATGGAATTCGCGACTGGCGAATGTGCACCTTCACTTGGAAAGCTTCTTCCCTGTGTCATAAGCCACTCTATTTTGAAGACGTCCAATTGGAACGATATGGCCATTCGGCCGGTCCGTTCCTCCAGCCGCTGTTCACGACGGCTCACTTCTTTAGCAACGTCCTGTTACTGCCTTACAACATGGGCGTCTACCCACCTAATGAATGTCGTTATCCCTTGGGCCATTACCGACCAGGGAGCTGCGCCCCTTGGCTCGTTCCGGCATTTCCATTGAGCGAACGGGGAGCCAAAGCGGAACTCATCACCATCTTGGCGATGTGGGGTTTCGCCTCATAAATCAGTTTTGACGGGAGCGATTGGTGCAACGGCGGAGACGAAAGTCTCCGCCGTGCTCGTTTCCGGGTCGACCTGCTGGCGTTGCTATCGAACGCCCCTCTCGAAGATCCTGGCGTCCAACGCAGCAACTTGCCGTTGAATTTCGCAACTTGCTACACTCTCGGGCCCGCATTGCAATCCAACATCGTACGCCGCGACAAGGAGGTCGTCATGTTCGCGCATTGGCCCATTAAAAAGAAACTGACCGTCGCCACTGCCATCCTGGCGGTCATCCTGCTCTGTCTAGCAATCAGTGGTATCCGTGGGGCGTATGCGTATCGCGCCGTGGTGAAAGGTATTAGCAATCGCGCCATTGAGCTTCCCCTGACGACCGACATGTATCAAATCGCGTCGACCATGGACGCCAGTGTCAGGCAAGTCTCGAGCTCGATGGAATCGCCCGCGCAAGACGCTTCTTTTCCGGCGAACGATGACATGTTTAGCAACATGAATCTGCAAGAACTGCAGCAAACTCTGGAATTCGGCATCAGCATGATCGACCCCAAATTGAAGGCTTATCGTGCAGGTCTCGAACGCAGTCGTTCCGACATAACGGTTGCTTCAGGGCTGGGGCTGCAACGAGATGAAAGTGACAAGCTGCGAGACATTGACAAATCGATGGCGAAGCTCAAGGGATTCCTGGAGCCTAACGCCATTGAAGATCAGTTCGATCTCATGGAAGTCCATGACACGCTGTTCGTTCTCGTTGGAGAGTTCAAGGAACTGTCACTTTTCTTGCAGACACGCATGGAGAACTTGGCGCTTAGCGTACGCAACGACTATCGCTTCCGGATACTTCTATCTTGGCTGTGTATTATCGCCGTCGTCAGCCTGCTCACTGGTCTGGGGTGGTTTCTTTACCACTCACTTTTCCAACCTTTCCGCAAGCTGCTCAATGGCTCGCGGCGCGTCGCCTGCGGCGATTTCGATCATCGTATCGAAATCGAGTCACACGACGAAATGCAAGAGTTGGCCACCGCGATGAACCAAATGACGGAGCGATTCCAAGAAATCCACGATGCCTTAGATGCCCAGGTGAAGCAAAAAACGCGTGAAATCGTCCGGAGCGAACAGCTCGCCAGCGTCGGTTTCCTAGCGGCGGGTGTGTCACACGAAATCAATAATCCGCTGCAATCGATCGCCCTCTGCGCCGAGTCGCTCGAAGAACGACTCCATGACATCATTCAGGCGGACGACGAATTGCCCGACGAAGCACACAACGCTGAAATCACCGTCGTTCGGCAGTATCTACGAATGATCCAGGATGAAGCATTCCGCTGCAAACAGATTACAGGCCAACTGTTGGATTTCGCCCGCCTGGGCGAATCCGACCGGACGGCCGCTGACCTCACGGCGCTGACGCATGAAGTCGTCGAAATGGTTGGTCATCTGGGAAAGTACCAGCAAAAACGCATCGCATTTGAGAGTCAAGAACCTGTCATCGCCGACATGAATGCTCAAGAAATGAAGCAAGTACTGCTCAACCTCATTACCAATGGTCTCGACAGTATCGACCAAGGTGGATCGGTCACCGTGCAGGTCGACCAAACCGATGGTCAGGCCGTTCTGCGAGTCGCCGACAACGGCTGCGGCATGAGCGATGAAGTGAAACAACATCTGTTCGAGCCCTTCTATACCCGGCGTCGCGACGGGAAGGGAACGGGGCTCGGACTTTCCATTTCGTACGCGATCATACAAGAACACGGTGGCGACATCGTCCCAACCAGCGAGGGGCCCGGAAAAGGCTCTCAGTTCATTGTGACCATCCCGCTCGTTGCCGAAAGAAATAAAAAGGAGTCTCACCATCAACGCCAAGCAGCCTAAAAAGAGTGGACTAAAAATCCTCTTCGCTGACGACGAAACCTCGATTCAAGAACTGATGCGGATCGAACTACCACGTCGCGGACACGAAGTGACCGTCTGCCCTGATGGACTCACCGCCGTCAGTAGTTTGGAAATGAACACCTACGACTGCATGATCGTCGACCTCGACATGCCGGGCATGAACGGTATCGAGGTGATTCGTCAAGCGAAAGAACTGGCACCGAATACCGATGCCGTAATCCTCACGGGAAAATCGACGACCGATTCGGCGATTGATGCGCTGAAGTTGGGTGCATTCGACTATTTGCAGAAGCCGGCACGCCTAAAAGATATTGATGCGCTGCTGACCCGAGTCATGGAAAAGCGAGCGTTGACGAACAAGTATCGTGCGGCCAAGCATCAACTGGAGATCAAAGAAGGCACATCCAATCTGATTGGTGATACACCCGAATTGCAAAAGGTCCGCCAATTGATTTCCAAAGTAGCGCCCACGAACTCGACCGTGCTGATCCGTGGCGAGACGGGGACCGGTAAAGAACTCGTCGCACGAGCCGTTCACGACCAGAGCGAACGGGCCGAGATGCCATTCGTCACGGTCAATTGCGGCGCTTTGCCCGAATCACTCATCGAAAGCGAACTGTTCGGACATCGCAAAGGCGCATTCACGGGTGCCAGCGAACAGCGCGTCGGCCTTTTTGAAGTTGCCAGCGGCGGCACTCTGTTCCTTGACGAGATCGGCGAATTGCCACGATCGATGCAAGCGAAACTGCTGCGGGTTCTCGAGAGTGGTGAAGTTCGCCGCGTGGGTGATAACGAGCCATTTCACGTCGACGTGCGCATCGTCTGTGCAACGCACCGCGACCTGGAACAAATGGTGGAAGACGAGGAATTCCGCGAAGACCTGATGTTCCGCATCAACCCGTTTGAAATCGACCTGCCGCCGCTCCGCAATCGCATCGATGACATTGCGGCACTTGCGAACCACCTGTTACGCCGTTTCAAACCGGTTGGTGACGACGGTGGATTTACACTCGAAGCACTGACTCTACTGAAAAGTCACTCCTGGCCGGGCAACGTCCGCGAATTGGCGAACGTTGTCGAACACGCTTCGATCCTTTGCGACAAATTGCCCGTTTCCGTCGACGAACTGCCACGCCTCAGTCATCGATCGGCCAAAGCGACGATCGCCATGCCGATGACTTTGCGAGAACTGGAAATGATCGCCATCCACGAAGCGCTTGAACGGAGCGGAGGAAGCAAACCCAAAGCAGCCGAAGAACTTGGAATCAGTGTCAAAACGCTCTACAACAAACTCAATCAGGAAGAAGACCTCAAGAAGTCTGCCTGAACGCGGAGTCGCATTCGCTTCCCTAGCGACGCCGCCAAGCCCAACAGGAAATCATCACCACGAGTAGCAAATCGCCACCAGGTTCTGGTACGGCGTTGAGATTCATATCCAGTTCCGTGAACTTGAACGAATTCCAAATGACGAAATCGCCACCATTCGTTTCGCCGTCGCCATTGAAATCACCCGTCGTCCAATCGGTTCCTGATTGAAATTTGTTCTGATTCCAAATCACGAAATCGGCGCCATCGACAACTTTGTCCCCGTTGGCGTCACCTGGAATCGCCGAGTAGACCGACATGTCGACGGCGTTTGGTAAATAAGAGATGGAATCCAAGAACATGCCATCCCCCAGATGAGACGGAATTCCGCTGTCCGCCGGCGTATCAAACATGCCGGTCAAACTGGCGGCCGATTGCAGTAGCGTGAATTCAGCCGAAATCGTCGCTGCGTCCTGTACATAAGCTTCCGAGACACGAATCGTCGAACCGGCCCCCAACGCGACAGTTTGCGTCACGTCGAGGGTTTCCTCGATATCATCAACCTGAACGACTCCGTTCACAGTCAGCATGCCATCGATGGTGCCGTCGCCCGTCAGGATTCCTGCCGATTCAATGAACACACCAGAACTCGCGACGAGCGTCGCCTCGGTGCCGATATCGATCACGCCGCCGTTCGCCGCGCGGATGTCGCCCGTCACGGATAGAGCCCCTACGCGAAAAACGCCCGGGGCGACCAACCCGCCATCGGTGGCCAAAACGTTCGCCATGATACCTGCATCGCCACGCAGAACGGCGCCGTTGGCAAGGTGCAGCGTGCCGCCCGTGATCAGCCCACCTGCGGTTGCCGAAATTTCGACGTCCGTCTGGAAAAGCGTCGTTCCGGCCGAAAAATTGATCGTGCCAGAATTCGCCGCGTCGACCGTCAATCGAATGAACAGGTCGCTGTTACCGGTTACCGTATTCAAATTGGGAAAATTCAGTTCGCTACCCGCGCGCGTCGATCGTAACACCCGCGCCGCCGTACCGGTGTGCATGTAGTTCGTCACGGACGGCAACGTGAGCGTGCCGCTGGAAAACAACTCGCCAGCGATCAAACTCGAACCATCGACGTCAGTCAACGATCCGATCGATCGCACTTGCTCCTCGTCGACTTGTAACGAACCATCCTGAAAGCTGGCCAGTTGAGTTGTGTCGATCGTTCCACCAATCTCCAAATCAAGACCGCGAATGGTTGTGGGATTCGACCACAGGAAGGTTGCTCCTTCTCCGATGACAATCGTGTCGACTTGCTCGGACGTATAGGCCGCATAGGCGCTAAGATCGACGACGCTCCCCGCGCCGGACGACTCGAGAGTGATCGGCGAAAACTGCGATGGTTTCAGAATCGAAGTCACGCTGCTCAAATCGACCGTTCCACCATCAAACGCGCGAACATTGAGCGCGGCAAACATGTTGGGACCGCCATCGATCGTTTGCAGATTGGATAAGTCGAGCAGGCTGCCAACGCGCTCTGCTCGCAGCTGCTCCGCGGCTCCCGATGTATTCGTATACGTCGTTACCTGAGGGAGATTCAAAATACCAGAATTAAACAGTGTCCCAGCGACGAGCGACGAGCCATCAACATTCGTCAAATTACCAAAGTCAGCTGGCGAACTGTCTGAGTTGGTGACCAGGATCCGTCCGTTTGTGAAATCGGCGATCTGACCGGTCGCCAGAACTCCGTCGAGCACCAGCGAAACACGATCGATGGCCGTAGGATTCGACCAAACCATGGCTCCGCCATTGGTGACATTCACATCGGTTACAGCGCCACTTGAATAGTCGGCAAAGCTGGCCACGTCGAACAAACTGCCAACCCCATTGGATGCCAACACAAACGACCCAAAATTGGCCGGCCGCGTAGCCGAGGTCAGTTGACTAAGATCGAGCGAGCCACCTCCTTTGGCTTCGATGACAAAGCCTCGAAAATCACTCTGATTCCCGGCAATGCTCTCAAGCGCCGAAAGATCAAGGAAACTAGAACTCCCTTCCGATGTAAATCGAATATCGGAAGTGGCCGTGTTGGTATAAGAAGTGAGCAGCGGAAAACTCAAAGTCCCGGTCGAAAACAAATCGCCAGCAATCAACGAAGAGCCATCAGCGTTGGTCAGATTGTTCGTATTGGGTACCACTCCATCCGTTGCGTGCAACGATCCATTCGTCAAGCTGACGATTTGCTGGGTTGCCAGCAACCCCCCAACCGTCACATTGACTCCTTGGATCGCGGTCGGATTCGACCAACTGATCGTGCCACCATTGAGCGTCGTGACATCGGTCACGGCGCCACTCGTAAAGTCTGCATGCGACGACAAATCAACTTCGCTACCGGCGCCGTCAGCAGATATTCTCACGTTCGAGAAATTCGAAGGACGTGTGATACTGCTGAGCGACCCCAGGTCAAGCAAGCTGCCGGAAAGCGCTTCCATCGTGACGTCGCGAAAGTTTGTGGTACTTCCTGCTATCGAAGTTAGCGTCGACAGATCGAGCACACTGCCTGCCTGCGATGCGCGAAATCGGACCGACCCGCCGGTCTGATCGAAGCTCGTAATGGGAATGGTCAAGACACTGCCACCCGCCGCTTCCAAGTCGGCTCCATCAGCCTGGACCGACCCGTTAAACAAGACACTACCACCGTTGGCAATCAACGTACTGTCGGCAGCCAACGTGACAGCGCCCTGGACCGTCACCGAGCCACCGACAACATTCAGCCGCTCCGACAGCTGCAAACTGCCGATGGTGGTCGTCCCCACATCATGCCGGATCGACCGCAGCGTCACTCCACCCACATCGATCGTTACGTCATCACTTGCGGTTGGCAGCAACGGATTGCTCGACCAATTGGCCACTTCATCCCAATCGCCATTCGAATTCGGCACCCAATCCACATCGGCGCCGAATAGCCCCGTTGCCAAAATCGAGCCAAGAAACAAACTCAAACCGAATCTTCGATCAATATTTGCCAACATCATTCCGCTGCCCCCCAATTGAATTGAAAGAATTCCCCATGACTTCAAGATGCCTTGGCGTCGGCAAATAGCCGCATATTTTTTCCGACGGTCAGATAAAGATAAATTCAAGGTACGTCCAATCGAGCCGGCAACAAACCTCGATTTTGTTTGTTCCGCCTCACGAAATCGGCATGGCGCACGGCCCAAGCCGCACCCCAAGCAAGAGAAGCAATCGAGAAGGCACACGAGAGAAGTCTTTTTGGCGCTATTGGAACAATTCGGCTTGGCGCCGAATATCGCAGCTACGGCGCGCGTGGTGGCACCTAAGTAGATACAAGCTCTCACGACTTAGTCGAACAGAACAATCTACTAGAGGAAGAATGGTCTCAACGATCGGTCGTACTCACTGCCACGCAGCAGTCCACCAAATTCGATTTGCAGCGGCTGGCTGGATCGGCGGTCTCGATGGAAGCGACGATCGTTGATCGGTTGTTGAGCCGCGGCAATCGCATGGAGGCAGAACGGCTCAGCAGGCTGCAGACGCTGGTCGACTAAGACGTTCCATCGATGCAGGTTCGATTTATCACGTCGCCCGGTATACTATAGACGTATCGCAAGACTCTACGACGGAAGTTCAAACATGAGACCGCATCGACTATGGGCATTGGCCATCGTGTTGGCCACCTCCTCACTTTCTGCTCAAACGGGCACGTTCATGGATCGGCAACTCGAATCCGACTTGCGCATGTTGACCTATAACCCGCTTTGGAATCAGATTTTCCCGGATGAATCGGCGACGGGCGCCGCGCAATTCCAACGTATTTTTGCTGCGGTTCAACCTGACGTCATCAACCTGCAAGAGATCACCCGTCCCGCAGCCGATGTGGCCAGTCTCTTGGATCAACTCTCGCCGCTTCCGAATGGCGCTCTTTGGTACGCTCATCAGGGAAGAGACAACGTCATCGCGTCGCCTTGGCCAATTCTCGATACCCGTGTCGCTACCGTGCCCGCCGGTGAGCGAGAATTGGCGATCGGCCGCATCGACCTTCCTGATGACGCGTATGTGCGTGATTTCTATGTCATGAACAATCACTACGCTTGTTGTAGTGGCGGTGAGAGTGGCCGGCAGCAGCAATCGGACGCGATGGTTAGCTGGATGCGAGACGCGAAATCGGTTGGCGGTTCCATCGATCTTCCGGGGCACACTCCGATGGCTGTCCTCGGTGACCTCAACATCGTCGGTGGCCCGCAACCTCTGCAAACGGTTGTCACTGGCGACATTGTCGACGAGTCGCAATATGGTTCCGATACGCCGCCCGATTGGGACGGTTCTTCGTTGTTCGACGCGAGACCGCTACACAATGTGACCGGGCCAGCCGACTATACGTGGCGCAACGACAGTTCCGTATTCCAACCGGGACGCCTTGATTACGTCATCTTTACCGACAGCATGCTGACACTTCCGCACAGCTACGTGTTGAATACTCGCGATATGAGTCCCGCCGAGTTGGCTGCTACCGGGTTGCAAGCCGATGATGTCCTTTTGAATCCCAGTACGAATACGTTCGATCATCTTCCGCTAGTTACGGATTTTCGCATGGCTGGGATCGAAACGATCGGCGACCTATCTGGCAACGGACAGTTGGACGCCGCTGACCTTATCGAGTTGCAACAGGAAGTCGTCACAGGGACCGATCAACTCCGTTTCGACATGAACGGCGACCGCCAAATCGACGCGGCTGATGTAGATTTCTGGGTCAGCGAAATTTTCGCCACCTTGCCAGGCGACGCGAATCTCGACCGCACCGTGAATGGAGCCGATTTCGTGGCCTGGAACGGTGAAAAATTCAGCACCACCGATTGGTTCGGCGGCGATTTCAACTCAGACGGCGTCGCCGACGGCCAGGACTTTGTAATCTGGAACAACCATAAGTTCATGTCGGCCGATACCGTGGCCGTTCCTGAACCTGGAACACTCGCGTTGGCTTTCCTGACGCTGGCTTGGACCTGGAAACTCTGCCGCGATTAAACTGCCGCGATCAGCTCCGTGATTAGGCTGCCGCGACCGAAGGAAGGAAAGAAGGAAGGCCGGGACAAGGAAGAACCGTGCGCCCCCATCGGTCCTACACTCTGGGACGCACCACACCGACCACGACGCCCAAGACTTTCGCGTTCTTGACGTAGATTGGCGACATTTCGGAATTGGCCGGCTGGAGCCGAATCCGGTTCTTTTCCGGGAACCAATATTTCAAAGTTGCTTCGCCATCTTCGGTCTGCGCCACCACCATCTGTCCTTTGGTCGCCGTTCGCTGCTTCTTCACCACGACCAAATCGCCGTCTGCAATCTGTGCTTCGATCATTGACTCGCCGCGGACGCGGAGCACAAACTGATTCTTGCGACTGAACATCGTACCGAAATCGACTCGCTCGTCCTGTTCGATCGCTTCGTGCATCACGCCCGCCGCAACTTCGCCAACCAGCGGCAGACCGGTCACCTCACCCGGATCGGCATTCAGCTGAATCGCCCGCGACATGTTCGGCTCGCGAGTGATCAAGCCCTTCTTTTCGAGCGCCCGCAGATGACACATGACCCCATTGGGCGAGCTAATATCAAATTGCTCTCCAATCTCGCGGACAGTCGGACCATATCCACGGTTTTGAATCTTGTCCCGCACAAATTCGTAAACGGCTTTTTGGCGTTTCGTCAGCTGATCTAGGTGAGACATCCAATGTCCTCTTGGGTTCTTGATCGATTGGGGTGTGACGATAGAAGACGGCAGTACGAGACACGACATTCGGCCACGGCTGGTGGCAAATTCTTTACGACGATCGGCCGTCCCCAGAACGATTAGCGGTAAACAGCGGCAAACACTAAACGACTGGCGTGGTAAACATTAAACGACTGGCGACTGGCGACTAACAAAACCAAATCGAAAAACCAAATCGACGCCCAGCAGCCCGTTTCTCCATCATCGGCAGTATAATGTACGA
>CAYZRS010000018.1:15015-36268 GCA_964480915.1 uncultured Pirellulaceae bacterium | reverse complement strand
AACCAAATCGACGCCCAGCAGCCCGTTTCTCCATCATCGGCAGTATAATGTACGAGTGTACAGATTCAATAGCGGATGTACACCTAGTTTGTCGGTTTCTATCGGTTATTCATGGCGGTCGGCCGGGTTTCCTGTCGCTTCTTGGACTGCCAAGCTATCCAAGGGATCGCCGCTGTAAAACTATGGGATCTAGAGGATTTGCGTAGTACGAGTTTGGCTGGCCGATTCTCGCGGTTAGAAAGTCATCAGCGTCAGGCGAGCAATCGCAGACGACAGGCCAAGGGGCTGAATTCCACATTTTGCAGAGGAGCCAAAGGTGCAATCATCATTTTTCGTATTTCGATTCGGTCTTATCGTCACTATTTGTCTGACGATTCTATGCGGCGACAGCTCGATTGCCCAAGAAGCGGCCACGCAAGAGGCACCAGCAACTCAGACGAAAAAAGAACCGAGCACCGAAAAGAGCGCGCCGGCCGAAAAGCAGCCGATGGAAACGAAGGATGAGCAATCGACCGCCGCTTCCACGGAAACCGATAACGGCGTAAAGGACGATGCCAAGGACGAATCGAACAGCGAAAACAATGCGAAATCGGAAGCGGAAGCCGCGCGACCAGCGGCTCACAATGAAAAAGGAAAATCGGCCGACTCAAAAACGACCACAGACGAGAAGAAACCGAAAACCGCTGAAAAGCCGCGCAAGCAACCGAAAATCTCAGTCGCCGAAATCACCCTTTCTGGCGCGCTCAGCGAAGGCCCGAGTCAACTTGGTTTACTGGGAGGCGCCGAAACCAAGAGCTTGATGAGCTTTCTTACTCGACTTCACAAAGCGGCCGAAGACAACAAAGTCCGCTCGGTGCTACTCAACATCCAATCGGCCGGCCTTGGACGTGGCCAACTGCACGAAGTCCGTGAAGCGATCAGCAAGGTGCGAGATTCCGGCAAGATGGTCTACGCTCAGATGGAATCCGGATCGACCGGCGAATACCTTATCGCCTGTGCGTGCGACAAGATCATGATGCCCGAATCGGGGACGCTGATGATTCCCGGGATTCGCGCTGAAGTAACTTTCTACAAAAACCTCCTTTCGAAATTAGATGTCGAGGCCGACATGATGCAAGTCGGCGATTTCAAAGGCGCCGCCGAGCCAATGACGCGAACGCAGATGAGTGATGCTTTTCACAAGCAGCTCGAATCGGTGCTGGCCGACTACTACGACCAAATGATCGAGACCATCGGCACCGATCGATCACTGATGGAAAGTGACGTGAAGAAGTTTATCGACCAAGCGGTCTTCACGGCCGAGTCGGCAAAAACAGCCGGGCTGATCGATATCGTCGCTTACGAAGAGGCTTGGGAGCAGGAATTGCTGGCCGGCAGCAAAGATCACCAGTTGGCGATTCTGGAAGATTATGGCAAGAAGAAGGTCGATACCGACTTCTCTGGCATGGGCGGCTTTATCAAGATGATGGAGCTCTTTTCTGGTGGCGGTAAATCAAAAAAGAGATCGAAGGCGGCCGAGAAGATTGCCATCGTTTATGCCGTCGGTGCCATCAACTCGGGATCGAGCAGCTCTGATCCGTTGATGGGAGGCAAGACGATGGGCAGCGACACCATCATTCAGGCGCTCGCCGAAGCGGACGAAGACAAAAATGTCGCGGCGATCGTGTTGCGAGTCGACAGTCCTGGCGGATCGGCACTCGCCAGCGATCTGATCTGGAACAAAATCGAGACGATTGAAAAACCAATCATCGCCAGCATGGGCAATGTCGCGGCGAGCGGCGGTTACTACATTTCTATGGGATGCGACAAAATCTTTGCCGAACCGGGAACCCTCACCGGATCGATCGGTGTCGTCGGCGGAAAAATCGTGACGGGCGGCCTGATGAGAAAAGCAGGGGTGACGACCGACGTGATTTCCTTCGGTAAGAACAGCAATCTATTCTCGACGTCCGAACCATTCTCGCCCGAGGGACGCAAGATGATGCAAGGTTACATGGAAGAAACCTACGAGCAATTCACGACGAAAGCGGCTGCCGGCCGGGAGATGGAATTGGACGAGCTAAAGACGCTGGCAGGCGGACGTGTCTGGACTGGGCGGCAAGCGGTCGACAACGGATTGGTCGATGAGCTGGGCTCACTCTCGGACGCCATTGCCAGCGCTCAAAAGCTGGCAGATCTCGAACCGAACGACGACCCAGAACTTATGATCCTCCCGGAACAGAAAACGTTTTTCGAGGAGATGTTTGGCGGAGCCTCCGCGACCAGCCCCTTAACGGCAGCAGGACAAAACATGGTTCCGGCTCCACTCCGCCAACAGTGGGCCGATCTATTCATGCTGCAACAGATTTTTCGTGAGCCGACCGCCTGCATCATGCCGTGCCGGATCAACATCCAATAGAAGCTGCTGATCAAAGTCGCGATTCGTACAAATCGGCGTTGAATCCGACGATCACCGTCTTGCCGACGACCAATGACGGGGCACGCAGGTTGCCTGTGGGTCCCGTCATCGCGGCGACCAGTTCCGCGTCATCTGGCCGGTCTGTCTTCAAATCGAATTCCAATTGTTTCTTGCCCTTGGCAACGACCAATTTGGACATCCCATCAAGAACCGCCAGAACCTCGGAACCTTCGATTCGTTCTTTGGTCGCGTTCTGTTCGGTCGCGACTTGAGAACCGTGCTTGGCAAGAAACTCTTGCGCTCGAGTGCAACTCGTTCAGCCGCGACGGTGATAGTACCAATGGACTTTCTTAGCCATAAATCAAACTCCGAAGATCAAATCAAACAGTCGATAAACCAGCGATCATGATATCGACGTCTTGCGGGTTCGTCACCACACCCTTTGGGCACGGCACATCTACGACCGCATCCTTTGACGAAATCTCTCCGCTTGGTCAGTGATTTGGACAAGTTCCTGCGGTTCTTTCCGCTGCAGATTTCGCAATTGAAGCGACATGCGGTTGTTGCCCTGAAGTTGCTTTTGATGACGCTGCAGAAAGTCCCAATACATCGTCGTGAACGGGCAGGCGTCTTCGCCGGTGGCCAGGTCAGGATTGAATTGGCAACTTTGGCAGTAATTACTCATCCGCTTGATGTACTTCCCGGTCGCGACGTAGGGCTTGCTGGCCATGACACCGCCGTCCGCAAACTGCGACATTCCCAGCGAATTCGGCAGCTCAACCCACTCAATTGCGTCAACGTAAACCGCCAAGTACCACTCGTGGACTCGCTTGGGATCGACACCCAAGAGCAGGCAGAACAGGCCGGTGACCATTAACCGTTGAATGTGATGCGCGTATCCGTACTCTAACGTTTGCCCGATCGCCTGCTGCAGGCAGTGCATCTCTGTTTCGCCGGTCCAAAACCAATCGGGCAGAGGCTCTTGCGCGCCGAGCGCATTCCGTTCGAGATATTCCGGCATGTAAAGAAAATAGATCCCGCGGACATATTCACGCCAACCGAGGATCTGACGAACGAACCCTTCGACTCCACTTAGATTCGCTTTGCCGCCACGATAGGCGTCGACCGCCGCTTCCACCACTTCCCGTGGGTCGAGCAGTTTCAGGTTCAGCGCCGTCGACAATTTCGAGTGATAAAGATAGGGCTCGTCCGTCCACATCGCATCCTGAAAATCGCCAAATGTCGACAAGCGATGTTGAATAAAATCATCGAGCGCTCGCTGGGCATCGTCACGAGTCACAGGCCAATCGAACTTGGCCAGACTGCCCGGATGATCGGCAAACTTCGTTTCGACAGTCTCCATGACTTCGGCCGTCACTTTGTCCGGCGGGAAAGACTGGGGGCTCGCCACGGTCCCCGGTCCCGCTTTTTTGAATGAGCCACGATTGTCCGAATCGTAGTTCCACTTACCACCCTCGGGCGTATTTCCGTCCATCAACACGTCAAATCGCCGCCGCAACTCACGATAGAAGAACTCTAATCGCAACTGTTTGCGTCCCTGGGCATGATCCGCAAATTCTTCAGGCGTCGTATAAAAGTGCCGATCCGGGACAACGTGCAAAGGGAGGCCCGATTCGTGCGCCACATTTTGCAATGATTCGAGCACTCGCTGTTCACCGGGCAAAACCACGATCAATTTCTGCGGGCTCAAGCGCTCGATGGCCGCCGACAATTCCGCAGCGAACGTACCTCCGTTTTGCGGATCATCAATCGCTCGGTAGTCGACCGAAATCCCCTCGGCAACCAAAGTTTGCCGGAAGTGCCGCATGGCGGCTAGAAATATGACGATGCGCGCTTTGTGGGACCAAACATGGGTCGACTCCTCAGCAACCTCCGCCATCCAGACCGCATCGAGCGATTTATCAAAACCATCGAACGCTGCCGAATCGAAGTTCAATTGGTCGCCGAGGATGAGCAACAGATGACGTAGTCGTTTTGGCATGGTGAAAGAGGCGTCTTATCGGCGCTCGCACCGAGTCGCCATGAAAGTATTCATAAACTGAGAGATGGGATCTTTTTCTTCGGCTCCGAAACGATCTTCGTAGAAATCGGTCATCACAAAACCGGATCGCAGCTGCTCACCAATCTGCGAATCGAGCGTATGGCCAAATTCAAATGGATGTCCCGGATCGGTCACATGAACCTTTAACTCATCGTCGCTCAAGTGCGTCATGTCAGAATAGGGCAGGGCATGTCGTACGACCAGTTGGCCGCTATAAGTCCGTTCATCATCGAAAATGTAGCGGACAGGGTTGGTAAACCCGGACAGCAGGAGACCACCGGGCCGCAGCACTCGTGCTGCCTCGCGCCACACGGGCACGACATCTGGTACGAAGGTGTTCGAGCACGGATGGAAGATGAAATCAAATTGGCCATCGGCAAACATGGACAAATCGCGCATGTCTCCCTGCACCCGTTCCAATGAGAGCCCTGCACGCTCTGCGACCAGTTTGTCTTGCTGCAATTGCATCGGCGAATTGTCAAACACGGTGACCACCGCTCCCGCAGCAGCGAGCAGCGGCGCCTGCTGGCCCCCAGCCGCTGCCAAACAGAGCGTTTTTGCCTCTTTCAGATCGGGAAACCATGACCGTGGCACAGGGATGGACGGCGTGAGCACCATCTCGAACTGGCCGCCGCGCGCCTGCTCAATCGCCTCCGCACTGACCGGCACCGTCCAACGATCGGCTTCGCTCACTTTGCGATCCCATGCCTGTTTGTTGTATTCCACGATGTCCAAATCATTACTCCAGGAACGGCGTTCGGTTGTACCCCGGACAGAACAACATCCCGAGTTGGCAAACAGGCCGACAGAGTGATGGTCTTCTAATCTCGGTACGCATCAATATTGCATACTCTGCCACCGTAAGCGATGCGAGCCTGCGACCATTCACGGTCTGCCAAAAAATAAGGCAAATCGCCTTCCGGAAAGCATTGGCGAGGGTCCGATCATCAATTTGTTGAAGCTGCTGGCTCAACAACCGGTCTCTTCGGCCAAATCTTATCCGGGTCGATGTGTGGCATCAGCATCATACTGGCGATGAAACATCCCAGTGCTAAACAGGTTAGCAAGATCCCTTGGGACTGAGGCCAGACCGCAGCGACTAATGTTATCGCCATGATCACAGCGGCAGGACCGACAATACCATAGAGGGCACGGAGTAATCCCATTAGCGTGACTGCACGAATGCCAATCACGGTAACAGCGAACAGTGCGGAAACGATAACTGACAAAAACAGCGAAATGTACTCTTGTGCGAAATACATCAGCGGATACGCGCCCGCAAAGGTTCCGATCGTCAACAGTAACATCCAACGGTCGAAGTTTGGCACGGCGCTGGCCTGCACAACTAAACCTAACAGCAAGCCGAAAACGACAACACTCAGAGGCCCCAACCAGGTAAGCTCACCCAGTCGATCAATGGGTGCGATGCCCAAAATATCCACGTAGACGGGTCGCCCAATCAGCAGCTGGGAGTAATTCCATTGATAAGTGGTGTTACTACCCGACCGTTCGACACTGGTCGGTTGAAGTGACAACTCAAGCAGTCGCAAATCAGACCCGGTCGAAGTCAGCGCGATCTGATAATCATCAATGAGCCCAGCGTTTACAAGGCCTAATTCGAACAGCCCGCGTCCAACCGCCGTGTAAGTGACTTCGAGTTCTGTCCCTTCTTGTGGGAGTTCACCTTGCCACACCAGTTTTCCATTTCGCAAGGCCGTTCGCTCACTTCCTTCTCCTGCCACCTTGATCGAGAGGTCAGAAAGTGAAATCACTTGAGGGGGCATTGGCAATCGAACTTCGCATGACGAACCTCCTTCAGCGGGAGGTTGCACTGACAACGAGCCGACAAAACGAGCTTCGTAGATGGACTCAGGGGTAGCTGTACCGGCGCTCAACTTAGGAGTCAGAGTTATGTCAGCTCGAATCGTTCGAATCCGAGCCTGAGACAAAGTTGCTGGCTGCGGCCCAACCTCGGCAACGTTGTCCATTGTTTCATGAAGATACTCACCCTTCATCGACGATTGCCTGGCTGCTTCACGCGCCGACTGAACAGCCGGCAAGAGGAGTGAAATAAACACAGAAATAATTATGATGACAACGAGTAACTCGACCAGGGTAAACGCAGTTCGTTTTCCATTCATGAGGAAGGCTCCGATGAGTCAGTGAATTCGATGTTTCCCCTATCTCCATGCTAGGGCGACGCACCTTCTTCCCACAAACGATCTTCAAAACGACCGAGAATCAACGCAGCGCAGCCACTGCATCGAATTGAAATTCGCTCTCTCAGCGAACAGTTCCACCCCCGAATGGTCACGCTGGCGTCTGCCAATGAAACGACTCGAAAGCTCTTTCCGATCCGGAAAAAGACCAGACCGACACACCAACGTACGATTTCAACCAGTAAGAGGCGGCTACGATGTCGGCAAATTGGAAGAGGTTAGCACTAGATTGTCGCGATGGATCAGCTCTTCGTAGGGGCTGTAGCCAAGTAGCTCACCGATCTGGTCACTATTGTGCCCTTGAATGACCTGGACGTCGGTCGCCGAGTAGTTCGTGAGGCCGCGGGCAACTTCCTTCGAATTTTCGTCGACCAAGGAAACGACGTCACCTTTCTTGAACTCACCATGCACGCTTTTTACGCCGATGGGCAACAGACTGCGGCCGTGATCGGCGAGCGCTTGGCAGGCACCGGCGTCGATCTGCAGCTTCCCTTTCGGCTTGGCCGCAAAACCGATCCAACGTTTCAACGGACTGATCGCTTTCGCTTCGGCCAAGAACAGCGTGCCAACTTCGGCGCCCTGCATGATGTCGGTAAGTACCTGAGGCCGATGACCGTTGGCAAGGATGACATGCTTACCGGCCATCGTGCATTCGCGAGCCGCTTCCAGCTTGCTGCGCATGCCGCCACGCGACAACGTTCCCGGTTTGTCACACACGAATTCCTGAATGGCATGGTCGATGGACGGTGCCGTGGAGATCAACCGGCTGTCGGCGGCAGTCGGATCACCGTCAAAGAGACCATCGACGTCGCTGAGGATGATGAGCAACGTCGCTCGCAGCAGGTTCGCGACGCGAGCGGCCAGCCGATCGTTATCGCCAAACGTAGTCATCAACTCTTCCACAGCGACGGTGTCGTTTTCATTGATGATGGGCACGGCGCCCAGTTCGAGCAATTCGAGCAGCGTGTTGCGGACGTTTAGGTATCGTGTTCGGTCGTCGAGATCATCGGAAATCAGCAGCACTTGAGCGGCGTGCCGATTCTGGGCACTGAGGTGGCGTTCGTACTCATCAATCAGCCGAGCTTGGCCGATCGCGGCGACGGCCTGCAGCTTGGCCAAATCGGTGGGCCGCTGACGAAGCCCCAACTGGCTCATACCGGCTCCAACAGCTCCACTGCTGACGAGAACCACTTGCAGGCCGCGATCCAACAGCTGGCTGATCTGCTGGGCGAGTTGGCCGACTCGTTCCTGACTCAAACGACCGTCGGAACCACAAACGACTCGCGTCCCCAGCTTGATCACAACTTGCTGCGCCGCGTCAACGATTTGCCGGCGTAGGGCCGTCTGAGTGGAGCTGGTGGATGAATGAGATTCGTGATCGTTCATGGGTGATTTTGCAGATTCTTTTAAGGTCGGCGCCTGCCAATCTACAATACGGCAACGCTGTAACTAGAGAAACCGCGGTTCTTTACACGTTCGGTTGTTGCTCGCACAATATCTGCCTAGAATCAGCAAATCGGAACCTGAAAGCGGCCCAAACTACGGCTTGGCATGAAGCGAATGCCGTTAAATTCATGAGCGAATTATACGAAGAGTGCGGGATCGCCGCCGTTTACCATCTTGACGGTCCAATCAGCGATCTCTGTCCTGCGGAAGGACCGAACGAGGTGACTCGGTTAATCCCGAGGATGCTGCTCGATTTGCAGAACCGCGGACAACTTGCCGCCGGCATGACGACCTATCGCGCCGACCGCAGCCAGTTGATCGATACGAAAAAAGATGTCGGTTCGGTGACCGAGGTCTTCCGTCTGGCCCATCGCGGCAAGATGGAAAGTATCCAGGCCGAATATGCCGGCAGCGCCGGAATCGGCCATGTTCGCTACGCCACTTGCGGCCAGGACGATCGGGGCTATGCCCAGCCGTTCGAACGTCATCATCTGGAACGTCATAAGTGGTTTAGTTTCGGTTTCAACGGACAGCTGGCGAACTACCACGAGCTGCGCGATGCGCTGCTGCGGGACGGCAACCATCATCTGGCGCGTGACACCGACACCGAAATCATCATGCACGAATTGAGCCGCGAATTATCCGGCTCGAAACGGCCCGCGCTCATTGAGGTCATGCAAAAAGTCAGTCAACGTTTTGACGGCGCTTACAGCCTCGTTTATCTGAATGCGGACGGTGACATGATGATCGCTCGCGATCCCTTGGGACTGAAGCCGCTGTGTTACGCTATCGATGGTTCCTTCTTCGCAGCGGCCAGCGAGAGCGTGGCCCTGGTGAATCTTGGGTTCCAATCGGATCAAATCAAATCACTGACCCCCGGCCATGCGATCTTAATCGAAAAAGGCAAACTGCGTTTCGAACAGTTTGCCGAATCGAAGAATACCGCACATTGCTTTTTCGAGTGGATTTATTTCGCGAACGTGGCCAGCACGCTCGATGAACGTAGCGTCTACTTGACCCGCCGCAATTTGGGCGAAGAACTGGCCCAATTGGAAGTGGCGGAAGGCCGGCTGCCACTCGACGAGAACACGATCATCGTTCCGGTCCCGGACACGAGTAAAGCGGCCGCCGATGCGATGGGGTTCCGCCTGGGGATTCCCGTCCGCGAAGGGCTGATTCGCAATCGCTACTCGGGCCGCACCTTCATTCAAGGGAGCGGTTCTCGCCGGACGGCGGCTCAAAACAAATACACACCGCTCCGCGACGTCATGGCCGGCAAACGAGTCATCCTGGTCGAAGATTCGATCGTCCGCTCGACGACGATGCGAGTCCTACTCGACCGGATTCGCGAAGAAGGACAAGCGAAAGAGATTCACGTCCGCGTTGCCTGCCCACCCATTGTCGCGCCCTGTTTTTACGGCATCGACATGTCGCGGATCGACGAATTGTTCGCGCCACGCTTCATGCCCGATGGCGAATTGACGGCCATCTGCCAGGACGAAATGGCACGAGAGCTAGGCGCCGACTCGCTGCGGTACCTACCGGTCGATTCCATTCATCGGGCGATTGGAAAACCGGAATCCTCACTTTGCCGTGGCTGCATTACGGGCGACTATCCGACCGATTGTGGCAAGAAGCTCTATCAGGTCGCGCTGGATGATCGTTCGTCGGGAAACACCGACCGCACGTACGAGCGGAGTGTCAGTTAGGCGACATCGCCCAATCGCGATGGGACCTTTACCTCTGTCACGGGTCGGACTCGACTCAGAAATTCGAAGTACGGATCGTTGGCGTCGTGATCTTAGGCTTCGCCGCCTAGGAGCTTTTCCAATTGAGCGTCCAGTTGTCCGCCACGCACTTCCGCGGTGATCACTTTGCCGTCCTTGCCGATCAAGAACGTCGCGGGGATCGCTTCAATGCCGTAGTAGTCGGCGATCGACTCACCATTCTTGGGATGCGTATCGGCCAACACGATCCATGGTGGCTTCTCCGTTTTCATGAACGAAGCCAAATCGCCAAGGTCTTTGTCGATGCTAATTGCAATGACCTCAAAGCCTTTGTCGTGGTACTGCTCGTAGTTCTTCAACACGTTGGGGAACGCTTGGCGACAGGGGCCGCACCAAGTGGCCCAGAAATCGACCAAGACGACTTTCCCTTTGTAATCTTCGTAATTGAACAACTCACCGTCAGGGCCAACTCCAGCGACCCTCATTTCTTGGCCTACCAAGCCTAACCGTCGCGCCATCGCATCGAATCGTTCCGCAACGTCCTGGGCAGCCCCTTCGCCACCACGGAAAGTCTCGCCAAATTTGGCATACGTTTCTGCGGCAAATGCCGAATCAAGCCTCTCAGCCATCGTACCGGCCTGTTGAGCCAACGCCATGTTCTCTCGTGTGAGCGGCACCGTCGATAAGTGAGCCACGACATCGCCAACCACCGACCGCACCTCGGACTCGGAACTCGCCTGCCGCGCTCGCACCAGCAGCAGCGCCGACTCGGCATACGGCTGAACGTCACTCAACCCTCGCCTATTAATCTCCTCCGCAAGTTCACTCAAGCGTTCGATACCGTTTGGCTGCTCTTGAATTGTGATCATGGCCGCATCGACAAGGAATCGGCCCGCTTTTGTCTTGTCTTGCTCGCTTACGGCCGAGTCCCGCAAGACCTTGTTGGCTGCCGATTCGACGGCGGAGGCAACTTGCTGCCGGTGAGTCAGGTCGTCGGTGCCGTGGGCCGGTTTACTCGACATGGTTTGATCAATGAACTTGAACAACTTGGCCGCGTTGCCGTCCGGCACGCTGAAGGCGGCTTTTTCGGTTCCTCTCGTTTCGTTTGCACTTTTGTCGCTTGATTCGTCAACAGCAGCTCGCTTGTTGGGATTGGCCGATTCGTCCTCGAAGAGGATCGTTTTGATTTCATCGTTCTCGTCGGGTCCGATGATGCCATAGACGAGCCATTTGTCTTCCTCGCGCCGGACAAGCAAAGTTGGACTGATCGACTTCCCTTTGAATCGCAAGCGAACGACCGCTTCGGCCGAATCGCCATCGAATGCGATCGACTTGACGACCGGTTTCGCCGCTCGGTCCGGTTTCGGCAAATTCTTGATCTCGCTCCCCGAGCCTTCCATCCGCTCCCGAGCGCTAGAAGTGATGAATTCCAAAACCTCCTCGTCACGTTCTTCTTCGCTCTTCTTGAGTGAGTTAAAGAAACGAGTGGAAGAATAGCGAACTTTCGCCTCATTGGCTTTCTTCGTTTCTATCTCAGCGACGAAGGCAAGATCGGCATCGCTGAGCTTGGCCTTGGGGACATCCATCGATTTACCGGCAGCCGTCTTGATCGTGACGGTCTCGTTGTCCGAATCGACGAATTCGGCCTCGACTTTGAATTTGCCCGATTTGTCATTCCACTCACGCTTTTGAGCCGATCCGTTGCTGACCAGCAACGTTAGAAAGAACACGGCCAAAATGGGAAAGAGAGAGTTGGGAGTTCGATTGGTCATGGTTCCACCTCAGCTAATGCAGCGCCAACTTGTTGAGCCGTACATCAATGGACGCTCACATCGGGCAACGTTACCTCAAACAGCGGTCTGGGCCAGAAACCCAAGACCGCTCTAATCTAACAAGAGTTGCTCGCCGTTGACAATTCTCTTCTTCGTCAAGCACGATTCGCGGTGATCGGTAGCAATTGACGACATTTTGCCGTCACTACATCACCATCACAACGCCTTCGACCTTGCGAATCGCGTCATAGAGGTCGAGAACCTGTTCCGCGTTGTCAAACGTCGGCTCGAGTGTGACCGCAATGTGCCTGCCCCCCTGGGCTTCGCGGGTACGATAGACGGGATCAAACTCAAGTCCCAACGCGTCGCGAATTGCCCAGGCAATCCGCATCGGAAAATCGGCCTCATTCTTACCGATCGCCTTGATCATCACCGGACAGGGAAAATCGTGGGTCATGTTCAGCAGATCGATCGAATCGGCGCGGGACTTCATCGGGCTAACTCTCGTGAATCGAAGCGGGTGGGAGTCCGAGGCCGGTGGCAATCTCGACTTGCCACATCGCCTTGGAAAATTCGGCTCGGAATACTGGCAGTCCATTTAGGCGAACGCGACGTTCGAAGTGAGTCCGGTAATCCAGGTCATGGAGCGCCGTATCTTCTGGGACATCCATCGGTCGCGACAAGGAGGTTGAGCGGGCGATCAATTCGAGGCTCGATTCAAAATACTCCTGCACGTCGGTCCACAAATGAAAGCGGCCACCGGGAACAAGCACTCTTTCGACTTCGGCCAGGAATCGGTCGTTCACGATGCGGCGACGACGATGTTTTGCTTTCCACCATGGATCGGGAAAATAGACGTGCACATCCTCCACGCTGTTGTCTTTTAGCTTCTCTTGGAAAACGACCATCGCATCGCCACTCACCATGCGTGCGTTCGTCTGCTCGTCACGCGCCAACCGCGACGCGACGAATTCGGCATACTTTCGCGCAACTTCGATTCCCAAGAACGAACGGTCGGGGCGAGCGGCGGCCGCGTTGCGGAGGAAGAGCCCTTTGCCCGTGCCGACTTCGACTTCGAGCGGTGCTGTGCGACCAAAAATCACCTGCGGGTCCATGGCGGCGGGCAGTTGATCCGGTTTCAGCAGGAACTCTGCCACCTTCTCTGCATCGACGGTTTTTCGTAAAGCGCGTCTCGCCATGTCAGCCTCGTCTCCAATCGTCGTCATCTCGTCGTGTGCCGAATTGCTCGGCCGCTTCACGATCCCAATCGCTGCCTGGTTCAGGCGTACCGGCCGCCAGGATCGGCATCAGTAAGGCTCCCGCCACAAATCCACCAATGTGAGCCCAAAACGCCACGCCGGCCGCTTCCTGAACGTGAGGCGCCATCCCACTCATCAATTGGCCTACAAACCAGAACCCTAGGATAGCCAGAGCGGGCAATTCGATCACGGTAAAAAAGAAAATCAAGAAAACTAACGTCTTCACTTTCGCGAAGGGATAAAAGACCGCATAAGCGCCCAGCGTCACCGCCACCGCGCCGCTGGCGCCCACTACGGGAATCAGCGTCGCCTGTTCGGTCGACATGAGATAGTGAGCCAAAGAAGCAATCAAACCACCAACCAAGTAAAACAGCAGAAACGTGACGTGCCCTAAACGATCTTCGATGTTGTTACCGAAGATCCAGAAGAACCACATGTTACTGAGCAAGTGATACCAGCCGGCATGCAGAAACATCGAAGTCACGGCACTCGCCAAAATGCTCGTCGCATCGGGTTGGAATTCGATAAATCGCTGCGGGCCGAGTGGGACTTGCCTGCCAACTTGCGCCGCGTACATATCGACGCGGATCGGTCGCTTGTTGGTAAGTTGCTTCAGACGAATCGGCACAAAGCCGTATTGATGGACATGCTTCACAATCGCATGTGGGCCTTCGCCGGTTCGAGCTGGCAACTGATTCTGGTAGAGCAACGACAAGACGTTGATGACGATGATCGCGACGGTCACAATCGGCCATCGCGTCGTCGGATTCTCGTCGTGGAAAGGAATCAGCATGGGAATGGTCGCTATGAATTGGATGGAAGCCGATCGACAACCAACGCACGCCAGCGGTAAACCCACACGTCGAGTCGTCGTCTCCTAAGCGGAGGCGCCCTCGGTCAGTTGATCCACAGGCAGCGGAATGCCTTTGATCTTGCCGTCAACGACAATATTGTCGCCGACCGTGCCTTGGAATCGACAGATGATCATGCGGTGTCGCCGGACCCTGAGCTTCTCGCAGGCGATCAGCAGACGATCGCCCGGCACAACCGGGCCACGGAAGCGGACATCTTCCATGCCGCCAAACCCGACCATTTGAGCCCCCAGTAGGTCGAGCTTCTGCGTGACATAGCTACACATCTGAGCAGCCGCCTCACACATGAATACGCCCGGCATCAGTGGCATGTTCGGCATATGGCCGCGGACCCAGACTTCTTTGTCCGTGATGTCTTTGTAGCCGGCACAAATATGACGCTCGTCGTCTAGATAGACGATCGCTGTCAGCTGCTCCATCTCGAACCGCTGAGGATTGTATTTACGAATCTCCTCAATGTCCGCGATCGGATTGGCGAAATCGACGTCCGCTGGATCGACAATGTAGTCTTTACGTCCCACGAATCCGGCTCCCAATTCCTAAAGACTTAACATCAGTTACGTTTTGATTTTCTGCCGGCGGTTCTTTCGTTGGCGCGAGTTGGCGGGGCGTTTGCCGTGATTGGCTTTCTTTACTTTGCGACCGGGCTTGGCCATGGGTCGTTCTCCAAAACTTCTGGGTTCAAAAGGAACCGGACCACTCGCCTGGCTGGCGAATTCCCGATCCCGTGAAACGACTCAATTTACCACCACAACGCCAAACTGGAAAGTGAACAAACACCAGAGGAATGTGTCGAATTCGGACCGAAACAAGCACTTGGAACCACTATGTAGCGAATCTAGAGCGATCTCGCCGGTTACGTCACCTTGTTCTTTCGGCGCACGCATCATCGACACTTGAGAGTCAGACCGGCTTGCTGGCAGAACACTCTGCCAGATGCTGCAGCGTTGCCAGCGCTCGTCCACTCGAAATCGCCTCCCGCGCCAAGCGGGCTGCTGCGGTGAGCTCACTGGCGAGGCCGGCCGTCCACAGGGCAGCCGCTGCATTCAGCACGACAATGTCCTGGGCTGGTCCCGCTTTTCCTGCGAGTAACTGTCGGATCACGCTAGCGCTTTCCTCGGGCCCCGACACCTTCAGCGATTCCAGCCCCGTGGCGGTGATCCCAAAGTCGGCTGGCGACCATGTCGCCTCTTCGATTCCGTTCGCGGTCACGATGCGAATATCGGTCGCGGCCGCTAACGTGACCTCATCCAGACCGTCCGTTCCGTGCACAACAACCGATCGTTGGCAGCCCAATTGCTGCAACACATCGGCCATTAACGGCAACAACGGCTGCTTCCCGACACCCATCAATTGGAACGGCGTGCGGGCCGGATTGCAGAGCGGTCCCAGGAGATTGAAAATCGTCGGCACGCCCAGCTGCCGCCGCACCTGGGCGACGCTTTTCATCGAAGGATGCATCGTCGGGGCAAAACAGAAGCAAATGCCCACCTCATCGAGGCAACGTTCCACCTGAACTAAATCGGCATCAATGTTCACGCCCAACTCGCGAAGGACATCGGCCGAGCCCGACTTGCTGCTGACACTCCGGTTGCCATGTTTGGCGACACGCGCCCCAGCAGCAGCGGCAACCAACGCGGCCGCGGTACTGATGTTGAAAGTGCTCGCACCGTCGCCGCCCGTACCGCAGGTATCGAGAAGATCGTCGCGATCCGAACTGACCTGCGTCATGTGCTGACGAACCGCCCGCGCCGCACCGGCGATCTCGGTCGCCGTTTCCCCCTTCGCCTTCAAGGCCAACAAGAAGCCGGCAATCTCCTGATCCGAACGGTCGCCCTTCATGATGACGCTGATCGCAGCCAACATCTCATCTGCGGCCAGATCCGAGCCCGCTTCAATTTTGCTTGTTAGTGGTATCAGCACCCCAATGACCTCATTTCGAAGTGTTCGGCGCCACAGAGACGACGTGGTCGGATCAATTTACCAATTCGGCACAGCCGATTGCAGCAATGTCTGCGATGAAAATGACATCGACAGAATGAAAGCGGCTATATTGTCGAAGAGATATTTTCCGGATGAGTCCGCATTTCCCAGCATAACGACAATTGAAAATAGCCATGGCAGCTCGCAAAGTCATCATCGACTGTGACCCCGGCATCGACGATGCAGTGGCGTTGGCGATCGCTCTTTTTGAACCCAGCCTCGAAGTATTGGCCGTGACCGCCACCGAGGGCAACGCGTCGGCCGAACAAACCACGCGCAATGTGCAGACGGTCGTCGAGTGTCTCGACCCGCCGCGATATCCGAGATTTGGCAAGGCGAGCCCGCCAGAATTCAGTCCTCCCACCGACATTCGCAAATTTCATGGCGGAGACGGACTGGGTAACCTAAATGCTGACGTGTCGGTGCTCCATCACGAACGGGCTTCCGACAAACTGATCTGCGACGTGGTCCGGTCAGCGCCCGAAGAGGTCACGATCATCTGCTTAGGGCCACTCACGAATGTGGCTCGAGCGATACAACGTGACCCGGAAACGGCATCCATGATCGGACAATTGATCATCATGGGCGGAACCATCGACGGCGTTGGCAACGCGACTGCCTGTGCGGAATACAATATCTACTACGACCCGGCGGCCGCCGACGCGGTATTCCAATCACCAACAACGAAGACGATCATTCCGCTCGACGTCACACGCCAAACGGTCTTCAGCCTTGATCTGTTCGACGAGCTACCACCCGAAGAGACGACCGGCGGCGCATTCCTCCACCACATTCTACAGCACACGTTCCGCGCCCATCGGTCGCATTTGGGACTGGAAGGGATCCAGCTTCACGACGCCATCGCCGTCGTGGCCGCAATCCAACCCAAACTTTTCACGACCGAGCAAATGCACGGCCAAGTCGAAACGGGCGGCAGCATCACCTCGGGCATGACGATCTTCGACCGACGCCCCGCCAACCGCGAACGGGCCAACATGGCCGTCGCGACCGGTATCAACGTCGCCGGTGTCAAGCAGTGCATCGTCAGCGGACTGACGCGGTTGTCGTAAACGCCCCACTGAACCGACGCTCAGTAGTGATCCGATTGCCCCATCCGCTGGCTGAGCGTGACACAAAGTCGCACCGGTTCGCCATCACGAACAACGACCATTTTGACTTCCGCATTGGGAGGCGTGAGCCCCACAAGGCTGACAAGATGGTTGTCGTCTTCGACCTGAACGCCGTTAAAAGAGACGATGACATCGTCCATCGCCATTTCACCTTTTTCCGCCGGCGACCCCTCGGTGACGCCGGTGACGCGGGCCCCGACGAGCCGCGGCAATCCCAGGTCGTGCGCCGCTTTCGCTCGGAAAGCCGAATCCAAACGGACTCCTAGGTACGCTCGGATCAACTCTCCATTGTTGACCAATTGCGTCGCCACGTGCATCGCGATATTGATCGGAATACTGAAACCGATGCCGTCATTGCCACCTGAATTACTGGCGATCGCAGTGTTCAGTCCGATGACCTCACCATGCGTATTCAGAAGCGGACCGCCGCTGTTGCCCGGATTGATCGCGGCATCGGTCTGCAAGAAATTTTGAATGCCGACCGGATCGCTACCCAGAATCAGGTCTCGACGCCCTTTGGCGCTAATAATCCCGTACGTCACGGATCGACTCAGTCCGAATGGGCTACCGAACGCCAACACAAAATCGCCGATCTCAACCTTTTCACTGTTCCCCAAGCGGGCCGGTACGAGCCGATCGGCCGAAACACTGAGGACGGCCACGTCGGTATTCGGATCTTCCCACTTCTTATTGGGATAGATCATACGGCCGTCATGCAACTTGATGCGGATTCCGTTCAGTTCACACCCGGTCACGACATGGCGATTCGTCAGCACGTAGACATTGTCATCGATTCGAATGAGCACTCCCGAACCGGCCTCTTCGATGTAGGCATTGGGAATCACCGAATACCCTTCGTAGGCATCGCTAGGATAGGATTCGTAGCTGCCTTCGTAAGGCGTCTCGTAGTAGCCATCCACCTCATAACTCGGCTCATATTCCGATTCGGATTCGATGACGGGATCTTCCGCATCGGCAGGCATCCCCGAATCGGGTGCGGTGCTTTCGTGCTGTGCCGCATCGCGATCGAACTCGGGCTCTTCCTTTTCAGCTTCGATATGGACGACCGAAGGCCCTACGAGCTTCACAACGGAGCGCAGAACGGCAGCCTGCTGTTCAAGGATACTGACTTGCTGTGCGAGTCGAGCAAATTCCGCGTCGCGGGCGGTCTCATCAACGTTCTTGACGTTGAAGAGAGCGCAGGCAACACGAGCGATCGGTTCGCTGCCTTGCGATTTCGAATCACCATTTGCGTTAATGGTGGTCTCGGGATCGTCGAGCAAATCAACTTCCGAGGCGAGAGAAGGCCCGTCAGTTTCCTGAGCGAGCAACGGGTTCGAGAGAGTCAGACAGGCAAAAAAGCTGACAACCATCAGCCTTAAAGTCGTCATATGGACGGTGTAATACAAAGCGGCGCCTCCTTTGTCCCCAAAGGAAAGTCAACCTAAGTTTCGATGCGATGCAAACAAATTACGAGGTCAGGCTGCTGCTAGATGCGATCTTGCTTCCGTGCAAACATCCAGATCTCTCTGGGATCAACAAAGCATGAATCGAAGGTGGCCTCCTTACCAACCTGTGCTCAACGAGCGAAGCCGAACTCAACGTCGGCTCTAAATTACGGGGCGTTACGGGTTTGGGTCATTCATCCTCACACTAATCATCGGTTGCCAAGCACCCTTGCGAGTACTAGGAAAAATCCATTTCCATTCCGGCCATGTTTGTGTCATCTCCCAAAATCACCGACCAATCGATCGGGCTACGACCGTCATGGCCGTACTCTTCCAACTTTCGCTGGCATTCGATGCAACAGGTCGCGTAGGGCAGGGCCTCTAACCGCGCCAAAGGGATGTTGGAATTGCAGCCTTCGCATTTGCCAAAAGTTCCCGCCTTCATCCGCTCGAGCGCCGCATCAATGCTGGCAAGCTCGCGGCTTTCGACTTCTGCTAGTTGCGAACTGATTTCATCTTGGGCAGCATCAGACGCCGCATCGACGAGATCACCCTTGGTTAGTTCTGCCAGGTCTTTCAAGGCGCTGAGATCGCCAGCCAATGCCTTTTTCAAGGCATCACGCCTCGAGACAAGAACATCTTTCAGCTTCTTGAGGGAATCTTTACGTGCCATGGCTCTAACCCAATTTGTTTTTTAAAGAATCGTTGTTTGCTACAGCCCGGTGCGGCTGCCGATGAATCATCCCGGTTTCAGTCGAAAACATAGTACGCAACCGGCAATCGAGCGGCATCTTTTTACTCAAAATTTCTGACGCAAACACATACGCTGCGGCGACTTACAACAATGGCCCGACGTTCCAGATCGGACACATCATTTGATAAGGACAACTCCTCGAACCTATCACGGCCCATCGCTTTCCGATAATCGACAGAATCGAAAGGAAATTGGAGTCGAATGTTGTGGTTGGTCGATTTTGCGGGCACGGCTAGCAAACCGTAGTGAATATTCCGCTTACGCTTTTTGACCCTAACGTTCCCATGAGCTAAATCACCTAGGCAAAACGAAGGGCTCGTGCCGTTCTGCACGCATTTAGACGTGCCGGCAAAAAAACAAGCCTTCAACCGCCTAATAAGCAGAGAATGTAGTATGGAAACGACTCAAATTTCACCGCCTGCTAATACTCTGGGAACCGCTTCCGGGCAATTGGTACTGCGCATCACAGGAAATTCGGCTCAGGCAGAGCTTGTCCGCGTCAACTCGTCAAAATGCAGCATTGGCTCCGCCGACGCCTGTACGATTCGGTTGAATGGTGCCGGTGTCCAACCTGTCCACTGCATTATTCTTCGCGGCGAAAGCGAAACGGTCGTCCGTCGTTGGGCTGAAGATCTATCCCTAAACGGAAGACGTTTTGACGACGCAACGCTGAAACCAGGAGATCTTCTCTCCTTCGCCAACATTCGAATTGAGATCGTTTCGGACTCACGCCAAAACGAAAATCACGATGCGGGGCAGGACCAGTTGCACAAGCAGGTGGCTGCGGCCGAATCCCGATTCGATCAACTGAGCGAACACACGCGCATCCTGAACGAGAGGATTCGACTGCTCGAATCACAAACCAGTGCCAAATTCAACGATCCAACGCAGGACGCTCTCCTCGTTCGACTCGCACGTCTGCAGGATGACAAACAAGAACTAGAAAGACGCATTGCCGCCCAATCGGTGCGACACATCGAAGAACGGCGTCAGTGGACTTGCGACGTCGAGCGGATGCAATCACAGGTTGCAAAACTGAGCGAATACGAATCGGCGATCGCTGTGGCGGCTCAGAAGAACGCTCCGTCGGAAGAGCTCAAAGCCGAATTGGATTCACTCAAGCAACAGCTCGAAGACCAGCAATTGGCGTTCGAAGCAGAACGGCAGGCTTGGCACGAACAAGCGACCTCGAATGCCGGCGAATTGGAAAAACGGATGCAAGAGTTAGAAGCTCGGCAGGCCGAATTCGAGGCGAACGCCGCTCAATTTTACTCTGAGCAAGAAGAAGCTCGCCAAACGCTCGAGCTACGATCTCAAGAGCTTGACCACCAGTCTCAAGAAATCGAACATCAATCGCAAGAACTCGAACGCCGTTCACAAGAACTGGAAGCACGCGCCCAGGAAATCGAGGAACAGGCCGCATTCAATGTCAGCGAAGCTCCCAGCATCCCTTCGTTGGACGATGAATTTGCCTCTGCCGTCGAACCGGAAGACGCCGGCGAATTCAGTTTTCCCAGCCAGCTGAAACTGGAAGCGGAAGCGGCAGAAGAACTCAGCGAATTCGATGAGCCCGACGCGGCCTACAGCGAAGAGATCGAAGATCATGCGGAAGAACTCGCTGCCGAATTCACCGACGAAGCGGAAGAACTCGACGAATCGTTCGCATCCAACAGCGAGAGTTTCGACGAGCTGCAACAAGAAATCAATGAACTCATCAACGAGGATGATCGGCACGACTCGCCCGACCTGTCCAATGACGAACTCATGCGGTACGCCAGTCAGGTCGCAAACGAAGTCAGCGGCCAAGTCATTGATCAGCAAACCGATGCCGATGAATTCGACGCCGGCGGCGAAAATGATGCTGAGGCCGAGAACCGCGAGTACGGGCAAGATTTCGATTCGGAAGATGCCAGCGGTCACGATGAATTCGCCCCCGACGACGAACAGGCACCAGCCTTCGATCCTTCCTCGGTAGCACACGAATCGGAAGCGCCGTCTTACCACGAAGATCAAGTGTCCGACTGGAACACGGCGGCGGAAGAATCTTTCCCAGCTGCTGATGAACCGGTGGACAGCTTCCAGGCGGCCGAGCTTGATCCGCCAGCGGAAAACCGGACAGACGCTTCTCCCTTGGACCATTCTTCCTTGGAAGATTCTCCCCTAGAAGATTCTCTTGTCGACGA
>CAYZRS010000018.1:0-14915 GCA_964480915.1 uncultured Pirellulaceae bacterium | reverse complement strand
CCTTGGACCATTCTTCCTTGGAAGATTCTCCCCTAGAAGATTCTCTTGTCGACGATTCCCTTTTGGACGACTCACCGCTGGCCGATCTCTATGCGGAAGACGTGGAACGCGGAGAAGCGCCTGCGGAAGCAGCCGAATCATCCGAGGACACCGCAGACGAGATGCTCTCCAGGCTGCAAGCGATGGTCGGCGCCGATGCCATCGCCAGCGACAGTGACGTGTCCAAGAGCGCACCATGGGACGAAATTGTCGCGGCTGCACCTGAAAACTCTTATTCCGAAGCCGATTCTCTGCTTGATGAATTGCAGTCGATCGGTTCCCCAGCATCGGCTGAAGTGGCCGATTACGGTCACGAAGAGCCGGTCGCAGAGTTGGCGGCCGACGAGGAAGAGTCACACAACTACGCCCCCGCATCGCCCGCAGAGGTTGTCTACGAAAGCGTGCCGGAAGCAAATCACGACCAGCTTGAAACTGCAGCTTTGGCCGCGAAGTATGGCTTTGCGGAGGAAACCGCTGCTCCGACGGCTGCCGATGAGTACGCTCAGGCAGAACCCGAACCGTACGTCGCACCCGTGGCCGAAGCTCAACCGGCTCCTCAGCCGGGTGGCGAAGATGATTCCATCGAAGACTACATGCAGCAGTTACTGCAACGAGTTGGCAACGGCACCACCGTGGCGACCAACGAAGCTCCTGTCTCCGTGGAAACCCCGTCCAGCCAAATCGAGCCCTTCCACGACGAAGTGATGCCACAGGAAAAACCGAAACCGGCACGCACCCCCAGTCGCCCATCGCTCCCGCTGGATAGCTTGACGAAAATGCGTGAGCTGGCCAACGAGAGCACTCGCTCTGCCATCAAGAGCCATGCGGCGACAAGTTCGCGGGCCAATGCATTTACCAACTTATGTTTCCTTGGCATTTCCGCTTTGGCAACCGCCATCTTCTTCGTTCTTTCCAAGGGAACGTCGATGACCTGGATGCTGCCGGGTGTATTGGCGGCCATTGCGACGCTGTTCTTCACCTACCGGGCCGTCATTGCAACTGCCAAAGGGGGACTTACCAAGACTCCTAAACAGACACCGAAGATGGCAGACGATCCTGCGGAACCGGCGGCAGACATCTTGAATCAAGTTCCGTCCCAAGACCATTTTGCCGAACCAACACAACAGGCGGGGATGCAACCTGCAACGCAGCAGCCATTCCCATCGGACCCGAATTTCGGCGATCCAACGCAGGCAGCACAAACACAACTGGGGTACCCACCGGCCGGATACGCTCAGCCAGGTTATGCTCAACCATCGGTCGATCAGTACGCTCAGCAGCCCGGTTTCGGTCAGCAACCTCAAATGGGAATGCCAGCGACCGGCTATCCACAAGCTCAACAGCCTGGTGTCAATCCTGCCACGGGCTACCCACAGCAGCCGATGCAACCTGATCCCTATGCCGGCCATGTTCCCGAACAGGCGAACTACTACCAGCAACAGCCCGGTTATCCGCAGGCGGCAGACCCATTGGCGCAAGCGTACCCTCAGCAGCCAATGCCAGGATTCGATCCGACACAACAGCAGCCGATGCCAGGATTTGATCCAACGCAGCAGCAGCCGATGCCAGGATTCGATCCAACGCAGCAGCAGCCGATGCCAGGATTCGACCCAACGCAGCAGCAGCCACCAACCGGATTTCCGTCGTAGGTGTTGAAGCGGTCATCACTGCGAGCGCAGTGGCTGGGGCAAGACAAATCGCTGTGGAAAGCTCGGGCCATTCCCGAGCTTTTCTATTGGCATCGGTGAAGATGAATTTCCGATAGTCCGATCGTTTGATGGGGCTCGATATCGTGGTAAAACGCTCGATGATTTTCTGAGCGCTAAATCTAGGAGCTTGCTGTGTACACTCCCGAGCAACTGATGCAGCTTGCGATTGAAAAAACGCAAGCCGGCATTGCTGGTGGCCAAACCCCATTTGGCTGCGTCATTGCCCGCGGCGATGAACTACTGGCCGTTTCCCACAACGTGGTCTGGTCAACGACCGACATCACCGCGCACGCAGAAGTCACAGCGATTCGAGAGGCGTGCAAAACGGCCGACCAGATCCTGCTCGAAGGCTGCACCGTCGCCACCACTTGCGAACCGTGCCCGATGTGCATGTCGGCGTTGCACTGGGCCCGCGTCGAAACCGTCTATTACGGTGCGACGATTGACGATGCAGCGGTCGCCGGTTTCAACGAACTGCGAGTGCCGGCCGACATGCTACTCAAGACGGGCGGCAGTCGCGTCAAACTGATTCCGGACATGATGCGAAAAGAATGCGCTGACCTCTTCCGGCAATGGCAAGAGGCCTCCGGAAAAGCGTATTAAGCCGCTACCCGCTTAGCCTTTCTCATGCCGCACCGTAATCACGGACGAGATTCCTCCGCGAGGCGTAAATTGCGCTTTCAATGTCATCCAGCGAGGCGCCAAGATCGAAACGAGGTCGTCGAGGATGCGATTGGTGACGTCTTCGTAGAAAATACCTTGGTCGCGGAAGCTCTGCAGATACATCTTCAGGCTCTTCAATTCGACACACTTGCCGTCGGCAACGTAAGTGAACGTCAAAGCGCCAAAATCGGGCTGACCAGTCTTGGGGCAGACGGACGTGAACTCTGGACAGTGAATTTCGATCTCATAATCACGCCCCGGGTGCGGATTGTCGAAGGTCTCTAGGGTGTCGGTAGACGGGTGCGGCATGAACGTGTGCTCCTTTCGATAGAGTGCTCATTCTGGCATGATGGCTATTTGTATCCAAGTGGCGGTCTAAGTGCGACCGCATTTACGAGTTCATCTTAACGGCTGCTCACGCAAGCTCCGTCCATTCCGACAATGCGAATCGCTGAAATCTATCAATCCGATCAAGGCGAGGGCATCTTGACCGGCACGCCGTCCGTTTTCGTGCGAGCCAGTGGTTGTAACTTGCGCTGCACCTTCTGTGACACTCCCTTCACATCATGGGCCCCGGAAGGGACCGATCGGGGAGTCACCGAGATCGTGCAGATGGTGCGAGATTTTGACTGCGAACATGTCGTGCTAACGGGAGGCGAGCCGATGCTGTTCGCGGAATTGATCCCGATCTGTGAAGAACTAAAGCAGGCGGGACATCATCTAACGATCGAAACCGCCGGCACGCTCTATTTACCGGTGACGTGCGACTTGATGTCAATCAGCCCCAAGATGAAGAACTCGACGCCGACCGCCGCGCGTGACGCCAATTGGCATTTACGGCATGAGCGCGTTCGCTACGCGCCGATCGTGATCGATCGCCTGATGGAAGAGTACGAATACCAACTGAAATTCGTCGTCGCTTCGCTTGACGATTTGCCCGAGATCGAAGAGTACCTTAGCAACCATCCGCTGGCGCTGCGTGAACGGGTCCTGTTAATGCCCGAGGGAACGGACAAGGAACGACTGGCCACAGTCACCGCGTGGCTCCAACCTGAGTGCGAACGCCGCCGATTTACGTACTGCCCCAGAAAACATATCGAGTGGTTTGGATTCGAGAGAGGAACCTAACGCCGGGTGCTTGGTTTCACCTGGCGCTGCGAGTAGGACGACACGATGGGCATCCACGGTAGCGTTTCGCCATGACGCTTACGGTTGCTGCAACAACTCCTCAACCTGCATCACACACGTCGTCAACGACTTGGCTGCCATCTTAAAATTCGTGTGACCTGATACTTCCGGCTGAATCTCGCAAAAGAGCTCCTGCGCATCGCGCAGCTTCTTTAACTTCTTTTTCGCCTGCCGCACGTAGGCCTCGGCATCGGCTGCATCGATCGCGGGGCCTAAGGAGAGCATCACGTCATACAACAAACGATGGACATCCCGCAGCTCGTCATCTTCCGCCGCCTCTTCCGAATGCTTGAGGAAAGTTCTCACCATCCAGATATGGCTGAAGAGTTGCTCCAGTCGATCCATTTTGGAAGCTGCGTCCATGGTAAAGCTCCGACCGCTTTATGAAGCGGCCGCTTCGTCGCCAGCCGAATCGGTACTCTCTGGCTCGGCCGCCACCGCTTCATTGCTGGCTGGTTCTTCTACGGGTGCCGGGTCTTCACTCGTCGACGAATCGTCCACTTTCGGTGCCAGTTTTTCCGGTTTCGGGGCAAACACCAGGACCGTCGCAGCGCCCGCAATGACGAGGCCCAGACTGACCAAGAAGTTTGTTCCCAAGCTCCCCCATTCCCCGGTGTTGATGTACGACTTGAACATGCTCGTGGCTGTATTGATGACGGGCGCCCCTCCGAAAACGAGTGGCATCACATAGACCGGCCGGCCGCCAAAGTTGAATGCCATGATGATCCCCAGCGCGCCGATGGCGCCCAATGCTCCGGCCAGCAGCGACCACAGGCCACCGTCCATCGTCCAATTCCCTTGCTCCGGCGCTTGGGAGAGGATCATCAGCGGAATCACAATCGCAACGAGAAAATAGGCGATGCCTACGCAGATGAACGGCCGCATCCGACTGCCGTCCATTCTTGCCTGTCCCCGATGGAGCAACGGACCGTAGCTCCCCCAGCAGCAGATCGTCATCAGAATTGTGGCCAACGTGCCAACAAACTTTCCGAAGCCCATCGTCGGCTTCGGTCGGTCTGATCCTTCTTCACTGGCATCGCCCGCCGTTTCGCTAACTTCTTCCGCCAACTCGGCCCCATCGCTGACCTGGGCAGTGACGACCTCAGTCGATTCGACTACCGGGTGTGCTTGGGCAGGACTCGGCTTGAAAGCCAATACTCCCGCACCGCCCAACGCCACCATCAAGATCCCAAGATAGAAAATCCAACCCGGCCGTTTGCCCGGTTTGCTCATGGCCATCGTGACGAACGTGTTCACGACCGGCGCGCAACCAAACACCAGCGGCATCACATAAACCGGCCGACCGCCCAGGGTGAAAGCCATGATGATGCCGAGCGATCCCAAGGCACCAACCGCTCCTGCAACTAACGACCAGACAACGCCGCGAAACGTCCACCGGCCCGATTCCGTATGAAAGCGGCCAATGATCAACGGCACCACGACAGCGATCAAGAAGTAGGCCAAGCCGACACAAATGAATGGCCGCCAACGGCTCAGCCCCATGGCCAACTGACCTTCGTGGAGCACCGGGCCGTACGTCCCCCAGCAACAGAATGTCAAAGCGACGAACAGAAGAACAAGCGGAAATCGAAACATATGTCTTCGCCGATGTGCGAGTCTTGTGAGGTGCAGAATTTGCGAAATTTTAACCGGCCCAGTCTACCAGAGGAGCCGTTGGCAGGTAACGGTGGCTTACCCGTCACGCCGCAGAGCATCGATCAGCGGCAGGCGGGCGACCAATCGAGTCGCCAACCAACTGGAAATTAGGCCAATCATGAAGACGATCCCCAACATTGCGGCGACCGAAAGAAGCGGCACATTTGCCTCACCAAAAATCATGTGCGGCATCACCGTCGCCAACGCCGCCACCGTCCCGACGACCAGTCCAGCGACCAAGAGAATGACGGTTTCCGTGGCGATCATCTGACCGAGCCGCCCTCGCGAAAAGCCGATCGCACGCATCGCGGCCAATTCGCTGCGACGTTCGATCGTGTTCCGTACCTGCACGATGGCCAGCCCCAATGCGCCCAGCAAGAGACCGAGCACACCCAGCGACTGGAACGTCGAAAGGTAAGTATTCTGCACGGCCATCAACTCGGCCAAGTCTTGTTCTGCATCGCGGAGCGCCAGCCCCTCATCGTTGAATCGTTCTTCAAGCACTTGGGCGACCTTTGCTTCGCTACCAGGAACGGCGCTGACCAGCAGCATGCGATATCCTTCGGTCTCCGGAAATGCGCGCAGCAGTTGCTCGTCAGAAATCAACAAGCTCCCTTGCAGGATCGTGTTGGACAACAAACCGACAATGCGGAACGTGAGCGGCTGCTCGTATGGAATCGTGAACTCTTCACCAACCCGTCCGGCCAAGTGCAAACTGAACATCGCCGTATTCTTGTCGAGGATCACAGGAATCGAAGCGCCCGCAGCCGCCGACGCGTCACCCCTTAAAAGTGACCACGGATTCGCGGCACCGCCCGATTTGGCCCAAGCAAACGAACCGATCGACTCGTCGAAGTAGCTCGCAAACTCCTCCGTAACACCCAGCAAACGAGGCTGAGCCGACTGGTACAGATTTCGACAACTGGCATCGTCGCCCGCCTGAACCCGCAACGGCAAGATCGCTGCTCCAGCCAGGTCGACAGCCAACTCACCAAATTCTTCCTGACGACGCTGGCCGTCATTCAGGTCGACAAAGATCGATCGGTCGCTCTCGCCGATCCAATCGAACCCGCCCGTGCCCGCTTCGGTCGGACCGAGCCGAAAAGCGCTGATCGCGATGATTAAGAACGTCGCCGATGCCATCAGCGACATCGTGAGTAGGCTCCGAGTAGGATTTCGTTTCACCGAAGACTGCGCCAGCTCGACCAGCGACCGACGGCCGGGCGTCGCCCGCTTCGATCGTAAACGGCGACGAACGATCAGCATCAGCGCGGTCAACAGCGCCGCTCCACCACCAAAGAAACAACCGGCCTGAGCCTCGCCAGCAAGCGAAGTCCCCAAGACGGCCAGTCCGATGGCAGCAATCAGGCCCGCGGCAATCGGCCACACGCGAGTCGCCTTCCCGGCAACTGCGGGCTCGTCAGCGGTTCCACGCAGCAGCTGCAATGCGGGGCGACGTTTGAGTTTTTGCAGCGTCCTCACAACCACCAACATGCTCACCACACGGGCCGCGATAAACCCAAAGACGACCGCCCAGAAAGTGATATGTAGATGCATGAACGGTGTCACCACGGCGGCCAGCCACCACGTTCGCAATCCGGCCAACATGGCGGCGGCGTAGACGATTCCACCCAACACGCCCAAGATTCCACCTGCCAAGGCGACGATCGATACTTCGGCAAGCAACGCACGTCCCGCGCGGTCCGCCGACCACCCGATCGCCAACAGGGTACCCATCTCTTTCTGCCGCAAAACCATCGCCAGCCGAAACAAGATCGCCGTCAACGCGAGGGCCGAAAAAAGCAAGAACATGCTGAAGCCGAGGAACAACCACTCGAAGGGAGTCGTGCCTCGCGACGCTTCCAAGCCGGCCAACTTGACCGCTCGAAAATCGTATCCAAACTGACTCGGTTCGCTTTGTACCTGTTGGGCGAGCGCCGTTCGAATGGACGCTGCTGCCACGTCTGCCTCACTTGCGGGCACCGCCATTCGCAGCGCCGTCAGCTGACCAAATCGACTTCCCCAAAGTTTTTGGCCATCGGCCAGCGTCACGAACGCTTTCGGCGTCGTGCGATGAAACTCCCAATACTCGTCGTCTTGGTCGCGGACACGCGTGCTGTCGAAAGGGAAGGGGGGATCCCAGTCGTCAATCGAGTCTTGGTCGGTGACTCCGGCGACGGTCGGTGTCAGATTTGGATCGTTGGCCCAATAGGGAGCTTCGCTAAACTGAGCCGCTCGGCGTCTGCGGAAAGGCGTCGTCGGTTGGCGCAGGGGCAGGATCGCGGCCAGCGTGAACTGAGCCGCTTCTTCGACCGCTTCTCCATGAGTCGTCTCGGCGGCGAAGTATTTGATTTCAATGCGGTCGCCGATCGCCGCCTGCAAATCGTCAGCAGCCCAAGCGTTCAGCGCGATCTCGCCGGCAGCCAGTGTTAACGCGGCACCGTCCGCGTCGAAAAAGGGGCCCAAGGCGGGATGAGAATCGACCGCCGCCACGGTCGAATAGGGAATGATCTGCGCCTCGTCATTTTGCCCAACCTTGGCAAGCGAATTGGCCAGGTAGGTAAATACTGGCTGTGGCTCGCTGGCACCGTCCATCTCGAGCAGCGCCGCCTGCGCCGCGGCGACCGCTGCGTCGCTAAAGATCATGCGATCGGTTGTGACCTGAGCATACGACCAAGCCGTTTGCGGTGGATCACCGAAAGAACCCGTCACCAATTCGACTTGAAATCCGGCATCCTCCGCACGGAACTTCAGCTCCTGCGCCAGCCCGTTCGCTAACCGCGTGTCGGTGGTCCGATCATCGCTTGCCGACCGTACCGTGATGGCATTGATCTTGGCTCCCACGCCCAGCGCCTGCTGCAGCACCGTGTCATGAACGAATGCCGTGCGCGGCTGTTGCTGGCTGGGACGAAGCTGAAACTGGCCCCAACCTCGCATGGGTAAGATCGCCGCCACAGCGAGTCCGGCGCGACTGCGCACACGGCCATCTTTTCTGCCGAGCGGACTTTCTGCCGGCACATCGTTGGCAACCGGCAAACGAATAATCAGCTCGTCGCCGACTTTGGCCCCCAAGTCATCGGCCAACGCCCGGTTGATGACGATTTGTTCCGGGCCCCATTCCAAGTCGGGCAGCAGATCTGCGTTCAATGCATCGGCCGTGCGACCGACCAGTAAGACTCCGCGGACTCGCCCCGCCGTCCGCCCCTCGACCGTCACGTTGGCAATGAGACAGAGCCCCTCAGCGGCGGCAACCTTCACGCCATCGCTTTCGACCGACTTGGCCTGTTCGACAAGATCCGCCGCAAAGAACCGATCATTGACCAGCAACAGATCAATCTTGCCCAACCGCTCGAGCGTCAGATCGACCAGGCTTCCACGGACCGAATCGCCGACGAGCAGCGCACCGACAATCACCGCGGTCGTGAGCGCAATTCCGATCGCCACCGCCAGATTCATCAAGCGATGATGCAGCAATGAACGGCCCACATGTCGCCAGAACGTCACGGTGAGACTTCCTCGCGGCCGACCAATCGTCCACGCTGCATGGTCAATTGCTGCTGCATGCGTGAGGCGACTTCGCCGCTGTGAGTGACGACGATCAAGATGGTGTCCGGCCTCGTTTGCTGAAGCTCGACTAGTAAATCGACAATGCGATCGGCGTTTTCTTGATCCAGATTGCCGGTCGGCTCATCGGCCAAAACCAAGTTCGGTTTCATCAGCAGTGCCCGCGCGACGGCCGCCCGTTGCCGCTCGCCTCCCGACAATTCGGCAGGGCGGTGGTCGACTCGCTCCGCAAGCCCCACTTGGTCAATCAACTCGAGCGCGTGTTTGCGCTGAGCCTCGTTGGTCGAGCCGGCGGCCAGCGCCGGCAGCAACACATTTTCGAGCACCGATAATTGCGGCAGTAAATGATGATCCTGGAATACAAAACCGACGTTGGCATTGCGAAAAGCGGCCAGCTCTTTCGCGCCCAATGCGAACGGATCGACATCGCTCAGCCGCACGATTCCAGAAGTCGGCTCATCCAAAGTTCCGACGAGATGCAACAATGTACTTTTCCCCGAACCACTCGGTCCGACCACAGCGAGGCTTTGCCCGCCCTCCAAGGTCAACGACACACCATCGAGGACGACCAGCGGTTCCGCTCGCGTCGCAAATTCTTTCCGCAGTTCGGTCACTTCAAGTTTCGTCATGTCTTGAAAGTATCCTGTCCAGGAAGCGACGACAACCGAGCCTCACCCGATTTCAGCGACGCAAGAAAGATTCGGTAGTGCCGAGACGCTTGACGGCGTGATATCCTCACTCTCTTCGTATCCCCATGAGCTTGAAGAGTCGCCTGTGATCTTTTATCCCATCACCCCCGCGCCACCGCTGGCTCGCTTTGTCGCCACGATCTTTCACTTGAAAGACTACCAACCCGAGCAAGCGATCGAACGGGTCGTTCCTGACACACTTTCCAGCCTCGTGATTGAACTCGACGGACAAGAACGCTGGGTCGCCGACAACGAGACCCAGCGGCCAACCAGACAGTGCCGACACAGCTGGATTTCCGGGCCGCACCGAAACTACTTCTCGATCAGTGCCCGACCGAATACGGAACTTCTGGCCGTTCAGTTTAACGTCGGCGGACTGTTTCCACTGGTACGGCGCTCCGTCGAGGAACTGACCGAACGGGTCGTAGATGCAATCGAGCTACTGGGCGCATCGGTCGAGAGCTTACGAACCGATCTGATGAAGGCGGATGCTTCAGAGAACAAGGTGCGAGTCGCGGAAGCCTGGCTGTTAGAACAGCTCGATACGTCGCTCGTTCCTCCTCGCGGCATCCAGCAAGCGATCGACAAAATCCAAAACGATCCGTCGCTGGAAACGGTCACGTCGTGTATTGCCGATGCGGGAGTTTCGCAAAAGCACGCCATCCACCTTTTCAAGAAGCATACCGGCTATCGGCCGAAGGAGCTGCAGCGGATCATTCGCTTCTCGCGGACCGTGGCCGCGATTCAAAATGGTGAGTCGGTCGCCTGGGCCGCATTGAGCGCCGCTTGCGGCTACGCTGATCAAGCACATTTCATTCGCGACTTTAAACACTTTTCGGGATTCACCCCCACCCGGTTCCAACAAGTTGACACCGACCGCGTCAACTTCATCCCGATCGACGAACCGGGGAAGTAGTGCTTCCGAAGTAAATTTTGTTCAATACGAGTGCCCAACTTGTAGTTAACTTGGCAAGCAATCATTCCCAAGCCGATTTAAATTTTTTAGGAAGCGATTCACGACGCCCGCTCCCCGTCCCATTCGATCGGAAACCTTATGAACACCTGGAAACGCTCGTTCTTGTTCACCCTCGTGGTTATCGCGCTCATTCCGACAGCGGCGTTCGCTCAGGACGAGAGCCAGCGAACGGAAACAACAGACAGGCACCGAATTACAACAACGATCAAGACCGAGAAGAATGGCGACATCTTTTTGGTGCACGAGATGACGATCAACGCACCAGTCGAGGCCGTTTGGGCCGCGTTCGCAACGACCGAGGGCTGGACTTCCTGGTCCGTTCCCGTAGGCAAGGTCGATCTGAAGATTGGCGGACTCATCCAGTCGAACTACCGCCCGGACGGAAAACTCACCGACGAAGACACCATCACCCTGCACATCATCAATTACGTGCCTCAGCGGGCGTTGACGCTGCAGGCGGAACTTGGGCCACATTTCCCGGACGTTCTCAAGTCGCGTGAAAAGCAAATGTACAACCTGATCACCTTCGATCCGGTCAACAAAAGAAAAACGAAGCTCGTCTCTTATGGAATCGGCTACAAGGACACACCGGAACTGCAGAAGATGCTTCACTTCTTCGTCAAAGGAAACGAGCAGTCGTACGAGCAGTTAATCAAATACTTGGAAACGGGCGCAGCGAATCCGCACACGGTATCGGGTGCCGCTGAATAGCGACGCCATCCGAGCCCCGTTCATACGGTCTCGGACACCGGCTGCTCTTTGGAAGCTGTTTGTTCATTCATGTTCCCATTTTTCAAGAAGGCCTATCGAAGAGCGGGGCGACGGGCCAATTTAAGGCGACTTGGCTTCCCAAGAGGCCATATTCAGTAGCTTGACCTGGCGATTCCAACTAAAATCGGACCGCGGTCCAAGCGTGGGCCTAGTCGATTTCATGCAATTCTTCGAGGTTCGAATGCGATTCATTGGCGGACTCTTTCTCCTCTTCATCACGACCCTCGTTGCGATGGCGGCGGCCGAAACTCAGTTTCACGAAGCGAACATCATCGATTTTGATGACATGGAATACGAATGGCAGTTCTCCACGCCAACCCCGGTCATTTCCTTCGACTCGATCAAAGTCGAATTTTCTCACGACAATGTGGAACAAGTTCAGATGTTCCTTGAGAACATTGGCACCGGGCAACCCTATGGATTCTGGACGCTCGTCAACGGCTTTGGGTCGGGCACCGGCAATCGCATCGGCGTCACCGACGGTGATCTCACCGACCTCGTCGGACTTGCCGAACTAACGTTCGTTGAGACCGGTGCATCGACGACCGTCCGTGACTTCCTCGCCGACCCCGTGCCGACGGGCGAATACTTGGCGGAAGAATGGGGCAACAACTTCGGCACCGGCTCGCCACCTTACGAGCCCACCACATGGCGACTGGTAATTCGCGACAACACCATCGCATTTAGCGATATGGGCGCCATCGGCCAACTATCGGTTACCTACACAACGCCCAATTCGATCGATGGTGACTTCAATGACGACGGCATCTACAACTGCGCCGATGTGGATGCACTAGTCGCCGATATCGCAGCCGGCACGAACACGATTGCGACCTACGACCTCGATGGGAACGGAAGCGTGACGAACTCTGACCTGGACGCCTGGCTGACCGAAGCTGGATCGGTCAACCTAGCGAGCGGAAGTGCTTTCTTGCCAGGTGACGCGAATTTAGACGGAACAGTCAACGGTGCCGATTTCCTTGTTTGGAATGCCAACAAGTTCACGACGACCGCCGCATGGTGTCACGGCGACTTTAACGCGGACGGTGCCGTGAACGGAGAAGACTTCCTCATCTGGAACGCAACAAAGTTCACCTCATCCGATGTCACGGCAGTTCCTGAACCGACGGTCTGGCTTGCTCTATTGCTGGCCGCAGCAATTCCCTTAAGGCGTTAAATCGGTGTCCATCGGCCAAACGTCCCGCACGATCATTCGCAAGATCGAATTGACGGACGCGCCGTTTTTCGTCGAGCTGATGAATTCGCCTCCATTCCTGCGCTACATTGGCGATCGCAACGTCCGCAATGAGGCCGATGCGGCCAAGTACTTAACGAACGGGATGCTGAAGTCGTACGAACAGTTCGGCTACGGTTACTACGTCGTCCGGACGCTAGACGAGCAGCCAATCGGCATCTGTGGTTTCCTGAAGAAGTCGTTCCTCGACAATGTCGATTTCGGATTCGCCTTCCTACCCGAATATCAGGGCCAAGGATTCGGATCCGAGGCGGGAGAGGCGACGCTGCAATACGGTATCCAACAGTATGCCTTCAAAGCGTTGGACGCCGTCACCGTGCCGGCGAACCGCCCCTCCATCGGGCTCTTGCAAAAGCTGGGTTTCGCTTTTCAATCAGAGAGACTCCAACCGGAAACGGAAGAACAGCTCTTGATCTACCGCTGGAAAGCTTCGACGCAATCCTGAATATCTTCATGTCCAAATCGAAAGCCAGCTAAGGCGAAGGACGCAGCATCTCAATATGCGGAATGCCGTCCTCTTCGTAGGGCGCGCCTTCGCAAGCAAATCCCAAATCGGAATAGAATCTCTCTAGGTAGCGTTGAGCACTGATGCGTATCGAGTGTCCCGGATACATCTCTTCACAGACCGCGATCGCTTTTGTAACCAAACCGCGGCCAGCGCCTTGGCCTCGGTGAGCACTCGTGGTCAGAATGCGGCCGATCGACGGCTCGCTGAACCGCACGCCTGGCGCCAGGATGCGCGAATAGGCGGCCAATTCGCCGTCGACGCGCCCGAGCAAATGGACCGCCCCCGCATCGAGCCCATCGAGGTCCTGATACACACAATCTTGCTCCACGACGAACACTGCCTGTCGAGCGGCAAACAAGTCGTGAATATCGATCCGGCTGAGCCCATCAAATGGGCAACATTTCCAGTTCAGCGAGCCAACCATGTCTTATTCCAAACGAGGACAAATCTACGAACAACCCTTGGGCCAAGCAAATGGACTATGCGGTCGCACCGGCAATCAAAGCCAAAGAACCGATTCCATAAAATGAATATTCCACGTCGACGACTTCATCCCACGCAGCCGCCAAAAAACCGCCATTCTCTTGAGCCAGCGACTGCACGAACTTCTGCACCGCCTGGAGAGATAGCTCTTCGTGATCCAGCGCCGCCAAACTCCGCAGCGAAACCAGCGAAGTGAAAGTGCTCAAGACGTCGGCAATCGGAATGCGTGTGTTGGCACGAAAGCCACCTTCATCGGTCTGCATGTCGAGGAAAAAGTCGATCGCGTCGAGCTTCGTCTCTTCGTCCAGCGCGTCGAGGATCTCCAGGGCGGCAATCGCAGCCGCCGTCGGATTCGTGCCGGCCCGCTTGCTGACTCGAATCTCCCGAAAACCCCCTTCGTCGGTATGCTGCGATCGCAAGAAAGCCAGGATGCCATCCCGGTTGGGAATCTCGGCGCCGATCGCCTGCAGACACAGCATGATCAGGAACGTGTGGTAGGTACTGCTGGCCTGCCCCTCAGCTCCTTTGGCATAGCCGCCATCTTCGCGACGCAGTTGAGCCATCATGCCGGTCATCGCAGCTCGCCAATCGCTCGTCGCATCCGCGAACACGTCGACGTCGGCGAAGAACTCTAACAACTGAGCCGCGTACACCAGCGAATAGAGATCGACGACCGACTCGCGCCCGGAAAGGCGACCGCGTAAGAATTGAGCCGCCCGTTCAGCCACCTCGCCGTTGCATTTGCCAAGAATGGCCAGCGACCGTAAGGCAAAACCGGTGTAGTACAGATCGCTGCTGCCTTCCCGCCCGGCAAAGCCGCCATCTTCGCGTTGTCGATCGAGCAAGAATTGAGCCGTTCCCTCGCGTAGCGGTTCTGGCAGCAGCACGATTCCCTCGAGCAGGGTCCCGGTAAGTCGTTGCAAATAGTCGGCCATCGACAGTCGCGATTCAGTTGGAAGGAAGGACCATCGACAGCAATTTCGATTTGATCGATGCGGGGATCTCGACCGCCACCGGCGGCACACCATGAGCCACTTGGCAACAAGCGGCAACGATCTTCCCTTTGGCTAACAACTCATCAGCCCGCCAGAATTCGGCCACGTAGGTCACACTTTTACTGCCCAACCGCTCGATGCCCAGCCCGATCGTCAGCTCGTCCTCGAAAACGGCCGGCCGTTTATAGTCAAATTCCGTCGCCACGCGTGGCCAACTGATCGTCTGCGCTTCGAGTTCACAGAACACGCTCAGCCCCAACTGCCGCAGCATTTCATGTTCGACCTGTTCCATGTATTTGCAGTACGAGGTGAAGTGCATGATGCCGCCACCGTCCGTGTCGGCAAATTCAACTCGGCGAGTGGTGGAGAATGGGTAGGTCATTTTCAGATTTCAGATTTCAGATTTCAGATTTCAGATT
>CAYZRS010000017.1:81596-95309 GCA_964480915.1 uncultured Pirellulaceae bacterium | reverse complement strand
GAACTGGCGCTGCGGTAGCTCAACAAAGCCCGCGTAAAAACCCAACGCGATGCCAACAAGCTGCCAATCGTCGCCAGAATCGTGAAGGCAGGGAGCCCCCAGTTGGCTGACGACAATGGCTTTGCGAGCAACGCCGCCGGCACATTGATGACCAACAAGACGGGCAAGATGAAACTGAAAAACCAGCGCAGAGGCGAACCATAGGCCCCGCCGTAGATCTCCATCGGATAGCGGGAGAAGTTCGTAATGTAGAACCAAAAGTTGTAAAGCGTTTGATTGCGCCCGAGCCAGATACTCGTCGCGGCTAGGCTAATGATCAGACTGTACATGATCACGATCCCGCAGAGCACATAGAACGGAAACAGGATGTAGGAAAGCGGCTCAATCGGCAATGGATCGATCTCCCGAGTCGTCAACTTCCACAAACTGTAGACCATCAACACGACCCCAACCACGAAATTCGACAGCGTCGACCACTCCATCCGTTGCAGTGAAATCAGAAACTGAGTGTCGATCGGTTTCAGCAACGCGAAATCCAATCCGCCGGTACGAATCAGCTCACTAAACTGCTGCATATTCGGCATGAAGAACGACTGCACGACGCTGTTGACGAACATGGTCGTCGACAGGAAGACGAAGAACTCGTACTTACCCCAACCCGAACCGGGACCAATCTGATTGGTGTACTGAAAAATCAGAACGTAGAACCCCAGATTCATCGCCATCCATGACATCGCTCCGATCGCTTCCACAAAGAAGTTGCCGCGGAAACTAAGATCACGGACCAAGCTATTGCGAACGAATGTCCAGAAGACACTCAGGTACTTGGGATGAGTCGATTGTGCCATGTTCGTCAGCCCCCGAATCCGCTGTAACGTTTCAAGCCCCGATGCAGCATGACGCGACATGTGACAATGAAAAACAGAATCCAGGCCAATTCGATGAGCAGCCCCATCGCCAAATCGGGCCCCTGCACTTTGCCCAAGAAGACGGCTGCCGGAAAATAAGCGAGGTACTGCAGCGGCAGAAATTGCACCACGGCACCAATTGAATCGGGCAGCATGTCCAGCGGAAACATGTGCCCTGACAGGAAGAAATTGAGCAGCATGTAAACAAACAGCAGCGAGCTGACTTCGAGGAACCAAAAACTGATCATGCCGATCGAGATTTCCAAAAAGAAGCCCAGTACAAAACCCATCACCAGAGAAGCCAAGAAGGCACACAGTGTCGTCGGGTCGGGCCACCCGGGAAAGTAGCCGCGACACAAAAAGTAGACGAGCGCAAACGGGCCAATCGCTACCGAATAGTAAGCCAACTTGTGCGCAATGCGACTGAGCAGCATGAAACCGACAAGATCGATCGGCTGCACAAGGTACTTTTTGATTTCACCATCGCGAACTTGCTGAGCAACCCCGCTGGCGAGCGAAGGCATGCTAGAAAAGGCCCGCGCCAGCATCGTCAATAAGTAGTAGGCGACGAAGTCCTCATACGAATAACCACGAATGTTCGCGTCGCCGACCGAATCTTTGATTGCCGCGCCGGTGCCGTCGCCGGCACGGATCGCCTCGAAGATGGCCCACCACAGAAAAATCTGCGTGATGATCGGCAAGAACCGCATTAGGGTACCGAGCGCAAAATCGCCACGGTAAACGAGTCGCTCTTCCAGCGAGACTCGCAGAATCGTCCACCAAGTCATCGCGCGAGCGTACATTAGGCCGTCTCCACCACCTCGGCCGTCTCGTCGTCGTGGTCGACTTGCGAGAACAGATCGGCAATCACTTCTTCCAGCGGCGGATCCTCAACGCTGACATCTTCAATCGTGTGACGGTCGAGCAGCGTACTCAGCGCCTTGGCAACTTCCGAGCGCTCGATGCGGATGCTGGCTCGCGGCGGGACGACTTCCATGACTTCGCCAAATCGATCCAAATCGTCTGGCATCGTTTCGCCGCCGAATTGTAGCGTCACCAATTTGTGTCCACTAAAGCGATCAATGATGCCGGCCAGCGATCCGTCGTAGCGAATCTGCCCCTGAGCAATGATGACGACTCGCTGGCAAAGCGCCGCCACATCCTTCATGTAATGGCTGGTCAGCAAGATCGTGATCGCCCGTTCTTGCTGATACTGCTTCAAGAACTGCTGAATTCGATGCTGGGCAACCACATCCAACCCGATCGTCGGCTCGTCCAAGAAAAGCACGTCGGGCGAATGGATCAAGGCCGCCGTGAGCTCCATCTTCATCCGTTCGCCGAGCGACAATTCCCGCACCGGTTGCTGAAGGAGATGCTGAATGTCCAGCAGTTCCGACAATTCGGCCATCGTCTCATCGAACTGCTTGATCGGGATGCGGTAAATTTGTTGATGGAGCCGAAACGACTCTTGGGCCGGCAGGTCCCACCACAATTGATTTTTTTGCCCCATGACGAGCGCAAAGCGACGGCGGTAAGCGTTTTCCCGCAACCACGGGACATGGCCCATGACCGTCGCTTCGCCCGAAGTGGGCGTGATAACTCCCGAGAGCAATTTGAGCGTCGTCGTTTTACCGGCACCGTTGGGGCCCAAGAAAGCGACGAACTCGCCCTGTTCGACTTCCAGGTCGATTTCACGTACGGCCTTCACTTCGCGATATTCGCGATGAAACAGGCCTCGCAACGACGCACCAAGACCCTCCCGTTTCTGGTAGACCTTGTAGGACTTCGACAGTTTTTTGATTTCAATGATCGCCATGGCCACGGATTATAGGCCGGCAGGCATGGGAAAGACAGGTTGCGCGATCACGAAGACCGGGCAACCGAAATCGCAGAGGAATCATCGCTGGAAGACGTCACTCACCTGACCAAAGAACTCATCGCTCGGTACGCCGTAGGGGCGGAACTTCTCGAATTCGCCCCGTTCGTCGCTGTAGACGATGGCTCGATGCATTCCCAGTTGGCTGGCAGCGGCCGAATCCATCAAATTACTGCTGTCGGTGGCGCTCATTTGGAAGAGCACGCGCCAAGCGACGTCGCGCAGCGTCGTTCGGTCAAGCCACCGCGTGACGTTGTTGAAGGTATCGCACCACATCAAGACGTGGATGCCGACGTTCGGACCTTCCTTAATAATATGAGCAAATTGCTTGCCCGGGTCCTTGGATTCTTCTTCCCCAAAACCGGACATGCCGTAATCGTCTTCCGATTTGCGCAATTGGCGGAAGCGAGCCAAGTTATAGACGACCAAGAACTGACTCTCGCCGCTCGCGTCGCGCTCATCAATCCGACGAGTCACTTCGGTTGCCAACTGGTCGATCACCGTAGCCACATCGGCGTTTTCCACCGAGTGTATGTCGAGCGTTAGCTTCCGCTTGAGACGTGCACCAAAATCGAAATCGAGCGACTCGAACCCGCCCCCGTCCAGCACGTGAAACTTGGCCCCTGGTGCCGAACTGCCATTCCGCTGCGGATGAGCGGCCGCCAATCCGATGACGCAGCTCGTCAAAATACCGGCAGCCATCTGTTCGTCCTGTCCGGCGATTAACAGATGGTTTCCACTTTGACGTCTGAGAACGATATCGGTCGGATCCTTGATCGCAATTGCACTGCCGAGCCAGGCCTTGGCGATCGGCAACTTGTCCGCCGCCGGCGGCTCCTCAAGCAAGTCGTTCAGCAGACGATTCTTGCTCAAATCGGCCGCGACATTTCCTTCAAAGACGATCGGGGGCGTCGTTGTGACTCCCTGATCGCGGGCCATTGTTTCTAACTGTTGCAGGTAATCTTCCCGTTCCGCATCTGGAAGCCAAACGATTTGGAACGGATGGTTCCCTTCGAATAGACCGTTCGCGTTGTTGTAGATCGCTTCGCCGGGCCGACTGAGTAACCGAGCCGCCGTGTTTTCTTCGCTGAGGATCAAGTGAGCATCCGCTTCGCTACACTGCAACGCGATTCGCACTGCCATCTGCCCGATCGTGCTGCGGGCCAACGTATAAGCACCGGCCAACGTCTGCGATCCCAAGACCACATGAATCCCAAACGCACGCCCCTGCCGCACTAATCGGTCGAGCAAGAGCGACGAGTCCTGAGCGATCTTGTCGTCCTTGACGAAGAACTCTTGGAATTCGTCCACCAGCAGCACCAAACGTGGCATGACAGCGTCCGGATGGGCGTCTCGATAACCGGCCAGCGACTGCACTCCAGCCGATCGGAATTTATCGCCCCGCTGCTGCAATTCTTGATCCAGCCGCTGCAAAACGCTCAGACCAAACTCGCGTTCACTTTCGATCGCGATGACGCGCGCGTGCGGCAAACCGAATTGGGCATACGTTTTGAACTCAACACCCTTCTTAAAGTCGACGAGGTAAAACTGCAGCTCGGTCGGTGCGTAGTGAATCGCCATGTTCGTGACGAGCGCGTGCATGAAGGTCGATTTACCCGAGCCAGTCTTTCCAGCAATCAAAACGTGCTGGGACGTCCCTTTTCCAAGATGAAGATTCTGCAACTGCGTCGCCCCAGCTCGACCGAGCGGCACTTGCACTTCCGATCGACTGTCGTGAGTCCACCATTGACTGCGATCGGGTACGACCGAGGCAAACGGGACTTCGACCCGGTTGGCATCTTTGGCGTGCCGGCCAGCGGCGCAGATAATTTCGGTAACTCGTTCGTCCGACGGTGGCGATTCGAGCGTGACCGGAAATCGAGCCAGCTCTGGTCGCTTCCACTGCAGCTTGCCGTCGGCCCAAACCAACGTGTTCGAATTGGCCTCGATGTCGGCCAGGTCAAAATTTCGCGGCGGTTTCATCTTCGTGTCGGCACTGATCAGCGTGTAGACGCCACAGCGAGCACCGCTGGACGAGATGCTCACCAACCGCCGCGCCGCGTCTTCCGAAAAGTTCGCCGGAAAATTGGCGACAACCAACACTTGAAACGGCTCGGCAACCTCTCCCGCCTGCTCGTTGTATTGCTGAATCGAATCGAACTCGTTTCGCAAGTACTTCTGAATGACGTTTTCCATATGCTCGGTCAGGTCGGCCAGGCGTTGGTTAATATGTTGCGTTTCGGTCCAAATGCGATTCGAAATAAGCCGATCGTCGTAGTCGGCCAAATGCATGAAAGCGGAAAAATTTTGGCCCAGCCCGGTCGGATCAATGATCGTGAAACGCACCTTGCCAGCCGGCAGCGATGTGAGCATCCGCAACATTGCGTTTTGGATCACGCCGACCGCCGCATCGCGTCCCTCGTTTTGTGCTTCCAGGAGCAACGAAGGTGACCCTGGAAACGAAAGTACCGCCGGCAGTTCCAGTTCGGTGCGATCGATCTTCAAACGATCTCGCTCTGACAGGCCACCTTCAAAACCGGTGAGATCGGCCGAGTAGTTCCCAATGCGAAGCGCCGGCAAGTCTTCATTCGTCGGTTGCCAGGAATTCCAGTCGACCGCATCCCAAGCAGGAAATTTCGCGTCACAAAACTGGTTCATTTCATCGACGTCGCGGAAAGTACCCGTGACACCCTGCTTCCAGGACTCGATCAGCGAATCCCAGCGCTCATTGTATTCTTTCGCGAAACGCTCCAGCTTCGCGTCGCGTTCATCGACCATCCGTTTCGTCAGCTGCTCAAACGCCTGCTGCTTCTCTTGGATCATCGGGGGAAATTTCTTTCGGAAGCCATCGGCCTCCGCATCCCAAGTGGTCTGCAGCGTCGACAGTTGCTCGACCGCTTTCTGAACAACAAGATTCGAATGGTTCTCCAATTGCGAATCCAAGTCGGCTTTGGTCGTTTCGTACGTCGTGCGAGCCTGCGATTCCTGCTTGGCCCGGCGAGCTTCCAATTGCCTTTCCCGCTCTTTGTGTTCGATGGATACCATCGACTGGGCGTTATTGAGTTTGAGCGAAGCGAGCCCGAGCGACTCCTTGATTTCATCGATCAGCGACGCCGCCTGCCGACGCACAAAGGCCTCCAACAGGCCCCACGTGCCAAGAGAAACGACGGCTGCACCTACCAAGTTGCGCACGATCCACTGCCACGATCCCCAACCGAGCTGCAAGCCCGTGGCAACTCCCCCCAGCCCCAACACCACGAAAAAGACGATGACCGGCCAGCCTTCATCACAATACTTGACCGACTTCCAGCGGCTCAATTCTTGGATTCTCTCGTGAGCCTGTTTGGCCGATTCACCGTATTCGCCCAGCAGCGCCGCAGCCGCTGCGTGCTCTCCCATCGCCTGCGAGGCGGGCGTTGTGAATTGCGTCCCGCGCCGCTTCAACAACTTCTGTCCCTGAGATTCGAGCCAGACAAACTGCTCGGCTGTGTTGTCGGCCGTCGTCTTCGCCTGCAAGGCAACGCTTTCGGCCAACTGTGTGTCTTGGTCAAAGTTGGCTTCGGCCAGATCCAAGGCCTGGCGGAGTGCCAAATCGGCAGCATCGATGGCTTCTCGATGCTTGGCCTGTGCCAATTCGAGTGACGCTTCGCGCTGTTCGTGAGTCCGTGCCGAATTCGACTCGAAGGATAGCCGAGCCGTTTCCAACCGACTGAGATACTTTGCGTTGAGCGAGTCGGTTTCTTCTTCGTGCGTTTTCGAAAGTTCTTCGGCCGCAGCGGCGTGCTGTGCGTTGCACTCCGCGACATTGCGTTTGTAATCGGCCTCAATTTCGATTTCCGTTACCGACCGATGTTTGATCAGATCGGCAAGCGACTGCAGCAACCCCGTCTGGCGCTGAGTCGAAATTGTGGGCGGCGTTTGGTTCGAGCTGTCGTTCACGTGCTTTGGGCCACTCTCTTACTCTGCTAGTTTGCTGCCACCGAGGCGGTCGCCAAGCGAATTGCTTGCTCCAAATCACTTGTAATGTCTGCCAAGTCTTCGATGCCAACACTTAATCGGACGACTTGCGGTGTCATCCCCAGTTCTTCCAGCGTTTCCGCGGGAACATCCCGATGCGAGGTCGTCGCCGGCACACAAACCGAACTTTCGACACCACCCAGGCTCAATGCGGCTCGCACCAGCCTGAGGTTTTTCAAAAATTGAGTGACCGAAACACTCGCCGCCAATTCAAAGGCGATCATGGCCCCAAACCCGTGCATTTGTCCTTGGGCGATTTCGTGATCGGGGTGAGCTTTCAAGCCGGGATATAGAACTCGTACCACCGAAGGTTGCTCTTGGAGGAACTCTGCAATTTTGGCTGCTTGCTGGGTCTGCCGTTGCACGCGGACGTCGAGTGTTTTCAAACTGCGATCGAGCAAGTAGACCGAGATCGCATTCAAGCTACCCCCGTACAACTTCGCCTTCTTATGAATCTGCCGGATCAAATCGTCCGCAGCCACGACCGCGCCGCTGCACAAATCGCTGTGTCCACCCAGATACTTGGTGCCACTGTGAATGACCACATCGATGCCAAGTTCGATTGGATTTTGGTTGATCGGTGACGCAAACGTATTGTCGATGACCGTCAGCACATCGCGTTCCCGAGCCAGCTTGGCGATCGCGCGCAGGTCGACGATGTCCAGCGTAGGGTTCGTTGGCGATTCGAGGTAGATCAGCCGCGTATTGTCTTGCAGCGCGGCAGCGAACGAATCGATCTCTTTCGAGGCAAACGTAAAGGAGACTTGCCGATCCTCCAGCTCGTTCAGAATGAACGCCTGCGAGCCCCCGTAGAGCCCTTTCAAAAAGACCGCATGATCGCCCGGTTGAAGTAACGCCGTCATCGTTGTGCTGATCGCCGCCATGCCGCTGCCGAAGATCAGCCCCGCGTCAGCCGATTCCAGCGCCGCGATCTTGGCCGCCACCGCGTCCTGGTTCGGCGTATTGAAATAGCGAGGATAGGCCTGCGTCTCACCATCGATATGAGCAAACGCGGTCGAAGGATCGATCGGCTGCACCGCACCTGCACTGGGAATATCCGACAAATTCACAACCGCCCGCGACGACTTTTTCATCAATAAGCCCCTTATCCCTGCTGTCAGTTTCCGGTTACCGATGCCTTAGTTATCCGCACACGCCTTCTCCGCTTCGTCCACCACTTCGGCCAATTCGTAGACGGCTGCCAGCGTCAATTGCAACGTCGGAATAAGCGGCTGAAGATACGTCTCTTCGAACTCTCGGGACGCCTTGTCCTTCCAATGCACTTTGGTCTGTTGCCAGGCATCTTTCAATCGTTTCGTTTCTTTCTGAACCCGACCGATCGGTGTTTGTAGGTCACAGATTCCCATGCAAAATATCCTTAACGAGGTTGGTTGCCCATTCCGGAAAACCGGCAAGCTGGTAAGTCGAATCCTGGGGGCTACTCGGTCGGTTCTTGTTGATCTTGAATTTCGTGCCGTTCGCGTACGGCGGGACTCTGATTGGTTTCTGAATATTTTTCCAGCGCCGCAATTTTTCGTCCGATCGCGGCCTGCGCTCGCGGCAGATCATTGTCCAGGTAATTCTGCAGCCGAGCCATCTTGCCGGAAAACTCTTCCGACTTGTATCGCATTTGGTTACGCCAGTGTTTGGTGACACGCACTTTCTCCTCACACAACCTCAATCGGTTCACGGCGCGTTCGACCGCCTTCTTTTCGTCGAGGCACGATTTATGCTGCCCTTCGATCGCCGCCATTTTGGCTCGCTGCAAATCGGCTCGCGCTTCGGCAATCCGATCCTCGGCCTTCATTGTTTCGCGAGGCCAGTAGCGAGTCCGATCGTGTTCAATCCAAGTTTGAGCACGCTGCGCTTGGCCCGACAGCGATTCGAGGATACTGCGGACCGAGTTTTCGTAACGCTTCAATTCGCGTTCGAATTGGCGCAGTGCATCGAGCGAAGTCACATTGGCAGCGTTGCTCATCGTGACCTCTTAGCCTTGCAAGTAGTCGTCGATCTGGTCCGCTTTGCGCATCAGGTAGGGCGCGTGAGCGTCGGACGTTTCGAGAAAACGGGCCAGCAGTTTCGTGTGCTCATCAAACACTTGGCAAAACTTCTTGTGCTCTTGGTCACGCCACGTACCGCCGAGTGCATTGAGATGGTTGTTGATCTGTCCGACTCGTTCGCGCAGATCGTTGTTAAACTTCTTCAGCGCTCTGGCAAACTGGCGAAGTTCGTCCGGATCGACAACTGCTTGTGGCATGATCGGCCTCGTGAAGAGAAAAAGTAGACAAGCACACAGCTTAGCTGTATCGCTCTATTTTAGGCACCCACGTCCTCAACTCCTAAACAGCGACGAATCCCGCTCGAATTCGCGCTGTCGAACAGTATGATGAGAGCTTCTTACGCTTCGCGTCCACGCTGTGCGTCATGTTGCCTTCCAGTTTTCGCTGCGGTACGTAGCAAGTGGCGCGATCGTATTATTCGCTTGCAAACCAACGCCGTGTGATCGAACTGAAGCTGCGAAATGCCCGACTGGACTTACCAAACCGTCTTCCGGCCACTGTTATTTCGCATGGCACCTCGGCGTGCGCAACAACTGGCCATCGGCAGCTTAGGTCGGCTCGGTAGTTTTTGGCTGGGACGCCGGATCATCAATTTCATGGGGCACATGGTGCCTGATCATGCCCTAGCCTTCGCAGCGAACAAAATCCAGTTTCCATCTCGAGTCGGACTTGGCTGCGGTCTTGATTCAAGCGGCTGCGCGGTCGGCGGGTTAAACCAATTCGGACTCGCTTGTTTAGAATACGGCCCGTTCGGAGCAAACCTGGAAGACCACGCCGAAGTCGAATTCCAGCCGGGCGAACAGGAGATTCGCTTGGCTCGCCCGGAAGCCAATCCTGGATTGAGTTGGCTGCAGAAAATTGAACGCCAAGAAACCGACGAGCAAGCGACTCCTCTTCTCATCCGATTTTGCGATTCCTTGACTCTAGACGAGATAAAATCGGGCATCCGGTCTTCAGATCAGACGGCCGCCGGTTTTGTCATCCCGCTGTCTCACTGGGAGCCAATTGCAACCTGGGTCAGGTCAGAGCTGCCAAATTTCGCGGGCCACCTGCTGATTCTTGCTGGGGCGGACGATGAGCCCAACGAATTGCCGCACGACGAGCTGCTCGACGGCGTCCGGATCGACGGGTCGCTATCAGCTGGTAGAGATGGAAGGGTCATGTCTGGCGCTTGCTTGCCAGCTACTTTGCAGTCAACAAAATCATGGCGACAGTTTTTCACCGCAAGAGATCGCCCAGAGTGTTTTATCGCCGCCGGAGGCGGCATCCACCAACCGATGGACTCACACCGAGTGATTGAGGCTGGTGCCGACATCGCACTGATCGATTCTGGCTTTGTGGTATCTGGCCCCGGTCTGGCCAAACGCTGCAACGAGCTACTTGCTCAAACCATTTTCCAGGATTCAAGGAACCAAGCAGGCGGCAGCGAATCGGCCGACACCGTGGCACGCCAATCGTGGTTCTGGTCATTTCTCATGGGAATTGCCATGCTTGGCGGCGGTCTGTTGGCATTGGCGATCGCGTTGACGCGAGTCGTGCTTCCATACGACGAATCGGTCGTAGGAATGACACGCGAAGAACTCTATTCGATCAACGATCGGCTCTTGGATTTCATGGCTCACGACCGAGTCACGTTGGCTGGATCGATGCTCAGCGTCGGAACGCTGTACGCTTGCCTGTCTTGGTTTGGCAGTCGGCAGCACGCGCATTGGGCCGAAAAATCTATCGTCGTCTCCGCTTTCGTTGGCTTCTTTTCCTTCTTCCTCTTTCTCGGCTTCGGCTATTTTGATCCGTTCCATGCATTCGTTACGACGATTCTCTTTCAATTCTTATTGTTGACCTTGTACGCTCGCCTTTCCCCTCGTCGACCACCGATCCGGCTCGACCTGCTGGACGACGCCGCTTGGCGTTCGGCTCAATGGGGCCAGTTAATGCACGTCATCCACGGCGCGGTTCTTATCGTTGCCGGAACGGTCATCTGTAAGATTGGCATCACACAGGTGTTCATCAAAGAAGACCTCGAATTCCTGTGCACGACGCCCGACAAGCTCATTTCTGCGAACCCGCAACTGTTGTCACTTGTTGCGCACGATCGAGCCACATTCGGCGGGATGCTCGTTTGCACCGGGATCACTGTGCTCTTAGCATCGATGTGGGGATTTCGACGCGGCCATGCCTGGCTTTGGTGGATGTTGTTAATCGGCGGCTGTGCGGGCTACGTTTGCGCAATTTATATCCATCACCGAGTGGGATACACCGACTTCAAACACCTCTTGCCGGCGTATGGCGGATTGATTTGGCTAGGCGTTTCGTCTGCTTCTTGTTATCAATTTTTGCACGACCGCATTGCTGAGTTCCCGACCGCCAACCGACTTAAGCCATGACGGCAGAAGTCTGCCTACGACTTTCGGTTGAATAGAGTAAGTTGAACGTTTCGGATTTTTGATGGGAGTAGCGCCTTGCGAATTGGAATCGGACACGACACGCACCGGCTGATTGCGGGCGGGCCGCTGCGATTGGGTGGGATCGATATTCCTCATGGCTGGCATCTCGATGGCCACAGCGATGCCGACGTGCTGCTGCATGCGGTCACCGATGCGATCTTGGGGGCGGCCGGACTGGGCGATATTGGCGAGCTGTTTCCCAACACCGACGAGGCCAACGCGGGGCGTGATTCGGCCGAGATGCTGTCGATCGGGGCAGCCAGCGTACGGCAGGCCGGTTATCAGATTGCCAACCTGGACTGCATCGTGTTTGCTCAAGAGCCGAAAATCACGCCTCATAAACAGGCAATTCGAGATCGGCTGGCCGAAATCTTGCAATTGGAACCGGCCGCCGTGAATGTCAAAGCAAAAACAGGCGAAGCGGTCGGGCCGGTCGGCCGGGGAGAAGCGATGCAGGCCGAATGTATTGCTCTGCTACTCGGTCGCGAATAACGGTTAAACTACGGCCGCGAAAGTGCAGCCAACGGCGGGACTGCAGACCGCCAATCTCATCGCGTACGGAGACGCCCATCCCGATGTCGACCTCGACCACTACTGAAAACAGCACGTCCACTATGAGCAGCCAACCCAACATCCAGGTTTACAATACCCTCACGCGCACCAAACTACCGTTTGAAACCGTGACGCCGGGCAAGGTCGGCATGTACCTTTGTGGCCCCACCGTTTACAAGCCGTCACATATCGGCCACATGGTTGGGCCGGTCATTTTCGACTGCATCAAACGCTACCTGGAATACTCGGGCTACGAAGTCACCTTCGTCATCAACATTACCGACGTGGACGACAAACTGATCGCCGAATCCAACAGTCGCGGCATTCCGATGGCCGACGTGGCGACCGAAATGACAGCCGACTATGTGGAAAACTTGGAAGCGCTCGGCGTCACGCAAGTCGACAAGATGCCCAAAGCGACCGAACACATGACTGACATCCTCGACTTCATTTCGAAGTTGATCGACAAAGGGTGCGCCTACGCGTCAGAGGGCGATGTCTACTTTGAAGTGGGCAAGGACGAAGACTACGGAAAGCTGACCAACCGATCGGTTGACGATTCGCAGGGCGAAGGTGGCGAGATGGCCTCGCGGAAACGGTCGCCTGGCGATTTTGCTTTATGGAAATCAAGCAAACCGGGTGAACCGTCTTGGGAGAGCCCATGGGGCAATGGTCGACCTGGCTGGCACATTGAATGTAGCGCCATGAGCCATGCGATCTTGGGCGAGACGTTTGACATCCACGGTGGTGGGCTCGATTTGGTTTTCCCACATCATGAGAATGAAATTGCGCAGAGCGAATCGTGCCACGACGCGCCGATGGCAAAATATTGGATGCACAATGGTTTGATGCGAGCCTCAAGTGCCGCCGGCAAAGTTGGCGGCAAAGGTGACCGAGCAGCGACCGAAGAGCAAGCGACGGTCGACACCAAAATCAGCCGCTCCAAAGGCGGTGGCGGCCTAGCTGAACTGATCGCCGAACACTCGGGCGAACGCATTCGCTTTTTTCTCCTGCGTACGCATTACCGTAGCACGATCGTGTTTGGAGACGAAGGATTGCAAGAAGCCGGCACGGCGCTCGATTCGTTTCATCGCTTTTTCGAACGGTTCGAACGGATCACCGGCCAAGCGTTCTACGGCCTCGCGGCCGCGAGCACACGTACCACAGGCAACGTCGATTCCAATGACAGTGCCTTAATGAAAGAGGTTGCCGAGCGACGCACCAACTTCCTCACGAAGATGGATGACGACTTCAACACCGGCGCTGCGATGAGCGAGATGTTTGACCTGCTTCGCAGCCTGAATCGTTTCGCCGACAAGAACAACCTGGAGGACACGGCGGCGTGCAGCGATGCCGCTTTGTCCGAATTCCAACAAGCGGCCACGACTCTGAAAGAGCTTTCTGCCATCTTGGGTCTGTTCGAAGCGGCTCCGGTTCGGTCCTCATCGGCCGATAGCCAAGTGATGGACCCGCTCATGCAGTTGGTCATCGATCTGCGAACGGCGGCTCGGGAAAATAAAGACTTCGCCACCAGCGATAAAGTCCGCGACGACTTGGCGACTGCCGGCATCGTGATCGAAGATCGATCGGGCACAACGACTTGGCGACAGGAAAGTGGTGACGCGCCGGTCGATCAAATCATGCAGTTGTTGATCGACATTCGGGCGAGCGCTCGGGAAAATAAGGACTTCGCGACCAGCGACAAAGTTCGCGACGATTTGGCGACTGCCGGCATCGTGATCGAAGATCGGTCGGGCGATACGACTTGGCGCAGAGAGGCGTAAGGTCGCCTTTCGCTTCGCGAAAGTAGCGCCAAAACGACTTGGAAAGGACCAGCCAGAGGGTCGGGAGTCTTT
>CAYZRS010000017.1:80261-81496 GCA_964480915.1 uncultured Pirellulaceae bacterium | reverse complement strand
CTTTAATTCCGCCCTTTGAATTTGCGAACAGCGACATGGATGGCAAAGATGGACCCGACACCCACAACTCACTTCGACCGCGTGCTGGGCATCGACCCGGGGCTCAACACGACCGGCTACGGAGTCGTCGAAGCGTCCGATCGAGGCGTCAAGCTAATCGAAGCGGGCGTCGTTCGGTCGACGGCCAAACGATCGCTACCTGATCGCGTCCGAGAAATCCACGAAGGTGTGGCCGAGGTGATCGCCAACCTGGAACCGCACGCCGTGGCGATTGAGGAACTCTATTCCCATTACGAACGGCCCAGGACGGCAATCTTGATGGGGCACGCACGGGGCGTCATCTGCTTGGCGGCCGCGTCGGCGAATCTCGATATTCACCATTACGCCGCCACCAACGTCAAAAAAATGGTCACGGGCAATGGCCGAGCCCCCAAAACCCAGGTTCAAGCGGCGATCCAACGCGAATTTGGACTGAAAGAGCCGCCCGAACCGAACGATGTGGCCGATGCATTGGCAATTGCTTTGTGTCACGTCTTCACCAGCCGTACACTCTTGGCTCGATAGACAAAACGATTTTGAGCCCTCACGCGAAACCGACATCAAAAAAATGATCACCAAAATCACCGGCAAACTTATCTCGGTCGACCAAGACGTCGCCACGTTGCAAGTGGACGCCTTCGAGTACGCAGTTCTCATCCCCGAATTTGCCCGCCGCCAATTGCAGTTCGAACGAGGCAAACCGGTTAGCCTGCACACCATTCAGTACCTCGACGGAAACCCGACTCAGGGCAAGCTGGTGCCACGGATGGTCGGTTTTTTGAATGTGGCCGAGCGAGAATTCTTCGAATTGTTTTGTTCGGTTCAAGGTGTCGGCATGCGGAAGGCGCTCCGAGCCATGATTCGACCCGTCGCCGAAGTGGCCGGAATGATCGAAGAGCAGGACGCCAAGGGGCTGTCGACCTTACCCGGCATTGGCGCAGCCACGGCCGAACGGATCATCGCCAAACTGCGCCGCAAGGTGCCGAAGTTCGCACTGCTGGTCAGCAAAGAAATGGGCGGCGAAGACATCGCACTGATGGATGTTGCCTCGGAAGCGTTCGAAGTCCTACGAACTCTGGGACACAGCGAAGCCGATGCGCGGAAGATGCTCGACCCGGTGATCAGCGGCAAGAAAAAGTACAAAGATGTCGAGCAATTGATCAACGACGTCTACGCGAATCAAAGAGCCTAGATGC
>CAYZRS010000017.1:20554-80161 GCA_964480915.1 uncultured Pirellulaceae bacterium | reverse complement strand
AAAGATGTCGAGCAATTGATCAACGACGTCTACGCGAATCAAAGAGCCTAGATGCCAACTGCTGGGAACTTAGCGTAGATTCGGGTCTGGTACGTTTTTCGGTGATTTGATTCGGCCACTTTTATCGATCTTGACCGAAAACATGTACCTGCCCCTTTGGTTGGAAGGACCGAAACCGTCGCGCGGTTTCGGGCTTTTCCAAGTTTTCCACAGAATCCAAATCGGCCCTATCTGAAAACAACGATAACTAAAAAATGCGGTCTTTGACCGCCCAAGTCTGGGGACAGACTCGGCGACGTGACAGGTGTCGACTCTTAGCGCTAGAGGGCAATTCATGAACGTTACGACCATTCGGATCGACTATCACAACGAACAGCATGCGGCCGACTTCAAGATGCTGCTCAACTCGTATGCGTCTGACGAAATGGGTGGTGGCCAGGCAATCGATGCAGCGACGCTGGATCGAGTCCCGGGCGAATTGGCCAAGCATCCGACCGCGTTCACCTTGATTTCATACGTCGATTCGCAGCCCGCTGCGATCGCCAACTGCTTCTTCGGCTTCTCGACTTTTTCCGCTCGTAAGCTGATCAACATTCACGATTTGGCCGTGCTTCCCACCTTTCGCGGCAAGGGACTCAGCGGCACACTCGTAGAGGCAATAGAAGAAGTTGGCCGCGAGCACAATTGTTGCAAACTGACGCTCGAAGTACTCAATAAGAACATTCCGGCCATGAATGCTTACAAGAAATGGGGCTTCGGCAGTTACGAATTGGACCCGACTGTCGGCGAAGCGGTCTTTTGGCAAAAGAAATTGTAATGCGAGCATTCATCGCCCATCTCCGCCTGCCGTTCAATTACGTGCTGATGCCACTGTTTGTGTGGGGCGCCTATTTGTCCGGTGGTCAGATTGGAGCCAATTTCTGGATCGGGTTGCTGTCGTTCCATTTGTTCGTCTATGGCGGGACGAACATGTTCAATTCGTATTACGACCAGGATGAAGGGCCGATTGGCGGATTAGAAAACCCGTCCAAGGTCGGACGTGACCTCTTCTGGAGCTCGATTGGACTGAAGTTCATCGGCCTCCTCTTGGCCCTCAATCTGAACGGAACCTTCGTCGCCTGCTATTTGGCGTTTTGCGTCTACTCGGTCGTCTATTCGCATCCTGCCATCCGCATGAAGCGACGGCCTCTTGGTAGTGCGGTGCTAGTTTTCTTCGGCCAGGGAATTGTCGGCGGTGTGGCAGGCTGGGCGGCGACCGACCTGCCGGTGAGGAGGCTGTTGGAGTCGCCGTTGCCGTGGGGCCTGATCGGTGGCGCTTTGATGACCAGTGGCATGTATCCGTTGACTCAGGTCTATCAGATCGAAGAGGATCGCAACCGAGACGACCTGACGCTCGCCCGCTGGTTCGGCCCGAAACGAGTCTTTGTTTACATCGGCGTCATGCTGGCGTTGGGCGTGAGCGGCGTGAGCTACGCCTTCTGGCAGCTGGGCAGTCGTCCGCAGTGTGCCGTCTTCGCAGCCTATTTTGCCGGAGTCCTACTGGTTTTGGTTGGGCTGCGAGGCAAGCTGACTCAGCTGTCGACCGTCGACACGTATCGGCGCGTGATGACGCTGTTTTACGTGAATGCGACGGTGATTCTCTCATTGCTGGCGGCCGCTATTGCCACCGCCTAAAGAGGCGAAACGGGCGAATTCCGGGCAGGCGACCGAATCTTTGGTATGATTCGGCCTTCATTCACCATGAACGGATTGCACGAGATACCCATGGCAAGGGAACCTATTCTTTCCGCCGATACGGAGGCGGGCACTGAGGAAGATCGCGTCCTCAGACCAAAGTCGATGGAAGAAATGATCGGCCAACGGTCGGTCTATGAACGACTGCACATCGCTGTCGATGCGGCGATCAAGCGCAATGAACCGCTGGGCCACATCTTGCTCGATGGTCCACCCGGACTGGGCAAAACGACATTCGCGATGTGCATCCCCAGTTCGATGAATGTCCCGATCCAGATGGCGAGCGGTGCCGCACTGGCGGCCCCCAAGGACATCATTCCGTACCTGACCAACGCCTCAGAACGGTCGGTCCTGTTCATTGACGAGATTCATCGACTGCCGACGGTCGTGGAAGAGTTCTTGTACACGGCGATGGAAGATTTCCGAGTCGATATCGTGCACGGCGATGGAGCCAACGCGCGGACCCTCAGCTTGTGGCTAAAGCCATTCACGCTGATCGGAGCCACCACGCGAGCCGGCATGTTGTCGGCACCGCTGCGCGATCGGTTTCAGCTTCGGGAACATCTCGACTTCTATACCGACGAAGAACTAGCGCAAATCGTCCTTCGCAACTCGGCCATCCTCGACGTCGAGATCGATGAGCTATCGTGCCAGATGATCGCGAAGCGCAGCCGCGGGACACCTCGCGTTGCCAATAATACGCTCCGCTGGGTTCGCGACTATGCGACCAGTCGCGCCGATGGCAGCATCAACCAAGAAATCACCGAGGCCGCCTTGAAAATGGCCGGCATCGATCATTTGGGACTGGGAAAGCAAGAACGACGTTATCTCGAGACGCTGATCCGCGTGTTTCAAGGCGGGCCAGCCGGCGTGGAGGCGATCGCGCATACGATGAACATTGCGCACGATACGCTGGCCGATGAGGTCGAACCGTTTCTACTGCGGACCGAGCTCGTCATCCGCACACCGCGTGGCCGCACGACGACAGCTTCCGCTCTAGAACACATGCAGATGGCTCCTGGCGATAAAGCGAGCGGTCAGTCTCACCTGTTCGAATCGTAGATCGCCGATGGCAGACTCTGCAAATATCTTACTGTGCCCGGTCGGCAGCGCCGGCGATGTCTACCCGTTTGTTGGACTCGGCGAGGCGCTGAAGAACCGCGGACATCGTGTCACGGTACTAACGAGCGGTTATTTCCAGGAAACGGTGGAACGAGTTGGGTTAGAATTCGTCGATGTGTTGTCGAAAGATGAGTTCCTGCGTTTGGTCGGCAACGAACAAGTTTGGCATCCGCTGAATGGCGCCAAAACGATCTTGCGAATGCTGACCGCCGATGTCATCCGCCGCGGCTACGAGCGCGTCGCCGAAAGATATGAGGTGGGTAACACGGTCGTCGCGACCAGTTGCTTGGGACTTGGAATCCGATTGGCTCACGAGCATCTCCAAGTTCCGTTGGCGACCATCGATCTGCAGCCGGCGGTGATTTGGAGTGAGTATGAAACGCCAGCGCTGTTTGGCTTTTCTGAACGCGCTCCCAGATGGTTGAAGCGACTTCAGTATTGGATCGGCGAGCGGTTTGTGCTCGATCCCAACGTGATGCCGCAACTGAATGAAGTACGGCGCGAGCTGCAGCTGCCGGCGATTCGTCAATTGACCCGCTGGTGGCATTCGCCTCAGTGCATTCTTGGCCTCTTCCCCGAGTGGTACGCACCGCCCCAGCCCGATTGGCCGGTTCAGGTGCAGCTGACAAATTTTCCCATGTGGAATGAACGTCGCAACGAACCCTTGCCAGACGATGTCAAAGCGTTTCTTGGCGACGGCGAACCGCCGATCGCGTTTACGCCCGGATCGGGGAATATGTTTGGTCGTCAATTCTTCGCAGCAGCGGCCGCTGCATGCCAGCAACTAGGACGCCGCGGAATGCTGTTCTCCAAATTTACCGAACACATTCCGGCGAACCTGCCAGCCGGCGTCCAACACTTTCGCTACGCACCGTTTCAAACCGTCCTGCCCCATTGTTGCGGAATTTCCCATCACGGCGGGATTGGCACGACCGCGCAGGCGATGGAAGCGGGGATCCCGCAGTTGATCATGCCGCTGAGCCACGATCAGCCCGACAATGCGCGGCGAATCCAACGATTGGGGATTGGAGATTGGCTGCCCCCCAAGAAGTACAAACCGGCCGCGGTGGCGAAAAAATTGGGCAAGTTGCTTGCCGAGCCGCAGGTGGCCGCATCGTGCGCGGCGGTAAAACAACGATTAACGGCCATTCAGGAGCCTTATGCGGTTCCCTGTTCGGTCATTGAAACACTTATTGGGCGAGATTTGGCCGATCACTAGCCTGTCCGAATCGGGGTGTTGGCCAGGGTAAAGTGTGCCGAAATTTCGGCCGCACAGGGCCGTTTCGACCGCTGCTGCCGGCGAAAGCGGACGGGGGTTCGGTTGACATGCCATCTAGGGACTTCTAAATTCAGGGATTGGTCGCACATATAGGTGCCACCCCTTAGCACTGAGAGAATTCCATGGCTGTCCCCAAAAGAAAACATTCCAACTCGCGCTCCGGTAAGCGACGTTCGCACGACTCGAAGACGGCCAGACAGATCATGTTCTGCCCGAAATGTAGCCAGTCGGTTCCGACTCACACGGTATGCCCAACTTGTGGCTATTACCAAGGGCGTGTTGTCGTTGAGTCCGAAGGCGCGGCGTAGCTGCGTTGTGTGCGGTTCTTGTCGTTGACAAAGAATCCCCTTCTGGTTGGCTCGCGCATCGCTTTGCTGACTCTTACCGCTAGAGATTCATTCTGCGAGAACACAATATGACAGATACTGCGACCACAGTAGATCGTTCGCTTGATCTGCGGGCGGACCTGAGCGAGCAAGTCGCGATCGTTACTGGCGCTTCGCAAGGACTGGGCCGCGCGATCGCGTTGGCGCTAGCCACGAATAATGCCAAAGTTGCCTGCGTTGCGCGGAACGAAGAGAAACTGGCAGAAACGGTAGCGGCAATCACGGAAGCGGGCGGCACCGCAGAGGCCATTTCTGGTGACGTTTCCAACCGCGAAAGCGTCGAAGCGGTTGTCGACAAGGTCGTGGAAACCTGGGATCGGGTCGACGTCTTGGTGAACAATGCGGGCGTGACGCGGGACACTCTGCTACCACGCATGACCGATGAAGAGTGGGACACGGTGATCAATACGAATCTGCGTGGTGCTTTTTTAATGTCGCGTGCCGCAACTCGGGTCATGATGCGGGCCCGATATGGTCGAATTATCAACATCTCTAGCGTGTCCGGTCTGATTGGGAACGCAGGCCAAACAAATTATTCGGCCTCAAAAGCCGGCCTAATTGGGATGACACGCAGCCTCGCCCGGGAAATTGCCGGCCGCAAAGTCACCGTGAATGCGGTCGCTCCAGGCTTTATTGAAAGTGAAATGACGGCCGTTTTAGGCGAGTCGATCGTGGCAAAAGTCCTGGAAAGGATCCCTTGCAAGCGATTGGGGCGTCCTGAAGATGTGGGAGCAGCCGTATTGTTCTTGGCTAGCCCCGCCGCGTCGTATATCACCGGACAAGTTCTCACCGTAGATGGTGGAATGATTGGCTAGTAAAGGCAACCAAGTAAAGGTTGACTTGAGAGGCAGAAAACGAAACGATTCAGGTAACAGAATCTTGGCAATCCTTGGGTTTTGTGCCGAATGATGGCGGCGAAACAAGCCAAATTCCCGCTGACAACGACCTGACCTATATTGACCACCCTGACAAGATTGAACTATCTTGTGGGGCTGACATCGGGACCTTCCCGGCTCTTTGCTTTTATGCTGAGAGAAACGGGAAATAGTTCCGACGAAATCAAATGAGTACCTATCGCGTCATGTACGACGCGAGGAAATAAAGTAGGAGGATGGCGAAGGTGGCAGCTGTTCAAGAGCGAGTCATAGACATCGTTGCCGAGCAATTGGGCGTGGACAAGGATAAGGTCTCCGCAGAGACATCATTCGTTAATGATCTTGGTGCGGACTCACTAGACACCGTTGAGCTAGTGATGGAACTCGAAGAAGAGTTCGACATCAACATCCCCGATGATGCGGCAGAAAAAATTACTACCGTTGGTCAAGCGATCAAGTTCATTGAAGAGTCTCAAGACTCTTAAACTGTGGACGTACTTTTGCGAGCGCGAGCATGAAACGACGCGTCGTCGTCACCGGGCTCGGAGTCGTCTCTTCACTTAGTTGTCGAGTCGATGAGCTGTGGAAAAAGGTTCTCGCCGGAGAAAGCGGGATCCACCCTGTTAAGCTTTTCGATACGACTGACTTCAAGGTCAGGTTTGGCGGGGATCTCTATGATTGGAATCCCGTCGACTATATGCCGGCGAAGGAAATCAAGCGTGTCGATCGCTTCACGCAATTCGCCATGGTGGCCGGTACAGATGCCGTCACGGATTCTGGCATCCAGATTTCGGACGAGGACTCGTTCCGCTGCGGTGTCATCCTCGGTTCCGGCATTGGCGGCCTGTTAGAAATCGAAAACCAGGTCGAAAGGCTTGTCCAAAAGGGTCCCGATCGCGTCTCTGCGTTCACCGTCCCCAAAATGATGCTCAACGCGGCCGGCGGCAATCTGGCGATCGCCTACGGCATGCAAGGGATCAACTACTCCGTCGCTACGGCCTGCGCTAGTGCAACCAACGCCATCGGCGACGCGATGAAATCAATCCAACGCAACGAATCGGACGTCGTCGTCACCGGGGGCACCGAAGCGGCGCTGACCCCCATGGGATTGAGCAGCTTTCAGAACATGAAGGCCCTTTCTCGCCGTAACGACGAACCGGCCCGTGCCAGCCGCCCCTTTGATTCTGGACGCGATGGCTTCGTCCTCAGCGAAGGTGCCGGACTGCTCGTATTCGAGGAACTCGAACACGCCAAGGCTCGGGGAGCCAATATCTACTGCGAAGTCTTGGGCTTCGGTGCCAGTTGCGATGCGGGACATATTACCCAGCCTGACGAACAAGGAACCGGCGCCGCGAAAGCGATGGAGCTGGCACTACTCGACGCTGGAATCGCTCCCACCTCGGTCGATTACATCAACGCTCACGGCACCAGCACGCCACTGGGCGACAAGGCCGAAACGCAGGCGATCAAAAGTGTCTTTGGCGATCATGCCCGAAAAGTCAGCATCTCCAGCACCAAGAGCCAGCTGGGGCACTCCCTCGGTGCTAGTGGTGGTCTGGAACTTGTGCTCTCAGTGAAAGCGCTGCGGCACCAAGTCGTCCCGCCCACGATCAATCTCGAAGATCCCGATCCGGCTTGCGATTTGGACTACACGCCGCTGCACCCGAAAGAGAAGCAACTGTCGATAGCGATGAGCAACAGCTTCGGCTTCGGTGGTCACAATGCCAGCGTTATCGTGGGACAGCTGCGAGACCCTGCTTAGCCCAACGCTGATGGTGGCACCTTCTGCTTTCCGCCACTTGCCCTCTCCTCTGCTCGCAGCGATAGCAAGCAATTCGACGGACACTCTTTTCGACGACGGTCCGCCTTGCGACCCGGCCGACCGCTTCCCTATACTCTGCCGCGCTACGGCCACCTATTCCATGGACCAACGAGAGCAAAGGCATGCAGCCTTTTTATTTTTGCCAAGTTTTGACTCGTCGCTTTCTCGCGATCCTCACGCTCGCGTGCGCAGTTGGCGGCGTCGCAGGTAACGCTCAATCACAAGACGAGACACCGACGGCGCTACCCAATGAACATGGGCAGATCTGGAAAGAGTATGACCTGCGACCGTATTCGCAGCGTTTGCCCAACCAGCAAAACCCGGAACAGGCGATTATCGATTGGGTGGTGCGCGAAACGGGAACCGAAATTTGGTTTGCTGAACCGCTCGGGTTATTGAGCGCCAATCGCAACACACTGACCGTTTATCACACACCAGAAATTCACGCGGCAGTTGCCGAAATCGTGGCTCGATTTACTCGCGTCGAAACTGACAAAAATGTGTTTGGCATCCGCATGGTAAGCGTCGACAGCCCCAACTGGCGGACAAAGTCTCTCTCGATGTTGAAACCGTTGTCGGTGCAAACGCCCGGCACGGAAGCTTGGCTGATCAAGCGCGAAGATGCCGCTCGACTCCTCGACGATCTAGGCCGACGCAGTGATTTCCGAGAATACAGCACGCCCAACCTCATGGTCCGCAACGGGCAAACTCATATCGTGCAAAGGACTCGGCCGATGGCTTACGTGAAATCGATCAACTCGAATTTACCAGGCAACTACGGACAAGAAATGGGCCAAATCGAAGAAGGCTTCACGCTGAAACTCAGCCCGCTGTTGGCGACCGATAAGCGCGAAGCCGAGGCGGTCTTGAAACTAGAGGCCAGCCAGCTGGAGCAGATGAACAACGTCAACGTCCCCACGACGTCAGCCAATCAGGCTCGCCAAATGGCTCAGGTGCAAGTCCCACAGACCAGCAGCTGGCGTCTCCACGAGCGATTTCGCTGGCCCATCGACCAAGTCTTAGTGATCAGCTGCGGGGTCGTTCCACGCCCCAGCCCGAACGCGACCGGACCGCTCGGACTGCGCCCGCTGGTTCAACGCGGGCCGCCCCGATCGGACGCCCTGATCTTTATCGAATCGAAAGGGAGCCTGAGCGACATTGTGGCAAGTTCCCAAGGCGAAGAACGCTACGAAGGGCTGAATTACCGGGGCCGCTACTAAATTCGGCCCGTTTGGCACCAGAGGGGTGCCAGCACCCTCCGAAGTTTTTGCCCAATCGCTGCATTCTGACCGCTAGAACGCGGGCAGATTTGATCTAGAATGGCCAACCTCTGGCCGGGCCCTACGCGCGGCCGATAAATCATCTCTGACGTTTGTCTTTTCCTCTCCCCCATCTGTTGGGCCATTAGTTGTGATCGACCGAAATTCGGCGCGCCGTGTCGTCATCACCGGAATGGGTGTGATTGGTCCTCTGGGCCTATCGCCCGACCAAACTTGGGATGCGCTTCGAGACAATCGGAGCGGTGTGATTGCGTTAACCAACGGGCACGCATCGGCATTTCCATGCGGTGGTGTGGCCGATGAGTTCACAGGAAAGATCGACGATTTCGGGCCGCTCGAAGCGACTCAAAAGAAGGCCATCCGAAAAGGCCTCAAGTTGATGTGCCGCGAAATCAAAATGGGCGTTGCGGCGGCTCAGCACGCGCTGCACAGCGCTCAGCTAGCACGCGGCTCGTTTGAGCCGGAAGGGTCGGGCGTCGTTTATGGCTGCGACCACATTGTTACGCTGCCAGAAGAATTCATCGACGGTTTCAAAGAGTGCATCAACGGCAGCAATACTTTTGAATTCGAGAAATGGGGAGGTCAAGCGCTGGGCGAAGTGACGCCGCTCTGGCTTTTGAAGTACCTACCCAACATGCCGGCCAGTCACATCGCCATCTACAATGATTTGCGTGGCCCAAACAATTCACTGACCTACCGGGAAGCGTCCTCAAACATTGCCTTGGGTGAGGCCACCGCCACCATCCGTCGCGGCGCGGCCGAACGCATTGTGGCCGGAGCCACCGGTTGCAGCATTGCGCCGTTGCGAGCGGTTCAGTTGTCGCTCCATTCCCAATGGACTCGTAACGGCTGTGCACCCAACGAAGCCAGTCGTCCCTTTGATGCCGCACGGAACGGGATGGTCCCCGGAGAAGGCGCCGGTGCTTTGGTCTTGGAAGACCATGACGTGGCCGTCGCCCGCGGAGCAACGATCTACGGCGAAATCGTCGGATACGGCTCTTCGACCGTTGTCGACAGGAATTCGGTCGCCGATATTGAAACGGCCGTCTGCAATGCGATGCGTGGTGCGTTGCGAATCGCCGGCATGCGTCCTGAGGAACTTGGGCATGTCCATGCCCACGGTGCCGGAACGCAGCACGGCGATGCGGCCGAAGCGGCCGGGATTGCGAAGGCGCTCGGCGATGCCGCCACACCGGTGACGGCAGCCAAGAGCTACTTCGGCAACTTGGGCGCTGCCAGCGGCATGGTCGAATTGGTCTCGAGCATCCTTGCAATGCGAGACGGCAACCTGTTCCCCATTCTCAATTGCCGGACCCCCGACCCAAGCTGCCCGATTAACTTAGTGTCCACCTCAGGGGTCGTGGCCGGTTCCAGCGTGTTGAACATCAACTACACGCCTCAAGGTCAAGCGAGCGCCGTCATCGTTCGCACGGTGTAGCCGGTCGATCGCTGAAGCCCTGGCCTGTTCCGAACGTATCATCGGCGTACCATTTCACGCGTGCCTCGGTTGGCTTTTTCTGGTGAAGGAAGGTACCCATGTCAGATATCGACACTCCCACCATATCGCCCCACCTCCGTCTTGTGCGCATCTATCGAGCCGCTTCGACAACGGAGGCTCATCTGTTGGTTCAGCAGTTGAACCGAGCAGGTGTCGCGGCGCGACTTCTGGGCGAGGTGTTAGACGCGAGCTACGGTCAGGTCTCAGGTAGCGGCAACACCGGCGCCGAAATCTGGGTCACCGAAGATCAGGCAGATGAAGCGCAGCAATTGCTAACGCAGTCGATTCCATCCGGACAGAATCTAGTCACTGTAACACCGGCTCAGTTCAACTTGACTCAACTTTTCCTGGCGATGTCCGCCATCGCGATCGGTGCCCTGATTGCCTCATGGACATCGGTTGCCACCGTGTTCGATTTCGTTGTTCCATTCGGATTAACACTGCCGATGACGATCCTCTTCCTAGTAGCTGCCCGGAAAATGTGGAAGAATTCTCCAGCCGAGACGACGGAGCCCAGATAGACCCAAGCTGCCGGCTGTTTTTCCGCCGTCGCGCGAAGCTTGGCAGGCAGCGCCGGGCAGCTCATACGGGCCTCTCGACGCACGTCTCAGGTTGACACTCTGCAGGCCGGTCGATATCCTTACGGGACTATTGGCGTGTCGTTTTCGTCGATAGCCTGACAGTCCTATCCAGATGCTCGGCCCTGCAAGGCCGGCGTTTTGCTTCTAGGCCGCTTTTTTAGCGGCCTTTGTGTTTGATAGGGCCAAGTCGAACCGTGGGCCAACAAGACAAAGGCGACCAGCAATGAATCCTCAAGAAATTTTGCGCATTGTCGACGCGATCCATCGCGACAAAAACATCGAAACCGAGATCGTATTTCAGACGATTGAATCGGCGATGGCCACCGCTGCAAAGAAATACTACGGGGAAGAAGCCGAGATCATCGTCAACATCGATCGCGAAGACGGCAGCATTTCCGGTACGTGTGACGGTGTCGCCCTCGATCCAGAGGAAACGGTTGGCCGCATCGGAGCTCAGACGGCCAAGCAGGTCATCATCCAAAAAATTCGCGAAGCAGAACGAGACTCGCTTTTCGATGAATACATCGAGCAATTGGGCGAGATGGTCAGCGGCATCGTTCAGCGTGGCGAATCGGGCGCTACCACCGTATCGCTCGGCAACGTCGAAGCGATCCTGCCGCGTGGCGAGCAGATTCCAGGCGAGACGCATCATGCCAATGAGCGAGTCCGTGCCACGATCTTCGACGTGAAGAAACAGGGCAGCCGCGTCAAAGTCATTTTGAGCCGCACTCGGCCTCAACTCGTCCAACGATTGTTCGAGCAAGAGATTCCTGAAATCAACGAAGGGGTGATTACGGTCGAGTCTTTGGCCCGCGAACCTGGCTATCGCAGCAAGGTCGCTGTGAGCAGCGCCGATCCACGGATCGACGGTGTTGGAGCCTGCGTGGGAGTCCGCGGCAATCGGATCAAGAATATCGTTGATGAACTCCATGGCGAGCGCATCGACATCGTCCGTTGGAATGATGACATGCAGCAGCTGATTCCCAACGCGCTGCAACCTGCCGAAGTCGATGAAGTGATCCTGTGTCAAAAAATGGGCCGAGCCATCGTCTTGGCACACGAAGATCAACTCTCATTGGCAATCGGTCGCCGAGGGCAAAACGTCCGCTTGGCCAGTAAGCTGTGCAAGTGGGACATCGAAATCATGACTCGCGAGGAGCTGGAAGCGCAGATCGAACGCGCTGTCGGCGGATTTAGCGAACTCGATGGTGTCGAAGACGACCTGGCAGAAATGCTCGTCGGGGAGGGATTCCTCTCGTATGACGACCTATCAGTGATCGAACCGACCGAATTGATGGAAATGGGCGGCTTGACGGAAGAGGTTGTCGATAAGATCGTCGAACAGGCCGAAGCCAAGGCAGAACAAGCGGAGGTTGCGGCCGCCGAAGAGCGTAAGTTGCGTCGTGAAAATGAACGGGCCGCTGCTGAGCAAAAAGCGGCTGACGAAGCGGCGGAAGCTGCCAAGCCTAAGGAAGATGGCGAAGAATCGGCCGAAGCGGGTGCCGCGGAAGCCCCGGCAGAGGGCGGCGATGCCTCAGAACAATCACCTGCCGACGCCGGAAGCAGCGAAACGGAGAACGCAGCAACCGAATAAATGGTAGCTTAGGCTCGATTCCTGGGACTTGGTGCGAGTCAGGACCTAGACGGCCAGCAGCCACAGCATTACTCTGGACTACTTGTAGTTGGCTCAATTTTGCCGCTACGAAGAACAAAACATAGCCGGTTACGGTCTGAACAACTGTGATCTGGCTCGGGCATTTTTTCGACTGGACGGATTCGCAATCGGTATTGAGCCGAAGCTTGATGCCTCCCGTAGAAGGAGTACCGACGCATGTCGTGATACACAACAAACTGAGACTACTTGCTTCAATGCCCGTGAAAGCAATAGTCGCCGATGGAGGGCTACATGCCCGTTCGGATTTACGCGTTAGCTAAAGAGCTAAAGATGGACAGCAAAGAGCTGGTGGATGCCTGCACTCGTGCAGGAGTCACTGGTAAAGGCTCTGCGCTGGCAAGTCTCACTGATGACGAGGCCACGAAGGTCCGTGAATATCTAAGTGGCAAATCTAAGCCACAGGCACCACCCCCAGGCAGCCCCAAGCCGTCCAAGCCAAAAACGTTGCCCACCGTTTCTGCGCCCAAGCCGACCCCCTCACAGACCAAACCGACCGCGCCCACCACACCGACCGCACCCACGACACCGAAACCGACGGTTATCGACCGCGCCATCACGCGCGATGACTATGTCGCACCGGGCGGTACACCTGGCGGCAAACCAAAAGTCTTAGGGGCCAAACCGCCCTCCGACGAAAAGAAATCCAAATCGGATAAACCGAAACCTCCGCAGCGACAGGAACCAGTTATCAAACTGGCCGCCATTCCTCAAGCAGCGGAACCGACCGTGCCGGTTTCCAATCCCAACGATCCACCCGCGCAAAAGCCGATCATGGCTCTGCCCAAGGAAGCGATCCGTGGCGCTAAAGAGGGATCCTCGGCACCACTGAAACAGTTCACGCGACAACAGGACGCCAAGCCGACGCCAACTTCCGGACGACGAGGCGGCGGTGGCGCAACTCCCCCTGTCGGACCGCCCGTTCCAGGGGACCCACTGGATTCGAAAGGACGAAAGCGGCGAGGCAAAGACGGGAAAGCCGACAAAGGCGAAACCGACGGCGCTCCGAAAGGCAAGGGAAGCTTGGCCGGCATGGCCAGCACCCGCCAGTCGCGACAAACCAACCGCGGCCGCCGCGGGATGCACGATTCCGGCATGCGACGCCGTCCCCGACGGTTGGTCCGACGCGGCACGAATACGGCGGCTCCGCGGAAAAGCGATTTAGTCGTCGAGTTGCCATGCACGATCCGTAGTTTTTCAGAAGCGACGGGAATTCCGGCTGTTGGCATCTTGAGGTCGCTCATGGCATTGGGAACTCAGGTTTCCAACATCAATACCGAGATCGATCCAGAGCTCGCTGAAATGCTGGCAGCAGAGGCCGAAATCGAGGTCGTCTTCAAGTATCCAGAATCGCTGGAAGAGTCACTGATTTCAGAATTGGAAGATCGAGACGACGACGAAGCAGACCTCGTTCAACGACCGCCCGTGGTGACGTTCCTCGGACACGTCGATCACGGCAAGACGTCGCTTCTCGATAGCCTCATCGGCATCAACGTAGTTTCCGGCGAAGCGGGTGGCATCACACAGCACATCCGCGCGTATGCGATCGAGAAAGATGGGCGAACGATCAGTTTCGTCGATACACCAGGCCACGAAGCGTTTACCGAAATGCGTGCTCGCGGTGCCAACGTGACCGACATTGCTGTCCTTGTTGTCGCGGCGGACGACGGTGTGATGCCGCAGACCGAAGAGGCGATCAGCCACGCCAAAGCGGCTGAAGTGCCGATCGTCGTGGCGCTCAACAAGATCGACTTGCCCGGCGTTGACGAGAACAAGGCGCTGCAAGGCCTTTCAACGCACGAGTTGTTGCCGACCGAATGGGGCGGTGATATCGAGGTCGTGAAGACGAGTGCGACCACCGGAACCGGCATGGACGACCTACTCGAAACGCTGCTCCTCACCGCAGACTTGCATGAGTACAAAGCGAATCCGAAACGCGCGGCGATCGGAACCTGCTTGGAAGCTCAGCAAGAAGGTGGACGTGGAGTCGTTGCCAAGATGATCGTGCAAAACGGAACGTTGAAAGTCGGCGACGTGATGGTCTGTGGTGGTAGCCACGGACGCGTGAAGGCGATGTACAACACGCTGAGGGCGGGTGAAACGATGACCGAAGCTGGGCCGTCGATTCCGGTCAACGTGACGGGGCTCAACCAAGCACCGGCCGCTGGTGAGCGATTCTATGTACTGGAAGATATTTCTCAGGCACGAGAAATCGCCGAAAGCCGCGAAGACCGTTCCCGTGCCCAGTCACTTTCTGGTGTCTCGACGAAGATTTCTTTCGAAGAGTTCCAACGACGACTCGAAGAAGGCGTTTTGGGGGCGTCGGATGAAGTCACCGTTTTGAATCTTATTCTACGAGCCGATGTGCGTGGTTCGATCGAAGCGATTCAAAAAGAACTCGGCAAGCTCGACCATCCCGAAGTACAAGTCAAACTGCTGCAAGCTTCCGTGGGTGGTATCACGGCGGCCGATGTCACGCTGGCCGATGCGTCAGACGCGGTGATTGTTGGTTTCAATGTCATTCCTGATGAAGCGGCCCGCTCGCTGGCGGATGAGCGGGGCGTCGAAATGCGACGTTATGACGTCATCTACAAAGTGACGGAAGACATTAAGTTGCTGCTGGAAGGAAAACTGAAACCGGAAGAGCGAGTCAAGGAACTAGGTCGAGCGCTGGTACAGCGCGTCTATACGATCAGCCGTGTCGGTACGATCTCTGGCTGTCGAGTCCTCGGCGGAACGATCGAACGAGGTTGTCGTATTCGTGTGAATCGCGACGGTCGAACGATTGGCGACTATCCGCTCGATTCGCTTAAGCGAGAGAAAGACGACGCCAAGGAAGTGCGAGAAGGATTCGAGTGCGGTATCAAGTTGTCGGGCTTCAATGACATCAAAGAAGCCGACATCCTCGAAGCATATAAGATCGAAGAGATCGCTCGCACGCTGTAATCGTCGAGTGGTGTCCGCACGGGAATTGTTTCTATGAGCTCACGCCGAGTCCTAAAAGTCGCCGAAGCGATCCGCGAGGTCGTCGCGATGGCGATCCTGACCGAGATCCGCGATCCGCGCGTCAAGAATGTCACGGTCACGTTCGTCGAAGTTTCGGGCGATCTCCGTCAGGCCAAAGTCCACGTCTCTGTCATGGGTGACGAAAGGGAGCAGAGCCTTTGCCTGCACGGACTGACCAGTTCGGCAGGGTTCCTCCAACAACGAATCCATGAACGGGTCGATACCCGCTACACGCCCAAGCTAAAATTCGAACTCGACAAAGGCGTTAAGAATGCCTTTGAAGTGACCCGCATTTTGGAAGAAGTGCTCCCGAAAGAGCTCGCCGAGAATGATCAAGAACCGGTTTCACCCGATGAAGCCAAGCCGGTTGCCGTAGACCCACCCACCACCGACACACCCTAAACGACCGCCCTGCGGCGTCCGGCTGTGCTCATCTGCTAACGAAGAAGTTTTGAGGCCTAACGAACATGAGTGCAAACAATCGCTCCGCGTTGATAACCAAATCGCACAAAGTACTCAAGAAGCACTACTCGCCTGTTCCGCCGCTGCAAGGCAACGTCTTGGAAACGCTGATCTATGCCGCCTGCCTAGAGAATGCCAAATACGAACCGGCTCAGACCGCTTTTGAAAATATCAAGAATGTCTCTTTCGATTGGAACGAAGTCCGCGTAACCGCCGTTACCGAACTGGCCGAATCGATGCCCGGACTTCCGGAACCCAAACAATCGGCCGCCAACGTCCGACGTTTGTTACATGGCGTTTTTGAATCGATCTATGCCTACGATTTAGAATACCTCAAGAAGCAAAACCTTGGGAAATCGATCAAGGAGCTTTCGAAACACAAAGGCGCAACCTCCTTTGTGCTCGGCTATGTTACGCAACACGCGCTGGGCGGTCATGCAATTCCGCTCGATCGCGGCGCGCTCGATATCCTTTACATTATCGGAGTGATCGACGAGAAAGAGCGCAACAAGGAGAAAGCGCCCGGCCTTGAACGAGCCATCCCGAAGGCGAAAGGGATGGAATATGCCTCGCTCTTGCACCAACTTTCTGCCGATCTGGTCGCATCTCCTTTCTCACCGAAGGTGCGAGCCATCCTGCTGGAACTCAATCCAGATTGCAAAGAGCGATTGCCGAAACGCCAAACCAAGAAAAAGAAGGTTGTAGAAAAACCGAAGGCGACGAAAAAAGCGGCTGCAAAGTCAGAACCGAAGGCAGCCAAACCGGCGAAGAAAGCGGCCAAGAAGAAGCCGGCAAAAGCAGCACCGAAAGCGGCGAAAAAGAAAACCTCGAAGGCCAAACCCAAAAAGAAGGTCGTGAAGAAAAAGGCGCCGGCTAAAAAGAAGACCAAGAAGAAACGCAAGTAGACGATTCACTTTGGCGCTCATGGATGAAGGAGTGATCCATGTCCCCTACCCTGTTTGCCGCAGCTCGTCTTCGAGTCTTGCGGACGATCGCTTCGCTCTTGGTTTTCGCCTCGATTGCTCCTGTGATTTCCGCTCAAGAGTCCCAAGCTCTTTCTGATGTAGCGGCGGCAAGTGAATTGCATGATCCGGCGCTGCTCTCTTTACCTCAAACATCCGCTTCCGACGACCAACAGCGGAAGAATGAATCGTTGGCGCTGTTTGGAAAAGGACGCCTCCTTGAACGAAGCGGAGAGTACCCCAGTGCCATCGCCGCGTATCAAAAAGCATGGGTTCTCCATCCTGAATCGGAACAAATTCTCGCAAGGTTAGTGCCGGTTTGTTTTCGGGCCGACCTTCCGTCGGTCGGATATCGTTACGGTTCGATCTGTCTTGCGCGGGGTTGGTCAACCGTGGCGCCCTTGCGCGGCATCGCTTTTCACTCCATCCTGGAAGACCCACCCGAACAAGCTTGGCTCAACTACGAACGGGCGATCGCCGCCGCGAAAGCAGACGCGGACGACGACGCGTTGCTCGGCCTTCACTACGACCGACTGAGGATGGCCTACTTGAATGCGACGCCGGTGATCGGTTTGCCATCTGCTGAATTCTTGGTCGACGCGATGGCTCAACCGGAGAAGTTCGCGCCGAGCGATGAAACCAAAGAAGAGCTTTGGGGACAGGAGTCGATCATTCACTCGCTGATCGCCGAAGTCTTTCTGGCCAACGGCAAGTACGAATCAGCTGAGCGTTCCGTTCGCCGGGCGGCCCAGCAGTCAGTCGATGGCGAAGAAGGGACAAAAGACGATGCCAACGCCACCCTTCCTTACGAATTGGCTCGAATTCGGGAAAAACAAAATCGCCTGGACGAAGCCCGAGTCGAAATTCAGGCATACCTCGATTCCAATTCGCAAGAGGCCGGTGTGGATGCTTGGGAACTCTACGAGCGAGTCTCGCAACTAAATTCAAAGGCGCTGGCAAAAGAATTGGGAGACCGTTGGGAGGCCAGCAGCTCGGATCGAGATCTGGGGCACTTCCTGGCCGATTTTCATCTACGTCATGGTCAGTACGAACAGGCACTGGTCTACGCGGAAAGGCTGGCCGAAATGGCCGAAGACAGCGTCGCGCAAATGCGACTACTGGCGGCGCAAATCGGCAATGGCAAGCCCGGACCGATCGTGGCGAGCCTGGGACGGATCACGAAATTCTACGGCAACTTGGATCTGGTCGAAGAGAGCCTGAAAAAACTGCTCCTGAACGAGACTCAGTTCCAGCAAGTCATCGAAACGGCCAACCAACGTTGCAACGACAAGAAACGGCCCATCCTCTGGAATGAGTGTCTGGGCGTCGCCTTCTTAGGACTGGCGGCCGAAAGGAACGACGTGGCGACAGACTTCGTCGCTGCCGGCAAGAAATCCGGCAAGGGTCAGTCAGCGATGGTTGGGCCACTGTTCTCCTACGGCGAAAAGTGCCTCGATCTAGAACAGTACGACGAGGCGATGGGTGCATTCGAAGCGTGTATCGCCCTGGAACCGGACGGCGACGAAGTGGACGACATTCGATTCTACCTCTCCTTCGCGCAGCAAATGAATGGCGACTACGACGCGGCGCTGGTGACCGCCACAAAATCGGCGGAGGCTGTCCCTGACTCCATAGCAGTCCAGTTACGAATCCCCCGTATTCTCTACGCGGCTGGCAAAATTGTTGATGCCACAGCTTCATTAGCAGAGCTTATCGGCAAGACCGATGATGAATTCCGCGACGACGATGCGCGGGCCGATCTGTTCGATGCCAAAGTCTTGCTGGCGTCACTCTATTCCGACGCGGGCGAATTCGATTTGGCCGAACGATGGCTGGTCGCAGCGCTTGGTGAATTTCCAACCGATCCCGGTGCCAATAATGATCTCGGCTACTTGTGGGCCGATCAAGGAAAACACCTGGCTCTCGCCAAACGCATGATCGAGGCGGCTGTCGCCATCGAACCTGACAATATCGCCTTCCTCGACAGCCTAGGATGGACGCTCTACCGTCAGGGAAAAGCCGCAGCGGCAATCGAACCCCTCGAAAAGGCGTGTGCGGGCGAAGTGCCCGACGGAGTCATCCTCGATCATCTGGGGGATGTCTACCAAGCAGCCGACAAACCGCAGCGGGCCAGTGACGCTTGGACCAGAGCCGTCACCGTTTTCCAAGAGGGCAAGGAAGACCAAAAAGCGGAACGAGTCCAGCAGAAAATCGACGCCAGCCGGCGGGAAAACCGCTAGGCAGCGAAGTACGGCTAAACCGCTTAGGCCTCCATCGCCTCGATTTCCTTCATCGCCTCTGCTGGGATATTGAAGTTCGACGAAACTGCCTGAACGTCGTCATGGTCATCCAGCGTTTCCATCAGTCGCAGCACCTTCCGTCCGGCCGCCGCATCGAGATCGACGGTCGTCGTCGGGATACGGGCGATTTGGCTCGCTTGCACTTCCAATTCGGCCCCTTGGATAGCGGTTAGCAAATCGCCGAAAGAATCAGGTTCACAGATGACTTCAAAACCATCCTCGCTTTGCTTGACATCTTCGGCACCGGCTTCGAGAGCGAGGTCCATCAGAGTTTCCTCGTCCGTGGCGTCGGCCCCAATGAGGATCATCCCTTTGCGGTCGAAGAGATAGGATACACAGCCGGTCTTGCCAAGTTCGCCGCCGTGCTTTGTAAAGAGGCTGCGCAGCTCGGGCGCGGTACGGTTGCGATTATCGGTGGTGATCTCGCATAGCACCGCGACGCCGCCTGGACCGTAACCCTCGTAGAGCACCTCTTCTAGCGCCCCGCCGGCCAACTCACCGGTGCCCTTTTTGACTGCTCTCTCAATATTGTCCTTGGGCATACTGACCGCTTTGGCGTCATCGATTGCTTTGCGGAGCTTAAAATTTGCATCTGAGTCACCGCCGCCCTGCTGTGCCGCCAAAATAATGGCTTTGCTTAGCTTGCTCCACAACTTCCCACGCTTGGCATCAACCCGCCCTTTTCGGTGCTGGATATTTGCCCATTTCGAATGGCCTGCCATGAGTATTCCCAAGATTCCTTAAAGCTATTTTCGATTGATTCTTAGTTGGCGAGCGCCTGCTCGATCGCTTGCTCATGCGCATCCACATTGCCCGGGTGTCCTTCCCAAAGCACGGTGCCATCTCGCCCAATGAGATAGGCCGTCGGGTAGGCTCGCACGCCGAATCGACCACATACCTTTCCGCCCTGATCGTGCAGCACGGGAAAGGTAATGCCTGCTTCAACCACATGCGACTTTAGTGCATCGAACGAATCCATCTGTCCATTATCAATTTCGAGAACGGTAAATCCACGATCTGCGAACTGAGTTTGCCACTTGACCAAGTGGGGCGTCATGCGGACGCAACCGCCTCAGTGAATGAAACTAAACTCTAGCCAGACGACTTTGCCAGCCATACTCGACCAAGAAATCGGCGATTCCGAATTGATCCAGGTACCGCTCGATTCTATCGCGGGCAGCTGCCGATTCGCGAATGATTGAAACGATCCGCCTTCCATTCCGCCGCCGCGAAATAGATAGGCGCCTGCCAAGGCGGCGATCCCTAGCACAAGCCAGAACATCCCACCGTTTGAACGACTCTCTTGCATCTATCTCGCCTTTCGATAACCAGGGCCCTGTAAATCCGCGTCGGATGGTATCTTAATCAGTCCACACCAAAACATAAACACAAAATCAGGTGACTCGATCGGGCTGATGACCAAAACCGCCTTCAAAGTATTGCAAGAAACGTTCGGACACTCGGATTTCCGCGGCCCTCAGCTGGACATTATTGAACGGGTTCTGGCTGGACAACACGCGCTCGTCATCATGCCGACCGGCATGGGCAAGTCACTCTGCTACCAGATTCCAGCGCTCGTGCAGGCAGCCGACGCGGCAACTGATGAACCGAAACGGCTGACGCTGGTCATCTCGCCACTGATTGCGCTCATGAAAGACCAAGTCGATTCGCTCTGTCGGCGAGGCGTCGAGGCGACTTTCATCAATTCCTCGTTGGGAAAGCAAGATCGCGAACAGCGCTATGCGGCGGTCGCCGCTGGAAAGTACGACTTACTCTATGTGACGCCGGAGCGATTTCGCAAACCGGAATTCCTGGCGGCAATGCATCAACGAACGATCGGACTCTTGGCCGTCGACGAAGCACACTGCATAAGCGAATGGGGCCATGACTTTCGCCCCGACTACACGCGGCTCACACAGATTCGTCAGCAATTGGGAAACCCGACAACGATCGCCTTGACTGCCACCGCGACGCCCGATGTGCAAACCGACATCGTCAAACAGCTGGGCCTGAAGCCGGACGACATCCGCATGTTCCACGAAGGCATCGATCGCCCCAATCTGGAACTCTCTGTCGATTCGGTTTGGGATGACAAAGAAAAGCTGGCAGCGATCCTGGCAACCCTCAAGTCGGAACTGTTCCAATCGGGCAATGGGATCGTCTACTTTACGCTGATCAAGACGCTCGACCGCTTCAGCGGTTACTTGGCGGCAGAACAAATCCCACATGTCTGCTACCACGGCGATTTGAATCGAGGCGCCAGGAAACAGGTGCAGCAGGATTTCATGGCCGGCAAGGATCGACTTGCTTTGGCAACCAACGCTTTCGGCATGGGCATCGACAAGGAGGATATTCGCTTTGTCCTCCACGCCGAATTGCCCGGTTCGATGGAATCCTACTATCAAGAGATCGGCCGAGCCGGACGAGACGGTTTGCCTAGTCGGTGCAAGTTGCTTTACAACGACGCCGACTTGGCGACGCAGATGGAGTTCCTCGAATGGAGTAATCCGGACGCCGAGTTTTACGAACAGCTGTATCGCATGCTGACCCAACGTGGCGAAGAGGTCCAAGCATTTGGACATGAGTGGCTAAACAAACAGCTACAAAATCGCAGCAAACATGACCATCGCCTCGACACGGCGATCGCCATCCTCGATCGCCACCACGTCATCGCCGGTCCGCGTGAGCCCGAATGCTATGAAGTCATCGACGAATTACCAACCGTGCTCGTCGATCGAGAACGACTTGATCAGAAGAAACTTCGAGACCAGCGGAAACTCTACGCATTGGTGCAATACGTGCAGCACGAAGGTGACCGCAAAGCATTCATCCACGACTATTTTGGCCTGCCGTATCCAGCAGATCCGGGCGCCTAGAAAAACACCGGCGATCGCTAGGCGTCGCCGGTGTCAGAATTCTCCAGCGGCAATCGCGCCGGCTTAACGAGGACGACGCGGTGAAGGCTTCTTCTTACCGCCACTGTAGTTGTTATTTCGCTTTTTGAATGGCTTGGGGCGTTCCGAAACTTTCCCCTCCATTCGACGAATCTTTAACTTCTGACCGCCGACTTCGATGTCTTGCAATGCATCGAGCTTCTCGCGCGAAACCGATTCTGGCAGATCCACGGTGCTGAAGCGGTCGTAAATCTGAATCTTGCCGATCGCGTTGCCTTCCAAGTTGGCATTGTTGGCGATGGCACCGACAATGTTCCCTGGCTGAACATGGTGCTGACGCCCCACTTCGATGCGGAAGGTTTTCATACTGCTGTCGTCACGCGGAGGGCGAGGTCCTGAATTTCGGTGCCCTCGCTTGTTCGAGCCGTCGCGATCGCCATGGCTGCGCCGCGAATTGTCGGCAAAACTGTCTTTCTTCAATTCGCCTTTCACGAGGATGCTGCGACCACGATTTGCCAGCACTGCCAATGAGGCGGCAATCATTTCGATCGACACTTCATTCTCACGAACATACTGTTCGACGAGCGACTGATACGTCTCTAATTCCGGGTGAGCCAACCCGTGCGTGATCTGCTCATGGAAACGGGCCACGCGCTGTTTGTTGACGGCGCGGTTGGTTGGCAACTCCATGGGTGCAATGACTTGCCGAGTCGCCTTCTCCAACCTTGTGAGTTGATACTTTTCTCGCGGATTGAGAAACAGGATCGCTTCACCGCTGCGTCCAGCTCGGCCCGTGCGTCCGATACGATGGACGTAAGCTTCGGAATCATGCGGCAAATCGTAGTTGACAACGTGACTGATTCGCTGGACGTCCAATCCACGAGCCGCCACATCGGTCGCGATCAAAACATCAACCTCTCCCTTGCGGAGTTTTTCGACGATTTTCTCGCGCTTCTTTTGGGCGACGTCACCATTGAGCGCTGCCGTCTTGAAGCCAGCTTTGGCCAAGTGTTCGGCCAACGGTTCGGTCGTACTGCGCATTTTGACGAAAACGATCACACCGTCGGTTTCCGACGCTTCCAAGATACGTGCCAGCGCCGTCTGCTTATAACGAGGCGAGCAGACGACGTAGCTTTGATTGACCGTGTCAGCAGTGGCCGCTTTTTGGGCGATTGTGACTTCGGCCGGATCGTTAAGGTGCTTTTGCGCAATCTCGCGAATCTGCTTCGGCATCGTGGCAGAAAAGAGCGCGATTTGTCGTTGCTTTGGAGCTTGCGTCAAAATCCAATCGACATCTTCCGCGAATCCCATCCGCAGCATCTCATCCGCTTCGTCCAGTACAAGACAATTGAGGTCTTGCAGCTTCAACGAACCACGACGCATGTGATCCATGACTCGGCCCGGCGTACCGACCACCACTTGGACACCTCGCTTCAGAGGTCGCAATTGCGATTGGTATTCTTGCCCACCATAAATCGGCAGGACGCTTAGCCCTGGAATGTCGCGAGCGTAGGTTTCGAATGCTTTGGCAACCTGGATCGCCAATTCGCGAGTCGGCGTTAGCACGAGCACCTGAGGCTTCCGATTGGCAACGTCGATACGGTTCAACATCGGCAGCGCGAACGCGGCCGTTTTACCGGTTCCGGTTTGCGCCTGCCCAACGACATCACGCCCTTTCAGCAGGTGCGAAATGGTCTGAGCTTGGATAGGTGTCGGTTCCTTGTAACCTGATCGATCGAGCGCCTTGAGGATCGTCGGCTTCAGGCCAAAGGCGTGGAACCCGCCTTGTTTCTCAGACTCCGGCTCAGCCGCCTGCTTCGTTTCTTGCTGGCTTTCCTTCGACGGTTGAGCAGAAATCTTGACCGGTACCGGCTGGGGTTCTTGGTCAGTTTCTGCAGCGGGATTTTCAATTTCAACGTTGGACATCAGATACCTTATTTCTCAAGACCGAATGAACGAAAGCAGCATGGCCATCGCGCAAGCGCAAAGTGGTTATTGGCCGAGCCACAAACCCGGCGCTGGGTGTTCAAACGGAGTCTTACCGAAGAGCAAAACGCGGACGAACGGGCAAGTCGAGCTATTGTCAAAAGACGGGCGTTAGCCTGGCTGGTTCGCCTGCTCAAGGAGTCAGCGGCCATAGCGACTTGCAAACATGATCGAACGCGTCAGGTACCGTCCAGAAATCAGTACGGGTTGAGAGCGCCAAGCAGGCGGTGAACCCAAATAGAAACTGAAGCTGCCAGAGCTTGGTCAATCACTGCCCTTAAAAATATCCAATCGCGACCGGTTTCGACAGGGCATAAATTGCTGGGAAGCCAATTTCATCGAGAAATGAGGCTCGTGTACGGTTCATCCGGCAAAGTTTGCCAGCCTGGGACCGCCGGAAAATGACCAACCAAGTGTCCAGAACGGCCTCAGTCCATCCCGTGATGTTCGACCTCGGGCCAATAAGTCTCAAAGTCGAATTCGGGACTGTTGTCCTGATCGTGACACTCGACGCACGTGTTTTTTTGTGCTTCTTCCAGTGTGAGACGCATTTCTTCACGAAATTTCTCGATCTGAGCTTCGGTTGCATCCATGTCACCGTTTTCGGCGGCGGCATGTGCCGACCCCGGGCCGTGACAGTTTTCGCAACCGTTGGTGTGTAGAGCGACCGACCCTTCCAGGCTTAGGTAACCCGACTTGTACGGGAAATATCCTTGCGGATTCCAACCGGTCACGTGGCAACTGAGACATTCTGGGTCGTGGTGCCGCGCTATCGATGCTCGTTCGTTCGGTTCAGAAATGGCAATGGTCGCGTGGTAATGAGGCGACTCTTTAAAGATGTCATAAGCGGTCGTATGGCATTCGCCACACGTTTCATGACCGACAAACGAACGCTCATCATCCCGCTTAGAGCGGGAATGCCGGACGGGACGGAGCCCCAATCCTTCCAACCCAACATCACGTAGCTGCTGCTGATAAGTCGCGAATCGCTCCAGAACTTCTGGCGAATCGGCAAACCGATTGTCGAGTGTGATGCGATCGTATTTGATTTCGCCACCATAGATGCCGATCACGCCCACATAAATCCCTTTTGTTCCAGCTTGCACGATCTGGGCCCGCGAACCTTCAACACGTCCCGGTTCTAAAGTCGGCTCGCCGGCACTACTGGCGGTCACGATGACATCGAACATGGGGAACTGCTTGGCAAGTGCCGCTGTCTCTTCATCGTCGCAATGTGCTAAGAGCACCAGTTTGTCACAGTTTTCGCTTCGCAACTTCCCGACCACTTCACGCAGTGCAGGAACGATCTCTTCGCAAGTCACCAAATCGCTTTCGATTTTCCCCGGTGTTCCTTTTCCGATGACCGACGTAATGCCGATACGATGGCCACCTGCCTCGACGACTTTAAATTTTGGGTGCAATTCGGCGATGCTCGCATTGGCCGAAATAAACGGCGTCGTGTCGGTCATTTCCGGATCGATTGCCGACGCCAGTTCGACAGCCGACAATTTGAGATCGTCCGGGCCAAACCCAACCGCGGTGTAGCCCATAATCCGCATCAGATCGGCCGTCGTGCGAAACTTAATTTCCGCCTGAGCGCCAACTCGGCGAACTTGATTCCCCACATCGACACAGACAATATCCCAGCCGCGCTTCTCAAGACTTTTCAACAGCGTGTGGCGCCGACTAATCCCACCCTTCGCTTGGTCCAATCCGGTACAGCCACACGGCTCGATATAGCCATGCTGCCGACCCGTCACGAACAGGGCAAAGTCCGGCTTCTGCCAACCTTCACACGGGACCTTTTCATTGACATCGGCGGCATCGTCGGGAGATTCAGCAGCCGCGTCTTGCGAGTTGGAACCGAGAAAAGACGGCACAGCGTAAAGAGAGAGACAGACCAGGGCCACGGAAATGGCCGGGAGGAGATTTTGATTTTTCTGAAGCAATTTCGCACCTACTATGACGAGCCCACTTCGAGAATTCTAGCAAATCACGAAGCGTTCTCCGAACCTATTTCGGACAAGAGGCCGGCCACTCGGCGGCTGGCAACACGGCCCAGGCCACAAACGTACACCGAATGCTAGCTAACTCGATTTGAAGAAACGGACATCGAGCTTAACGCGCTGAACCACCGGATGAGTCGTCTCCATCACGATCGTGGCTCGAGGCTTCTCCTTGCCACCCATGAAGCTAACCGCAGGGGCATCGCCAGGCACCTCAATTGTCAGCGGGTACATCAGAACGGCGCCGCCCTTCAGCGATTTCGGCTCGCCAACGCTGGCTTGCAGAACGTTCCCTGGTTCACAAACGATCGAAGTCACTTCGGTCTTATGGACATCGGCCCGGCGCGCCACGAGTCGTAAGACGACCTTCTTCCCTTCTGGAGGCACCATGCCCAACTTGAGCACATCTGCACTCTCGAAGAAACCGTCACCAACAATCATGAGGTCAGACACAACGCGGCCGCCGATCGGCATTTCGATGACCGCCGACCTTTCCGCATCAGTCGTAATGCGAAGGGACTGATTCACTTTCCCATAAGGCAAATCGGACCGGACGGCCAACTTACAAAGCACAGCTGACTGAACACCATCGGGAACGTCTTGCAGTTCGGCCACATCGGCCGGCTCCCACTGAAGATCAAAGTACGCTTCCGTCGACTCGTCATCAAAACTGTGCTCTAGCACCGTCAAAGGATCGCCTTTTTGGAAACTGTAAATCACAAACTGCTGTTCACGATCAACACCGTAAGGCACGTCATTGAGGAAAACCGCCTGAGGAAGTGGCTGCACCAACTGCAAGACTTGCCCTTTGACGGTCAGCATCACGTCGGGTCGCAGCGGACAGGTCGTCTCGATCGTGGCCATTTGCTGAAACGAAGGGTCGTAACTCTTGGCGACCCATTCGAGCGTCACATCGCCAACGCCACCCGGTGGCACTGTGTCGTCTGCCAGTTCGCCCACGGTACACTTACAGGTCGTCGAACCGACCCTCAATTGGATTGGCTGTTCTGTGTCGTTGCGAAACTTGAATGTGTGACTTCGAGTCTCGCCGCGATCCATCACGCCAAAATCAAATTTCTGACCACCCTCGACGATCACGCCAAGGCCTTTGCTGAGTTTCGGCCCGTTTGCCGCTTCGACCACGGCCATTGGCGTCGTGGTTACCTTCATCAGCCTCTCGTACTCGGAACCGGGATTCGCAGCACGCATCAAAGCGCTAGAAACGCCGACCGCAAGACCCAAGACGATTGCCACCAACAACGCGATTTTCGTATGCATCAGAATTTACTCGGCGAAGGAGTTTACTGGGATCGTCCGGCTGCGAAATCAGAGCTTGCACTTCAAGCGATGATGAAACCGCCCTCCTCATCATACCAAACGAAACCCTAGAACCAACGAATGGGCCGCATGAAACGCCACCGAAGAGACTGAGGGTTGAGGACTATGCACAAATACGTTGGATTTCGTTGGCCGGTTCAAATCGGCCGTTATGCTTCGCGCAATCGCTGCCGCAGGTGACTGCGACAACGATCAAAAAAGGCCTGAAAATCGGCTCTTTGATAGTCGGGATAGGTCCATTCCCACGGTTGCCAACCGCCACCGCGGTATCGCAAGGTAATTTCCGCATAAATCCCCTGGTCGAGATAAATACGATGGGCATGGTTTTTTGTCGAAGCGAGTAGTAATTTGCCTTCGGTGATGTACCCGGGATCGAGGTTCAGTGGACGAGCAAATTCGGCAGGGTGTTCCGCCGCATACGCCAGTTCAGCCTGGTTCGAAGCCAGCTTGCGTTCGGCCAATTCACCGGGCCCCATCAGCCGATCAAAGGCAAAGAAGGTCTTCTGCTGCTCAGGCCCCATCGACTGATCGTAATAGTCGGTCTCGTCAAAATCGAAGCGATCACTTTCTAAAGCGATCGGCCCCCAAGTTGATTCGCACCAAGAACGGGCCCAATCGAGCGCATCCCCATAGCGGCTGAAAGCAGCCACCAAGAATAAGACCGGCCTCACTTCGGCAACATCACCCATCTCAATACGCTTTAGCAAAAACGGCGCGGCCCGTGCTTGGCTTGCCAGTGAAAATGCAGGTGCCCGCTTCGTCGTTACCTACGAGAGGAATGCAACGGATCGTTACTTTCAGCTCCTTCAGCAGTTCTTCCACGGCGGGATCCTCGCACCAGTGGCAAAGGGCGAACCCGCCGTGAATCTCTGGTTTCTTGGGATCGGCGGGAGTGAAGTAGGCCTTGAAGTCATCCAAATTATCGATCTCTTGGGTATTCTCTTCGCGCAATTTCAAAGCGCGTTGGAACATGCCGGTTTGCATGTCGTCCAATTCTTGGGCGATCGTGGCGACGAATTGGTCGCGAGGCACGCTTGCTTTCTCTTTCGGCGAACGATCACGCCGGCCAGCAAACACGCTTTGACTGTCGACATCGCGGGGTCCGATTTCGGCACGGATAGGAACACCCTTCTTGATATGCTGCCACGTTTTCTCGCCGCCTCGCAGGTCTCGGTCGTCGATCATGACGCGCACTTTTCCGTCCGAGTAGTCGGTCGCTGCCAACTCCTTTTTCAACGACTCGCAATACTCCAATACACGAGCCCGATCTTCATCACTCTTGTAGATCGGCAATAGAACCACGTGCTTGGGAGCGATGCGCGGAGGCAGCACCAATCCGTCATCATCGCTGTGAGTCATGATCAGCGCGCCGACCAGTCGCGTCGAGACGCCCCACGATGTCGTCCAGGCAAATTCTTCTTTTCCTTCGTGCGACTGAAACTTAATTTCTTGCGCTTTGGAAAAATTCTGGCCCAGGAAGTGGGAAGTCCCCGCTTGCAACGCTTTGCGATCTTGCATCATCGCTTCGATGCTGAGCGTCGAAACGGCACCGGGAAACCGCTCGGCTGCCGACTTCTCGCCTTGGATCACGGGCATCGCCATGTACTCTTCTGCAAACTTCGCATAGACGCCGACCATCTTGTTCGTCTCTTCTCGCGCTTCGGCTTCCGTCGCATGAGCCGTGTGGCCCTCCTGCCAGAGAAACTCGGCCGTTCGCAAAAACATCCGCGTCCGCATTTCCCACCGGACCACATTCGCCCATTGATTGATGAGCAGCGGCAGGTCGCGATATGACTGGACCCACTTGGCAAATGTCGCACCGATGATGGTTTCGCTCGTCGGTCGCACGATCAGCGGCTCTTCCAATTTACCGGCCGGTACCAGGCCGCCTTGGGGGCCCGGTTCGAGACGATGGTGAGTCACCACAGCACATTCTTTCGCGAACCCGTCGACGTGTTCTGCCTCTTTCTCGAGATAGCTCAGTGGAATAAAGAGCGGAAAGTAGGCATTCTCGTGTCCCGTCTCTTTAAACATGCGATCGAGGACCGCCTGCATGTTCTCCCACAGTGCGTAACCCCATGGCTTAATCACCATGCAGCCACGCACGTCGGAATTTTCAGCCAAGTCGCTGGCCTTGATGACTTCTTGGTACCAGCGAGGATAGTCCTCGGCTCGAGTTGGTTGAATTGCGGTCTTGGGTTGCTTGGCCATGGTATGACAGATTCGATCGATATCTGGAGGGTTCGCGGGGACTTCCGATGACAGTCAGGTCCCGCATTCTAGTTGGCTCGCCAATTGGCCGGCAAGGCAACAATCGCCCTACTTTCGCCAGAGGAGCGACTATTGCATGGTCCGTTAAGTGGTATCCCACGCCGAAGCCATCGGCTAGACTGACCCTTTCCTTCCTGCCGCTTCCTTTGTCAGTAATTGCATGACCACACGACGGTTTCTCAATCAGTTCGGCGAACGAGAGAACATTTGCGAGACGTTCATCCTCGGCGAAAAACAGCTACGTCAAAATCGCAACGGCAACCTCTACCTGCAAATGCGACTGGCAGATCGCACCGGCGCTTGCAATGCAATGATGTGGAACGCGAAAGAGACAACCGCGGCCGACGTCGAGAATGGAGATTACGTCAAGATTGAAGGCTCGACACAGCTTTTCAATGGCTCACTCCAAATCATCGTGACCGACATCAGCAAGGTCGACGCATCCGAAGTCGATGAAGATGAATTCATCCAGGTTTCGAGCGAACAGACAGAACAGCTGACCGGTGAGCTCACCGAATTGCTCCAAGGCATGCACTCGCAAGAGTTGAAGGACCTCGCCGATTGTTTCCTGTCGGACGAAGCGTTCATGAAGAAGTTCACACGAGCGCCAGCCGCAATCAAGAACCACCATGCTTATTTGGGCGGACTCCTAGAACACGTCGTCAGCCTCATGAAGCTCTGCCAAAAAGTTTCGGCACACTATCCGCCGGTCGACGATGATCAAGTCTTGTTCGGCGCCTTCCTGCACGATGTCGGAAAGATCGACGAATTGGCCTACCAGCGCGATCTTGCTTACACGGATGAAGGGCAATTAATTGGCCATCTCGTGATGGGCGTGAGCGTCCTGCAAAACAAGCTGCGCGAATACGAAGAAAAACATGGCAAACCGTTTCCGACGGAACTCAGCTTGCGAATTCAACACATGATCGTCAGCCATCATGGCAAATACGAATTTGGCAGCCCGAAAGTGCCGATGACGCTTGAAGCGATTATGCTGCATTATCTGGATGATCTAGACGCCAAAATCAACAGTCTGCATCAATTGATGGCCGATGACGCCAACCTGTCCAGCCAATGGACACCTTATTACGCCAATATTGGGCGTAAGCTATTCAAGGGCCGTAGCCCAAGTTAGCTCGCAGTCGCTCTTCGGCTGTGTCAAACTGCTTAGCGGTCCAGCGCTGTTGCGCTGGCTCGAAATCATTATCTCTACAAAGAATTGAAGACCTTGTCAGAACTTTCAGAATTTGAATCTCAAATCGTGACGCACGTGCTGCGGCCCGAATATCACCCCGTCAAACCAAAGGTCTTGGCCAAGCAACTGGGCTTAGACAAAGAGGGACTTGTCGAACTGCGACGAACCGTCAAGAAACTGGTTCGCAAAAAGAAACTCGCCTTCGGCCCACGCCATCTGGTAACGCTGCCCAAAGGGCAGCGCAGCGGCAATGGCGCGAAATCGCCAGGCGGCACGCCATCAAGCGACGCCCAGCCAAAAGAAAACAAGGACGCCAAGAAGCGAATCACAGGGTCGTTCTCGCGAGCCGCCGATGGCTTCGGCTTTGTGCGACCTGCCGGCACGAAAGCGGCTGACGGACGCGACAAAGACATCTTCGTTCCCGCCGACAAAACGGGCGATGCGGCTGGTGGCGATACGGTCATCATCGAATTGACGAAAAAACGGCGCGGTCGGGAAATGAGTTTCGTTGGCGAGGTCGTTGAAATCGCCGAACGGTACACACGAACTTTTGTCGGCAGCTATTTCGAATCAAAGGGGAAGGCGTTTGTGCGCGTCGATGGCTCCACATTCAGTCAGCCGATCTGGGTAGGTGATCCGGGCGCCAAGAATGCTCAGGAAGATGACAAAGTGGTCATCGAAATGGTTCACTTTCCCACCGCCAAGGAATCGGGCGAAGCGGTCATCACGCAAGTCTTGGGCGATCGCAACCAACCGGGCGTCGACACGCAGCTGGTGATGTTCGAGTTCAATCTACCAACGGCATTTTCCGAAGAGGTCATGGAAGACGCGCGAAAGCAGGCCGAGCTGTTTGATGAGACCGTCCCCGCTGAAGGGCCGCGCCGCGACCTGACCGATGTGACCGTCCTCACGATCGACCCCAAAGATGCCCGCGATTTCGACGACGCCATTTCACTTCGCAAACTGGACAATGGACACTGGGAACTGGGAGTCCACATCGCCGATGTGTCGCATTTCGTGCCAAAAGGATCATTGCTGGACAAAGAGGCAAAAGATCGAGCCACGAGTGTCTACTTGCCAGACCGAGTCATCCCGATGCTGCCCGAGATCATCTCGAACAATCTGGCCAGCCTTCAACCGGACAAAGTTCGTTACACCAAAACAGCAATCATCGAATTTAGCGAAGAAGGCGTTCCCATCCATACGGAACTCTTTTCGGCCGCAATCAAGAGCGACAAACGATTCACCTACGAAGAGGTCGATCAATTTCTCGAAGATCGAACCCGCTGGCGAATCAACCTCGATCCGAAAGTCTTCCGCCTGCTCGACAACATGCACAAACTGGCGATGATCTTGCGAGCCCGACGCATGGAACGGGGATCGCTGGAGCTGTCCCTGCCGGAAGTCAAACTGGACCTCAACAAGGACAGCCAAGTCACCGGCGCTCACGTCGTCGAGAATACGGAAAGCCATCAGATCATTGAAGAGTTCATGCTGGCTGCGAACGTCGCCGTGGCACAGAAACTGACCGACATGGAATGGCTCTTCCTCCGCCGCATCCATGACAATCCCGATCCGCGGAAGCTAAAACAACTGACCGAATTCGTACAGGACCTGGGCATCAAATCGGAAAGCCTCGAAAGTCGCTTCGAAATCAAGCGACTGCTGGCCGAAGTCCTCGGCACGCCAACCGAATACGCGATCAACTACGCGATCCTGCGCAGCATGCAGAAGGCGGTCTACGGCCCCGATGTGGCCGGCCACTTTGCCCTGGCCAGTGAAAATTACTGCCACTTCACCTCGCCCATTCGCCGTTATCCCGATCTGACCGTGCATCGACTGATCGAGTTTATCGAACGGGGCGAGAAACCGAGCCAATCGTTCGATGAGATGTCGCTGCTGGGTGAACACTGCTCCGAGCGCGAGCAACGCGCCGCGAAAGCGGAACGCGAACTGAAGAAATTGAAATTACTCAACTTCCTCAGCAAGAAAATCGGCGAAGAGATGAATGCGGTCGTGACCGGTGTGGAAAGCTACGGCATGTTCGTGCAAGGCCTCGACATTCCAGCAGAAGGTCTAGTGCGACTCGAATCGCTCGCAGATGACCAATACGATTTCGATTCGACCACCCATTCGCTCAACGGCCGCAAGAAAAACAATCAATTCCGCCTAGGTGACATTATCCGAGTCGCCGTCGATACGATCGATCTCGACCGACGCGAATTGAATTTTCGCTTTATCAAGATCGTCGAAGCGGCACCACGACCCAAATTCCAGCCTAAGCGCAGCAGCAAGAAAGAGGACCGCTCGAAGGGCAAGGGAAAAGGGAAAGGCAAGAACGGCCGCAAGTCGGGCCACCCGACGGCCGCCGACAAACGGAAGAAAAAGAAACGGCGCAAGAAGAAACGCTAGCGCCCATTTCCAAACTGGTGTTCGCCTTCCGGCTGCAGCCGGAGACATTCCGCTCCAAGTGAATCCAGGCGGGGCGACACAATTTCAAATACAGTTTTGCAACCGGTTCGAAGTCCGATCACGATCTCAAGTCGCGGATCGGGCCGGTTGCCAAAGTCGAATCTGGCCCGCCGCAAGTCCCAGTACCAGTACCAACCGTAGCGTCAGGTTGCTCGGTTCGGGAACGGCGACCAAAGTGTCTGCCGAGGTGAATTTATTGGCGTTCCAAGCGATGAAGTCGGCTCCATTTACTTCTCCGTCGGCGTTAAAGTCGCCGGAACACCAAGCGGCAACCGAGGTAAACTTGCGACCGTTCCACGCCAAGAAGTCCTGACCATCGACACTTCCGTCTAAGGTCGCGTCGCCCGGCAAGTAGGCGTTTCCCGAAGCGAGATTGTTGGCACCTGCCTCCGACAACCAAGCATCGCGATCGTTCAGGTCGACGATACCATCACCCGTTAAATCGAATGCTTGATCGTTGCCGCCGCTCGCGATCTCGGTCACGAGCGAGTCAATATCGGTGCAGTCGAGGGCTCCGTCGTCGTCGAAGTCTGCGTCGATGGCGGTGAGCGAGGCAAACAGTTCCTCGGCCAAAAATTCATGCGCCGCGGTTGTGGGGTGAATGATGTCCCAAAACAGATATTCGGCCGGGTTATCGCAAACTGGATACGAGGTAAAGAACCCATCGCCGAGCCCCATCCCGCTGGTAGCAGTTGTCGGACCACCTTCCCAGCAGTCGTCCGTGACGTTGGTGAACCCGTGCGAGCTCCCGCTGGCAGTCACCTCGGCGGCCAAATCGTTAATGAGACCAAAGACATCAAAACGATGGATGTTGGCGTTCGCAGCCAACGGCACCAAACCTGCATCGACCTCATCGTTAAAGAGCGTCACGCGCGCGGTCGAGGCGGCGCCGGCTCCTCCGTTGAATTGCGTCACCTCCGGTGTCATTCCCAGGTCGGGCAAATTCGGCACGACGAAATTGGTCGCTCCGGCATCGATCAGATCGTCGACGATACTGACGAGGTCGGCCGCCGTATCGACCAGGTCGACCGAAGGAGCCCGCACGTCGTTGCCACCTCCGAGGACGATGTAGAGCGCATCCGGATCGGCCATGCCTTGGTTGGCGTCCAGGTATTTTACTTTTTGCTCCTCCATCGAATCGATAACCCATGAAAACACGAACTGGTTCTCGAGGACCTGAGCTCCGCCGTGTGCATGATTCGTTCCACCGTTTTCTGAATAGGTTGGCGAGGGGAGGCCGAGTAGATCGGCCAAGTACTCGACATAGACCGGGCCATCACTGAATCGGCCCTGCCAATAAGGATCGTCGACCGCGAAACCGAAGGAATTCGACCGATCATTTCCGACGTCCGATAAACTGTCGCCAAAGATCACCAGTTGGCTGTAGCCGAATGCATGATCGGCAATTCCGGCCGTCGCAGCCGTGAATAAGAGACAACCGAGCAAGGCGACGCCCCAGCGAAATCGAACCGAAAGAAGAACCATACTCGTCTGCCCCATGAACCACGGCGATAAACACCTCAACCAGTAAACGCCGAGTATACAGCAGCTGTACGATGGCCTCCAAATTGACGCGAATCGCCCAATCGGAAGCGAGTCGTTTCGAATCCCGCCACCATGCCCCTGGCAGTCACTCTGGCTTGCTCTAGAATGAGGAGCTCGAAGCCTCCGGCTTCGGATCCTTGACAACTTGGTCCTACGAATCTGACAAGCGTTGCCCATCTGGCGACTGCTTCCCATCAGATTTGGACGTCGCGATCGCGGTCGAAACACCAACCTTCGCTAGCAACAAGAGTGCTTACCATGACAGACGCACAGCTCGCACGTACTGCACTTCATAAAGACCATGTTGCTCTCGGCGCCAAGTTGGTCGACTTTGGCGGCTGGTCGATGCCAATTCAGTACGACTCGATTGTGACGGAACACGACGCGACTCGGAAATCGGTTTCGCTCTTCGATGTTTCTCATATGGCCCGCTTCCGCTTTGACGGTGGAGGAGCAGCGGCCTTCCTTGATGGACTCGTGACGCGCAAAGTGGCCAATCTCAAAGATGGCCAAATTCGCTACGGCCTCATGGTCAACGAACAGGGTGGCATCTTAGACGATGTGCTGGTCTACAAACTGATCGATCACGATGGAGAGCCTTACCACGCGATGGTCGTGAACGCCGGTAACCGAGAAAAGATCGCCTCTGTGATCGAAGCTCACTTACCCGCCGACGACGTGCAATTCACCGATCAAACCTTGGACACCGCGATGATCGCCGTCCAAGGGCCGCGGGCGATCGAATTGACAAATCCATTCCTCGACACCGATTTGTCTGCGATGAAGTATTATTACGGCGCCAACTGCAAGTTCGGCGAAACGCCCATTACTTGCAGTCGGACTGGCTACACCGGCGAAGACGGTTGTGAATTGTCGGTGCCGGCAAGTGCCGCTTCGACGATTTGGAACGCGCTCATGGAACGAGGACAGTCGGTCGGTATCGCCGCAGCCGGACTTGGTGCCCGCGACACACTGCGACTGGAAGCGGCCATGCCTCTTTATGGTCACGAGCTGAACGAAGACATCCATCCGTACCAAGCGGGGCTCGGCTTCGCGGTCAATCTCAAAGGGCGCTCGTTTGTGGGTAGCGAAGCTTTAACCAAGCTGCGTGAAGCGAAGAACCATCCGGTCCGGATCGGCCTGAAGCTTGCGGGAAAGCGAGTCCCGCGAGAGGGTTATGCCGTGCTGAGCGAAGGACGGCAAATCGGCCAGGTCACCAGTGGGACTTTTTCGCCGACGCTACAAGTGCCGCTCGCTATGGCCTACGTCGAAGCGGGCCATGAAGCCAAGGAGTCGCTGGAAATCGATATCCGCGGAAAGCAGCATGCGGCCAGCATCTGCGAACTGCCTTTCTACGACCGATCGAAAATGGGCGTAAAAGTTTCCAGCTAACGACAAACCAATAGGACGTTTGATTCAGAAGGAGCCGTTGCGTTGAAAATTGAAGAATTACTTTACGCCGAAACCCACGAATGGGTCAGCCTCGAAGATGTCGATGGAGCCAAAGTTGCGACGGTCGGTGTTTCCGCCTTCGCGGTCGAACAACTGACCGACCTTGTCTTCATGGAATTGCCCGCAGTTGGCAAACCGGTCACAGCGGGTGAGTCGTTTGGCGAAATCGAATCGGTCAAAGCGGTCAGCGATCTGTACAGTCCGGTCGACGGCGAAGTGATCGAGGTAAATTCGGGACTGCCCGATTCGCTCGAAACGCTAAATGAAGACCCGTACGAAAAAGGCTGGATCGCCAAGATCAAGCTGACGGACGAAACAGCGCTGAGCAAACTGATGGACCACGCTGCTTACGAAAAGCAATGTGCCGAGGAAGGCTAATTTGGCGACCGAAGGTTGAGCCACGTTAACAGCGGGGCTTTTTCGCGGGTCCTGCCCTGCCTCTCTGTTTGAAACTTTAAGAATCGCGTTAACCCGGAATAAGAAGATGCCTTATCTCTTTAACACCGCCGAAGACCAGCGTGAAATGCTCGAGGCGATCGGTGCCAAGTCGATTGAAGAACTGTTTGAACAGGTTCCCGCCGGCTTACGCTTAGACCGACCGCTCGACATACCGCCCGCCATGGGTGAACTGGAGCTGACGCAACACATGCAAATGCTCTCCGCGAAGAACCTGCATGTTGGCAACTCGGTCTGCTTCCTCGGCGCTGGCAGCTACGATCATTTCATTCCTGCCACGGTCGATACGATCGGATCGCGGAGCGAATTTTACACGTCCTATACGCCTTACCAAGCGGAAGTCAGCCAAGGCAATCTACAGGCGATGTTCGAGTATCAGACGCTCATCTGCCAACTGACCGGCATGGACGTTTCGAATGCCAGTCTTTACGACGGCGGCAGTTCGGTCGCCGAAGCGGCCATGATGTGCCTGGCGGTCACGAAACGTTTCGGCAAAGTCGTCGTACCCGACACGCTGCACCCGGAATACCGCCAAATCCTGGAAACCTACTTTACGAATCTTGAGACGGCCATCGAGACGGTGACTACCGAAGGAGGCGTTTGTCACGCTGGCGATTTGGCTGCCGCAGTCGACGACGACACGGCCTGTGTCATCGTGCAGTATCCAAACTTCTTTGGAAACATCGAGGACGTGGCCGAACTGGCCGAAGCCGTCCACGCGAAAGGCGCCAAGTTGGTCGTGTCGTTTGATCCGATCAGCATGGGGCTGCTGAAGCTTCCCGGCGAATTGGGAGCCGACGTCGTCATCGCCGAAGGGCAGTCGCTCGGTTCACCCATGCAATACGGCGGTCCCTACCTGGGCATCATCGCTGCCAAGGAGTCGTTCATTCGCCGCATGCCGGGTCGGATTGCAGGCGAAACGATCGACCGCCGCGGTAAGCGATGTTGGGTCTTGACGCTACAAACGCGCGAGCAGCACATTCGCCGCGACAAGGCGACCAGCAATATCTGCTCGAATCAAGGACTGTTCGCATTGCGAGCCAGCGTCTATCTGGCACTGCTGGGTCCGGTGGGCATGCAGGAAACGGCCCATTTGTGTGCTCAAAAGGCGCACTACGCACTGGAGCAAATTACCAAGAGCGACCGGTTCGAGGCGGCGTTTCCTGATCGACCGTTCTTGAAAGAGTTCTTAGTCCGCGACAAAGCGGGCAATGTGGAACAGCTGTTGGCCGAGTGCCGAGCAGATGGCATCTTGGCTGGCGTTCCGGTGGGAGCTTGGTACCCCGAACTGGCCGATTGTTTCCTCGTCTGCGTGACGGAGAAACGGACGAAAGCAGAAATTGATCGGTTGGCGGCCGCGTTGCACGCCGCTAAGGAGAATAATACTGTCCATGCGTAACCCAGAATCCAACAAACTGCTTTTCGAATTGTCTCGCAGCGGCCGTCGCGCCACGCGCATGCCAGCCTGCGATGTACCTGAAAAACCGCTCGACGATCTGATTCCGGCAGCCATGCGAGCTGAACGACCGATCGATCTGCCCGAAGTGGCCGAACCGGATGTCGTGCGACATTTCGTCAACTTGTCGACGCAAAACATGTCGGTCGATACTCACTTCTATCCGCTCGGCTCGTGCACGATGAAACACAACGCCAAGCGCAATGAGCGGATTGCCGCCATGCCCGGCATGGGTGACGTCCACCCCTACCAGCCCGAAGATTCGATCCAGGGGTTGCTGCAACTGCTGTTCGAAGTCCAGGAAATGCTGGCCGAAATTTCAGGACTGCCAGCGGTCAGCCTGCAACCGGCAGCCGGGGCTCATGGTGAATTGGCCGCTCTGATGACCGCAGCCGCCTATTTCCGCGACATCGGGGAAGAGCGGACGACGGTACTCACGCCAGACAGTGCTCATGGCACCAACCCGGCCAGCGCGCGGATGGTTGGCTTTGACACAATTCAGATCAAGAGCACCGATCAGGGACTCGTCGATATCGAAGCGTTGCGGAGCAAACTCAACGACAAGACCGCCGTCTTCATGATCACCAATCCCAACACCCTGGGATTGTTCGAACCTCAGGTCGCCGAGATTGCGGAACTTGTGCACGAGGTCGGAGGGCTCATTTACTTGGACGGCGCCAACATGAACGCCATTCTGGGAATTACCCGACCGGGCGATTTTGGTGCTGACATGATGCACTTTAATCCCCATAAGACGTTTAGTGGGCCTCACGGAGGCGGCGGGCCCGGTGCGGGTCCCATTTGTGTGACCGAAAAACTAGGTGCCTACCTTCCGAAGCCGATCGTCGTCAAAGAGGGAGAGACTTACCGACTCGACGATGATCGTCCGCTCTCGATTGGGCGTGTCCGTAGCTTCTTTGGCAACGTCGGCGTGTTGGTACGCGCCTACGCCTACCTACGGACTCATGGACCGGACGGTTTGAAACGAGTTTCAGAAAATGCGGTACTCAATGCGAATTACTTGCTTAGTCGAGTCAAACATATCCTGCCGGTCCCGCACGGCGACCGTTGCATGCACGAATTCGTTGCCAGTGCTGCGAAGCTGAAAAAGGAGAACGGCATCACGGCAATGGACATCGCGAAACGCTTGCTGGACTACGGCTATCACGCACCGACCGTCTATTTCCCACTCACAGTCGCCGAAGCGATGATGATGGAACCGACCGAGACGGAAAAGAAGGAGACGTTGGATGCTTTTGCGGAACAGCTATTCCGCATCACCGACGAATCGCCCGAACTGCTGCATGAGTCGCCTCACGGAACTCGTATCAGCCGTCCCGACGAAGTCCGCGCCGCGCGGCAGCCAATCGTGAAATGGACCGCACCCGCGACCTAAATCGGAACCCTGCCTCTTGGACACCATTCGTCTGATCGAAGACGACGCCGCACCGGGCGAAGCCAACATGGCGGCCGATGAGGCGATGTTGGCGTCGACCATCGCGTCGGGCGTGGCCGCGGTCCGTTTTTACCGATGGGAAGGACCGGTCGTTTCGCTTGGGTATTTTCAGTCCTACGCCGATCGCGAATCGCACGCCGCGAGCCGGAATTGCCCCATCGTCAGACGCCATTCGGGTGGTGGGGCCATTGTCCATGATCGAGAACTGACCTATGCGATTTGCTGGCCGGCCAGCGGGACGGCGGGACGCCTCGACAGCTTGGCAAATCGGCTTTATTCCGTCTTCCATGGCCAGCTGGTCGCCGCCCTGGCGAAACAGCAAGTCCGGGCCGAGCAATTCAAACTGACCGCACCCGTTGCTCGTGCCGACGAACCGTTCCTGTGCTTCCAGCGACGAGCCGATGGCGATGTGGTGACCGACGGCCACAAAATCATGGGAAGCGCCCAGCGGCGGAAAAAAGGAGCGATCCTGCAACACGGCAGTTTGCTACTCAGTCGATCAGCGGCTGCCGAAGAACTGCCGGGCGTCACCGATTTGGCAAATCATCTGGATGTGGCAACTTTGGTCGAAGATTGGAAAACCGGGATTTTCGCTTCGCTGACGGTTCATCCTCGTCGGGAAACCTTTACGACTTCGGAGTCTTCTTTGGCCTCGGAGATTTCACGTAACAAATTTTCATCTGACGGTTGGACAAAGCGTCGCTAGCGAATTTCATCGGCTTTCCAGCAAGGCTTTGACCCGCGAATGCCGAGTTGATATCTTTAGAGACAGAGCGGTCGGCTCGCGTGAGTCTTTTTCATCTATATCAATCGCGCGGCAGTCGTTTTCCCTTATTCCTTTACGTCATACCTATTTACTCGCCGAAATTCGCTGAAAACAGCTTCGTTTTCTGCCGAATCGGGACGCCCTATGGCCCCCCACATTCGTGGTATGATAGAAGCTTGGACGGAACACCGGGGATGACACACAGCATGCAAGCTCAACTCAAAGTCGCTAAAGGCTCAAGCAGCGGAAAACTGTTCCGGATTGACGGTAATCAGTTCATTATTGGTCGCGCGACAGGGTGCAACCTGCGCCCCCAAAGTGACGCGATCAGCCGACAGCACTGTGCTTTTATCGTCAAGGAAGATCGACTTTACGTCAAAGACCTTGGCAGCCGGAATGGGACGCACCTGAACGGTCAGAAGCTGGCAAAAGCGGCCGAAGTCACCGATGGCGACCGCGTTCAAGTGGGCCCGCTCTACCTGGAAGTCATCATTAGTTCCCAGAGCGAAACTCCGACCCAAACGGGAACGGATACGGTCAATCAAAAAGTGGCCGCAACAACCGGCAAACAAGCCAACAAAGACGGCCTGATTGATTGGTTGATGGAAGACGAATCCAAAGAGGACGAGGTCGTGGCGACGCGAGAATTCAACCTCGACTCGGCCGTCACGACCACCATCACGCCAAAGCCAGAAGACGAAGTCGAAGAGGCTGAAAAGGCGGCGAAGAAGAAAAAGAAGAAGAAAGAGTTCGGCAAACTGCCAACGAATTCTCAGGATCAGAAGGACACCGATACATCGCGTGACGCCGCTGCCGACACGCTACGGCAACTCTACAACCGCGGCACCTAAGCCTAATCGAAAAAATCGGCAGTCACGAAGCCCACCGATCAGGGGCATCGGTGGGCTTATTTTTTAGACTTTGCTTCTCTGAGACTCTCTCTGCGCTCGTTCAAACCCATCGGTTCCATCTCCGAGCTCCCCGACGCGACATCCGCAAAGACTACGCAAACCGGACGAACCGGTTAATCCGTCAGGACTCGCGCATCCGGAGACTTTTTGCAGTCGTTAAGAATTACCTAAGTTCCGCGCCGATGCTACAGGTACGACAACGCTGCCACGGAGGGTATCGCTTTCACAGGATGAGTCGTCCTTACGAAACACCCCACCCGGAGAGTCATCGTGGCGAAAAAATCAACAACCAAAAAAACTGCGACAAAAAAGACGACCAGCAAGAGCACTGCCAAACGTTCGACCAAAACGAAGACGACCAAGTCGCCAACTAAGAAATCGGCCACCAAGCGAACCACCAAGAAGACGGCAGCGTCGGACACGGAAGCTGGTGAGGCCAACGATCCGATCGTCGAAGTCGATCGTAGAATCGAAAATGATCGCCGCCAGGCCGCCGTCCCGGTCGCAAAAGAAAACCGAAAAGTACAACGACGTCGTCAGATCGATCCTACGACTTGCGAACGAGACTACTCGAACGACGAAATCGAATTCATGCACGCCATGGATGTGTACAAGCGCAACAACGGCCGCATGTTCCCCACTTGCAGCGAGATTTTGGAAGTCGTCCGTTCGATCGGATACCAAAAGATGCCGCTCGGCCCGGGACTGCCGGCCGACGGCAGCGATGCGACAGCCGCAGCAAACGCCACAGACTTTGACGCGGAGCCCAAGAGCTAGCGTTTTCTGAACACGACCGGGTGATGCAGCAGGCATGGATGCAAGCTGCCCGCCGGTCGCGACGGCTCGAATCCCGTCTTCCCTGGCCCTCTCTTGGCTACGATCCACAAGTCATCGAAACGCCCTTGTTCGGTGCTTCTACCGCCGGTATCGTCTCCGGCCTTGTCATCCCAGAGTCACAAGCTCGTGCGCCGGGGCGCTCGAACCGATCAACTGCCAGGACCTACGACGTGCAAAATCCAACAGCGCCACAAGTCGCCTATGGGCATCCTGAAACTCCGCCAGCCATTTGGCTCGCCTTAGGCATCGCCAGTCTTCTACTCATGTCGCAAGTCGGCTGCAGCATGTCGGCGCGGGGAAGAAACTTGGACGGCGCACGACATTTCCAATCGGGCCGCTTCAACGAAGCGATCCAGAGCTTTCAACGGGCGCTCGTTTCCAATCCAAACGACGCCAACGCATACTACAATCTGGCATCGACCTACCACGTCATCGGGAAACAGAACACCGATTCGAATTGGTTGCGGCAATCCGAAGGCCTGTATCACCAGTGCCTCGATTTATCACCCAATCACGTCGATTGCCATCGCGGGTTGGCTGCCTTGCTCGTCGACACCAATCGGCCAGAGAGCGCTTTCACTTTGATGAAACGATGGAGCGCTCGTAACCCTCAACTGGCCGACCCAAAGATTGAACTGGCGCGGCTGTACGAAGAATTTGGCGACAAAGACTCGGCCGAACGCGAACTGACCAGCGCCTTGTACGTCGAAGCGAACAATACGCGCGCCTGGACCGCGCTTGGGCAATTGCGCGAGAGCCAGGGGCAACTGGCTCAAGCGCTGACCAACTACCAGCAAGCCTATAATCTCAACAACCGACAGCCGGGCGTCGCCCAGCGGATCGCGTCGCTACAGCAGTCAATCAACCTCGCCAGCCGGATCGGCCAGCCGACGCAAATGGGCAGTGTTCCCCACACGACGCGGTGACATCCTATCTGCCGACTGGTCGTGCTCTGGCAGCAGTTCGCATGAATGGCGCCTCGTTGAATGATCGGCGCAACGACTTCTCAGGCTGACCCAGTAGACGTAGAATCCCCAGTTCGTCCTATTTTCTTTCTGCACACAGGGCACGCCTAACCATGTCTGACCGCGTTCACAACTTCGCAGCCGGCCCGGCGATTATGCCGGAATCGGTCCTGGCTCAAATTCGTGATGAGATGTTATCGCTTCCCGGTTTGGGAATGTCGGTGATGGAAATCAGCCACCGGAGCGCCGAATTCAAAGCGATTCACGCGGCGGCTCAGACGAACATCCGGGAACTGCTAAAAGTCCCTGACAACTATGAAGTCTTGTTTTTGCAAGGCGGGTCACGACTGCAGTTTGCGATGATTCCCATGAACTTGGGCATCGGCCAGTACATCGTTACCGGCACGTGGGGCAAGAAAGCGCTGGAAGAGGCGAAGAACCTGGGCGGCGCCGGGGCCGCTTGGAATGGTAGCGAGCAAGGCTTCGTGCGGTTTCCCTCGGACGATGAACTGGACCTCGATCCGGCGGCTCAATTCGTTCACGTGACGTCCAACGAAACGATTCAGGGCGTTCAATTTGGTCAAGAGCCGGCGGTCGGCGACATTCCATTGGTCTGCGATTGTTCTTCTGACTTCATGTGTCGACCGTTGCCCATTGAAAAGTACGGGATGATCTACGCTTGTGCGCAGAAGAACGCTGGACCGGCCGGCGTGACCGTGGTCATCATTCGCAAGGACCTGCTGGAGCGCAGTTCGACGAGTTTGCCGTCTTATATGAACTACCAGATCCAAGCCGAAAACGATTCGATGTACAACACCCCGCCCACTTTCGGCATCTACGTCATCAAGTTGATTGGCGATTGGCTCAGAGACTCGGTCGGTGGGTTGGAAAAAATGCGGGAGTTGAATCGTCAGAAATCGGCGTTGCTGTACGATGCAATCGATAAGTCGGCCGGCTTCTACAAACCGCATGCCGCCGCCGACAGCCGTTCTTTAATGAACGTCGTCTTCAACCTGCCCAGCGAAGAATTGGACAGTAAGTTTGTTGCCGAGGCAGCCAAACAACAGTTAGTCAATCTGAAAGGTCACCGCAGCGTCGGCGGCATTCGAGCCTCGGTCTACAACGCGATGCCACTGGCCAGTGTCGAGGTTCTTCGAGATTTCATGATCGCATTCCATCAAGAACATCAGGCGTAAATCATGCAAAAAGTCATTGTCCTGGACAATCTGGCACCCGAAGGATTGGCCAAACTGGATGCGGCCACCGAGATTGAGCATGAAGTGCGCACCGGCCTGAGGGGTGCGGAGCTCAAACAGGCACTCACGGAATTCGATGCGGCAATTTGTCGTAGCGGCGTGACGATCGATGCGACGGCGCTGGAAGGAAACCGACGCCTGAAAGCGATTGTGCGCGCCGGCGTGGGCACAGACAATATCGACAAACTCGCCGCCAAGCGGTTGGGAATCGTCGTGATGAATACTCCCTCCGGAAATACGATCAGCACTGCCGAACACGCGTTTGCCTTGATGCTGGGACTGGCGAGAAACCTGGCCCCGGCCCATGCCAGCTTGAAACAGGGACGCTGGGATCGCAAGACTTACATGGGCTCTCAGCTGTACGGCAAAACGCTAGGCGTCGTCGGACTGGGTCGTATCGGCCGCGAAGTGGCCAGTCGCGCTCAGGCATTCGGCATGAGCGTCATCGGCTTCGACCCATTCTTGGCACCAGAGAAGGCTCAGGAGTTGGGAATCGAACCGGTCAGCAAAGTCAAAGAGATGCTGCCTCGCATCGATTTCATGACCGTCCATACACCGCTGACGGAAGAGACGCGGGGCCTGATCAACGTCGACGATTTAGGATTGTTGAAAGAGGGAGCCCGCCTGATCAACTGCGCTCGAGGTGGAATTTATGACGAGTCGGCGCTGCAGCAAGGACTTGAATCAGGAAAACTGGGGGGCGTCGCCCTCGATGTTTTTGAGAATGAGCCGTGTACCGACAGTCCACTGTTCCAGGCCCCCAATGCGCTCTGCACACCCCACCTAGGTGCCAGCACCGAGGAAGCTCAAAAAGAGGTCGCGTTGGAAGCGGTCGAATTGACCGTTAACTACCTTACGACGGGCGAAGTCAAACATGCCGTCAACACGGCAGCACTCGATCCGAAGTCGTTGGAGTCGCTGCGCGGCTTCATGAACCTCAGCCACCGGCTTGGACTTCTGCTCTCGCAATGGCAGGAAGGCAACCCGAACAAATGCACGCTCACCTATCGCGGTGATGTGGCCAACAAAGACACCCGCTTGCTCACCTCGGCCTTCTGCGCCGGACTGCTCGAAAAATCGCTCGACGAAGACGTGAACGTCGTTAATGCCGAATTGCTGCTCAAAGATCGTGGCATTGAAGTGGCGGTCGAAACATCGTCTGAACCGGGCCCATTCAGCTCGTCCATCAGGGCTTCATTGGAAACCGCGGGGGACAAGCACACGGCCACCGGCACGCTCTTCGGCAATGACATGCCGCGATTGATCATGTTGGACGAATATCGCCTGGAAGCTTACCTCGATGGGGTCATGCTGATTTTTAAGCACAAAGACGTGCCCGGGATCATCGGCAGCGTCGGGACGACGTTCGGTTCGCACAGCGTCAACATTGGCCAAATGTCCGTGGGACGAGCCGACAAGAACCCAGGTGGGTCGGCCGTGGGAGTTCTCAATCTGGACGCCCAGCCAAGTGCCGACGCCGTGGCGGCCGTTTTGGATCACTCAGAAATCGAAAACGCGGTCGTCATCACCCTTCCATCGGCGGGTGAGCTGCCTGTTTGGCTGCAGGGGTAACCGGGACGCTTCGCCATTCTGGCCTGCATAATCGGGAACATCCGTCCCGATTGTCCATTTTTGGTCAATTTGTACGCCTCGGCATGGTGATAACAGACCACAGTCGCATTTTTGCAACCGATACTTGTCCAGTTGACAATTTAGCACTCGAGACACGGACCCGACGGATGGACCTAACCACCCGCGTGGCGAAAGCCATCGATAAGACGCCCCACTTGGCTCAGCGCCGCCTTCGCTTCGAAACGAGCCACGGCAAGGTCACGATCATGGGCACTGTTAGCAGCTATTTCCAGAAGCAGATGGCCCAAGAAGCTGTCCGGCGCGTCGAAGGCGTCGAATTCATCGACAACGATCTCGAAGTCGTCTGGGGCTAGACCGGCTCAAAGAGGGCCGTCGACCGAGTGAACGCGATGCTGGCCGTCGTTTTCCTCGAATTCTCCGCGGTTGCCGCCGCCCAGCCCGTATCCCCTTGAATCTGGCAAAGCATCGTCAGATACTGCGCGGTTCGTTGGTACATGTCCGCGAGCCCAACCGCGGCGTCCACCCAATCACGCCTTTACCGCGAATCACGATATTCTCAGGAGATGAAACCATGGCCGAAACACGCCAAGCCGTCACTTTGAAAGGCAATCCGATCGAGATTGCCGGCAACGAACTCAACGTAGGCGATGCCGCACCCGACTTCTCGCTGCAGGACAACGGTCTCGCCGAAGTCAATTTGGCGAGCACAGCCGGCAAGGTTCGCATCATCGCAACCGTGCCTTCGTTGGATACGCCGGTTTGCCATCAGGAAACCAAGCAATTCAACGATCACGTTAAAGAGATGCCGGACGTTGTCGTCCAGGTTGTCAGCATGGATTTGCCGTTCGGCCAAAAGCGTTGGTGCGGTGCCGAAGGCGTTGAAAATGTGACAACGCTCAGCGCTCACCGCTGCAGCGAGTTTGGTGAAAAGTACGGCGTCCTAATCAAGGGCGGAGCGCTCGATCGCTGCCTGTGCCGGGCGATCTTCGTGATCGGCGCCGATGACAAGATCAAGCACGTCGAGTACGTGGGCGAAATCGCAGAACATCCCAACTACGACGCAGCACTCGCTGCGGCCAAGAGCTAAGCTCGGTATCACCGACCGTATCCAATTCGAAACGGCGTGGCCTGCCTCCGCAAGCCACGCCGTTTTTTTCGTTTCGTCGATAGCCGCCGACGCCCGCGTCTGTATCGACGTTCAGTCTGTATCGACGTTCATGTACGGTGCGTGAGGACTCGCGTGGGCTTACTAGACGGCGAAACGAGCAAGCGCCGCTCGAAAGCCCATTGTGGACGATCGTCTACCTAACCGTCGACCGATCGAACGCACTCACGGGACGCGCCAACCAATCCCAAAGCGGCAACGATTCTCCCGATTCAAGATCCAGACCGGCCGAATTGGTTAGCATTCCGGCGTCGGTTGTGTCCGCATGCGTCGCTAATCGACGGACCCCGAGACTCGCTAAAGAGACGATCTCGCCAGTTTGCGAACGACCGTCGGAATTCCTGTCGAACCAGACGGCCAGGCCTTTTAGTTCGGTTCCGCCCAACCAGCCATTCGCATCATCGTCCAACGCCTGGAGCGGTTCAAACCCATTCTCCCAGAGCATGTTGAACGTATGGCTCCCGAACAACCGGACGCCGGATACCGCTTCCTGACTGCCATCCATCCAAACCAAGAATCCGGCGGTCGGCTTAATCCACTGCCAATCCTCAGCGCAACCGTCGCCATCAAAGTCGTACGAAACAACCGCCGTGCCCACCAAGTCACGGATGGAATCGACCGATTGCAAACTGAATACGATCGGAGTGATCGGTCCCATGCGCAGCTTCTTCAACTTGGCAACTGCCTCTTTCACTTCTGCCCGTTCTTGGACCGGCGCGTTGCTGCATAGTTTCAACCATGCGCTGCCCGCTTCGTGAGAAACGACATCGGAGAGTCCACCGAGTGGCATATTCTCACGGTCCAAGTCTTCATCGATCGAGACATCAAAGGCGGCGCGGTACGCCTCGCACGCGTGCTCTTTCTCGAAGCGAACCAGCGACTCGGGAAGGGCCGATTCGCGGTGCAGCTCTCGAAATTCACAGATCTGTTGGATTAAGGAGCCGCGACCCAAATGGTAAAGGCCCTGGTTCGGTTCCAGTTCGATCGCTTTGTCAAAGGCAGTCAACGCAGCAGTGGCTCGCGCGAAAGCGTCTTCTGGACTTAGTTTAGGTGGCTCCCACCCTTCGGTCGTTAAAGCGCTCTGAATTTTATAGAGTCCATCGTAAAACCCCTGTTGCGCCGCATCAGGCAGCGCATCTTCCGACGCCACTCCAGCCTCTTTCAGTGCCCGCCTTTTTGCTTCTGCGAAGCGCGCATTGTCAATGTGGTTTCCCAGTAAATGATCCGGTGCGAGCGACGGCAAACCGTTGTGTTCTCCCGACTGGGGGACCAAATGCGACCGATTGATAAACGACAAATAATTGGCCCGTGCCAGATGGTAATACGCCTTACCTTCGTTCGGGTGCTGGTCAATGTACGACTGAATGTTTGCTGCAATACGCTCCAACGGCGCCGCCACTGGCCTGGCAAACATGGCTGCGCTTTTCCCTGCGGATAAAGGGAAAAAGCAAATCGCGAGAACCAAAATGGATGTTTTTGCGTACATGAAGAAGGACTTCCTCAGATAGGAGAAATGGTCAGATTCGACACTTGATACGTAAGGTCGAGCCAGTTTGATCGTCTACTCTTTTATCAGGGAACGGAAGGAGCAGAGCATGATCAGTTTAAACGAATTCTACGACGAGGACGCTGCCGCTGCGGAAGCCCGATTGCGGACGCGCGACATTCAAGCACAGCGACGATCCGAGTTGCCGGTCGATTACAAATTCGATCGAGCTCCGCGTGGGAAAGCGACGAACAAACACCGACGACGACGCCACATGGCGCCGATCAAAGGGATACATCACCGCCGGAATAAGAAAATCCGTTGATCAACCGGCAAGCATTCCGGCGATAATCTCTTTCGCTTTCTCCAAGGCGTCGGGGAGATGAGCCGGTTGTTTGCCGCCGGCCTGAGCCATGTCGGGTTTACCACCGCCACCACCACCCACGATTGGCGCGACTTGCTTGACCCAGTTTCCAGCGCTCGCACCGCGATCAACCAGGTCGCGACTGACGCCGGCGATGAGCGTGACTTTGTCATCTCCCTCACTGGCGGCTAGAAGCACCGCACTGGAATCGGTTTTTTGACGAACTTGGTCGATCAGTTGTCGCAACAGGTTGGGATTCCCGCCTGGCACTTCCGAAACAACGATGGACGAATTCCCGATCGTTTCCGCTTTCTCGAGCAGCGCGTCGGCCGACATGTCGCCGGCTGACGTCAGTTTTTCCAGCTGAACTTCTAGCTTTTTCAGGTCGCCGATGAGTGCCTCGCAGCGGCCAGCCACTTCAAAGAGAGACACGTTCAACAGACGTGCCGATTCCTTCAGCGCCTTTCGCAGCTGGCTGTAGTCAGCCGTATCGCTCCCTGTCGGGACCTGTGGCTGTGGTTCTGGCGAGCCTTGTGTTCCCGAAGAGATTTGCTTCTTCCGTTGTTTGACTTGGGACATCAGCTGCTCGATCGCACCGGGAACGGCGCCAGACGGCACGGACAGTAACTGCCCCGCTTTCTTCAATTCGGCCTTGGTCTGCTCTGCATGTTCGGCCGCTTTCGTGCCGGTCAACGCGACGATGCGACGAGTGCCGGCCGAGACTCCTTCTTCGGTGACGACTTCAAAAGCACCAACATCCTTGGTGTTGCTCAAATGCGTACCGCCACAAAGCTCTTTGCTGAACTCGCCCATGCTCACCATACGCACCGGGTCGGGGTACTTTTCGCCGAAGAGCATCATCGCACCAGCGGCGCGGGCTTCGTCGAGCGGAACCGTATCCCAGCGAATGCCGGCCGCCTCGGCGACCCGGCTGTGGACATCGGCTTCAATTGACGCCAGCTGCTCATCCGAAACGGAAGACATATTGGTGAAGTCAAACCGCAGCCAGTCGGCGTCGACCTTGGAACCCTGCTGCTGTGCGTGCGAGCCTAGATTTTTCTGTAGGGCGTAATGCAACACGTGAGTCGCCGAATGGGCCCGACGGATGCCGTCTCGACGAGTCTCATCGACCTGCGCTTTCGCCTTCGAACCGACCACGATTTTTCCTTTGGTCAAATAGCCATGGTGTAAGAACAGCGCGCTGTCTTTTTGCGTATCGGTCACGACGAACTGGAATCCCTCGCCCACGATGACTCCCGCATCGCCTACCTGGCCCCCGCTCTCGCCATAAAAAGGCGTTTGGTCCAGGACGACAATCGCCGGATGCGATTCGCCAATTTCCGACCATTCCTCAACCAGTTGATCACCGGCCACGACAAACTTGACCGTCGCCTCGGCCTCCAACGATTCGTATCCCAAGAAGCGACATTCGCCAAGCGCCGTCTTCACCGTATCGATGGGCCCTTTGGCGCCCATCACCGTGTGAGAGACCTTGCCCGACGCTTCTCCGTGTTCATCCATCGCTTGCCGGAAACCGTCCCAATCGAACGCCAGTTTCTTGTCGGCCGCCATCGATTCGAACACTTCGGGCGGCACGCCATAAGTTTGATAGAGATCGGCCGCTTCCCCGCCGTCGACGGTCGCCTTATTCGCCGAGCTCATCTCGCTAAAGATCTTCTCAATACGAGCCAATCCTTGATCGATCGTACCGAAGAAGTTGGCCTCTTCGTTTTTGATCACCTCCGCAACGCGGTCCACCGTCCCTTCCAGATCGGGATAGGGAGCCTTCATTTGCTCGACGACAGCTGGTACTAACTTCCAAAGGAACGGTTCACGCAGCCCCATCTGATGTCCGTCCAGAACAGCGCGGCGCAGCAACCGCCGAATCACGTACTTTTCCTTCTGCGGGCCCGGATAGACGTTCTCGTGCACCGACATCGTACAAGCCCGAATATGATCGGTAATACGGCGCAGACGGCGACTGTCGTCGTTGCCGTACTCATATTTTCGCCCACACACTGCCGCAGCCGCTTCGACGATCGGCATCAAAATGTCGATGTGGTAATTCGTTTCGACACCCTGCAGCGTCGCGGCACATCGCTCGAGCCCCATACCCGTATCGATGTTTTTGCTGGGCAAGGGCTGCAAATTGTCGGGCGGAGTACCGACCCGATTGAATTGCGTGAAGACAAGGTTCCAAATCTCGACCTCTTCACCCCCTTCCGGATGATAAAAAATTTCGCTGCACGGACCGCAGACACCATCCGGCCCATCGCTCGGTGCGCCGGCCGGCCAAAAATTGTCATGTTCGTCCAAGCGAATGATGCGGTCGGTCGTCAGGCCAATATCTTTCTTCCAGATATCGGCCGCTTCGTCATCGTCGAGGAAGACGGTGACTGTCAGTTGATCCGCGTTGATGCCCAACCACTGCTTTGCGGTAAGAAATTCCCAGGCCCAGTTGATCGCATCCCGTTTGAAGTAATCACCAAAGCTGAAATTGCCCAACATTTCAAAGAAGGTGTGGTGATAGGCGGTCCGGCCAACGTTTTCGATATCCCCTGTGCGGAGACACTTCTGACTGGTCGTCGCGCGAGTGAAATCCAGTTTCACTTTACCCAAGAAATGATCTTTGAACTGGTTCATCCCGGCCGGCGTGAACAACACCGATGGATCCCAAGTCGGAACCAATACGTCGCTGGGGCAGCGCGTGTGTTGCTTGCCTTCAAAGAAGGTCAGGTACTTTTCTCGAATTTCGTTTGTATTCATGGATTCTGGGGGTGCGGGTCGCCTAACGGTCGTACGAAGTTGAATCCGTCATGATATCCGGCGATTTCCAGAGTGGACAGGCGCGGAATCGAGCGATTGCTGGTCGCAAAGGCCTGAAAACGGGGTCGTCACGGCTCGACGCGATTCCGATGTTGGGCGCTTGCTGAGCCGGACGGCTTGGCAGATAGCGCAATAGAACACGGCGAGCCCCCTCCATAGGCTGCTCGCCGTGTCAAAGATAGCGGAGAGTCATCAACCGCAACCTTGCTTCTTATGGCTCGCTTGCAGTGCGAGCCCTACTTGCACCGACTATTTCTTGTCGGCCGCTTTCCCGTTGGTTGCCTTGCCATTGGTCGCTTTGGCTTTTCCCGCTTTCGCCGCAGCTTCATCCGCTAGGTCAACACGCTTCGCCGTTTCAACAACTGGCTTCTCATCCTTGGCTTTGGCCGTTTCCTTTGCTGTTTCCTTTGCCGCCTCTTTCGCAACCGACTTTTTGATCGCCGGTTTCTTCGCATCGGTATCGGCAACATCGGTCAGAGCGACTTCCGCATCGAGATCGACCGCAGCAGGGTCTTCTGTTCCGATTGGGAAAAAGCCCACAGCAGCCATGACCTTGGTCTGCAGTTCTTCCAGCACATCGGGGTTTTCGGTCAGGTAGACGCGTGCCTTTTCCTTGCCCTGCCCCAGATGTTCGTCGTTGTAACGGAACCAGGCTCCGCTACGGACGACAATGTTATTCTCCACCGCGAGGTCCAGCACATCGCCTTCCATGCTGATGCCGTCTTTGTGCATCATGTCGAATTCTGCGATCCGGAAAGGTGGAGCCACCTTGTTCTTGACCACTTTGGCGCGAACTCGCTGCCCCACCACTGCGTCGCCATCTTTCAACTGACTGATGCGGCGGACATCGATCCGGACACTGGAATAGAACTTGAGTGCTCGACCACCGGGTGTCGTTTCTGGGCTGCCGAACATGACACCGATCTTCTCGCGAATCTGATTGATGAAGATCACCGAAGCTTTACTCTTCGAAATCACACCGGTCAGTTTTCGCATCGTCTGACTCATGAGGCGAGCCTGAAGACCGACGTGCGAATCGCCAATTTCACCATCCAATTCACGTTGCGGGACCAGAGCCGCTACGGAATCGACCACGATGATATCGACGGCATTACTGCGAATCAGCATTTCACAAATGTGCATCGCCTCTTCACCACTGCTGGGCTGGCTGACGAGCAACGTCTCTAGCTGAACCCCCAGTTTCTTGGCCCAACTGGGGTCCAAAGCGTGTTCTGCATCAATGAACGCAGCGATGCCACCTTTTTTCTGAGCTTCCGCAATCGCGTGCAAAGCGAGCGTCGTCTTACCGCTCGATTCTGGACCATAAACTTCGGCGATACGGCCGCGAGGAATCCCCACACCGCCCAGCGCGATATCCAGCGATAAACTACCGGTCGGAATACCTTCCACAACCATCTCGCCACGACTGCCGAGCGGCATGATGGCACCATCGCCAAACTGCTGCTCGATCTTCGCCAGCGTATCTTTGAGTTCCGTGTTGTTCTTGAACTCCGCAGGTAGATTGCTGCTCTTACCGGACTTTGACTTGCCCTTGGATTTGCCTTTGGCAGAACCGTTCTTCTTGGCCATTCGATTCTCGGTCTTGGATTTTGTAGCGGTAACCATGTGATGACTCTCCTTGTTATCTGCGAGGACCACAACCGCCGCAAGGAGTGCGGTAATGTGTCATAAATTGGCGAAAACGGCGGATAATTGGTGCTGTTTTGCTTCGCCAAATTGCGTCTCACCAGCTCACAGGCCGGCGCCATTCTACTGAACGCCTGAATACTGTACACCTGTGTACTATCGGATGCAATCCCCGTCCACATGAGAAGTATTGGCGGAGCGCAGGACACGTTAGGTCACAAGCCAAAGATATTTTTTGATTCACCTCAAAACCGTTATTTCCCGGCCAAAAACGTTCGCTAGCACGCCAAGCCCGACGCATAAACATGGGCCTACGAAGCTCCATGTCGACTCCAACCGGGCTCCGCTTCTACCCCGGTTGGAAGAATGTCGTTTTCTCGGCTCACACTCTAAGCGACTCCGTTTCTTCTAAATTGCCCCTACAAGCACCGACCACAGGCTCAAGACGGAGAACTTCTCATGCTGAAATCGATCGCCCAGTTTTTCCAAGCCAGCACTCAGGGCTCACAAACCAAACACCGTTCGGAACAAGAACAGGATTTCTGCGTCGAACCGCTGGAAGACCGCCGCCTGCTGGCCGGGAACGTTTCGGCCGTGATGAAAGGTGGCGACCTCATCATCAAAGGCGATAGTCTTTCGAACAACATCGACGTCGTGGCCACCGGAGCCGGCGTTCGGGTCGTGGGAGGGCTCGACCTCAACGGAGCCCAAACGACGGTCAACGGGCTGGCGTTCGTCGACTTTAGCGGTCCCAATCTCGTGACCGATGACGTCAAGATCACGCTCGGTAAGGGACAGGATCGAGTCGGCATGTTCGTCGCCGTTAACGATTCGGTCTCGATCAATACCGGTGCTGGCTCCGACCAAGTGGAGATCATCTCGGCGATCGGCGGTAAACTGAACGTCAATGTCGGGTCGGCCGATAACCTGTTTTCCGACAATGTGTTCATCACCAATTCGGGCATCCAAGGGACAGCCAGGATCAAAGGCGGAGGCGGTTCTCAAGGAGTCACCATTCAAGGTTCGGCCTTCTTCGGAGCCAAAACGACCATCTCCCTGGGCGGTGGCAATGACGGCCTGGCCATCGATGGAGGCAGTTCATTCGCCAAAATTCGAGCCAATGGCGGCGGCGGGTCGGGTGACCAATTTGCATCCCCCTTCCCAGCCGTAGCGCCCGAAATCAAGGGCTTCGAGATCATTGTGTAAGGCAGCGTAGCAAAGGCTGAAGCCGGGACACTGCGACCAACAATATCTTTGTCGCGGGCAAGAATGACCTGGTCACCCGTTCCGAAAACGGGAACAAGGGTGACGTCCTCGACCACAATTTGTGGTTCATCGACGTTCACGCGCGGCTGCCAGGCAGAGCCATCGACATGGGTGCGTTTGAATTCTAGGACCGACGCTGACAAAACCGCCGGCTCGGACGCTTAGATCCTCAACACGTCAAAACTCCAACGAGGCGATTCGCGTATAGACCGGCTCGCCCCGCTCAAGCTCGCTGTTGAACAGCACGACCTCATCGATATACGACGGGCCGATATAGCATTCATCCAGCTCGGCCAGCAAACGCGTCAATTCGCCATCTTCCTGTTTGGCTCGGACACGTCCGATCGTCAGGTGGGGCTGAAATCGACGCCGTTCGGGCGGGTAGCGCAGATCGGCCAGCCGATCATCCAGCCTTTCAAAGAACTCGCGAAATTGCGATTCGCCTTCGGTCACGCCAAGCCATATCGCCCTTGGTTTTTCAATATTTGGAAACGCGCCAGCGCCCCCCATGATAATTTCGAACGGATCGAATTCGTCGATCGTCTTTTGAACGGCGCGTGAGATTTCGTGTGTCTCTTCGACACGAATGTCGCTGAAAAATTTCAGCGTGATGTGCAAATTCTCCGGCTCGACCCATTTCACGCCGCTGGTTCGTTCGGCCAACTTCTTCATCAAGCGAGAGGCGTTCGCTTGAACTTCGCCCGAAACGGGAACGGCAAGAAAAGATCGGATTCTCAACTGACTAGTTCCCTTGTTAGAGCGCCGTCGAATTTGCTTGGGAGCGATATTCGGTTAACCGCTGGTCCAATTGCGCTTGGTCGATCTGTTGCAATCGATCGAGACTGAAATCCTCAACCGTAAAACTGGCAATCACGGTCCCATGTTCGATGGCGTCCTTAATCGCCGCTGACGAAGTATCATCCTGCGATGCCAGACGCCCCATCAACCCGCCAGCAAATGTGTCTCCCGCACCGGTCGGGTCGACGACTTGACCGGTCCGATAGGCAGGCAAGGAGTAAGCCTCATCAGCCGAAACGAAGGTGGCGCCTTCGGTCCCTTGCTTGATCACGGCAAAGCGTGGTCCCATGGTCAACAGCTTGCGGCCAGCCGTCACTGGATCGACTTCGCCGGTCAGCAGGGTCGCTTCACTCTCATTGAGTGCCAACCCGTCGACTCGCTGCAGTACCTTCATTAAGTCGGCGTGGTGATCGGCAAACCAATCAGCGTGCGTGTCGGCAATGATCAGTCGAGTCGAGTTCAACTGATCGAGCACCTTCAACTGGATCGCCGGAATCAGATTGGCAAGAAATACGAACGGGGTCGCGCAAAATTCGGGCGACAAATTCGGATCGAATCCTTCGTAGGCATTGAGCTGCAAATCGATCGTCTCGCGATCGTTCATATTCTCCGCGTAGCGACCGCGCCAACGGAATGTATCATCGTCCGGATCGACAATCAGACCGCTCGTTTCCACACCACGAGATTTGAGTAACCGGGTAAATTCTTCCGGCCAATCTCGTCCAACGACACTCACCAAACGGACGGAACCGAAGAAACTTGCTGCGAACGAGCAGTAAACGGCCGATCCACCAAGCAAATTCTCGCGCGACGTGGTGGGCGTTTCCACGCTATCGAACGCCATCGAACCGACAATCAAAACCGACATTGTTCATTCCGCTACGAGGATCCTAGCCGCCAACGCAGCGGCGATTGTACCGGAATCCGATCGTTCCAATAAGCGGCAGCCGCGTCACGCCACTTTGCACGCGGCTGCCCGGCTCGCATAATGCGGTGTCCGCCGTCACAAGGCAGTGGTCGGAGCGAAATGCTTCTCTACGATTTACCCACGATTCGCCTCGATCGACGACGATCCGGGTCGAGACCAACCAGACTTCACGAGGAATCTCTTGAGCGATAAACCGTTTGACGTATTTGGAATTGGCAATGCATTGGTCGACATCCTGGCGATGGTGCCGCACGAATTGTTGAAGAAGCTGGACCTGGCACCCGGGTCGATGACATTGATGGATGCCGAAAAACAGGCCGATATCCTTCAGCACCTCGAACACGAGAAACTCGAAATGGCCTCGGGCGGTTCGGCCGCCAACACGATGGTCGGGATCGCACAAAGCGGCGGTACGGGAACCTATTGCGGCAAAGTCGCCAAGGACACGCACGGGCTCTTCTATCAAAAAGACATGTCCGACGCCGGCATTGGCTTTGATGTGGAAATGGCGCCCGAAGCGGCGCTGCCAACGGGCACCTCCATTATCTTAACCACGCCCGATGCCGAACGAACGATGTGTACACACTTGGGCATTTCCACTTCGCTCACAGCCGACGACGTCGACGTCGATCGCCTGGCGCAATCCAAGGTGGCATACATCGAAGGCTACCTGTGGGATGCCGAGACGCCTCGAGAAGCATGTGTCAAAGCGATGCAAGAAGCCAACAAACTGGGCGTCAAGACGGCGTTCACGTTTTCTGATTCATTCCTCGTGGACCGATTTCCGGACGACTTCAAAGAAGTGACCAAAGAATATTGCGATATCGCTTTCTGCAATTCGGATGAAGCGAAACGCTTTTGCGAATCGGAAGACTTGGAAGCGTGCGTGAAGCAGATTGGCGAATTGGTTTCACTCGCTTTCATTACCGACTCGGCCAACGGCTGCTTCGTTGTGAAAAACAAAGAGCTCAAGCAAGTCGCTGGCTTCCCCGTCGAAGCGCTCGACACGGTCGGCGCCGGCGATGCCTTTGCGGGCGGCGTCCTCTACGGTTTGACGAACGGACTGGACGAAGAACAAGCGGCCCGTTGGGGCAATTACTTGGCTTCGCGCATTGTGCAAATCAATGGTCCGCGACTTGCCAGCTCGGTCGCTGACGAGGTCGCCAAGGTCACTGGTTGAGCGAACTAAGAGAGTTGGGAATTTAAAGGGTCGGCACTAACCGCCTTTTTTCTTGACCTTGGCCCACGTGTCACGCAAGGAAACGGTCCGGTTGAACACCAAACTCTCCGGCTGAGAATCCTGCGCGTCGACACAAAAGTAGCCCAAGCGTTCGAACTGAAACGACTCACCCGGTTTCGCTGCTTGCAACGACGGTTCGACGTGGCAGTTGGTCAACGATTGGAGTGAGTCCGGGTTGAGATTATCGAGCCACGTCTGCCCCTCGGCGACGTCGTCCGGGTTGGGTGTGTTGCAGAGGTGATCGTACAGTCGCACTTCTGCCTGCACGGCATGTTCAGCGGCGACCCAATGGATCGTCCCTTTGACCTTGCGGCCGTCCGGCGCTTTACCACCCTTGGTCTCTGGATCGTAAGTGCAGTGCAGCTCGATTACTTCCCCCGCATCGTTCTTGATCACATCGTTACATTTCAAGAAGTAGGCGTATCGCAAGCGAACTTCCCTACCCGGTGCGAGGCGGAAGAACTTCTTCGGCGCCTCTTCCATGAAATCGTCTTGTTCGATGTAAAGCTCGCGAGCGAACGGTACTTTGCGCATCCCGGCCGACTCGTCTTCCGGATTGTTAACCGCATCCAGTTGTTGCACGTCACCTTCGGGAAAATTCGTAATCACGACTTTCAGCGGTTTCAGCACAGCCATCACGCGATTGGCCGCCTTGTTCAAATGGTGGCGCACCGCATTTTCTAAAACGACCATGTCGATCGTGCTGTTGAATTTGGCGACGCCGATCGTCTTGCAAAAATTGCGGATCGATTCGGGCGTATAGCCGCGACGTCGCAAACCGCAGATTGTCGGCATGCGTGGGTCGTCCCAACTAGAAACTCGGCCTTCATTCACCAGCTGCAACAGTTTTCGTTTGCTCATGACCGTATAGGTCAGATTGAGCCGCGCAAATTCGATTTGTTGTGGATGATGAATCCCCAATTTCTCGATGTACCAATCGTAGAGCGGTCGATGGTCTTCAAATTCGAGCGTGCAGATGGAATGGGTAATGCCTTCCAACGAGTCAGACTGACCGTGCGTGTAATCGTACATCGGATAGATGCACCATTTGTCTCCCGTGCGGTGATGGTGGGCGCGCATGATGCGATACATCACCGGATCGCGCAGATTCAAATTGGGCGATTCCATATCGATCTTGGCGCGCAGCGTCCGTTCGCCGTCAGCAAACTCACCCTTCGTCATCCGAGCGAATAGGTCGAGGTTTTCTTCCACACTGCGGTCACGGTGCGGACTATTTTTGCCCGGTTCACCCGGTGCGCCACGGTACTCGCGCATCTCGTCGGCGTTCAAATCACAAACGTAGGCGTGCCCATCTTTGATCAACTGAACTGCCCAGGCATGAAGCTGTTCAAAATAATCAGACGCGAAGAACAAATCGTCCCAATCGAATCCGAGCCACTTCACATCCTCTTTAATCGATTCGACGTATTCGGTCTCTTCTTTGGACGGATTCGTGTCGTCAAACCGTAGATTGGTTTTGCCATCGAACTGGTCCTTGAGACCAAAATTGAGGCAAATGCTCTTGGCGTGACCAATATGCAGGTATCCGTTCGGTTCGGGTGGGAACCGAGTATGGACTTGACCGTCGTTTTTCCCGGCGGCTCGATCGGCATCGATGATTTGCTCGATGAAGTTTCGGTACGCTTCCGCAGATTCGTCGCCAGCGTTGGCGGCTGATTTATCGTCATTCATGGATGATGGCTCGGGCTGTGCTTTCGAATCCCGGATTCTAGCGGGAGAAGGGTCGAAAGTAGAGAGCAGCCGAACCGAGATGAAGTTCGCAGGGGAATTTGGTCCGGGAGCGGCCAGGCGAGACGGTTTGCCCCGGATGGACTGGACTCGGAGAGTCGAGGTACGGGGCGAGCCATCCCAAAGATCGGAAAGGGTCGGGAGTCTTTTTCGGCCAACGCCTGATGCTATTGGTTTGATTGTTGATTGAAAAAGACTCCCGACCCTCTCGGCGCACCAACCGTTCTAACCGAGCAAATCTCGAATCGGCGTTCCTTCCGACAGCTTGATCGGGCGGCCGACGGGTGTGTCGAGTTCGATGGTC
>CAYZRS010000017.1:0-20454 GCA_964480915.1 uncultured Pirellulaceae bacterium | reverse complement strand
CGTTCCTTCCGACAGCTTGATCGGGCGGCCGACGGGTGTGTCGAGTTCGATGGTCGGGTTGATGTTAAGCGCAGATAGCAATGTGGCGTGGACATTCTCGATCGGAGTGCCGTCGTCGTAAGCGACTTTGCCGCCTTCGGGGTCGGTTTCGCCCAGCGCGAAGCCGCGACGGAGATTGCCTCCGGCGAGCGCCAAGCTAAATCCGTGGGGCCAATGGTCGCGGCCGGCGGCCGGATTCAAATTCGGTGTCCGGCCAAACTCGCCTCCGCAAACAACAATCGTATCCTGCAGGCGGTCACGAAGTTTCAGGTGTTTGATCAGCGCCGCAAAGGCCGGATCCAGTTGGCTCACAAGACGGCTTTGCAATTCATGATTATTGATGTGCGTGTCCCAACCGTCCAAGGTTACTTCGACACAGCGAACTCCCTCTTCGATGAGCCGCAGCGCGGTCAGGCAAGCGTCGCCAAAATCGGAACCACCGAAATCGGCGCGAGTCGTGACAGGCTCGGCAGACAGATCAAACGCTTTCAATTGGTCGGAGGTCATCATTTCGACCGCCCTGGAAACCAGGGATCGATTCGGCCGGCTTGCTGATGGACCGCCACGACGCCGCGCCGCAAACTGTTGATCGACGAAACTCAAATCACTCAGTCGTTGGTCAAAGCGATCGGCATCGACCGTTTTTGTGACGTTCATGGGCCCCTTCCCTGTCGCCGGGACACGGAACGCGTCGAATTCCGCTCCTAAGTGACCGCCCTGCCCGTGCCACTGATCGGGAAGAATGGAAATGTGCCGAGGGATTTCGACTTGGCCGACCGGAAGTTGGTGGCAAAGGACGGCACCAAGCGATGGGTGCTCCAACGTTGGATCGGGCCTGAAGCCAGTCTTGACGTTATAGGCAGCCCGCTCATGATCGCCTTCGCGGCTGACAACATTCCGCACGAGCGACACTTCGTCCATCTGTTCAGCCAATCGCGCCAGCCCGCCGGCCAATTCGATTCCAGGCGTTTTGGTTTTGATCGCTGTCGCATCACCACCGATCGACTTGCCCGCATGCGGATCAAACGTCTCCAATTGACTCGGCCCGCCGCTCATCCACAACAAGATCACCGACTGTGCCGGACGACCGCGACGCTGGGCCAACTGGTCCTGCTGCGCCAACGCCCGTGCCACCGGCGTCAACCAAGCCAAGCCGCTTAGGCCGGCCGCCTTCAGCAACGTTCGCCGCTGCCAGTGATCCGATGTCCCACAACCGAATCCATCGTGTCGTCGTCCCATCTTTGTCATCCTTATCTTATTTTCGATGGCCCGTCGCTCGGATTAATGATTCCACCCGAACTCGTTTGAGTTGATCAGCGTCCAACACAGATCACCAACCTGTTCCGGCGAATCCAATGTGCGCTCGTCGAATCGATGCTGGAAATAGGCCGCTTCCTCGTCGGTTGGCCGTCGCGTCAGCACGGCTAGGTAGGCGGACTCGATCGCGTCCACGTTACTAGGCGCAAGCCTGGCGATCCGTGTCGCCGCGTTGTAGAGCAACTCTCGTTTCGTTCGTTCTTTGACGAGTTGCCCATTCATCATTACCAGTCGCTGTGGAATCGTCCCGGCCGCGGCCGTGAACTCATCTTCGCCAACGTCACCGTAATCACGGATGAAGTCGTTCGTCTCGCCGTAGCGAGCCAGCCGTAACAGCACGTGTGAACCGCCGTCGACCGTGTTCAGCCGAGCCGACTGCAGGAGCGCTCCGGCAATTTGCTCTGGTCGCAGCCGAGTCATGGGGAAACTGGCCCAATGCTGTTCGTGCTCGGTCGTCATTTCATGATCGGCAGCGCTGTCCAACCGAAACGGTCGAGAAGCGACGATGATTCGCATCAGTCTTTGCAAATCGAAATCGTGTTCGATCAGATCGTCGACCAAAAGTTCGAGGCCTGGGGGAAACGGACCGTCGAGTGGAATGCTATCGATCGGTTCGACAAGCGGTTTCCCAAAAAGGATCGCCCACACTCGGTTGACGGTGGTGCGTGCAAAAGGACGATTCTCGGGATCGGTCATCCATGCTGCCAGCCGCTCGCGCAAGGGACCTTCCGATGGCAACAGCTCTTGGTGAAAAGGAACCTGGGGATCGACCGTCACCGATTCTGGTTCGTCGAGATATTGAAATTTGTATTTCCGATCTTTGTCCAAGAGCCCTACCAACGTGGTCGTCGATTGATTGTAGAAGGCGGCCAATTCGTGAAAATTGGATTGCAACCATTCCCCTTCCAGGTTGTCATCGTGACACTGCATGCAATCGAGCCGCACGCCGAGAAACGCGCGCGTCGTGCGCCCGGCAAGTCGGACCGGATCGGGACGATCTTCCAGTTCGGGATTCGTCGTCACGGTGAGGAAGTTGACTCCTGGCGAATCGGTCCACAGCCCCGAGGAAGTAACGATTTCGCTCGCGAGTTCATCAAAGCCGCGATTTTCCATTAGCTGATCACTGAACCATGAGACAAACCGGCGGCGGCGAAAAATCAGAAACGGCCCCTCTTCGACGCCTACTAGCGCTCGAGCAAACCGCTCGGCGACGTGATCTCCAAAACGACGGTCGGTGAACAGGTAGGAAAGCCAGTGCTGGCCCACGGTCGTCGGCGCCATTTTTTCGATTTGCCGAATCTCTTCGAGCGATGGAATCGTGCCGGTCAGACCGAGCGAGATACGGCGAGTCATGGTCAGCCGATCGATGGTTGCTGCTGGCTTCAGTCCGGCCGCCTCCCAGTCGCTTTGAAATGCATCATCCAGCCGCTCGACAATGGCTGAAATATCGTCTTCCAGATTCGCTACGGTGCCTGCCGAAGAATTATCCAGCACGACCAGCGAGTGGTCTTGATCGAACTTGCGGCGTGGGGAGACATACTGCACGACGAGAGCGATGGCTGTCAGACAGACGCAGGCAAAAGCCAGATCACGACGCCACATGATGGTTCCTTCGGCAATTTGGCCGGGTGACAGGACGAATCAATCGCTACCGGTCATTCGACTGACAGTGGTTGAGCTTGGTATGTTAGCGGCGGAACTTCCGCAATTTTACCAAGACTCCGAATTTTCTAGCGAAATACGACCGTCGAGCACCGAATTCCACCTGGTCGTTTGGAGTTGCATCATGGCGACTGTCGCCCCATCGATGACTGTCTCACCGCCTCAGCCGGACGACTTGCAAGCAACGCCCAGCGTGGTTCGCTGGCGACGCACTCGCCGGTACATTGCATGGGTCGGCGACGTTTGTGAATGGCTGGCGGGACTCGTTGGGCTGATCATCGGGCTCTCGATTTTGGCAACGATTCCTATTTTGCAGTTCATCAGTTTGGGTTACTTGCTCGAAGCGAGTTCCCGAGTCGTCCGCAGCGGTCGCTTGCGCGATGGATTTCCAGGAGTCCGCCTAGCGGCGAAATTGGCGACGGTGGGGATCGCTGGCTGGCTGCTTCTGCTCCCCGTACGAGCGGTGGCCGATCTACAGTATTCGGCCGAGCTCCTCGGCAATGGCCGGCGAGCAACCTTCTTAGCCTGCGCTTGTGGTCTGATCCTCTGCACCGTATCCATCCATTTCCTCTCCGCCTGCTGGCGAGGTGGTCGGCTGCGAAGTTTTCTTTGGCCAGCGCCGGTCTGGCTTTCGCGGCACGTCAGATCGGGGCTCCTCTGGCAGACGTCTCGGGACGACATGTTTGAGACTTTTTCCCGCCTGCGACTGCCTCGATTGTTCAAATTGGGACTGTCTGGATTCTTGGTTGCCGCCATCTGGCTTGTCGTACCGATCAGCGTGATCGTCACCGGGACTCGATTTCATTCCGAACCGGCGGTCATCATTTCGATGATTGGTGTCCTGCTGTTGTCGGTCGTCTTGTTGTACCTGCCGTTCTTGCAATTGAACTACGCCACGAGCGGTCAGATACGAGCCGGCTTCGACATCGGCTTGGTCAAAGACCAATTTCGCAAAGCGCCGATTGCATTTTGGCTTGCGCTGTTCGCAACGTTGGCATTAGCCTTGCCCCTCTATATTTTGAAGGCTGAGCTACTCCCCCGCGAGGCAGCCTGGTTGCCGAGTATCGTCTTCGTCGTCTCGATTTTGCCGGCCAGATTGCTGGCCGGTTGGGCGATCGCCCGGGCGGGCAAACGGGAGACCCAAAGGCACTTTCTCTTTCGCCATGCGTCGCGCCTGCTGGCGGTGCCCGTGGTGCTGATCTACGGCGGCATCGTCTACCTGACGCAGTTCATCTCGTGGCACGGTGCCTGGAGCCTGTACGAACAACACGCGTTCATGCTGCCCGTGCCGTTTGTCGGGATGTAGACGCAACGGAAGCGTTTCATTCGGCCGAGCGATCAAGCGACCGGCAAAAGACCGCCTCGTCGACGCTACGTTAAGAAGGTGATCGCCAGCACGGTGCAGGCGCCCATGAAAACGCCCATGAAGGTGATCGCCAGCAGAATGCCGATGATGCCGTTCCAAGCGTCGGCGTCGATTTTGACTTGCCGTGCTCGCTCTTCTTCAGAGAAACTCTGTTCCCAGGCCGATTCGTGATGTTCTTGGTGTGCCATTGGATTACTCGGAACTGGGGTTAGTGATCAGCCTATTTTGACAAACCTAGCACGGTATTCAATACGTATCGGCGATCGGTTGAGCTCAATTTTACGAAATCGCCCGTGAGAACCGTTCTGGTTCCCGAATTGGGGCAGCGGGAAAGTGTCCGCATGCGCCGTTTCACCCCCAAACTGCTGACCGGCCGAAAAACGGACTCGGCGCCGGCTACATGACCTGTTTGGTTACCGGTCCAGCTTTCGAATGCAGTGGTACCAGATGTGGCCAAAGCTGGCGATCATGATCACCACGGCGATCCCGGCGGGCACTGTTTGCTGAAAAATCAGGTAGCCGATGGCAAACATGCCGCCCCAGACAAAGCCCAGTCCGGCCAAAAAATTAAGAAAGAAACCACGCGTCACCGGTTCGAGCGTCACCGGCACGCTGGACGAAATCGGCGCCCACCAACCGCCCGGTTGGACTCGTGCGTAGAATTCGCGCAGCGTCTCTTCCGGTTCCGGCTTGGTCAAGAACGTGACGGTGATCCAAGTCACAAGCGACAATCCGACGACGACGAGCAACTGCAAGTGGAACGGGAAGGGTCGACCAGCCACGATCGGGTCGGCGCTAAAAAGCAGATACTCGTTGCCGGCCGCCAAGGTTTGCCGACACGCCATCACTTCGAAACCGACCGTGGTGAGCACCGAAGTGGCCAGTGCTGAAATTTCAGACCACGCATTCACGCGCCACCAGAACCAGCGCAGAATCAGTACGAGCCCGATGCCTCCGCCCATGGCCATCACAAATTTCCAGGCTTTTTCGATGCTCATCATGTTCTTCGCGATCAGCGCCGCACAAACCATCAGCACGACGGTCAGCACTCGGCCTACCAGCACGTAATGCCTCTCCTCGCCATCAGGCACCATGAAGCGGCGATAGATATCGTGCACCAGGTAGGAGGAGGCCCAATTCAAATGGGTATCGATCGTCGACATGAAAGCGGCCAGAAAACTGACCAGCAGCAAACCACGCAGACCAGATCCTAGCAGCGAGTTCATCACGAGCGGATAGCCGGCCTTCTCGCCCAATTCGTGATCGGAAAGGTCCTGAAACATGACCATCGAAACGAGCGCCACGATCACCCAGGGCCAAGTCCGCAGCGCAAAATTCGCAAAGTTGTACCACAGGTTAGCCAGCATCGCGTGATTCTCGTCCTTCGCCGCCATCGTCCGTTGGATCAGATAGCCGCCACCATCGGTCGCATGATTTGACCACCACATGACCGAAACCAGAACGAGAAAATGGAAGAAATTCGAGTGGATGAATTCGGCCGAAAACAGCGGCGTGTCGCGCGGGAATGGCGGAAACATGCGAATCGCCTCAGCAGCCGAGTGAGGCGACTGGTCCCACATGGTTTGCAACGCCATCAGTTCAGCAGTGGCCGCTTCACCGCCCGCATCGTCAAGTGTCAGGGCCGCTTGTTTCGCTTCGATCTCGGTCTCGAGCGCCGCTGCCTTGGCCTGCAATGTCGTGTCCAGCTTCGTGACCAACGAATCGATGCCGCCCACATGGTTCACGGCGATCACGGCCAACGCGACCGCTCCGACCATGGCAATGGCAAACTGAACCAAATCGGTGATCACGACTCCCCAAAATCCGGACAGCAGCGCATAGGTCAGCGCGACTAAAACCAACACCCAGATCATGGCGTCTTGGCTTACCCACCCCGTTTCGCCACCCAACATGACGGCCAACACCGACGACATGCCGTTGATCACCCACGCCATGACGATGAAGTTGTAGAGCAAGGCAAAGTAGCCCGCTTTGAAGATACGCAAGAACGCCGCCGGCTTACCCGCATAGCGAAGTTCCAACAATTCGTTTTCCGTCAGCACATTGGCACGGCGCCACAGGCGGGCAAAAAGAAACACCGACAGCAAACCGAACAGCAACCAGTTCCACCAGAACCAATTTTCCCAAATGCCTTTGCTGCGAGACATCTCGGTGATCGCCAATGGCGTATCGGCCGCGAACGTGGTCGCCACCATCGACGTGCCCAGGACCCACCAAGGCAACGTCCGTCCACCGAGGTAGTATTCCTCCGCATTTCTACCGGCGCGGCGCGAGTAATAGAGGCCGACGCCCAGCGAAAAAACGAGGTACCCGATGACGATCGCCCAGTCGAGCGTTGAGAGTTCCAAAGGTCGTTCCATTCCTCAAAGGTTGTCACCGAATTTCATCCCGATTTTTACCAAGATGACGCTTTTCTCGGCGAATAGTCGCTTAGTGATCTGACTGGCATTTGATCGCGTTTCATGACAGGGGGCAATCTGTTGAACACTTCGACCACCTACGAAGAGCATGTTTACTACGTCGAGCCCACTGGCGAGTTCTCAGAGACTCACTCATTGGCCGTCGGCTATATCTTTTGGCTGATCGGTTTTACGGGGGCTCACCGGTTTTACTATGGTAAGCGAGCGACGGGAATTCTGTGGTTCTTCACGCTAGGACTTTTCGGGATTGGCTGGCTGGTCGACTTCTTTCTGATCCCAGCCATGGAAGCGGAAGTGGCCGGTCGCTTTGCCGATGGACCGATCAATTACAGTCTATGCTGGGTCTTCCTGATCTTCGCCGGCGTGTTTGGGGCTCATCGACTTTACCAAGAAAAGTACATCAGCGGCGTGATCTACCTGCTGACCGGCGGCTTGCTCGGTTTGGGCATTGCGGCCGACGCGTTAACGCTGAACGAACAATTGAGCGAAGAAAACCGTCAGTACGTGCAGGTCGCTTAGGGCGACAAGGGTGCTCCTACGGTCCGCCAACCGTTCGACGAGATCACCGAGAGCCAGCGAGCCCTACTCGGGCGATTCCAATTCCACGCCCAGGCCGTCGGCAACCCGATTGACAAAGGCGAAGTACGCGACGATGGCACACAGATCGTGAATCGCCAAATCGTCCAAGCCGACGCGGCGCAACGCATCCACATCGGCCTGTTCGATCGAACCGGGCGTGTGCGTCAGTTTGAGCGCATACGACAAGAGGACGCGATCGGTGCCGTCGGCCAAATCGTTGGGTCGACCAGCCTCTAAGGCGGCTAACGTCTGGTTTTGGTCGGACGGCGCCATCCCGGCCGCATCCCAAATCCGGCGAAGACCTCGCCGATGATGGACCGTTCAGTAATGGCACTCGTTCGCCGTGGAGACCATCACCGCGATCATCTCGCGTTGCTCGCGCGAAACAGGCCCTTGTTTGTGCATCAATTCGATGTACAGATCGTAATGCAGTTTCATCACACGGCTGTGGATGGCGTGCACTTTCAAGATGTTGTCATCGTCGGCAACTTGGTCGGCGATGGGAATGCCGTCCCGCGACGCGTAGGCAATGAATGCCATCTCACTTCCTTATCGGTTTCGCTGCTGTCGCTGACCGAGCAGCACTTTAGGCGGAGCGAAGCGCCGCCAGGCAAAATTGGCGCTCACGATGCGCTTACTTGTTGGATCGCTCGGTCAATGCGCGCTAAGCAGCTCTCTTTCCCTAAAACGGCCATCGTTTCGAACACGCCGAAGCCGACCGCTTTTCCAGTCAGCGCCACTCGCAGCGCGTGGACGATCTGTCCGATCTTGATACCTTCGTTTTCTACAAATCCTTTGAGCAGTGGCTCGAGCGACGCGGCATCGAAGGATTCGGCGGAGGCCAACTGCTCGCGAAATTTGGTCAGCAGCGGAATCGCCTCTTCCGGTTTCTTCAGTCGTTTTTGGGTCGCTTTCTCGTCAAACGTGATTTGGTCATCGGCCGTGAAGAAATCGTCAAAGTCGAGAATGTCACCAGCGACCTTTAAGCGATCGCCGGCGGCGGCCAAAATTTCCGTCAGTCGGGGAGCCGTCTCGCAGGGCGGCGGGTCGGCGATGAGTCCCGCTTTCTGCAAATAGGGCAAGACCATCGCCACTTTCTTCTTTGTGTCCAGCCGACCAAAGTAACGTTCCTGAAACGCCAGCAATTTTTGCGGATCAAAACTGGCAGGCGATTTGTTGACTCGCTCGAGCGAAAACTGTTCGATCATTTCTTCGCGGGAAAACTCTTCGGTCTTGTCATCAAGCGACCAGCCGAGCAGCAACAAATAATTGACCATCGCGTCTGGGAGGAACCCGACCTCTTCATAGAAATCGACGATCACTGGGTTGAACGTTTCGGCCGAAGTCGTCAGGCCGATTCGCTTGGCAATGCCCTGCCCCAGTTCATTGAGTGCATTGAAATCGCGATTCTTCAGGTACTTGTCCAACTTCCGCTTACTCAGTTTTCGTTTACTCCCCGGTTCAGCCACGAACGGAATGTGGGCAAACTTCGGCAAGTCGTAGCCCAGTTTTTCGGCGATAAAGACTTGTCGTGGCGTGTTGGAAAGATGCTCTTCGGCGCGAATCACGTGCGTGATCTCGAAGTCATGCTCATCGACCACAGTCGCCAGATGGTACAAGCAGGAACCGTCGACTCGTTGAATCACATGATCTTGCTCGCGCGCCCAATCGAACTCGACCGGACCGCGCACCAGATCGTCGATCACCAATGTCCCTTCCCGAGGCATCTTGAGTCGAACGACCGATTGGCGACCTTCCGCTGCGAACCGTTGGCAGTCTTCTTCGGTCTCGGCCATCCAGGCACGGCTGTAGATGAAGGCCCGCTTTTCTTTTTCTGCCGCTTCGCGCTCGGCTTGCACTTCTTCGTTACTGGCGAAATCACGATAGGCAGCGCCGCTGGCGAGCAGAGACTCGACGGCAGCCGCGTAGGCCGCAGATCGTTCCGATTGATAGTAGGGAGCGTGGGGGCCACCAACACCGGGCCCCTCGTCCCAGTCGATCCCGAGCCAACGGAATCCGTCCAAGATCGGTTGCAGCGCCTCTTCGACGTTCCGCTGTTTGTCGGTGTCATCGATGCGGAGGATGAACTGACCGCCGTGCCGGCGTGCAAACAGCCAATTGAACATCGCCGTGCGGACGCCGCCAATGTGCAGGAAACCGGTCGGGCTGGGAGCAAAACGAGTGCGAACGTTCATGAAAGCGCCTGTGAAAAAGAACTCGCGAAACCAGTCGCGATTGTAGCGCGTGACGCGTCAGATAACAGGTGGCTCGCGGCAACGGCCAGGACGACAGCTCCTTTTGGCAGAGCCGTCTGCGGACGAGCAGATTCAACAACAGCAGACTAAGCGGCTCTGCGTTGCTGCTGCTTCAGCTGTTTCTTCAACTTGCGACGCTCGGCCTTCGTAAGATCTGGGTTTTGGAGAATTTCTGGATTGACCTCTTGCTCGTCATAGGCGTCGTCGTATTCAACTTTCACCACGGCTGGTGCTGCCTTCTTCGCGACTCGCTTCGTTTTCACCTTCGGCTTCGATTTCGACGTGGGCTCGGCCGCTCCCGCAGCCTTTCTCTCTTGCCTGGCGGCACGTCTTGCAGCACGATTGGCGGTCTGTTTCCGCCGCCAAGCGATCGCCCAATCTGGCGGAGTGATTTCCCGTCTCTTCCGTTCCTTGCGAACCAGTTGCCCTTGCGCGTCGAGAAAGACGAGTCGTGCGAAAGCCAACAGACTGGTGAACATGGCAAGGTGGGCCGTATGTAAAAAGCCAACCTGCAGCATGGCGTGGCTCGTCGTCGTGCTACCTTGAAAATAGCCACCGTACAGCAGGCCCGCCGTGGCGTAGCAAAGCCCGGCCGCCAGCAGACCGGCCATCGTCGACTGGCTCATCCTCAACTCAAGCAGGAAAGGAACCGCCACCGTTAGCGCGAGAATGCTCCAACCCAGCAGCACCCAGGTCGCTGGCGTCGAGATGAAGAACCCACCGGTCAACTTGAGCACCAACCCGGCAGCCAGTTGGCTGATTTGAGCCACCGCATCGAGACTGGCCAGCAGGAAGACAAATGCCGCCCATGTCCACATCCGATAGCGACCACGATAGTCGGCAATGCGGTGTCGCCGAATGCCGAAGATGATCAGTGCTGCCGCCGCACAACCAATCGCCATCGCAGCGGCGAACCAAGCAGCGATCGAACCGGGAGACGCTAAATCGAGCGCCGAGGCGATCGGTTGACCGGCCGTCATCGATTTTCCTGCTTGCCAGCCGTAGGTCAGCAGCAGCGCAGCGATCGACGTCATCCCGACCGCAAATACCACCCCCAGACGCCACGTTGCGCGGGGAAGAAAATCGGTAATTCGGAGCTGCGATTCCTCCAGCGCCCCGTCCGAGTATCGCCGGCCCGATTTCGATTTGGGCCGCTCGCTCTTGCGTACTTCTTTGGGTTCATCGCGTAAAACGCGACGACGCCGTTGCTGGATCGGATTTGCTGACATGAGCGTGAACTTCCTTGTTCGCTACTCGGTGGATTGTTCGACTCAACACCGGCTGGGAAAGCAACCGGCCGTTCGTCGCTAGGCACAGCAGCATCGCGCTGCTCTCTTTTGGTTCGGCAAACCGGCGTTGCCTGCTACAGATCACGTGACATTGGAACTCGGATCGACGATTCGAATAGGCGATTCCATCTGGCTGTTCCGATTGTGCCGATTGGACAAGCCTGCCCGTAGGCTGCAGTTTCCAACGCGACCTAGCCCGCTTCGCACTCATTCGACAGGCAACCGATGCGTTCGATTTCCACTTCGACTTGATCTCCCGGCTGCAAGAACGCGGGCGGATTGCGAGCCACCCCGACCCCAGAAGGCGTGCCAGTAAACAACAAATCGCCGGGCAAGAGCGTACAGATTTGCGAAATGTAGGAGATCAATTCCTCGACGGGAAAGATCATCTCGCAGGTGTTGGCTTGCTGCATGACTTGGCCGTTGAGCCGTAGGCTGATGTCGAGCGCTTGCGGATCGGGAATCTCATCGGCCGTAACGAAACAAGGTCCCAACGGCGCGAAGGTGTCAAACGACTTCCCTAATAGCCACTGCTGACCCGGTTTCCCCTTCTGCCAATCACGAGCCGTGACATCGTTGCCACATGTGTAGCCGGCGACGTACTGCAGCGCCTCGGAGCGCGGAATCCGCCGACCCGTTTTCCCAATCACCACCACCAATTCCGCCTCAAAATCGACTTTTTGGCTCTCACTTGGCAGCCGAATTTTGGCTCCGTGTCCGACAAGCGTCGATGGCATTTTGCTAAAGATGAGCGGCTCTGGGGGTAAGTCGGCGCCGGTTTCGTTCGCATGCTCGGCATAATTTCGGCCGACGCAAAAGATTTTCGAAGGCCTCAGAATCGGCGGTAACAGTACGCTCGGCCGACGAAAGGGTGTCGCATTTTCGCCCGCCGGTGCCAACAACTTGTCCCGGAGCGAAGGGCCTGTCGTTTGGCGATCCAGGATCGCGAGGACCTGCTCGAGCGAAGTTTGCTCCAAACCGCAAGGCTGCAACAAACCTGACTCACTCGAGGCATGAGCCAGAAAGGGTGATTCGCATGTACCGGTGCTAAAAACTCGCAAGAAAAACTCCGCTTACGTCGCCGTTCGCCAAAATGGGGATTTCCACGACTGATCAATCGCTAAATGCCCTACGACCATGAAAGTCATGGTCGGTATTTGTGCTCCCCCCCCATGTCAGACGTTACTGTCCCTGGCTACGACGTAGGTTTTAGCAATGAATGAAGCGGGCAGTCCGTGCGCGACAATGCGTACGGATACGTGAAGTCTACACAAGCATTGAAACATGTCGCAATCGTTTTCGAACTCAGCAGGCGGAATAGATCTGGGAACGGGTCTGTCGCAACTGAACAATTTGCTTTCCAAATTGGACGGCCAGCCAGGTTCGTCGTGTGCGATTGACCCGACGTCTCAGGATCGCCTTGTCACCTTGCGACTGGGCATGGCGAGCAGCCTGTTTACTGCCCTGCGAGCCAGACATGCTCCGACGGCCGATCATTGCGCACGGGTCGCCGTCTGCTGTTCGGCTTGGTCGATGGCAACCGACATGTCCGAATCTCAACGGAATGACCTCGAAGTCTCGGCGCTGCTCCACGACATTGGCAAAATCGGCATCCCAGATTCGATCTTGCGAAATCCGAGTTCGCTCACCGCCGATCAGCAAGCGATGATGCGCCACTCACGCGACTTCGCAAGGCAAATCCTGGGAGCGATTTGCGTGTCCGATGATGTGATGAATGTCATTTCGAATGTCGGCGCCTGGTACAACGGAATGAAGCAGGGCTACGAACTGAGCGGCAACGACATTCCTGTCGCGGCTCGCATGATCGCCATCGCCGACGCGTTCGATTCCATGACGACCGATCGCGTTTACCGCAAAGCACTCTCCATCGACCGTGCGATCGCCGAACTTTTTGCCTGTGCCAACGTCCAATTCGACCCGACAATGGTCGAACATTTCGCCAACATCCAGGCAACCGATCAAAATCGACTAAACGGTGTCACCACCAACCGCTGGCTCAACACCATCACGGCCGAATCTTCGAATCGCTATTGGGACTTCCGACAAGACGCGGTCAATGACGGCGAGGAACGAGCGAATCAAGAATCGTTCTTCCACGAACGACTGATGGACAGTGTTCGAGACGGCGTGATCTTCATCGATGCGAACTTTAAGATCAAACGCTGGAACCACGCCAGCGAGAAATTGACCGGCATTCTAGCCGACGCGGTGCGCTGCGAAGAATGGACGCCGCAACTGCTCAATCTTCGCACGCAAAGCGGACGATTGGTTCGTGATGCCCAATGTCCTGTCCGGCACGCCTATCATTCGGGCGTCCCGTCGGCCAGCGCATTGTTGATCCGAGGTAAAGATGGCGAGTTCGTACCCGTTGAATTTCAGGCCGTTCCGGTGATTGGCGTGTCGGGCATTCCTCTGGGCGTGACGGTGGTTATTCGGGACTGGTCATCCGAACAGAATCTACAACAACGGGTCGAGACGCTCCACCAGAAAGCGTCACGCGATCCACTCACGGGGGTCTGCAATCGAGCTGAATTCGACCGCGTCTTTGCCGAATCGGTTGCCGACAGCCTGGAAAACGGCAAGGCCTGCAGCCTGATCATCACCGACATCGACCACTTTAAGAAAGTCAACGACACGTACGGACATCAGGCAGGTGACGAAGTGCTGGTTCGCTTCGCAGCCATGCTCGCCCGGGGCAGTCGCTCGGGAGACCTGGTCGCTCGATACGGTGGTGAAGAATTCGTCGTTGTTTGCCGCGACTGTGGCTGTGCAGAAGCGGTCGGATTGGCGGAAAAAACCCGACTGGAACTGGCCGGCACTCCCTTCAAAGAACTGAACGGTCAATCGATCAGTGCCAGTTTCGGCGTCACCGAAGTGCAAGCCGGTGACACTCCAGAAACAATGCTTCGCCGAGCCGATCGAGCGCTTTTCCAAGCCAAAGACAATGGTCGCAACCAAGTCTTACAGCTGGGCAGCGGACTCGAAGGTGAACAGGAGCAAAAGACGGGCGGTTGGCTCGATCGCTTCATGAATCGGCCTAAGGCCGGACAGAAACTGGTTGAGTCCTACCTGACGACTAACGTACCGATCAACATCATGGCGCAGAAACTGCGAGGCTTTGTCGCCGACCACGATGCTAACGTTTTGCGACTGGATGAAGACGGAATCGTGCTAGAGATCACCGACGAAAGTACCGTCTTCCAACGCCGCAAGAATGATCGTGGCACCCCCTTTGAGATGCACGTCAGCTTCGTGAACAACAAGAACAACGAAGGTCAGGTGCTGCTGTGCGTCGCCGTACGGCCGACTCGCAGTCGCGATCGCCGCAACAATCCCGTGCAAGCCGCCCGCAATTTGATCTCGAGCCTGAAGTCTTATCTCGTGGCTCAAGGCTACACCCCGGGTCCCAACGATCACATGATCCCGATGCAAGCTTCCGAGTGGCAATCGGCCATGCGAGACTGACGCGCACGTTAGCGCACGTTAACCTTGGGCGCTCTTTAGTTTTCGCCCTCGCCAGACTCTCTATCGGATTCCGCAGACGATTCGTCCAGCGCTCGCTTGGCTGGTAAATACGAGCGAATCATCAGGCCAGTACCGCCCGCAAATAGTACCATCATCATCAAGAAGTGCGTGACTTTGCCGTCCATGTAGAAACGCATCCGACTGACGATCTCGATTGCCAAGATAGCGATCCCCAGCAACGTCAGTCCCCATGCCCATTTCATCCGGGCGTCGTAGAACAGCGCGACAACTCCAATGAAAAAGGGGATGAACAAAATCCCCATCGAGGTTGTTTCTAATGCACCGTGCCCGCCACCGAAGAGACGCGTGAGGAACCCCATCTGGTTGGTCGTGAGACGGACCGAATCAAAGAAGAGCCACAGCCCGACCAGCGTCATCGCGAGGCCCGTGAGGAATTGACCCACGCCACCTGCGGAACCGCCCGATCCACGCGGCTCGTATCGATTTCCAGCGGAATTCATGATGGACGACTTTCAACCAGGACCCAATTGTCACACTTCGGGGCATCAACTATCTTGTGGAACTGGAATTTACCCAGATTCGCGACGCAGTCTCCGCATTTCTCGCGTTTCGTATAAGCAAACTGAGGAACGAAACCATGCCTTTTAGTTTACCCGAATTGCCGTACGCGTATGACGCACTCGAACCACACATCGACGCTCAGACGATGGAAATTCATCACTCCAAGCATCACCAAGGCTATGTGAACAAGGTCAATGCGGCGATTGATGGCACCGCACTGGACGGCCGATCGATTGAGGATGTCGTCTCCTCGCTATCAGAGGTCCCTGAAAACATCCAAGGCGTCGTTCGAAACAATGGCGGCGGACACGCCAATCACTCGTTGTTCTGGACCATCCTGTCACCAGAAGGTGGCGGCAGCCCTGACGGCGAACTGGCCGCAGCGATCGACAGCGACCTGGGCGGATTCGACAAATTCAAGGAAGCATTTTCCGGTTCTGCTGGCACTCGCTTCGGCAGTGGCTGGGCTTGGCTGTCGGTCGATCAGGGCAAGCTGCTGGTCGAGAGCACTCCGAACCAAGACAACCCGCTCATGGAAGGTCGCACACCGATCCTGGGCATCGACGTGTGGGAGCACGCTTACTACTTGAAGTATCAAAATCGTCGTCCCGACTACATCGCGGCCTTTTTCAATGTCGTGAATTGGAATGAGGTGAGCCGACGCTTCGCGGAAGCCAAGGGCTAACTCACGTCGCGGAAATCGAACTCGAAACGGCTCGTCGTTTGACGAGCCGTTTTTCTTGCGCGCAGTGATAGCACGCCGAGCGGCCGCTGCCCGAGTGCCATTGACGGGTGGTTAGCCCGTTTCTACTATCCCCCCGCGCAGAGGCTGGGTGAGCTTGGCACAAATTCGGTCGCCCGAGGACCGTACAACGTTCTAAGCTCAACGCATCCGCGACGAATGTTTCCAACCCGACAGCTCACCCCTTCGTACCGAATCTATGAATAACTCGCGTCCCACCCGACTCGCTGTTGTCCTCGGCATCTTGCTAGGAAGCACGCTCCTTAGCTCTCTCGGATGCCAATCGATGGGAAAAATGAACCTGCTCGCAGGCAAAGAGATTCCCGTCTTAACGCGTGATGAAGGCGTCGATTATCCACCACCGTCAGCGGCCGAGACGCCCAGTCAAACTGCCAGCACATCGTCACCACTCGACGCTCAGGTCGAAATGCCAAGCGGCACGACCAACCTGGCCAACAGCTCACCGGCCGCGAGTCCGATCGCTCCTGCCGATTACCCGGCAACCAACTACGGAACTTTTCCCCAGCAACCAGAATCATTGACGGCGACACCCGGCACGCCGCCCAGCAGCGGTATCGTTGCGCAGACGACGGCGCAGGCTGGCTTCAGCACAAACAACGTAACACCGGCAGGAACGACCTACCCAACCGCCAACGCCGCGCCACACGGCAGTGTGCAAGAAGGCATGTACGCCACCAAAGCGGCCCCGACAACTTTCGCACCGCAAGACAGCGACTCGTTCATGGCGACAAATTCAGGGCCAGCCGTGGGACCAGAGGCCTCACAGTTCCCGGTCGAGCAGGCCAGTTTCAGCCAACCAGCGCCAAACAGCTTCGGTGGCAGCGACCGCGACAGCGAATTTGGCAATTCGCCGAGCTCGGAATTCGCAGCAAGCCCGGCAGCCAGTCCGTTCCCCAGTCAGCCTGCTCCGGCGGCAGCGCCGTCCCTCGTGAGCGAACCGCCCGCTTTTGTCCCACTCAACAACTCGGTTGCACCGGCGGCGTCCCCGATTCCCAGCTATGTCGAATCGACACCGGCTCAAGCACAAGTGGCCACGACCACCTTCGAAGCGAATTCAAGTTCGCATTATCAAGGTTTCGCAGACAGCCAAGCGACCAACCAACCATGGCGCCCAGGCAGTACGTCGACGGTCACAAGATGATCGACAACCGGATCACGGTCTAAACCTGGCCTCTGCCGACTAGCCGGCCACCGGGGCGATCGCGAATCGTACGAGTCGCGCCTGCCGACCATCGTCGTTGAGACTTTGCACGCACTCTTGCGCTTGATCGATGCGACGAAACATCCCGTAGCAGCGCCACGGATTTGCAGATGCGTCGCGAACCTGCACGCGTGCATGGCACGCATGCCCACCGGCGCTACTGACGGCAACGGCCGATATTTCGGCGACCGAACTTGATGGTTGACTTGCTCCCGACATGGCAGCTTCTCCAACGATGACTCGGGACGAGTGATTTCAGCCTCAGCAGTGATAGCATTCACTGGGCCTTGGCATTGAGAAGAAGCATCGAACGCTCAGGCGATGACAATTTAGATTAGTTGTCCCAGTTTTGCAGAAAAGAAAAAGGCCGGCACTACAGCCGGCCCATTCTTGTTTATCTGGCAGTCAATCGTCGGTTTTGCCCTCGGGTGCTACCAACCCATGACCATGTTGGATTCGATCGCTTTGCGAGCGTCGTTCAAGTCGGTACCGGTTTCCTGCATGTAGAGACGGATCGCGTGCACCTTGTCACCCGCAGCCTTCGAAAGGCAGTCACGTGCTTTCGAACACGGATCGGCTGGCTCTGCATCAGAAATACCCAAGGCGGCTTTGGAAATAACCCAAGTATCGCGAGGACGTTTCGTCAGGCGAGTTACCGTGTCAGTGGGGTAAGCTTCGGTCACTACTTGAGCCGCAGCATCGTCGTCTTCTGCCCAAGTAATGATGATGTGAGCGTTCGTTTCCACTTCAAACAATGGCATGTCCGTCCCCCTTGTTAACATTTCTTTGTGTCGAAAATCTGGCGACCCGTGCGATCAGACCAAGCTGGGCAGCCCAAGAGTTTGCTTCAAGCTCCAAGCAATGACAAGGCACCCTCGCTTCGTCAGACTTCCGCAACTAACTAGGATCCTAGGAGCTTGCATAAAGCTCGTCAATGTTTAACCGGCGAAACCAGCTGAAAGCGGCAGAAGCCGTTATGATTTACCCTCCAGCACCGCTAGGCTAAGCCGAAATTACGGACTTTGACGCTTTGCGGTAGGCTACACATCACCGGTCTGCCAAAAGCCATATTCAGAAACTCAGAAACCAAACCCATACCAAACCCCAACTGGGACCCAATAAGCATCGATGACCGACAGTAATGTGACCACCGAAACGGAAAGCTCAGCTCAGCTAACCGCGTTTCCAACGGAAGAGCGAACGGAGCCAAACACGTACAACAAGTCCCAACGTCTTATCATTTGGGCAACGCTCCTGTTGCTCGGCGTACCGCTGGCTTGGGGCGCCCTGCAGCGGGAGGTCGCAAAATGGCATGCCACCGCCGCCTACGAAGCGTCGTTGGCAGACAAGCCACAACTGGCCATCGAGAAAATGGATCGAGCGTTGGCCTGGGATGCGAACAGTATTGATCATTTGGTCACGCGCTGCGGTTACAAGCTCCGTTCAGGAAACGCGAAGGCAGCCATCGGTGATGCCGAACTTGCCCTGCGACTGGCCCGGGCCGCGGCGGCCGATCGGCTCAATCTCTATTCAGCCAACAACCTCATCCGCACGTTGAATACGCACGCTTACGTGTTGGCGCTCGCCGAACAAGACCTAGATCTGGCCCTAGAGAACATCAACGAAGCACTGTCGATGGTAGGACAACCCACATCGGGTGGAATGCTCGATACTCGAGCCTACGTTCGCTATCTTGTCGGCGACTTCGAGGGCGGCTTAGAGGATGCGGAATCGGCAGTCGAGTTGTACGAACGCTACCGACGAAAGAGTCGCGCCACGCTGCGGCAGCAAGCCCGTACCGCGATCGACAAACGCCCCTGGGACCATGCCGACCAGGAACTGGACGAAGGAATGGCCGTATTCTATCAGCATCGTGGACTGCTCTACGCAGCGACTGAACGAAGCGAAGAGGCGGAGAAAGACTTTGAGCGTGCCGCGGCGCTCGGCTATGACCCGGCACAAGGTGTTTGGTGATGCCAGTCGAGTCAGACCGTCACATGAGCTTCCAGAAACTCGAACGGCTTTTCTGACGGGGAACCAATATGGTTGCCGTCATGAAAACAGACGCTGTCCTCTTCTTGCGATTTTGCCTGATAAAGAGCCGCGTCGGCGCGACTCATGAGCGTTCGCAGACTGTCACTATGGCGAGCCGCTGCAACACCACCGAAAACGGGATGATCGACAGCAGCCGTACAGTCGAGAGTGGTTCGATTGGCGAAAATCATGGCGCCATCCAATGGCGTCTCTGGCAATGTCACAACAAACTCGTTAGCCGAGTAGCGGAAAATCTTGTCCGTACCTCGAATGTTCTCTTTCAACACATCGGTGATGCGACAGGCGACTTCGGTCAACACATCGCGATCGATCTCTGCATCCTCTTCGCCCAGATCGACCTCGAATAAAGCAATCGAGAATTCGTTGCCATAGCGAGAGAGATAGGCGAAGTGCATTTGCAGCCACTCTTCGAGTGCACACTTATTGCCAACGTTCGTTTCGACGTCCAAACGGGAGTTCTTGGCTTCTGGCAAACGATCCGCAAACCGGCGAATATCGTCGTACACGAGCGCCAATTTCTCGGTCAGTTGCTTGGTGTCCGCCAGGAGTGCGTTTTTTTGATCGACGTCGTGATCGAAACATCCCAGCCGATCGACCAAAGTATTGAGCGATTCAAAATGATCGGCGAGTGAACTGCGGATATCGCAGAAGACGGCTTGTTCTGGATTGCCTGGAGCGGTCATTTTCGTCCTCTCTTGGGAGTCAGCCTGTTCCACCTTCCCCGTTTGTTTTCGCTGGCGAGCAGATCTTGTTTTGATGGACCATCCAGCAAGTCCACCGATCGTCAAACAACCTAAGGTATTCATCCAACTCATAATTGGCGTCACTATTCCTGCTACAGAACCGATCGTGTGAGCTCAGTAGGCCTTTTTCAGCCCCATTCCTTTGAGGAAGAACGCCCCGAGCACTACCAGCACAAAAATGACAAAGAACCAAGTTTTCTCGTCTGAGAAGACAATGGCCGATTCGATCTTTCGCATAATCGCATGAAAGCGGTAAGTCACGTTACTAGCTCCTTGATTTGGTTCGTCGGGATCCGGGAATCCACTTAGGAAACCTAGGTCACAGTGACCGCTTTTCGTGACCAAACAGCCGGAAGTTCGCGGCGAGCCGGGTGATTCGCGGTTGCCGAGTCGTACAATCGCCCCATCCGGCACGAACTGCCTTTCGGCAGCCCAAGTCACCGCCTCACCCTCGATCGTTCGATCACTCCTGAGCGGCATTTGCAAGCACATTTTGCATCCATTTGGCGAGCGATCACCCTTCCGATCTGAAAGAAGGGGCCAGCTGGCTGTACGACCTTGCGGACCGAGTCGTCGGAGATATAATTGATCGATTAACCTGGCGCGGTAGCTCAATTGGTTAGAGTCCCGGACTGTCGATCCGGTGGTTGGGGGTTCGAGTCCCCTCCGCGTCGCT
>CAYZRS010000016.1:34743-96867 GCA_964480915.1 uncultured Pirellulaceae bacterium | reverse complement strand
CAAAGTTTACGCAGCCGGCCCTCGTCTGCTGGACTTTAGCGACTGCGGGTTCTACTCCTCGGTCACTTCGCCAGATCCCTGACTTTGGCCAACAGCTCCAAGACGTCGATTTTCCCAGCCCAGTCGTCCAAGTACGCATGATCAAGGGTTGGACCGGACACCGCCATGATTCCAGCCGAATCTGTCAGCTGCCGATCAGCCGCGCTGATCGTGTACCACCGCAGCTTGTGAAGGATAATGTCCTCTGGAGCTGCGATGAACGCATCTTCGCCCAAGATCTTCACACGCCGTCTTCGCGAAAATCGCTGCAACTCATAATCGTCCCCGGCCAACCGAAAAACATCGACTTTCAAGGCAGACCGACTGTCAAGTGCATTAAATTGATATGGCGGAGCAAGCGCCGCCTCAACACTGGACCTCTGAATAAAGAATTCGTCAGCGAAGAGACTCACCAGGTCATCAACCGAATCTGTATCGTACTGGATGACAAAGTCGATATCGTGGGTGGAGCGAGGGATTCCCCAATAGTTGCCGGCCATCGAGCCAACCAGCATGTAGTGAAACTTGGAATTGCTGAGCCGTCGAAGGCAATCGCACAACAGCTCCTGTTCTGTCATGCCTCTGTCTCGATTGCAGGTCTAGCGGCCAATTTTAGCCGATCATGCAGTTTTGCCTCGACCATGGCGGCATTCGCGTTGGGAAACGAGGCCCGAATTGCGTCACGAGCGACTTGGCAGGAAAGCTCGTGCAGACGCAGACCAACCAACAGCCGATCTTCACCGCTCATCAGGCGATATTTTTCGATCTGGCAAAGTCGTATTTCTGCAGGTGTCATGGCGTCAATCTTACGCCAAAACCACCCAGACGCCAATCAAGAGCCGCTGGCGTTGCTTTTTCCGTTGTTCGATCCGCCAGCGAATTCATGCATTCCGACTGAAAGTTCGGGGATACCGGGTGGCGCCCAAGTTTAGGTTCAGCTGCGCCCTGATGCCGAACTCGAAACAGGATGGCCAATGGAATGAACGCCAATTCCGCACAGCCTCCCGGAACGAATGGGGCAGCGCCTTCACCCGCAATTTTAGATCGGTGCCGGCAGGTCGCGACGGCAGAACACCGTGACCGCGATGACAAACGCGATCGTCCCCAGACTGAGTAAAATCGCATCGCAAGTTAAAGGCCCCAGATCAACGATCTGGCCAGCCGCATTACGTTCAAACCAAGACCAAGCAATTTCGGGATTCTTCACCGACTTGCTGACGAACATCACCGGTTCATAAGCGCGAAAGAAACTGATGGTGCGCAGCCAACTAAGCGACTCGACCGCCTGCCCCAGCAGCTCGGCCAGCATTTGCACAACGTAGAATCCGATCATGATGCCGATCGTCCGCCAGCGGTAGCGATCGAAGGCGGAGAGCATCGTGCAAAAACCGCACAGGAAGAAGCCAAAGCAGGCATAGTTCAAAGCGGCTGGCAAGAATTGACGCGGCGACACCAACGTTGTCATGGGGACTCGTTCGATCGATTCCTCTATGCCCAGCGGAATTTCAATCCCCGTGAAAGGGACGGTCCAACCGCCCGTCGAAGGTTTCTCTACCCAAGTCGTCGAGATGCCGCAGGCCGAGCCTACCCACAGCACGGTCACGAGACCGCCGATGCCTAGCAACGTCACCAACGTCGGGGTCAGGATGACTTGCTTCCGGCTGACAGGCTGCGAGAGCATGATCTCCATCGTACCGCGGCCCAGTTCTCCGCTCACCGAATCGGACGCGCGGGCAATACACCATATCGTCATCAGCATGTAAACAAGCGGTTCCTCATAGAGGACCGACAGCCGAGCCGGGTAGGACATCAGCTGCTTGAAGGGCACCGGAGCCAGTTTTTCCCAGGCGTCCGGAATGTTCTCCAAAATTTTGGCAAACCGGCCCATGTCGACGCGACTGTTGATCAAGACGTGTACCCAGGCGAACGCAAACAGACAGGCAGCGCAGGATAGCCACAGCCAGCGGGCGTCACGGATCGTTTTTCGCAATAGCGGCCAATGGATCATGACGTGGCGAGCTCCCCATCGCTTGTCGGCCCGGCCAATGGCACGACCGCTTCGGTCGAATGAAACCGATCATAGATGGCTCGCAGACCGATCGGTTCAATTTGCAACTCGTCCAGATTGAGCGTCGCCAGCCAACCGAGCAGTTGGCTCAGTTCTGCACTCGTGTCCATGCGGACTCGCCCATCAGCCAACCGACTCACTTCCACCAGCGCCGACAATTCGGCCGGCACGGACGGCATCTCTCCCGTATGCCTAGCATGAATGCGGTGCGTTCTTTTCAGGTCGACGATTGACTGAGTATGCACCAACTGCCCCTTGCGAAGGATGGCGACTTCGTCGCAAATCTCTTCCACTTCGCTCATGACATGAGAGGAAAAAATCACCGTTCTTCCCTCTTGCTGCAACTCACGAACCATCCGCCCCACCGTACTGCGCACGTTCGGGTCGAGATTCGAGGTCGGCTCGTCCAAGATCACCAACTGAGTTTCGGACGCGAGCACCGCGGCGAGTGCCAATTTTTGACGCATGCCGGTCGACATGAAAGCGATTTTACGATTCAGATCGAGTTCCATCCGCTTGGCAATTTCGATGCCTCGCTTCGCCGCACCTTTGCTGCGCAGGCTGTGGATGAATTCGAGAAATTCAGTCGCCCGCATGCGGCGGAAAAGTCGGACGTCACCGGGCAAGTAGGTTGCCAGTCGATGCACGGCGACGGAATCGGTGTACGTATCCAAACCATCAATCGTCGCTTTGCCGGCCGTCGGACGAGTAAACCCCATCAGCAATCGCAGCAGCGTCGTCTTGCCAGCTCCATTGGGACCTAGCAAACCAAAAATCTCACCTCGCTCGATCGTCAGTTTGCATTGATCCAGCGCCGTGAAATCACCGTATCGCTTGGTCAGTCCTTCAATCGAGATCCACATGTGGTCTGACTCGCGGCTGGTATGTTCAAGGAATCGAGGGGAGTGATGGCAGTGATTTCACGCGACCGAGGCAGCCCACGGCCGCTGCTACCGCTAGGACGATAACCGTGATCCGAGTATTTCCGCAACCGATGCCTTCCGCTGGCACTGCTGAGCCCATCGCCTTCAGTCGCCGTTGACCCCCAAATTGCGGCTCGCTAGTCTCTCGACCGCTTCGAACAACCGAATTGAGCCGAGGAGTGTCGTATGAGTTATCGCCAGGGACGCGATCTGCTGCCAGATATGGGACTGTTGGTCATGCGAGTGATGCTGGGCAGTGTCTTCGTCTTCCACGGTGCTCAGAAACTGTTTGGTGTGTGGGACGGATCGGGGCTCGGCGGCTTCGCGACCTTCCTGGAAACATTGCACATTCCCTACCCCCCTTACGCTGCGGTCTTGGCGGGTGGAGCCGAATTCCTGGGCGGCGTCGCCTTGATCACGGGCATCTGGATGCGGACCGCGACGGTGCCGCTGATGTTCACGATGGGCGTCGCGATGGTCTACGTTCACTCGCACACGATGTCGTTTCAAGACAACGGCGTCGAGTATCCGTTGACCTTGGCCGTGATGCTGTTTGGACTCGCTTGCACAGGCCCTGGTCGCTTCTGGCTGAATGCGGAAGCCATTCCGCGACGTGCCTCGAATCGCACGCAACCGACCACGCCCTCCGTCGATCAAGTCGAACTGGGCGGCTATCCTGTCACGCCCATTGCCGAACGCCACGAGCCACTCAATCGGACAATTTGAGTTGCAGTGGCTGCGACTCGGTCTTCTTTGATTTGTTCAGCGCATCCAGCATTTGCCGAAGTCCCGTGAGCTCGTCGCCCGCTTCATCCGTAACGGGAGGAGCCGTTGCATCGGAAAACGGGTTATCGAGTTTTGAATTTTGGTCGCTGTCATTTAGCGGTTTCTGGACCGGCGTTTGCGCGGGCTGCGCATCGGCAGGGGTCGCGGTCTGTTCCTTGAGACGGTCACCCACCTCCGGTTTCGAATTGGGCTCACCGGACCGATCGAGCACTTTCTTGAAGAACGCATCCACGTCGAATGTCTCATCTTGCTTGACGTCTGGATCGTCAGTACCGGTACCGGGCAAGTCGAGTTGCTTCGGCTCCTGCGCCGCCTCGCGAGACTGATCGGATCGTGAATCGAAGTACCGTTCCGCCGCATTCTCAGTCGGTTCCAGATCGACGATCGAAGCATCGGCCCGCTGCGGACAACGAAGGCGAACGCAGCGATCAACACAATGAGCGTCTTCTGCCCAACCACCGCCAAGCGCTCGATAGAGTGTGATCAAGTTCTGAATGGTCTGACCTTCGCTGGCGGCCAGAGAATTCTGAGCGGTGAACAACGTCCGCAGCGTATCGAGCACATTTTGGAAATCGGTTTTGTCATTGCGATAGAGCTCGAGCACGCTTTCTAGCGACTTTTCTGCCGCCTCCACCGTGCGACCAAGCGCCGCGCGGCGCACGCGTTCGTTGTTGTAAGCAACGATCGCATTCTCGACTTCTTCGATCCCGGTCAGCACCGCCTGCTGGTAGGTGGCAATCGCCTCTTCCAGAGCAAACTTGGAATTCTGAATCTCACACTTGATGCGACCAGCATTGAAAATCGGCCAGGTGAAACTGGGGCCGAAGCTGTAGCCCCAACTGTCACTATCAAACAGCGTGGTGACGTCGTTCGAACTGAATCCGAAGGTCCCGCCCAGCTGTAATCTCGGGTAGAGCTCCGCCACGGCAACGCCCACCTGTGCCGTCCTAGCGGCCAAGGTTCGTTCCGCCTGCCGAATGTCGGGCCGTTGACGAATGACGTTGCAAGGTAGCACCATCGGCAGGTTTTCGGGCGGTTCCGGGATGGGAAACGGCTGTGCCAAACAATCGTGCAGCGTTCCCGGATACTCACCCGCTAATACCGCCAAGCGATTCAGGGCCTGGTGAAGCTGCGACTCTAACTGAGGGATCTCGGACTCCGTCGATGCCAGATTCGATTCGGCTTGATGCTCTTCCAGCACCGGAGAAATCCCACCCTCGACGCGCCGCTGAACCAATTCCCATGCTCGCTGTTGAATTTGCACATTGCGCTTGGCGTACTCAAGTCTCGCCTGCAGCGTCCGAATCTCCACGTACGATCTGGCAATGTCGCCGTACAGCATGACCAGCGAATCTCGATAGGCTTCGACCCTTTCGCATTCGTTCGCTTCGGCCGCTTCGATCTGCCGAAACACACGACCCCAGATATCGGGTTCCCAACTGGTCATCAGACCAAGCTGAGTGATTTTCTGGACCCCGAGCAAGAAACCGGCCGGACCAGGGATACCGCCGCCTCCACCCCCACCAATCGCGTTCATACTTTGTAACGAACGGGTATAGGAGCCCGTACCTGAAACGCTACCCTTCTTGGCTGCCTCGGCAACACACACTTGCGTCCGCGCCTGCCAGACGCGAGTCAGCGCCGCATACGAGGTCAGATTCCCGTCGATCGAACATTCAATCAACGCATCGAGCACGGGATCGTTGAACAGCGTCCACCACGCACCGACGTCGTCTTGATTGGAGTGCATGGCACCATCGAGCTGCTGATGCCATTCATTCGGCGCAGGCACAACGGTCGGACTGTAGTCTGGCCCGACGCGACAGCCACTCATCACGGTCAACAGGACAGCAATCCAAGTAGCAGATCGGGCAGCAGGGTGGCGGGCGAGTCGTGGCATGAGGCGGCCGATGGGTGAGTCGAGTACGCCAGCCCGCGGGACGGGCTGTAGTAGTGGTATCGGCCCTGCGGCTCATTCGTGCTTTAACGGATCCAACAGAAATACGGCTTCAAACGGCCGATCTAGCACCATTTGGGACGCAGACTTCACCCAGCCGTCAAAGTTTCACAGCGAGGACGATTCGAGCCGGCCGGCACCGCGGCGACGGTGTTAACAGGCGGCACGGAATGCAAGCAACTTTCGTGATCGGAATTTCGTGAAGGCAGCTGGTGACATTCGCTATGGCGGCGCTCCGGCAACGATTTTTTGGCGCTCACAATCGATGCCGATCCGTTTTATTGATATCACGGAACTTTGGTGGCGGACCATCGGGAAAAAAATGGCTTCACAATCCAGATGATCGGTACCGTCAACAAAAAAGCCATTTCGAAGGGTGTATAGATGATTTCGGCCAAACTCCACTGCTTTACCACCTTGCTCGTCGTTGTCATTTGCATTGCCCCTAACCTCGTGGCTCAATCCGGAACGGAGGATTTCGAATCGTTCTCGATCGGCGATTTGGATGGCCAAAGCGGTTGGTCGAGTGAAGCAGGAGCACAAATCGAAAACACCGGGATAGCCGGGTTCGGAGATCGCTCAATTCGAGCGGCCAACGGCATCGCCCCAATCGATGGCAACTATGTGACTTCCCCTGTCTTGGGAAATGGATATGGGGTTCTTTCCTTAGACATTCAGATCGACGATCCAGATTCACATGCGCGGTACATCCTCTCGCCCCAAGTGGGCGGAGGAAGGACAGCCAGCCTCTCTTTCTTCTCGGATGGGTCGCTGGGGCTCGATCGCTCGATCGGTACGTGCTCGATCAACAGCATGCTCATTGGTGGAAGCTGGAATAGGCACGAGGTACTGCATTTAGATTGGCAGTTTTTTCCTGATGCGGACGGCAGTGTTGTGACGGACCAGAAAATCACTCTCAACGACGAAGTGATTTTTCAAGGTGGCAATCACCTGGGCTGCGGTTTCAACGATGAAATCGATTCCTTTCGACTTTGGTCGTTCGGCAGCAACTCGGTCGATGTGACCATCGATAACGTCAGCTTCACTCCGGTTCTTCCTAGCGGTGACATCAATGACGATGGCGTACTCGATGTCACGGACATTAATTTTCTGATCTACGGTATTGCTCAAGGCATCCACAGCTTCGACTACGATATGAACGGAGACACCAAGGTGGACCTCTTGGATCGAGACCTATGGCTGGCCGTGGCGGGAGCCGCGAATTTGCCGGCCGGCAATCCCTATCTCCTCGGCGACGTGAACCTTGATGGAAGCGTCGACGGAACCGATTACCTCGCCTGGAATTCCAACAAGTTCACCAATACCGGAGGCTGGTTGGCGGCCGATTTCAATGCCGATGGAACGACCGATGGCGCCGACTTCCTACTTTGGAATCAGTTCAAATTCGCGACCAGCGACGTGGCTGCCGTCCCAGAACCATCATGTGGATTCGGATTGGCGTTACTCGCGATCGGGCTCCTTCGACGCAAGGGACAATGAGGATTCGATAAACGAAAACCCATGCAGAGCGCTTCGCCTGGCGAATGGCGATCCTGGCAATCTTAAGTCGCCGAGGCGACCGGCACCGACTGCGAACGGACCGTTTTCGGTTTATCGTATGGCAATGGACCGTGCATGGGCGAGCGATCCCCCAGTGCCAACCGCCCGTACACGACGTAGTAAACCGGAATCAGAATCAACACCATGATCGTCGCCAGCAACAAGCCAAAGACCAACGTGGCGGCCAAGGGGATCAAGAACTGAGCCTGAAACGAGGTCTCGGTCAGCATGGGTATTAGACCGGCAATCGTTGTGACCGAAGTCAAAAGGACCGGACGGAATCGGCGCCGGCCCGCGTCGATCAGCGCGTCGTAGAGCGAAGCGCCCTCTTCGCGGCGGTGGTTGATGTAGTCGATCAAGACGATCGAATCGTTCATCACGACGCCTGTCAACGCCACAATTCCAAAGATGGTGAACAGGGTGATCGTCAGCCCCATCACAGCATGCCCCCAGATCGCGCCCACGATGCCAAAAGGAATGATGGCCATGATCATCAACGGTTGGAAATAGGAACGGAATTCGATTGTTAGCAACACGAACATCGCCAAGAGAGCAATCGCCAACCCACGCACCAAGCTGGTGACCGATTCGAACGTCTGCTGCTGTTGCCCTTCCCACATCACCGATACTTCGGGAAACTCTTGCAACAACTGAGGCATAAAACTCTTCTGCAAATCGGCCACCGTCTCCCGCGCGTTGGCCTCTTTCTCATCGACGTCGGCCAGAATGGCGATCGAGCGCAATTGGTCGACGCGGTTAATCTCTGAAAAACCACGCTTGACCTTCACGTCGGCCAACTCGGTCAGTGGATACTCACGGCCGTCACCGGTGCGAATACGAATCTCCTCGAAATTGGTGAGCGATTTTCGTTCGCTCTCCGGGTAGCGCACCATCAGCTTGACCTCATGCCGGCCGCGCTGCAGACGCATGACTTCCTCGCCGTAATAAGCACCGCGCACTGTCTGCGCCAATTGCGAGAGTGGAATCCCCAGCGCTTTCGCTTTGTCTTTGACCTGAATTTGGAATTCCCATTTTCCAGGCTGTGAATCGTCGCGAATATCGAGCACTCCCTGATACTCGCCCAACTTGGCTTTCGTTTTCTCGACCGCCGCTTCGAGTCGTTCCATGTCATTTGCTTTGGCCAGCAAGCGAAACTCGATCGGCGTCCCGCCCGGGCCAATATTGGCGATTGAGAATGTGATCGATTCGGCGCCGGGAAACTCACCGGCCGCTTCCCGCCAGTGGTCGATGATCTCGAGCGCCGTGATGTTTCGCAGCGACGCTTCGGCCAATTCGACGTCGATACGAGCCAGATGGCTGCCAGAAGACCGCGCTTCGGGCCCGATGCCGGCTGGGTCGCGGACTTGGCCGACGGCTAACCGAGCCGTCTGAATCACATTGACTTCGCCTGTCGAGAGCGTTTTGTTCAGGTCGAGCAACGATTGTTCAATCCGTGTGGCCGCTCGATTGGTAACCGCTGCGGGCGTTCCGTCCGGAAAGGAAATCGATGCGAAAATTTCGTTCGTGTCCGTCTTTGGAAAAATGACGAACGGCGTCACGCCAGCCACCACGAGCCCCATCGACAGCAACATGATCGTCATCGCACTGCTGATCACCAGGGCCGGATTCTGCAGTGACCAACGGAGTGTTGGCAGATAATAGCGATCGACAAAATACTCAAGATTGCGTGTCGTGAATCCGGAAGCGGCAGCAAACCCCTTCGTAATCCAGCCCGCCACCAACAACACGACATCGGCAAACGACAAAGCAAACAGCAAGGCAGCAAACGCCAGCTTCATTCCCGACATGACGTACCCAACCGCGCCGATATCATTCAATTCGCCGATCGGCCAGGTGGCTCGGACAATCGCCAGACCAGCCAAGATCAGGGGAATCGCCAAGCACAGCCGTGCGACCAGAGGAATCCGGCAATAGCTTCGCAAGAAACCGGCCCAGAACGAACCCTTATGAGCCAGGTGACACGGCAGAATCAACGTGCTTTCGATCAACGAAATGATCAGCATGGCAATCACCGCGACCGGCATCACCGCGATGAATTTCCCCATCACCCCCGAGACAAACAAAAGCGGCATGAAAGCGATGATCGTCGTACTGACCGAAGCGGTCACCGAGGGGACGACTTGCACGGTACCTTCGATGGCAGCCTCTTCCAAGGAATCGTGAAGCTGACGATGCGTGTAGATGTTCTCGCCAATCACAATCGCATCATCGACGACGATACCGAGCGCCATCAAAAACGAAAACATCGACAGCATGTTCATCGTCTGCCCACCGTAAAGCAGGAAGACGCCAGACCCCAACATGCAGATAGGAATCCCCATCGCCACCCAAAACGACAACTCGAGTTCCAAGAACAGCGCCAACGCGAGAAAGACGAGTACGAGTCCCTGCAGTCCATTTCGCAGCAACAGGTCCATACGATCTCGCACATCGACCGACTTGTCCCCCCACGTCTTCAGTTTGTAGCCGGCCGGCATTTTGCCTTGAGCTTCCGCCACGTAGTCTTTGACTTCGTCGACGATCTTCAACAGGTCTTCCGTTTTGGCACGATCGATCGACACGGTCAATCCGGGCTTGCCGTCATACGAATTGATCGCCGTCAGGTCTTCGAAGGCGTCGCTGACCGTTCCCAAATCGCCCACCGTGAGGACGACTCCATTCGGCTGAGTCACCAACGGAATTTTGGCAATTTCGGTTCCGACCGACGTCTTGTTCTTACCTCGAATCAAGATCTCTTGCGTTTGCGACTTGATGCTCCCGCTGGGCAGTTCCAGATTTTCGAAGCGAATGATCTGAGCGACTTGATTCAGCGTCAGTCCATACTCGCGCAGGCGATCTTCGCTCATTTCGACATCGATCTGGTAAGGACGCGAACCGATCACGTCGGCCTGCGAGACCGAGGGCAGGCGGAGCGCCTCGTTACGGACTCGTTCAGCGACTTCCCGCAATTCCAGTTCCGCCTCGATCCCTGTCGCTTCCGGGCCGATCACGCCGATGCGGATCGCCGGCTCACGAAAGCTGAGCTGCTTAATTTCTGGGTCTTCGGTCAGCTCTGGAAAACTGGGAATGCGATCGATCTCGGAACGAACCTCGTTCAGCACCTTCTGCACGTCCACCCAGGTCTCAAGTTCCAGCACCAAGAACCCGGCGCCTTCCTGAGCCACCGACGTCTGTTTCTTTAGTCCATCGACCGATCGGACCGCCTCTTCGATCTTCTGGCAGACGCCCTCTTCCACCTCTTCGGGACTCGCGCCGGGATACGGCACCGTGACGAGAATGATTTCGAGGTCGAATTGGGGAAACACCTCGCGCCGCATACTCATCAGGCTGACGGCGCCCACGAGCAACACACCCACCATCAGGGTGTTCATGGCGGGAGAATTCTTAACGGCCCAGCGAACGATGGCTCTCATGGAAGTTACTTAGCTGAATGATGGTCAAGGCGGATGGGGTGAGATGAGTCGCACGATAAGCGACGCGACGACGAATTTAGGACGCATCATCCATGAAAGGCCGATCTTCTTGATCGTCAAGTTTGATTTCCATACCGTCTTCAACTTTGGCGATCGGAGTCACAATCAATCGGTCGCCAACCCGGAGAACCGTGCTCGCTGCATCCACCAGCACCGCCTCTTTCATTTGTTTCACAACCGTCACCGGCTCGATTTCCAGACGGCCGTCGCGAGCTTGCCAGACCGTTCCCCCCAGCTGACGAGCATCGAGAGGAATGCGCAGTAGCTCGGCATTCGTACCGGTGTCAATCTCAACGGTCACGAACATGCCACGCACCAGCGCCGGCGGTTTGGCCACCTCACGCAGGCCGGGCGATTGATTGCGAACGCGGACATCGGTCGGATTCTCAACCAACAGCCGACAGGGAATCGTCCGAGTGCGTTCGTCGAGTCCTGTCCCTTCGTATCGCGAGAGGACGGCGTCCCATTCATATTCGCGATCGCCCAAACGGTACACGACGCGAGCCTCGGCAGACGGAATCTGGTACTGATCAGCGCCCGCCTCGTTCGTGCCTTCGCCCCACAGCCAAAATAGTTGGTCCGATCGTAGATTGCAGCGCACTTCAATCGACGAGGTATCCTCCATCGAAGTCAGCGTCGCCCCGCGGGCCACAAACGAGTTTTCCTCGACCAGGTCGTTGATGATGACTCCATCGATCGGAGCCACGATGCGCGTCCGATTGAGATCGAGCTGAGCCTTCTCCAGTCGCGTCTTCGCCAAATCCAAACTCGCTTCCAAGTTTGCCCGTCGTGGCACGAGACTCTTCACTTGATTTGCCAAGGTTTGCAGCGAATTGCGTTTGGTGACTTCGGTGCTTCGTGCTCGATCGAGTTCCGATTCGGTGACAACCCGATTGGAAACCAGCCCCTGCAGTCGCTTCACTTCTCGCAATTGCAAGTTACGATCTTCCGCCGCCAGTTGCATCAGCTGTCGATAGTTCTGCAGCTCGACATCAATCTCCTGAATGCCGATCTCCGCTTGGGCGACCTCTTGCTGCAGCCGCTTCACCTCCAACTCGAAATCGACCGCATCGATGCGAAACAGCTCGGTCCCTTTCGTGACAAAGTTACCGGCCCGGCACTGCGGCGCTTTGGACTGAATTCGACCGCCCACTTCTGTCGTAATATTGACTTCACGAAGCGGAACCACCGAACCGTCAATATCCATCGTCATCACGCCGTCGAATGATTCGACGGGAACGGTCGTGACTGCCGGAACAAACGGTGGGATCTCCTTGCGAGGCGGCTCTTTCTTCAACTTGCTCGAAGCAACTAACCCGGCAAAACCGAGGAACAAGATCACGCCGGGCAAGACGAGGTGCTTCACAACGTGAAACCGCACTTCCTCAACCGGAGACGCCACAGCTTCCCGATCTGCTGGAGCCTGATACTTGTCCAATGTGGACTCCGCAGCCTGGTCGCCGTTCGGGCCACTCGAGCTACTAGGCGGACTGTCAGGTTTAGCGACTTGTGTCTCAGATTCAGACATAGCTTTATTCGACTTCAGTGGGATGGGTTAACGTTGCATCGGCAGGTTGGACCGTCGGTTCGGCCAACCAACGGCCTGGTAAGTTCTCGATACTGGCAATGGCCATGTCGGCAATATGATCGGCCAACTGCCGGATCGAATAATTCTCTTGGAGGCCTTCCTTCGTCACCATCAACGAGACAACATCTCCAGCGGCTCGATAGAAGACACACTGACCCACGATGCTAAACGCCAACATCTGACGACGGTTGGCAGTCACCGCAGCCGGCACCAATTCGTCGATGATGCTCAAGAGGACGTTCATCATGGGTCGGAAATAGTCTTCGATGAGCGAACGGCACGCCTCGGTGGGTGACAACACTTCACGCATCAACAATTGCGTCTGCCACGGCGCTTCGTCCAAACCGGCCATGCGGGCGGTGATCGTATGTACGAACGCCCGCAACTTTTCCGTCGGCGCCGCCAGCTCGCCAAAGTTCGGCAAAGGGACAACCGTCGAACGATTGTCGTGAGCCGCTTCGACCGTTTTGACGTAAAGCTGATGCTTGTCGCCGAAGTGATAATTGATCGCCGCCACATTCACACCCGCCGCATGGCAAATCTCGCGAACGGTCGCCTTGTGAAATCCCTTTTCCGCGAAAATCGGCCCGGCCGCGCGGAGGATCTGCTCACAGGAGTTGTCGTTGGACATGGTCGGATATCGGGGCTGAGTCGACAGAAATTCAAACAAGTGTTTCAAACTACTGTATCAGTCGAAATGCCTAAAGCAAGTGCGAAAAAACGACAATTTCGCACCGTTGATCTCAGATCCCGCATGCTGCAATCGGCAAGAGCCGCGTCGCTGGCCGGCGCGCGGGCCTACAGACAAACCCCTTCCTACAACCGGCCACCTGGGAGCTCCCTTCAGACATCAGGACCGCGTTGGAGCCACCGGGGCAACCGTCGGCCAATCAGACGGTCCGCCAGAACCGAGGCACGAACAGACAGAGGATCACATAGACCTCGACTCGGCCCAGCATCATCAGCCACGTGAAGAGCAGCTTGACCGGCGCCGACAGATGGGCGTAGTTGCAAGTGGCTCCAACCGTCCCCAATCCTGGGCCGATATTGTTCAGCGTCGCAATCACGGCGCTCGCACTGTCGATCATCTTGTTCTCGGCCACGGAACCCCAAGTCGAATCGGGCTCGACGAGCAAAACGAAATACCAAGAACTGACGAACAGTAACGTGATGATGGCAAAGTAGACCAGGATGTTCGTTTTCAGTGCCGGATCGTCTAGCGCTTTGCCTCCGAGACGCAGGGGACGCACCACCGTCGGCCGAAACGACAATTCGACCTCCTGGGAAACGATCCGAAACAGCAACAGGTGGCGGATAACTTTCATACCACCACCCGTACTACCGGCGCATCCGCCGACAAACATCAGCCCCAACAATAGCGCTCGACTGAATTGATGCCAGGTATCAAAGTCGTGCGTGCCGTAGCCGGTCGTGGTCATGATCGAGACCACTTGGAACAGACCGTACCTGACCGCGCTTTGGATCTGTGAGTTGAGCGATTCGGTTAGGCTGGCGAAATCTTGATTCGCCAAACCAAAGACAACCACCAGCACAGTCGCCACCGTGATAAACGCAGCATAGGTTTGCCATTCGACGTCACTAAAAAGCGCCAATGGTTTGCCGCGCAGAAACAGAATCAACAGCGTGAAGTTGGAACCGGCCAGGACCATGAAGAGGACGGTCACATACTCGATGCCGGCATGGTCGAAGTGGCCCAAGCTCGAGTTGTAAGTACTAAACCCGCCCGTCGCCATTGTGCCAAAGGCATGGCACACCGCATCGAACCAGCTCATCCCGAACAGCCGATAGATCACCGTCAGCGCGACATTCAGCGCTGAGTAAATCCCGGCAAACAGCCAAGCGGCGTGTTGAATCCGTGCTTGAACCGAATCTTGCGTGGGGCCTGGCAGCTCGGCCTGCATCAGCGCTTTGCCTGCCGAACCTTGCCCCAAGACGACGACAAACAGCACAATGATCCCCAAGCCGCCGAGGAAGTGAGTACTGCTGCGCCAGAACAAGAGGCAGTGCGGCATCAACCGAGCATCTTCAAGGTTAGTGATCACCGTCGCACCAGTCGTGCTAAACCCTGACTGCGATTCGAACATCGTATCCACGAACGACATGCGGCCGATACGAATCCGGTAATTGCTCGATTCGCCCCACGGAGTCTTCGCGGCGGGTGGCACCAACACATCGGCCCAATCAGGATCACTGGCAACCAGATCGTCCAGCAATTTCGTCATGTTGCGACGCTCATGGGGGACGGCCGCTGCCAACCCTTGCGCCGACAGCCCATCGATGCCCGCACCCAGCATCTTGGCAATCAGCGCCGGCGGCACCTCGATCGGATCGACCAGGGACTTCGTTTTCCATTGCGACATGAAACCGCTTTGCACCAACAGACTGGCGGTCGCACGGGACTCGTCCAATCGTACACAGGGACCGCGAGCACACTTGGCCAAATAGAATGGCATCGCGCCGAGGACGGTCGCCAAGACCCAGCTCAGGCCAACGATGGCCATCGCCTCTTTGCGGTAGAGCTTGCCCTGCGCTTGGCGGCTCGCGTAAAGCAGCAACAGCCCCAACGACAAACAGATCGCAACACTGTCGAGGACGGCAAAGAAAGCGCCTCGCTCGAACTGGCCGGTGATCGTCACCGAACTGTCATTCCGAAAGCCGAGCGACGGATGCGACCATGGCAGGCTGAGCACCATGAACACACCGATTAGAAGGCAGACCAATCCGAGCTGCCGCGTCACGAGGCGAGTGTTCATCGAGTTGCGTCTCTTATCCCAGAATGCATCGCCAAAGATGGCCACGCTGGCCGACGATCCGTAGCAGGTTATCCGAAACGGCCCGATTCCCGAAGTTCAGCCGCCAGCGCCTTAAACTCTTTTTTCTTCTGCTCCGGGACCGCTCGCCAGTCGATTTCATGAATCGCGCCGTAGAGCGCGTAAAGATAGGCCGCATTGCAGCATTTTGCACTGCGGCCCAATTCCAATCGACCGAGCAACATTTTGACGAACGCATCCTCGGGGCCCAACCGCTTCAGCTCTTCGGCCGTGTAAATTCCAACGGCATTTAGGTCTTTCTCGCAGGCCGGTCCAAGATTCCGCATTTCGGAAATGGTCCGCTCGTCTTTTGCTTTCTTCTTAGCCATTCGACTTAAATACATCGACGAGCATATCCAGCTCGGCGTCTTCGACGAGGGCGATGACTCGGTCACCCGGCTTCAGCCAGTCATCGGCGCCGGGTACTTCGACGTATTGGTCGCGAGTGACGGCCGCAATGAGACTTTTTGGCGGCAGTCGCAGCTCGGCCAGTACATTCTGCGTCGCCAGTGAATCTTCCGGTACGTCCAATTCGAGCACGCTCACCGAACTGCCGATGATGGGTGAACGGGTGACGACCGGGCCGCGATTGAGGTAACTGAGCACCTGCTTGGCGATCACTTCACGCGGACTCACCGCCAGGTCGATACCCAGCTTGCCGACGACGCTGGCGTAATCGGGCCGACCGATCAGTGCCATGACCGATTTCGCACCGACCTCTCTCGCTTCGACGCCGGCCATGATGTTCTCTTCGTCATCGCCCATGCAGGCGACAAACACGTCGGCGTTGCCGACTCGCTCTTCCTCTAAGACCGCGCGTCGCGTCGCATCGGCATGGACGACCGTTACGTTTTCCAACTTGCGAGACAGGTACTCGCACCGCGGACTCGCTTCCTCAATGATCACGATCGAATTGCGACGACCGGCCAACAGCCCGGCCAAGTGAGCGCCGGTCTCGCCGCCGCCCGCAATCACGACAATCTTCTTTTCAAGCTGTGTCTTCTGGAACGTCTTGCGGATACCTTCCACATCTTCACGACGTCCAATCGCGGTCACACGGTCGCCCGCTTCGATCACATCGTCCGCGCCGGCGATCCACGTTTTGTCCTCCCGGATGATGCAGCCGATGCGGACACCGGACGGCAGCTCGAGCGATTTGAGCGGCTTCCCATCGGCCTTCGCCCCGGTTTGCACCATCCATTCTTGCACTTCCAGATCGCCGCCGACCATGTTTTCGACCGTCAGCGATCCAGGATTACGAATTCCGCGAGCAAACTCGAGCGCCGCCAAACGTTCCAGACTGAGCAGCCGATCGATACCGAAATGGTGCTGATAGTCGAACGTGCTCATGTCCTGGTAGACCGATGAAAAGACTCGCGCGATCGAACGGTTTGCGCCCATCGCCTTGGCCAAACTGGCGGCCACGATATTCACTTCATCCATGCCGGTCACTGCCAGGACCAGGTCGGCTCCGATGACGTCGGCCTGAAACAGCACGCTGGAAGCGGACGCCGATCCGGTGATGGCGCGCACATCAAGTTCCTGATTCAACTTGCGCGTTTTGGCCGCATCGGTGTCGACAATCGTAATGCTGTGACGATGCCGGCCGAGAATGTCGGCGATCGAGGTGCCAACCGTGCCGGCGCCGAGGACTACGATTCTCATGAAAGCCGATCCAAGAGCCAAGAATCCAAAACGAAAAACCAGTCGTCGAAATTCGTGTCGTGAGCAGGAGCCCGTCTATTGGCCAGAGACGAACCAGATCACGACGAACAAGACCGCCATGAAGACGACGATCCACGAACCAAATCGCACCGCATGCTCGATGATCGGACCGGGTAATTCGTGCCGCGTCGCGCCGTAGACGAGACTCACCACAAGAATCAGCGGCAATGCGTACCACATCCGCACGATATCCGCGAATAAAACGAGATCGCCAAACATGGTCTATCCTTTGGTTTTTGTTTTGCCAGCATTCACCGCGGTCTCATCCGCGTCGATTTTCTCATCGACGATGGTCGCCGTTTTCTTGCGCGGGTCGGTGAACAGCGGACCCCCGTAGGCATCATAGATCACCAGCATGTTGAGTAAGCCCGCGATCATCGTGTAAAGCGTTCCCATTTCGAAATAGAAGCCATACTTTTCATGCCAAGTCGCCAACTCGTCGTGCTGCTGCTCCGACATGTGAGCCACTTGCGCATTGGGCGTGCGATCGCCGGGAGGCGCCATGAACTTGTTGCCAAAGAGATCCTTGCCGCTTTTGGCAGCGACGGCTTGCACCATCGCCGGCATCGCGGGCAAACCGACGCCCAACTGAAACGGATAGGGGTAACGAATATCGGGTTTCTTCAACGATGCATAAACGACGTGCCCGCCGCCCATCGCCAATCCCCAAAAATAGATGACCAAGATGCAGACCATGAACAGCACGCCCTTGCCAGTCCGCCCTTGGTAGATATGACCTGCGCCCGGCCATAACCACGCCAGCAATGCTGCTACCGGTGGATTCTTCAGGCGGACTTCCACCGGAGCAAATCGGCCCATCTGATCGCTCGCTTCGGGGTGGTTGTCATTCATGTTCAGTCTTCTTCCTGCTGGCGATAACGCAATCAAACGCAGGCAATTTGCGCCGATTTCCTCGCCTCATTCTATCGACGCCACCTAGAGTTGCCATAGCAACCGGACCCGCTGACAGCGTTCTCCACCAAGCATCGGGCGGCTAGCGGCGCCGAATTTCAGTTTCGCGTTGCCGACCGCGTTGGGCAGTCGATACACTCTGGCCCGATTCTGCCAGCGATTCTACCCAGGCCGCTCAATGTCACAGTTGTTGTTAGTGCTTCGTTCCATTTGGGCCATTCTTGGACGCCGGCCGAAGTCGATCCGTAATTTCGCCCAAATTCGACCTGGCGGGTCGCAAGTCGCCGCCCATCTTTGTCAGCCTGCCGCCAGATTCTCGGCGGCGATGGCGACCATATGGATCGCCACCGGGTTAACCGCGGCTGAACTTGCGCCGGTCGTCAGTGCCGACGCCATTCGATCAAAGCAGGCTCGCGTGATCGAGCGCCGCACAGTCGCCGTCGTTTGCGCACCGGCGATGTTGCCGGCGCTGGAAGAATGGAAACAATTGCGCAAGCGGCAAGGCATCGACACCGTTCACGTCGACAGCCGAGTGTCGACGCCTCAGATTCGTCGCCGCCTACAAGAGATCGCCAAGCGCCAACCACTCAAATTCGTCCTCCTCGTCGGCGACGCGGATGCTCAGATGGCTTACGACGAGCGACTGAGATCACTTTCGGTGCCGACTTTTTACTACGAGGCAAACATCATCAAGCGGTGGGGCCCGGAACCGGTCATTGCCACCGACAATCCGTTCGCCGACTTGGATGGGGACGGCGTCCCCGAATTGGCCGTCGGCCGCCTGACGGCCGACACGCCGGCCGAATTGGAAGTGATCATCGACAAGATCATTCGCTACGAACAGTTGCCGGCCAACGGAACATGGCGTCGCCGAGTGAACCTTACGGCGGGTGTCGGCGATTTTGGTCCGATCACCGATGCGATTGTGGAATCGGCCGCCAAGCGATTCTTAACCGACGGCATGCCGGCCAGTTACCGCACGAACCTGGCCTATGCCAGTTGGCGCAGCCCATACTGTCCCGATCCCCGTTTCTTCCGCAAGGCGGTGCTCGATTCACTGAGTGAAGGTTGCCTGTTCTGGATCTACATGGGACATGGCCGACCCTATCGGCTCGACCGAATTCGCCTGGACAATGCCGTGCTACCGATCCTCGAGATGGCCGACGTGGAACGGATCCAATCGCAAGCCGGATTACCGATCGCCATCATGATGGCCTGCTACACGGGCGCCTTCGATCAACCGCAAGACTGCCTGGCCGAACGGATGCTGCTCAACCCACAGGGCCCCGTCGCGGCGATTTGCGGCAGCCGCGTCACCATGCCCTACGCCATGGCCATCTTGGGCACCGGATTGATGGATGCCTATTTCGAGCAACGGCTGGAGACGCTTGGCGAGGTGCTACTCTACGCGAAACAGGAACTTGGCTCAGAACAGGGCTCGGACAAAGGCAACCGCAAGTTGATGGATGCGATGGCCAAGGCGCTGAATCCGGGCAAAGACGAACTGCATATCGAACGGAGTGAACATCAGCTGATTTTTCATCTACTGGGCGATCCGACACTACGACTCAGGCAACCGCAGCCGGTCGAACTCGATTGCGTCGCCGCGATCGAATCGGGCCAACGACTAAAAATTCAAGGCGTTTCGCCCATCGCTGGCAAGTGCCTGATCGAGCTCTGCTGTCGCCGCGACGGGTTCACATTCGATCCAGCTCGGAAGCGGCAGCCGGCGGAAACGGAAGCAGAATTCACCCAGATGACACAGATGTATCGCCGAGCGAACAACCGGCTGTGGGAATTGCGGCAGATCGATTTGGCTGCCGGGCCGTTTTCGATCGAGATACCGGTCCCGCAGCACGCCCGCGGCTTCAGCCATGCTCGCGCTTTCATTCAGAATGAAAGTGAGTACGCCATGGGCTCGACCGGCGTCTACATCAAGAATAGTGAGCAGCAGACCGAGCTGCGTCATTCGAACGCCGATCGGTAGCCGACCTAACGATGCCAGGCGTTACTCCGTCCGCAGAAACTCCGTATAATCGAGAGTCCGACGCGAAACGATCGCACCGCCCAGGTCACCGGGCAAATCACATTCTCAATCGAAGCTAGAGCCAATTCACCATGACTGATATTCGTATCGAACGCGATTCGATGGGCGAAGTCCAAGTTCCCGCCAACGCCTATTACGGAGCACAGACACAAAGGGCGGTCGAAAACTTCCCCATCTCCGGGGCGCGACTGCCGGCCGAACTGGTGAAAGCGATGGGGCTCGTTAAGTTCGCCTGTGGAACGGCCAATCATCAGTTGAAGAAGCTGACCGATTCGGGCAAGAACCCGCTGACCGACAAACAGGTCGCATCGATGCTGGCCGCTTGCAAAGAAATCGCGGCGGGCGAGCTGGGCGATCAGTTCCCCATCGATATTTATCAGACAGGCAGTGGCACCTCGAGCAACATGAATGTGAACGAGGTGATCTCGAACCGGGCCATCGAATTGGACGGTGGCGATCGCTTGGCGGCCGAGAAACCGATCCATCCAAACGATCACGTCAACATGGGGCAAAGCACCAACGATACGTTTCCGACCGCCATTCATGTCGCCGTCGCCATGGAAATCCACAACCGGTTGATTCCCGCGCTGCAACGGTTGAGGGGCGCCTTGGCTGACAAAGCCAAGCAATGGGATCAGATCATCAAGATCGGCCGCACGCACCTGATGGACGCGACGCCACTGCGGCTCGGCCAAGAATTCGGTGGCTTTGCCCGCCAGTTGGAACTATCGGTCGAGCGGGCAATGCAAGCTCGCGACGCCGTTTTGGAACTGCCGGTGGGCGGTACGGCGGTCGGTTCGGGCATCAATACGCACCCAGAATTTGGCCAGCGAGTCAGCCAGGTCCTGGCCAGCGAAACCGGCATCTCGTTCCTCGAAGCGGTGAATCACTTCGAAGCGAACGCGCAGCGAGATGGACTCGTCTCCTGCCACGGTCACCTGCGAACAATCGCGATGACGATGTTCAACGTCTCGAACAATATCCGCTGGCTCGGTTCGGGGCCCCGCTGTGGATTTTATGAGGTCGCGTTGCCGACTCGGCAACCGGGCAGCTCGATCATGCCGGGCAAGGTGAATCCGGTCATGTGCGAAAGCATGATGCAGGTGGCGGCTCGGGTCATGGGGCACGACCAGACGATCACGATCAGTGGAGCGGCCGGCGGCCAGTTCCAGTTGAACATCATGATGCCCGTCATGGGAGCGACGACTCTGGAGAGTGTCCACCTGCTGGCTCAGTCGGCCAACGCATTTGTCGAGTTCTGTGTGGAGGAGATGGAGGCCAATGTCGAGCAGTGCTTGAGCTTCGTCGAGCAGAGCCTCTCGATGTGCACCAGCCTCAATCCGCTCATCGGTTACGAGAAGGCGGCCGAACTGGCGAAAACGGCCTTCAAGTCGGGCAAGACGATCCGCGAGTTGTGTCTGGAAACGGGAATTTTGTCCGAGGAACAGCTGAAAGAGGCCCTCGACCCGCTGCGCATGACCGAGCCCCAAGCCTAAGCGACTTTGCGAAAACGGGTGGTGCCAAACCGGGTCAGATCCGTTTTTGACGCCGTTTCCGCAGACTTTTTCTTGTTTCCGACCATCTCGGCTAGCAACGGCAGCAATCATGGCGTGAGGCAGCCTGCTGGAGTCATCGATTTTGGCAAAAGAAATCCCAAGAGATTAACGAAAGTGACCTTTCCCACCGGGTCGATTCGATTAATATTCACGGGTAGCGTCGTTGAGTGCGGTTCAAGGATGAGAACGCCTCCGACGTCCTAGCACTAAACAGATCGTCCCAGTTCGCGGGTTTCCGCTAACCACGGTAAGACGCGAACCGTCTTTCGACTGATCTCTCCTTAAAAACTAGTGTCACCGGCCATCTGCGTGTGTCATTCGCAAGACATGCAATGATGGAGTGCCGGGGAAAAGCGTTGCAGGCTTGAAGTTTACGCCTCACACCGAAGTGTGCCGGCGAGTGTATTAAATTGACAGATCGTGTGTTTACGGCAGCCAAGAAAAATGGACCTTAAGAAACTTAGAAACATCGGTATTTCGGCTCACATCGACTCAGGCAAGACGACGTTGAGCGAGCGCATCCTGTTCTACGGTGGACGTATTCACAAGATTGAAGACGTTCGTGGTGGTGGAGACGGCGCTACGATGGACCACATGGAACTGGAAAAAGAACGTGGAATCACGATCACCAGTGCCGCCACGTCATTGAAGTGGGACGGTTTCGATATCAATCTGATCGATACGCCAGGCCACGTTGACTTCACGGTCGAAGTCGAACGTTCCCTTCGCGTTCTCGACGGTGCCATCTTGGTCCTCTGCTCGGTCGGCGGCGTGCAAAGCCAATCGATGACGGTCGATCGTCAAATGAAGCGCTACCACGTGCCTCGCTTGGCATTCATCAACAAGATGGATCGTACCGGTGCCAATCCCGTTTCGGTCGTTCAACAAGTCCGTGACAAGCTGGGCGCGGATGCCGTGCTGATGCAGATTCCCATCGGCCTCGAAGATGACTTCGAAGGTGTGGTCGACCTGATCACGATGAAAGCGATCTACTTCGACGGCTCCAACGGCGAAAATGTTCGCACCGAAGAGATTCCTGAAAACCTCAAGGAAGAAGCTGCCACCGCACGTGCGGCGATGCTCGAATCGCTCTCGATGTACAGCGACGACCTGATGGAAAAGCTGCTCGGTGAAGAAGAGATCAGCGAAGAAGCGATTCATACCATCACGCGTAGTGCCGTGTTGGAACAAGAATTCACACCCGTGTTCCTCGGCTCGGCCTTTAAGAACAAAGGCGTTCAGCCACTCCTCGATGCGATCACGCGCTACTTGCCATCACCACCAGAGATCAAAAACGTTGGTAATGACCCCAGCGAAGATGGCAAGAAGATGGAATTGGTTTCCGACCCCAATGCACCGTTGGTGGCCATGGCCTTCAAGATCACCGATGACGAGTACGGTCAACTGACCTACACCCGCGTCTACCAAGGGACGATCAAGAAGGGCGAAACCTACTTCAACCAGCGTACCGGCAAGAAGGACCGCTTTGCTCGTATCGTGAAGATGCACTCGGACAAACGGGAAGAGATCGACACGGCCGAAGCGGGTGACATCGTCGCCATCATGGGCGTCGATTGTGCCAGTGGTGATACCTACTGTGCGACGACCAAATTCTGCTCGCTCGAAAACATCTTCGTTGCCGATCCGGTGATCAAGATTTCGATCGCACCGAAATCGCGTGACATGTCGGACAAGTTGAGCAAGGCATTGCAACGCTTCCGCAAGGAAGACCCGACGTTCCACGTTTCGACCGATGAAGAAACAAACGAGACGATTATCGCCGGTATGGGCGAGCTGCATCTCGAAGTCTACGTCGAACGGATCAAACGTGAGTATGGCGTCGAAGTCGAAACGGGTGCACCGAAAGTTAGCTACCGCGAATCGGCCACCGTACCGTTCGAATTCAACCACAAGCGTAAGAAGCAAACGGGTGGTTCGGGTCAATACGGACACATCGTGGGCAAGATGGGCCCCATGTCGGACGAGGAGATTGCCGAGAACGAAGGCAAGGAGCTGCTCTTCAACGACAATGTCACCGGTGGTCGCATCCCGAAGAACTTCATCCCGGCGATCGAAAAGGGCTTCGCCAAGATGATGGACAAGGGACCTGTCGCTGGTTACCCCGTGGTCGGTATCAAAGTCGACCTCGACGATGGTACGTACCATGACGTGGATAGTAGTGACATGGCGTTCATGCTGACCGCTCAGGAATGTTTCCGTGAGAACTTCAATCGCATGAAGCCGGTTCTGCTTGAGCCGCTGATGCTGATCGAAATCGAATGCCCGGAAGAGTTCCAAGGCACTTGCGTCGGACAAGTCAGCAGTAAGCGTGGCATGGTTGTGAGTACGCAGACCAACAACCGGGTCACAGTGATCATTGCCCACATTCCGCTGGCGGAGACGTTTGGTTACTCGACCGATTTGCGAAGTGCCACACAGGGCCAAGGCTCGTTCAGCATGGAACTTTACAAGTACGCTCCAGTACCGTCGAACATCCAAGCGGAAATCATCGAAGAGCGCCGCAAGGAATTGCAGCCCGCTTAGTTCTGGATCGCCCGGCTAAGCTGGGCATTCAAGGGCGATCGAGATCGAATCAAATCCAAAAAGGCACGGCTGTTAGCCGTGCCTTTTTTCGTTGATTCTTCATCAAGAATACCGCTAGACGCCCACCAGTTCGTCTTCGCGGCGGGACAGTTTTCGGACAACATCGACCGCCAACCATTTTTGGAATTGGGCGTTTAGCTGTTCGTCGCGGGATAGGATTTTGGTCAATGTTTCCATCGACCACACCAGCGCTTTCGACGGTTGGGTAACGACGACGGTTGCCGAGGCGTTTTCTCCGGTCAGAAAACTGATCTCACCGACAAACGTCTGCTCTTGGATGATGCCCTGAACGCGTCCATCCAACATGATCTGGACCTCGCCCTCATAGAGGACAGAAATTTGTTCGCAGCGAGTCCCCTCGCGCGCCAAGACGTCGCCCGTATTCAGGTCACGCCATTCGCCCACTTCGAACAACTCACTCAGCTGATGCGGTGACGCGCCGCACAGGAATGTGCGCGCCAATTCGATCTCTTCGGCTCTCATCAAGTCCGAGTTGGAACGTCGCAGCAGTTTGGCGATATGGTACGCGTTGATTGCGATAAAAAGGACGTTCCAGAAGATTGGTATCCAAAGGGGAGCCGCAGGAGCAAAATAATTGAATACAACCGAGCAGGCACTGGCGATCAACGCGGCCCAACGCAGCCACAAGATGTCTCGCAGCAGGTAGGAAAGGGCAATCAGTATGTACGTGACATGTCCAGCAAGCATCGTCATGGCGACCTCGAATCGGGAGAGTTTGGCAGCCAAAGTCTAGGTCACAAATTACCCACCGCAGGATGGGGTAAAACCGGTCGTTCAGCCTGGGGGGGCTCGATTCGGCGTGGCTTGGCACCCGCGACCTGGGCCCCAGTCGTCATGAGCCGTTTTGGCGCTTGTCCGATGGCATTCGCTTAGATCGTAGTGCGATTGCGAGATCGGTGTCCGTGTAGCGAAAGTCGTTTTTGGCTCCGCAAAAGTAGCGTGAAAGCAGGCGATCGCCGCCATTCCAAACACCTGCCATGGAGAGACAATCCTGACTCCGCTACTTTCGCGGAGCGAAAGGCGACATTCCGTTGCAGGAGAGGCGCAGGGAAAGGATGTTGGCCGCGCCTTGCTCGAAGCGGAAGAATACGACGTTCATGCACGGTCGACTGGACAGCGCTACTTGTCGAACCACTTCTTCAGCTTGTGCAGCGTCGTGGCCCGGCCGGCTTGGGCGATCGAGGTCGTGAGCGGAATTTCTTTAGGACAAACCGCGACGCAGTTTTGGGCATTGCCGCACACTTGGATCCCGCCCGCTTCCGTGAGTGCATCCAGCCGTTCGCCGGCGGCCATTTTTCCGGTCGGGTTATTGTTGAACAGGACCGCCTGACTAATCGCATGGGGTCCGAGGAAGGTCGTGTTGTAGGACGCTTCTTTGCGGGCCTCGAAATCGGCTGCCGATTCGCCTTTGCGTTGGACTAATTCGACCTTTGTGAACTGCGGACATGCTTCGACACAGCATCCGCAACTCATGCACTGACTCAACGGATAAGCGGCCTCTTGGTCACTTTGCGATTGGACGGGCCCTTTGCCCATGTCGTAATAGCCATCGACATGAACCCAAGCTTTGACTCGTTTCAGATTGTGGAACATCCGCTGGCGATCAACGCACAAATCCCGAACCACGGGGAACTTGGTCATCGGCCGCAGTTCGATCTCACCCGGCTCATCCTCTAGCAATCGATCGACGAGTGCCGTGCACGCCTGTCGCACCTTGCCGTTCACCACCATTGTGCAGGCGCCACATACTTCTTCGAGACAATTGCAGTCCCAAGCCACCGGCGACACGTCCCGCCCATCGGCCGTCGTGGCTCCAGCAGCGATCCGCTGTAGCACGCTGATCACATTCATATCGGGTTCATGATTGACCCGGTGACGCTCCCAGTAGGACGATTCGCCAGGCGCGTCCTGCCTGAGCACTCGGACTTCGAATGATGACGGTTGCTTATTATCACTGATCATGCGTCAAATCCTACCGCAACGTGTTAACTGACTATTCGATGGTGAATCGCTTCTCTCGGCCGCTTAATTGGTAACCGCAGCCGACTTGCCTGGAGCAACTTTGGCTCCATTGCCGTTGGCTGCCAGCTTCGCCTGACTCCGCTCTTTCCACACCTCTTCGATGATGTCACCACCGACCTTTCCGTACAGGCGAGGGCGAGGCGGAATCGAGCCGGTGTTGACGTCTTCATAGACAATCTGCGGCTCGCCGTCTTCGTCAAGCGACGCAACGGTCGTCTTTAGCCACTTCTGATTGTTCTCTTCGAACCGATCGCACCATTCTTCCGCTAGCTTACGCCGTTCGGTCGGGTCGGTTGATTCGATACCCGGCATGTCGAAATCTGGCTTGTAATGAGCACCACGACATTCGTCGCGCTGGCGAGCTCCCTTCAAGATCGTTTTCGCGAGCGGGAACATGTCGATCAGCGCCTTCGTAAAGACGACGTTTTGGTTCGTCCAGTTGCCCGTATCGGACAGCGAGCACTTGGCGGCTCGTGCCTGCAAATCGTCGACGCGAGCGTAGGCTTCATCCAATTGATCATTGAAGCGGACAACGGTCGCCGCCTTCGTCATGATTTGGCCCAACTCTTGGTGAATCAAATAAGGATTCTCTTTGCCGCCGGGTCGGTTGAGCAGGCGATCATGCTCTGCCTGCTTTTCCTTGACCGCCGAAGTGTAGATCGATTCGTCCACATCATGGCCGCCATTTTTCATCAAGTTGACGATGCCCGGCGCGACGAACAGTCCGGTGAAGATACAGCTCAGTAGCGAATTCGCCCCCAACCGGTTTCCGCCGTGGTATTGGTAATCACATTCGCCGATTGCATACAGTCCGGGAATGTTCGTCTCGTGATTTTTGGGCGAGCCAACGGCCAAGCCGCCGTCCGCATTCTCTTCGTAGCCGGCCCACATGCCGCCCATCGAATAGTGCACCGCCGGGAAAATCTTCATCGGCACGTCTCGCGGATCAACGCCTTGGAACTTCTCGTAGATTTCCAAGATGCCGCCCAGTTTGCGATCGAGTTCGCTCCGTTCGATATGCGTCAGATCCAGGTAAACGCACTGGCGATCGGCCTCGACGCTCAACCCTTCGTTGACACACACGTTGAAAATTTCACGCGTGGCAATGTCACGAGGGACCAAATTGCCGTAGGCCGGATAGCGCTCTTCCAAGAAGTAGTAACGCTCTGATTCCGGAATGTCAGTCGCCGGTCGTGAATCTTGCGGAGTCCGCGGGACCCACACACGGCCACCTTCGCCACGAGCCGATTCGCTCATCAGACGCAATTTGTCAGCACCTGGAATCGCCGTCGGATGGACCTGGATGAATTCGCCGTTGGCGTAACTCACACCGGCCCGGAAACAGCGACTGGCTGCGCTGCCCGTACAGGCCATCGACATCGTCGAACGGCCGTAGACCAAGCCGCAGCCGCCGGTCGCCACGATCACCGCGGCCGCCGGGAAGGAGCGAATTTCCATGGTGCGTAGGTCTTGGCAAACCGCACCGCGACAGACACCCTGATCATCCATGATCGGACCAAGGAAGTCCCAGAACTCATACTTGCGGATGTTGCCGGCCGATTCCCAGCGGCGACACTGCTCGTCCAAGGCGTACAACAATTGCTGCCCGGTCGTCGCTCCGGCAAAGGCCGTCCGTTTGTACAACGTACCGCCGAAGCGGCGACGATCGATGAACCCTTCTTTGGTGCGATTAAACGTCACCCCCAGACGATCCATCAGATCGATAATTTTCGGTGCCCAATCGGCCATCTCTTTGACGGGCGGTTGGTGGTTGAGAAAGTCGCCACCATAAACGGTGTCATCGAAATGCTTTAATTCGGCATCGCCCAATTGGCGAGTCTGATCGTTGACGCTGTTGATACCGCCCTGAGCGCAAACGCTGTGCGATCGTTTGACAGGCGTCAAACTAACCAAATCAACATGTGCGCCCAATTCGGACAGTTTCATTGCGGCCGACATACCGGCCAAACCGCCGCCAATGATGAGTACTCGAGGCTGAGCCATGTTCTACGCTTCCTATAAGTCCGATTGATCCTAAATGGTTCCGCGTTACCGGATGGGCTGACGCGAGACTTCCACTTCCGGCAACACAGCGTTCAACGGAGCCTTCGAATTGTCGGCGTGCCCGTCCGCATCCAACGCTTTCAGCGATTCTTCAACCGCCGGTTCCTCGTGATCGCCATGCCCACCCGATCGCTTGTGCGGCATGTCTTGCATTTCACCCGCAGCGACGCGGCTTTCGTACATCTTGTCTTCCACCGCTTTGGCAGCGTCGACATCGACTTGCCGCATCCCGACCAAAGCGCTCATCCCAACGAATGCCAACGCCAATCCAAATGCGCCGCAGAAGTAATTGGCGCGCTTCTGAGCCGCTGGGCTCACCCAAACGCCCCAGGTAATCCCCATCGTCCACAAGCCATTGGCCAGGTGAAAGACGCAAGACAGTATCCCGACGGCGTACAAAATTTGCACCAACATCGAAGCCTGGATCGCGGCGCCCGCAGACGAGGCCGCGTTGTAGGGCGAGAACTGAGCCCCACCCAATCGACTGGCGACATTCTTAATCCACGCGTCGAAGTGGAACCAACCATGCATATGGAAGACGTGCCACATGATGAAGAAGAACGCGATCATCCCGGTCGCTCGCTGCAACGTGTAACGCACATTGCTGCTGGTCGTATACTTGCCGCTGTTCGAAACGCCACTGCGCATGATCGCAATGCCGACGAAGGCGTGGAAGAGCAGAGGCAAAAAGATGAAGCCCCATTCCACGAGCGGCAGTAATTTGCCAAGACTATGAATGCTGAAGACGTTCTTTTGGAACGTGGCAGGGCTGTCGAGCACGGTAGCGTTCGTCAGCAGGTGGACGCACATGTAGGCGCCGACCGGAATCAGTCCACTCAAAGAGTGCAACCTGCGGACGAGGAATTCGTTGCGCTCGAACCAAGACTGTTGTACGGTTTCCACTGAATATCCTTCTCAAAGTGGTGTTCGCAGAAGCGTTTGCTCGGCTGCACAGCCAAAAGTGGCTCGGCCCCGGTCAAAGGCACCCCAGGGCGACCAACTGACGTGTCGTAACTCCAAACACCCAAGTAGTATATGGCCGCCTACCAACGTGACAACAGGGCGATTCTCAAGCCGACATACCTTCCCAATACCGTGAATTCGAAGTCGCCCTATGGCCAATATCGCCTTCATTTTCGTCAACATCCTGCTGCCCATATTCTTCATGGTCGCCCTAGGTGGAATCGTCCATCGAGCGTTTCAACTCGACCTGAAGACGCTGGTTCGCATCAATATGAACCTGTTCGTCCCCTCGTTCTTGTTCTCCCGACTGATTGCGAGCCAACTGACCTGGGCCGAAATTGGCAGATCGGGACTCGCCCTCACGCTCCCATTGCTCCTGATTGGGGTCGCGGTGCTGCTGATCATGAGAGCCGCCGGTGCGTCGCCGGCCACCGTCTCGGCCGCAATGGTCGCCAGCGTCTTCTTCAACGCGGGGAACTTCGGAATTCCGTTTTCCGAGCTGGCGTTCGGAGAGGAGGGAGGCCGAATTCAAGCGGTCGTGATGATGTTCTTAAACACGGTCGTCTTCTGGGGAGCCTACTCGGTGCTGGCGATCGGGCAGGGGACCGGCTTCCGAGGCGCGCTTCAGTTCTTCAAATTGCCCTACACCTATGTCGTGATTGCGGCGCTCGTCTTGAGAGGCTGGAACTTGGCGCTACCGGGGTGGCTCGACTACGCCCTCAATCGACTGGGCGGTGCTGTCGTTCCGACGGCCTTGATCATTTTGGGCGCTCAGTTGGTGGAAAACGCGACGTGGCCCAAATGGCGCTTGGTGCTGCCGGTCATGCTGTTGAAACTGCTGGTCGTACCCGCGGCCACCGCGGTCGCTGTGGTCATGTTCGATCTGTGGCCGATGCCCGGCGCGGCGCTGATCATGGCATCCGCAGCACCCACCGCGATCAACTCGCTGGTCTTAACACTAGAAGTCGACGGTGACGCCGAGACGGCCGCCGCCTGCGTTTTTTGGACGACGCTCGGCAGCGCGATCACCGTGGCAGTGATTCTGTCGCTGGTGAAGGCCAAGATGGCAATCTGACGGAAGGCCTTACACTGGCACGAGCCGACGGAATCGTAGCGGCTTTCGGAGCCAGCTCGTCCGATCCCTCTTGATAAGGCACGAACTGCTTGCGGGTATGCCTAAAGAAGCGCGCTTCCACTTCTGAAAAACTCTGCTCCGCGACCTCTTCGCCCTTGGCGAACAACTGCGGCATGAAACTCACATCATCAAGGCTCCATTTTTGTTCCATGTTGAAGTTGATGTGGTGGTAGCGATCACCCAACAAGAACTGCAACGGCATGTGGATTCCCTCCACCTGCGATGTGGTCATCACATCGGCAGTGCGGGGCGCCCAGTAAAGCAGCCCCGCATCGGCACCGGGCGGCTCCCAGGAGAAACTCGTCCGCCCCGTCCCAATCGACATTAAGTGCACTTCGTTCGTTTCGTAGCGAGGGTTCGACTCGTGACGTTTTTCGAACTGTTGAATCCGCATCGTTTCGGCAAGTGCCAACATGCTCGGATCGGCCGCCCACAAACCACCGTCGACATAAGCGTTGTCGCCAATCTGGTGATGGGGAAAGTAGGTCGGAGCCGAACTTGACGCGATCACCGCGTCCGAAATTTTGATTTGCTGATCGTGAACACCGGCTGGCAAATGACTGGAGCGAAAGACCTGAGGTCGGCCGAGCGTTAAGTTGATGGCGGGAATGATGAGTCGAGTCGAGCCGACCTCGCCCAGCTGGCGATCACCAAACCCTTCGGCGAAAGCCTGCTCCAGCGCGCCCGGACAATACCGCGATCGAAAGGCAGTGCTCAACTCGCCACCCGTCTTCATCCGAAACGCCCAATTGGCCATCGGAAAAAGAAATCGCATCAAGCCGCGCGCTTGATACTTGGGCCGAGGCGTAAAGATCGATGCGCCGTGGCGGACGTAGAACTCGTGCACTTCACCAGCCGACATCCCGATCGCTAGACCGGCGGCGATAATTGCCCCGGTCGAAGTACCGGCGATCAAGTCAAACGACTCGGCAATCGAACGCCCCAGCTTTTGCTCTAACCGATCGAGATACGAAGTGACAAACGCACCACGGATGCCACCACCCACAAGCGATAGAATTTGAAAACGGGCCATATGACAGATTCACTAGAAAGACGATGTGGACGAAACTGCTCTTTCTCTTTAAGACGTATCGGCAGGCAACTCCTTACTCCCCCGTCAGCTATCACGAAAATCAACGCCGAAAATCAAAGAATCCCGCCTCCAATCCTGACTTTTTGGCCAAAACAGGTCGGATTGACTGAAGTTCTGCCGGCTCCCACCAGGCGCGCAGCTGGCCATAAAAAAACGCCCTCGGCCGGCGAAAGCACGAGAGCGTTCTGCAGTTGTTTTTAACGGATCGCTGCCACTAACGGCCACAACCACCGCAGCAACCACCACCATAGCTGTAGCTAGGTTGGCTGTAATAAGTGCGCACCGGCTGCGAATAGACAGGTTGAGAATAAATCGGCTGTGAATAAACGGGCTGGCTCGAATAGATCGGACCCGATGAGTACGTTTGCACCGGCGCGGGCGAATACGTTTGATAACTGGGAGCGCTTTGGACGGGATAGCTGTCGCTTGGCGCACGATAAACCGGCGCACTTTGAACGGGCGATGAATAGGCGGGACCGCTGTAAGTCGGCTGATAACTTTGCACCGGAGCAACGCTGCGAGTCGCACTACCAACGTTGGCCGGCGGAGCACTGCGGGAACCGCTTTGGGCAGACGCGACCTGAGCAACGAGCAGAACAAGGGAAACGGAAAGAATTCGATACATCATCGAGTGGCCTCTGTGGTTCGTAGTGACGGGTGGAAAAAGGGCTTGAGCTTCCGAATTTGCCGTCCCGCAAATCGCTTGTCTGTTCCCCATCACACACTCTCCTCAAGAGTTCCCATTCAAAAGCTTATGGGTAATCAATCTCACAAAACGTGGACTTTTTGGCCGTTTGTTGAAGACTCTTTTCCGATTCTTCTACGATCAAGAATTGGAACCGAGAACAAGACCCCAGTCCCCGTGGAGGAACGTATCATGTCCCGTCAACGATCCATTTGCTGTTTAGAAATCATTCTATGGAATCTACTTATGTGCGGCGTCGGTTTCGCTCAAGACACTTCCGACGCCTCCATCCTCGCCAGCAAGCAATCCACGGCTGTGCAATCAAACAACGCACGGGACTATTGGAATGAGAAACAACAACGAGTCATGACGCTCCTCGACAAACAGATTGCGATCGACTTCTTTGAAGTGCCCATCTCGGACGTCATCACCCAACTCGCAGAAGAGCACGAATTTGACGTTACGTTCGAACAAGAAGAATTCGATAATCTGGGTGTCGACACGGCATCACCCGTCACGGTCATACAACGTGACATCTCGTTGCGAGGCGCCCTAAAACTGATCCTGAAACCTTTCGATCTGAATTACTACATAGAAGATGGATTGGTCGTCGTGACGTCGGTCGAAATGGCAGAGGAGCACCTCGTTCATCGACACTTCGTGATTCGCGATCTGCTTCACAAAGAGACGCCCGTCGCTTCGGCAAAACAAATCATGAGCATGCTGACCACCATCGTTTCCCCCGATTCGTGGGAACAGGTTGGCGGTCAAGGAACCTTGATGGAATACCAAGGTATCTTGGTTGTTCGGCAAACAAACGAAGCCCTCGACCAAGTGGCAACCCTGCTGACCGAGCTGCGCCAAAACCTTCAAGTCGCAGGTGGACCGGTGCTAAATCATGAGGATACGGCCGCTTCGGGTAGCAAGCCGTAACGGCGCTGTGCTTGGTGCCGTGCCTGGTATTTCAACGCAGAAAATCGGCCGGATTGGTGAATGTCCAGCAGCTTCGCGCGGCGTCTGCCGGTCTGCTTGTGGCCGAAAACCGGCCGCGGCGGCCCCGTTTTGATCCTGTCGGCCACGGCTACTACTCGATATTGGACGACTCGTGAATAATTCGCACAGACGAGCCGTCCGTTTCAGGGCGACTTGCGACCATTCATCATCGCTAGGAGTTTTCATTGATGGACCCTAAAGAGATTCTTGAGCAACTGCTCGCTTCGGGCAAAGAGTTGGCCGAGAAGGGCCGTGACATGGCCGAAGAAAAACTGAACCTCCCCACGGACGAAGCGGGCCGCGCCGCAACGATGGACGGATTGAAAAAGGGAGCGGCTGTTGGCGGCGTGTTGGCGCTGATGTTGGGCACCAAAGCCGGCCGCCGAGTGACGGGAGCTGCAGTGAAATACGGCTCTCTGGCAGCATTGGGAACAGTCGCATTCAAGGCCTATCAAGATTGGCAGTCCAACAGCGGTGATACGGCCGTTGCCGGAGAACCGGTCGGAAACCTAACGAGTGACGCGATGAAAACTCGCAGCGAAAAAATCATTCGCGCGATGATCGCCGCCTCGAAAGCGGACGGTCACATCGACGGCGACGAGATGAGTAACATCAAAAAGCAGATCGAAGAGTTTGGCCTCGATGACGACTTCGCACGCATGTTGCAAGCGGAACTCGACAGCCCGCTGAGCGCCAAAGAAATCGCCAGCACGGCCGATACGCCCAGCACCGCGGCCGAGATGTATTTGGCCAGCCTCCTGGTCGTCGATTCGGACAACGAGCCGGAACGGAACTACCTTGGTGAACTAGCACACGAACTGGGCCTCTCGGACGACCTGACGCATCAGATCAAGCTGGCCGCCGGTTCCGAATGAGCAAAGCACTAAAATTTCCTACAAAGAACGCCTTGCGACGAACTTCGCGAGGCGTTTTTTCGTAGACAGCTGGTTCTGGTAGCGGTGAAAACAGTGCTGCAACTGACAGAACCCATGGCGCAGAAGAAGGAATATCCGAATTCTTCGGTAAGGTTTTCCAAATTCCGTGCGTCTTGTTTGACAAGCGCGATCAATTCATTTATTCTCTATTGACGTGGTCTTCCCAAGTTATGAGCCCGTCATGTCGCTAACTCGCAAAGCAACCGCCTTCCTTCTTCTGGTCGCCATTGGGCTGCCGGCGTCGATGGGTGTTGGTTTGCACTGGCTTCAGGATGCCTGCCTGGGTGAGCACTTAGCGGCCCAGACTGCTTGCGGCCCCGATTGCCCGTTCGAGCACAAAGCGCCTGCAGATACTGATCAGGTCAGTTCGGATGGCGTTTGCTTGCTCTGCGACTTCTTGGCAACTGCCAAGAAATCGGCCCACATCCTGCCTCCTGCGGTCACACTCACGCGCGTTCCCACGCCAGTTTGTGACTCGAACGGCACGCTCGTTCTCGACGAAATCCCTCTCGAAGTTCTCGCTCGCGGCCCTCCGGCCCCAGTCTCTGCCTGATTCCAGCAGTGACGCTCTACTGAATCTTTTCTCGCGTCTCGATGGAATCACCCGTCGAAGGTTTGAATTTACCTAGACCTGTGGTGACCGCCTGTTTGCGTTCCCACAATCCAAGGGACGAACGATGAAAACTGACACAGAAACCCCCATCGCGATGCGAGCGAAGCAGCCTGATCGAGCCGCGTTTACGCTTGTAGAGCTGCTGGTGGTCATTGCCATTATCAGCATGTTGGTCGCGCTATTATTGCCGGCCGTTAATTCGGCTCGTGAAGCGGCGCGCCGTACCCAATGCATTAACAACAAGCGCCAGCTGGGCATTGCCTTGCTCAATTACACCGATGTTCATCGAGGCCGTTTTCCCGAAGTGGAAGGGCACCATGACCACGATGAAGGCGATGACCATGGGGACGAAGAGAGCCATTCGTGGATCTTCACATTAGCCCCCTTCATGGAGAGCGTCGATTCGATTCGAATTTGCCCCGACGATCGATTGCGTGAAGAACGATTGTTATCCAACGGTACCAGTTACGTGATGAATGGGTATTTGGCCGTCGTGAAGAACATTAACGTTGGCAACACCCAAGCTAAGAATGTTTACGGATCAGTGAGAAACATCAACAAGGTCAGATCGACATCCAAGACGATCTCGATGTTTGAAGCGGCTGAGTTGGAAACCATCGCTGATCACGTTCACTCGTACGACTGGTTCGGCAACGATCCGTCGCATACGTACCAAAACGTTATGCAAGAAGTCGCGCTCGAGCGGCACACGGGCACTGCCAATTACTTGTTCCTTGACGCTCATGTTGAATCGATTCCCGCGGATCAGATTAACGAGTGGTGTCAGAGCGGCTTCAATTTCGCGAAGCCGCAGCGATAAAAAAGGAACCAAGTAATGCAAAATCAACAGACCCAATCTGCGCCTGCGCGCACACAGCTCGCTTACCTACTTGCGATGATCGCGGCAGCCGTCACGTTTTCGGCATCCATCGGGCAAGCCCAGCACATTGATATCGCAGTCTATCAGTCACAAGATCGAGTTACGCTCCACAACAGTTCGGTAGCGAGCCAACCCGAACGACGAACCTATCGCAACGATTTTGATTTCTGGGGGCCACCCCTTGGGATTTATGTTGGCGACGACCCAGGGTTCCAAATGTCGGGGACAAACAGTGCTCCCAATGGCTACCTGGGCTTACCGGCCGGCGAAGAACTCTTGCTGTCGTCGGTACCAGTGCACGTGCCGGGGCAAAGCCTAGGAAACCTCCTTTTCTGGGATGGAAGCGGGACAGAACCCGAGTTGTCTCCGTTGCCAGCCGGTCACGAGTTTTTTCTCGAGGACGCCGCATCGAATGAGCGCACGCTACTGGGTGACGCGACACGAATCGACGATCTCGTGGCAGGGGTCACTGATGGTGTTGGCGGACTGCACGAACATCTGACTTTCGCTTTGGAAAACGGCGGCGATGCGCCAGCGAGCGGCTTCTACGTGATGGGTTGGCAATTGACTTCAGGCGACCTGGCAAGCTCGCAAGTCGCATACGTGACACTCACCACGCCCACCATTCCATCGACCGTCAAAAGCAGTTTCGTCGATTGGCTCGACACGCAAATCGGAACGGTCACGATGGCCGGCGACTTTGACGATAACGGCCAGTACGAAACGGCCGACATCGACGCCTTAATCGGATCGGTTGCGGCGGGAAATAACGAAGTTGAATTCGATCTGACGCTCGACGGCATCGTCAATCTTGAAGACGTCGATCTTTGGCGAGCAATCGCTGGTGCTGTCCTGAATGAATCAGGAGCTCCCATCTTGCCCGGCGATGCCAATTTGGACGGTGACGTTAACGGCGTCGATTTCGTGGCTTGGAACAATGCCAAGTTCACGAGCACCGGAACCTGGAGCAACGGTGATTTCAACGCCGACGGTGAAACGAACGGAGTGGATTTTGTTGTGTGGAACACTAACAAATTCATGACTGCCGACTCGGGCACACAACCCGTGCCAGAGCCGGCCTGTTGTATTTTTGGACTGATCGCGGCCAGCTTGTTGCTGACGCGTCGAAATAAGTAAAACTCGCATCATGTTTAAGGGAACGAGACAATGAAGTTGAAACGAGAAATTTTCGCGATGATTGTGAGCACGATCGGACTGATCGCTGCAGCAAGTGCTCAACATTCAGATGTGGAGATCGTCGTCGAGTCAGGTACGCTGGTCGTCGAAGAGAGAGTGGTAGAAGGTGAGTTTGGGGAGGCACCAAATCCAGCCAACGTGGCCGATGAGCCAGGCCTCGAAGTCGACGACGGAATCTTCAACGTCGGTGAGACGTTGAGCTTTGATGTCAGCGACATCCTCGGAAAACACCTGTGGTTTTGGGATGGCAGCGACGTCAACAATGTCGCTTTCCAAGACTCCGCCCACGACCTCACGATCGAGCATCCGCTGACTGCCGCGACGACGGCACTCTCCTCGAGCACCGGCGGCGGCGCCAGCGGTTTTCTGGTCGGCGCTGCTGACTCAGACGGTGGCATTCACCAAGACCTTGAATTTGTTCTCGATACGCCAAGTCCAACGTCCGGTGTCTATCTGTTTGGCCTCGAGATGACCTCGGATACGTACGCAAGTTCAGACACCGTCTATTTTGTCCTCGCTTCGGGAGTCGATGAGATGGTTCACGAAGCGGCTGTCGACTGGGTAACGGACACATTCACCGTCCCCGAGTCTCACGGCCTGGCACTGCTTTGGATCGCACCTCTATTTTGGATGATGCGGCGAACTTCATAGCGCACCAACGACGCACCTCTTAAAGGCAAGCCTCCGTCGCCCGACGGAGGCTTGCTGCGTCCTGCAGTTGCCGGATACGGCAAAGTCTCTTTAATCGTCAAGGTTCCTCAGCCCTGACTCCCCCAGTTTCATATACCGGGGTTACAGTCGTCGTCGGCGGCAGAATGGGTACGACAGGTCTAATCGATACAACCTGTCCTACCCGTCACAACAGTCCTAACCCGGCCTGCATTTTCAGAATCACCGTGGCTAGCAGCATCCTCGGCTGAATGCGATCAATCGTTACCCCCGATGAAATGCTGCGAAGGCACAGATTCGGACGAACCTGTCGCCACCAGCAACTGACGGATAATCGCCACAAACGTCGCTCTACTCGAAGCGGCCTGAAATCGCTGAAGCGTTTAATGATGAGCCTACTCAGTACAACACGCCTCCTATTCTTTACCTATGTCGCCATGACTCCGTTCGTCATGGCGGGTACGGCACGGGCACAGTCGGACGGCAATCTCTTACCGTCGCAGACCCAAACGCCAACGCCGATTGTTCGCGCACTGACCCCGCCACCGGTCCAGACATCGGCAACCACCCTTTCACAGCAAGGTGTGCCGCCGACACTGAAACTGACGGCTCCGCGACTGCCGTTTGTTTCTAACCCCAGTGTCCAACCAGCGACGACGCCCCCATCGCGTCCCATGAAATGGCGACTTGTGCCTCTAAACGCTGCCAACCTACCGACGGCCGGCAGCGGAGCAACAGTGCCTGCCACCAACTTCCTCAGTACGACACGGCTGTCGCAAGGCGTTCCGCAGGGCTCGCAAAATTACTTCGTCATGCCGTCGACCTCTTACGGTGGCAACCAGCTAACCTCCAATACCACCTTGCAGCCCGTACCGCTGAAGTACCTGCCGCAACCAACGGCTCGCATGGCAGCCAATCCGGCACAGCTACCGTACAACTTCCCGAAACCGGGGCAAACGCAGTCGCCTGGCGGACAGCTTCCAACACCTGCTACTCCCGCGCAACCCACGACACGAACGACCACTTGGGGTGAAATTTCCAGTGGAGCCAATGGCGACACCGTCCTTGGCACCTCGCAAGGGATGAACTACGACAGCAAGTCGATGGTCGAACCGACGCCCCTTTCACCGATCGACGCTTCGCGGCAACAGACCACGGCCGGATCGAATGGAACCACGCACGGCTGCGCCGAAGACGATGACCAGCAGACGACCGCCGGCGATGGGGCAGGGCAGAAGAATCAGCAAGCCGACTGTCCGCCCGGTCCCAACATCAATCCACCTTGGATCAACCGCATCTTCCCCAAAGCAGAACCGTTTTGGATGAACAGTCCCCTCTGGCGAAGATTCGATTCTCGTCGCCAAAAAGTGTCGGCGAAAATGCACAATGTCGTCAACCGTGCGACCTCGAAGCGCATTTGCAATGAAGGCTGCAATTGCTGGGATTGCCTTCGAGCACGGAGGATTCAAAATCGAGACTTTGGTGGATGGCTCTCTTACGGCACGACCTTTAACTCACACGGAAATGGGACGTCGACCGGTAATGATCCGCTCGGATTTAACAACTTCGCGGACGGGTTGCTCTTAAACCAAGCCTGGCTCTACGCGGAACGTCGAGCCGACACAACGACGCGGAATTTCGACTTCGGTTATCGAGTCGACTTCTTGTTCGGGGCCGACGCGCCCGACACGACCGCTTTCGGTGATCAATCCTGGGACTTCAGCTGGGGCACGGCTGGCGAGTATGGATTTGCACTGCCGCAGGCCTATGCAACGATTGCCTACAAAGATCTCTTCGTAAACATTGGCCGTTTCTACACTATTATTGGCTACGAATCCGTGATGGCACCTGCGAACTTCTTCTACTCGCACGCATTGACGTTCCAATACAACGAACCATTCACGCACACCGGTGCTCTGGCACAATACAACTGGAATCAATACCTTACCCTGTTCGCCGGTGCCACCACTGGTTGGGACGCTGGCTATCGAAATCAAAACGACGGTGGCACCTTCCTTGGCGGGATTCGCTTCGACGTGACAGATCGACTCAATCTGTTCTACGCGACGTCAATCGGTGACCCGGGTGACACCAACCTTGGCGAGAGCGACGTCTACATGCATAGCCTTGTCGCCAACGCTCAGATTACGCAAAACATCAACTACATCTTGCAGTGGGACTACCAGGATCGCGAAACATTCGGGACGGAAAAAACCAACTCGTACGCGATCAACCAGTACTTGCTGACACGCATCAATGATCGCTGGTCGGCCGGCACCCGCTTCGAGTACTTCCGAGACGACGATGGAGCTCGTATTGGTAACGGACCTGGCGATTATTTCGACCTCACCTTGGGTCTCAACTACCGTCGCAGCGAGAATTTCGTGATCCGCCCAGAAATTCGCTATGACTGGTTCGAAGGAAACGGACTCCCGTACGACGACAACACCGAACGCGATCAGTTCACCGTCGGAATCGGTGGTTACTGGACATTCTAACGGCAGGCGACCTCTGAACGTTCGCACACGGGCTTTCCCCAGCACTGCGGGAACTCCCAGCACTCATTGCCGCCCAATCGAGCGTGGCAAAAAAACAACACGCCGCAAGGCGTTTCTTGTGTTATTAGTTGAGTAGCATGTCATGCGGTTCGTTCTCACGAGTTGCCTGGTAGCTCCTTTTCTCTTAGCGACTTATCACCATCGAGGCGTGCATGATCTACGCGCAACCCACTCTCCTGATCACGGACGACGATCGATCCGTGAGAGAAACACTTGGCCAAACGTTCGAACGTTACGGCTTCCATACACGTCTTGCTGCGGACGGTGAGGCGGCAGTCAGACTTTTTCGTGAACGTGAAGTGCACATCGTCTTGATGGATATGCACATGCCGCGAATTTCAGGATTGGAAGCAGTACGTCAACTGCGAGACCATCAATCGAACCTACCCTGCATTTTGATTTCGGGAGCAGTGACTGACGAGATCCAAAGGCGCGCGGACGAAATCGGCATTTTTTCGGTGATTCCAAAGCCACTGAATTTTACCAGCACACTTGAATCGGTTTGGGACGCTTTACAATCAGCGTACGACTGGCCAGTCTCGCATGAGTACGCCCTGAAATCGACGGCCAGCTAACGCCCGACGTCAGTGAGCCCCTTGGGCGGGCCACGTGCCACCTCTGCGATCTCGCACACACTTTGGATGCGTTCGGGAACCGGTTAGTGTAAACTGACAGCCGATACATACGCCCAGGCTGTTAGGAAACGCTCACCATGCACAACCGTCGCACTTTTCTGCAAACCTCTGCCGCCGCCGCGCTCTCCTTGACCGCTTGCCGAAATTCTTGGGGCCTCACCGTGGACCATCCCTACATGAAGACATTGGGCCTCCAGCTATGGACCGTACGTGACCAGATGCAGGAAGACGCAGCCAAAACGATGGCGGCGATTGCAGCAGCTGGCTACAAGCAAGTCGAATCCAATATCGACAACCTGGAACGTGATGCGAAGCTGGCCGCCGAGCATGGCATGCAGGTCACCTCCTTCTTCAACGATTGGCGCACGCTGGCCGAACCCAATGCGGACAATGTCCACAGTGTGGAGGCGACGCTCGACGCTGCCAAGAAACATAATGTGGAACACATTGTGTTCGGCTACATCGGTAAGCATCGTCGGGAAACACTCGACCAATACAAAGCGACTGTCGAGCGCACAAATAAAGCGGCCGAGCTCTACCGCGCGGCCGACGTGCGGCTTTGCTATCACAATCACGCATTTGAATTCGAGAAACTTGACGGAGAGACCTGTGGTTTCGACATCTTGATGAATGAGCTCGACCCCAAACTGGTCGAATTCGAGTTGGATGTGTTTTGGACCGCCTTGGGTGGCTGGGATCCAATCGAAACGATGAAGAAGCTGGGAAATCGGATTTCACAACTGCACCTGAAAGACATCAAAGAAGGTGCCGAAACGATGTATGACGAAGGGCAGGTCCCCAAGGAGACATTCCAAGAGCTGGGAAATGGCACGCTCAATATGAAGCAGATCATCGAACTGGGCCAAGAGCTGGGCGTCGCACAGTGCCATGTCGAGCAGGACCAGTCGCCCGATCCTCTCAAGAGCATCGTCACAAGCATCGAACACCTCCGTTCGATCTGAAGCTGAGCGACCCGCCGGCGACCGCTCGACTAAATGTCCAGTCTCTGCCTATGCCTTGCAACCGGTGGCCCACGTTTAACGACAGTTCTGTTTCGGCGGCTTGCTATCATGATTTTCGTGTGTGATAGTCAGTCAAAGACCGGCGTACATTCGCCGGCGGCAGGTGAGTTGGCAAGGCGACAGCTGTTCTATGGCCAGTTTCTCAAACCGAAGCAATCATTTGAAATGCCAGCGGCCTGGCATGACCTTGGTGGAGCTGCTGGTCGTGATTGCGATTATTGCGATACTGATCGCTTTGCTCTTACCGGCAGTCAATGCTGTTCGCGAGTCGGCTTGGCGAACGCAATGTCAGAACAACCTGCGGCAAGTCGGCCTGGCTGTTGTTAACTTCGAATCGGTGCGGCGGAAACTTCCGCCTGGCAGCCTGACGACAGATGGGCTGGCGTGGGGATATGCGGCACACATCCTGCCGTTCTTGGAAGAACAGGCCGTCTTTGAAGCGGTCGATTTTGAAGTTGAATCGTGCGGGCAATTCATTGAAGGTTTGCAAGCGGCTGGCAAAGTCGATCCAGGGTCCAATCCCTTTTCAGTCTTGATTTGCCCTTCCGACCCAAATGGCAATCGGCAATTAGATTCCGGGCCGCAAACGAACAGTGCCGAAGTCGGCTTCGTCTACCCGGCCAACTACTTGGGCGTTGCAGGGCACCTAGAAACGAACGGAGGCTGCTCCGACATCGACGACGGCTCAGGCGTATTTTATACCAACAGCGAAATTCGCATTTCCAGCGTCCGAGATGGCACATCAAAAACGATGATGATTGGGGAACGAGGCATCCCCAGAGATCTGGTATGGGGTTGGCCCATCTGTGGCGGCACCGAATGCGAACACTATTCGACGACCGAACGTGGCTTGTTTCCTGGTGCCAACATCGCCGATCGGGCCCAGCAAGATACCATCAGGCGTTTTTGGAGCTGGCATCCGGGAGGCGCGTTCTTCGTCATGCTCGACGGCAGCATCAGCTTTCTCGAAAACGAGATCGACCTAGAAACGTTCCGCGATCTGTCGACTCGAAACGACCGCGAAACTTAGCCGTCAACACGATCCTTGGCGTATTGCCAGAAGCACTAGCCGGTCTGTTCCGAGTTTCCTTCATTCGTCGTATCGGGAATCCCGTTTGACCGCTTCGCAGTATCGGTACCGGGCACGACTTTCGGTCCGGTGGTGTGCTCGTCAATGATGCGAGCCAAGTCGGTACCATCCATCGATTCGATATCGATCAGCGTCTCAGCAACGGCGACTAAAGCGTCTTTGCGGACTTCGAGAATATCGGCAGTCGCACTTAACGACTCGTCCAAGATACGGCGCACTTCTTTGTCAATTTCGCGAGCCGTCTCTTCGCTGAAGCTATGGACACGTTCTTCACCTGAGGTGGCGATGAATGGCGACCGGGCACTCTCACGATAGTTGACGCGGCCCAGATCGCTCATGCCGTAGTCCATGACCATCGAGCGAGCAATTTCGGTCGCCCGTTCCAGGTCGTTTTGAGCACCCGTGGAAATGTCTCCATAGATCATCTCTTCGGTAATCGTCCCCGCCAGCAGCACCTGAATACGGCTTTCCAGTTCGCTCTGTGTCATCAGGTAGCGGTCGCTTGCGGGCCGCTGAAGTGTGTACCCAAGTGCCGCGAAACCACGTGGAATGATGGACACTTTGTGTACCGGATCGGTATTGGGAAGACTGTAAGCGACCAGTGCGTGGCCCGCTTCGTGATAAGCGACGCGATTCTTTTCATCTTCGTTCATCACGCGTTGTTTCTTTTCCAGCCCGGCCGTGACGCGTTCCACACCATCGTTGAATTCATCCATGCCGACACTCGACTTTTCCTTACGTGCCGCCAAGAGGGCCGCTTCATTGACCAAGTTGGCCAGATCGGCACCGGCAAACCCGGGACTAATCGCCGCGACCTCTTTCAAATTGACCGACTCGTCGAGCTTTACATTTTTCACGTGCACTTTGAGAATCTGTTCCCGACCACGCACGTCGGGACGATCGACCAAGACTTGCCGGTCGAATCGACCAGGTCGCAAGAGTGCTTGATCGAGCATTTCTGGGCGGTTAGTAGCCGCCATCACGATCACGCCACTGTTGGAATCGAAACCATCCATCTCGACCAGAAGCGCGTTGAGTGTTTGCTCACGTTCATCGTGGCCACCGATACCGCTATTGCCACGCATTTTCCCCAGCGCGTCTAACTCGTCGATAAAAATGATACAGGGCGCTTTGGCGACCGCCTGTTCAAACATATCACGGACGCGAGCTGCCCCTACGCCGACGAACATCTCGACAAAGTCAGAACCGGACAGGCTGAAGAACGGTACGCCCGCTTCACCGGCGATCGCTTTGGCCAGCAACGTTTTCCCTGTGCCCGGAGGACCCACAAGCAAGACGCCCTTGGGAATTCTTCCACCGAGTCTTTGATATTTTTCCGGCGACTTCAAAAAATCGACCACTTCCTTGACTTCTTCAACCGCTTCTTCAATGCCGGCCACGTCGTCAAACATGACGCCAAGATCCTCTTGAGCGTATAAACGACCGCGGCTGCGACCGAATGCCATCGGAGAACCGGCACCGCCCAAGCGACGCATCATCATCAGGAACAGTAAGATGAAGAGGCCACTCACAAGCAGCATCGGCGCGTAAGAACTCCAAATACTCGGTGCCGAGACATACTCCCAGTCGACGTTGTTGGCCATCAACAAATCGGTGAGCTTCTTCTCAGCGTCGTCTTTCGAGCTGGTGTTCGTACGAAACTTGGCGCTTGGGTTCGGCGAGTGATTGGGCTCTTTCGGTGAAATGATTTCCCGATTGACTTTTCCTGTGACCAGATAGGGCCCGACGCGTACTTCACGTAAATTCGAGTACTTGATTTTCCGATCGCCGTTGGCAATCGTCAGTTGGCCCGCACTTCCATCAACCTTCTCACCTTTTGCATCCAACTTGGTGACTTCGGCCAAGCGAAGTAGATCGACGTACGAGATGTTGTCCGTGGCCACGCGTGAGAGGTACATCACCCCACCGGCGATCGCGACGCCAAAGATAAGCGTATAGACCAGAAAGCTGAAACTGGCCGAGGAGTTCTTGTTTTCGCCGTTGCGCGAAGGTCGATTCTTGTCTTCAGTCATATTCTTTTTTCGCCCGCCACGCGGTTGTGGCTAGTTTTGTTCCCTATGTCTGCGGCCATTATAGCGCTTGGGACCTCACATCGGCGAGGCACTGATCAACAAAGAGAATCTGAGAAATCTGTTTCGAGTGGTCGTTCTACGGCGGCAGTCCTAAAATTCGGCACTCTCCTGCCTCCAACAAATGAAGAAAGCAAATAAAATGCCAGACGGCTCCTATCCCCCGGAAAACCGTCTAATTGTTACACTTGGGGCGCTCTGGTCCAATATTTACGTCAAGCCATGGGCCAATCACATCGCTCGGCCGGCATTTTGATGCCACTCGAAGCGGTTCAATGTTTACACAATGCAACCGAATTTCGGTTCCATGCCACCTGGCAACCACGTAGATCGGAATCGATGAATCACCCTAAACCGCAGCAAGAAGTCGACCGATCGACCGAGACACCCAGCCTCCAGCGGATCGCCGTCTTGGGTTCGACCGGTAGTATCGGCACCAGCACACTCGACGTCGCTCGAGCGGCAACGGGGCGGGTGGAAGTTACGGCACTTTCGGCACGAACTCAACTGGCAGTTCTGGTGGCTCAAGCGCAAGAATTTAAACCACGCTGGGTTGTGGCGGCTGACGAAGCGTTGGCAGCCGATTTTGATTGGAGCGGTCTCCCGCAAGAAACCGAATTGTTGGTCGGCGAATCGGCTTTGGAATCAATCGCCAGCCACGCAGAAATTGATACGGTCGTCGCGGCGATTGTCGGCAGTGCGGGCTTGCGCAGCACTTGGGCGGCCGTCGCGAATGGCAAACGTGTCGCGCTGGCGAACAAGGAAACCATGGTCGTGGCTGGGCCGCTGGTCAATGCGATGGCTTTGAAATCGGGGGCTCAGGTTCTTCCGGTCGACAGCGAGCACAGCGCGATATTCCAAGCATTGGCCGCCGGTCGACGCGAGGATGTCAGGCGGATCATTCTCACTGCCAGCGGCGGTCCCTTTCGCACCTTCACAGCGGAACAGCTATCACAGGTTACGGTCGAACAGGCGCTGGACCACCCAACTTGGAACATGGGCCCGAAAATCACCATCGATTCGGCCACCATGATGAATAAGGCCTTGGAAATTGTCGAGGCTCGCTGGCTTTTCGGTGTTTTGGCCGAACAAATCGAGGTATTGGTCCATCCCCAATCGATCATTCATTCCCTCGTCGAATTCGTCGATGGTTCGGTCGTGGCTCAAATGAGCCCCCCCGATATGAAGCTGCCGATTCAATACGCGCTGTCGTATCCTGAGCGATGGGCTACAACCACGGTGCCCTGGGATCGATCCCAACCAGCCACGTTGTCCTTGGAGCCACCCGATCTGGAGCGGTTCCCAGCCATCGAGTTGGGGCTGGATGTGGCTCGTTCGGGCGGTACGGCCGGCGTTATCATGAACGCGGCCAACGAAGTGGCTGTCGCGGAATTTATGGCGGGGAAAATGCCGTTTTTGGATATCGTGCCGGCCTGTCGTTCAGTTTTGGAAAATCATCAGTTTGACCCACAGCCAACTTTGGAAACACTTTTCCAATTGGACCAGTGGGCTCGGGCGGAGGTAACTAGGTGGATTTGTACGTCTTAGGATCGTTCTTGTCGTTTTGGACCGATCCGCAAAATCTGATTTCCTTCAGCAAGGCCGCCTTCGGGTTAGGCTTGGTCATCTTCGTCCACGAACTGGGACACTTTTTGGTAGCCAAAGCATGCGGCGTCAAATGTGAAAAGTTCTATGTGGGCTTCGACGTGCCATTGCAATTTGGACCGATTAAGCTGCCCGCCTCGCTGTTCAAAAAGCAGGTAGGAGAAACCGAATACGGCATTGGAATTGTGCCGCTCGGCGGCTACGTGAAGATGCTGGGACAAGACGACAACCCGGGCGCGGCCGCGGAAGAGAACGCCCGCATCCGCATCAAAAAAACCAACGCCGCCGGTGAAGAAGAGTACGAACTCGACCCGCGCAGCTATCCGGCCAAGACCGTGCCACAGCGGATGGCGATCATCTCTGCCGGCGTCATCATGAATTTGATCTTCGGCGTACTGTTCGCAACCGTCGCTTATAAGTTTGGAGTCAAATACCTGCCGTGCGTGATCGGCTCCACAATGCCCGGCGATCCTGCCTGGACGGCCGGCTTCCAACCTGGCGATCGGATTGTGCAACTGGGTAAAGAGAGCGAACCGTCCGATTCGCTACGATTCCGACGGGAGCTGATGCAGAAGGTCGTCGAAACGGGCGAAGGGAACATGCTGCCGATTCGAGTTCGGCGCGACGGTGCCGAATCGTGGTTAGATGTTACGCCTAACAGCCCGTTCAAAAAAGAGACCGGCCTGCCCACGATTGGCGTGCTGTCTGGCAGCTCGAACATCATTGGCAAAAGCGAGCTCGACGATTATTCGATCGTGGCCAGATCCAATCTGCTTGATGGCGACAAAATCGTGTCCGCTTCCGCCGATGGTGAAACACGCAGTATCAGTTCTTACCACGATCTCGCCGATTTCCTCATCCTTCACAACGACGATGATTTGGAACTGGAGATTGAACGCACGGTCAAAGAGACCGAAGCAAAGACGCTGCTGAATGTGACGCTACCGCCGCAGAAACTGCGCACGCTCGGTGTCGAAATGAACATGGGGCCGATTATTGGCGTGCAGGCCGGCTCGCCGGCTGAGGCGGCCGGAATTCGTGCCGGCGATATGCTCATCGCGATCAACGACGATGAAATCGGCAACCCGTTACTCATCGATGAAGAGTTACTGACCTCCATCGGACAAGAAGTGTCGATCAAGCTCAAACGGGGCGATGAAGAAATGAGCGTCACGTTGGCCCCGCGCACGCCGACACAGATCGGCTGGCCGAAACGGATGGGCGGCGCTGTCTCGTCCGAAACATTGGGGATCGCTTTTTACCTTGAGGATTCGGTGAATTCGGTCGTCGCGGGCGGACCGGCCGCAGAAGCGGGCATCGAACCGGGCGATCAGATCACTTCGTTCATGGTCGTGGCAGCCGATGGGGCGACCTTTACATCGGACCAATCGTTGCGATTCGCGCTGGGCGAGGAAACGAAATTTACGGCCGAAAACCGAGGCTGGGGAGCTCATTTCCTCAAACTGCAAGAGCTACCCGACGGTATCGAAGTCCACGTGCAGTACCAACGAGGCAGCGAATCGAAAACTGCCATCATGCAGCCGGCAGACTCCGCCACCTCTTTCTATCCAGAGCGCGGAATTGTGTGCAAGCAACTGAGTGAGACGCGCACGGCGACCTCCTGGGGCGAGGCCTTTTCCTTGGGAGTGCGTGAGACGAAGGAGGGTATCGGGCACGTCTTTTTCACGCTCCGAAAAATCAAAGACTTATATCGCAGTTTGGGCGGGCCAGTGTCGATCGGCGTCATCGCGACATCGGAAGCTTCCGCTGGCATCCCTCGCCTGTTGATCTTCTTGACACTCTTGAGCGCCAACTTGGCCGTGCTTAACTTCCTTCCGATTCCGGTGCTTGATGGCGGGCACATGATGTTCCTGCTGTACGAAGGCATCTTCGGCAAACCGGTCAATGAACGGGTCGCTTTTGGATTGACCATGCTGGGGCTATCATTCATCCTCGCTTTGATGGTGTTTGTGTTCGGCATGGACTTCTACCGATTCGGTTTCAAGAGCTAAGGCGTCTTTCGCCGCGAATGATGAATACTCGGACATCACCATGCCCGTGACGAACCATCTGCAGACCGTTGTGTTCGATGCCGCCTGGACCTTAATCCGACCCGAACCTCGATTCACGAAAGTTTACGTCGCGGCAGGTGAGCGGCATGGCGTATCACTGTCCGAGGCTCAGGTCGGGAAGCGATTTTCGAAACACTTCACCGAAATCTGCTGGGACAATACCGGCGAAGCCGATCAACGGGTGATTTGGAAAGAGGTCATCGCCAAGATATTCGTCGAGCTCGAATCCACCACGCAGTTGTTTGACGAGTTGTGGCAGCATTACTCGCAACCGTCCGCCTGGGCTGTCTATGACGACGTGCGGCCGACCTGGGAAGGACTCGACAGACGAGGCATTCGCTACGTGGTCGGATCCAATTTTGACGAGCGGCTGGCGACAATTTGTGCCGGGCACGACGTGTTTCAGAAATGCGACCACATTTTTGGGTCGGCGGCGATGCAAGTCTCGAAGCCGCAAAGCGAATTTTATGGCTTCATTGCAGAGCGCCTGAATTTGTCACCACAGCAACTGCTGATGATCGGGGACGATTGGCAGAATGATTATCTGGGTCCACGGTCGGTCGGTTGGAATTCGTTGTGGCTCAATCGCAACGACGACACGCCTCCGGAACCCGGCGATTCGATCACGACGATGACCGATTTGCTGTCACTCATTGACGACTGCTAGCGGAATTAGGCTCTCGAATCTTCGCAGAAACAGAGCGAGTTGGTGGAAAACGACCAGCAACATGCGTTAAGCGTCGAACAACGACCGGCCTCCATGCGGTCGCCGAGCTGCGCTCGCTTCCATATTGTCGATTCGCGGCCGCCTTCGTACTATCCCGACACCGAAAGCATCGAAACCGGGCAGCCACGCCCCTTTGCAGCAGAAAGGACTCTGCATTATGTCGATTCGACTGTCGGAATTGGCCGAATTGGTAGAAGGCTCATTGAACGGCGACGGTCAGTTGCCGATTTCAGGAGCAGCTTCGCTGTCCGATGCGGGACCTGGCTTCATCACGTTTGCCGATCGTGAGCAGATGCTGGAACAGCTGGAAGGCACCGAAGTGGCGGCGGTTGTAGTTCCCCACGATGTCATCCCTCCCAAAACACCATACATCGTCGTCGATAATCCGCGGATTGCGTTCACCGAAATCCTGCAGCGCTTCCGACCTCCTCGCCAGCGCCGACGAATCGGAATCAGCCCGGCGGCTCACATCAGTCCTTCGGCAAATATTGCTGACGACGTCGACATCCATCCCGGCGCAACGGTCGGCGACGACGTGCAGATTGGGCGAGGCTGCACGATCCATGCTGGCGTTCATTTGATGGCCGGTTGCCAAATTGGCGAGGACGTGACGATCTTCCCTGGCGCCGTTTTTTACGAGGAAACGATCGTGGGCGATCGGTGCCGAATTCATGCCGGCGTTGTGCTCGGAGCTGACGGCTTCGGATACGACTCCAGCAGTGGAACGCATCAACTGATTCCGCAGATCGGCACGGTAGAAATCGGCTGCGATGTGGAAATCGGTGCCAACACCACCATCGACCGAGCCACTTTTGGCGTGACGCGCATCGGCGATGGCACCAAGATCGACAACATGGTGATGATTGGTCACAACTGTCAGATCGGCAAACACAACTTACTCTGTTCTCAAGTCGGTATCGCCGGCAGCTCGACAACCGGCGACTATGTCGTGATGGCGGGACAGGTGGGCGTGAGAGATCACTGCAACATCGCCGGCGGAGTCCAAATTGGCGGGCAAGCGGGCGTTACCGAAGATCTCAAGAAGCCGGGACGTTACCTCGGATCGCCGGCCATTCCTGCTCGCCAAGAGATACAAATGATAATGAGCCGCGCAAAATTGGTAAAAACCGTGCGGCGAGTGAAGCAGCTTGAAAAAACGGTCGCCCAGCTCAATCCGACAACGGAAGAAAACGATTCTTCGGCCGCTTAGTCGAGGTCGCCGATAAACTTAGCCAAGAAATTCTCTATGAACGCGATGTCACTCGAAGCCTACCGCGATGTCGACGATTCACCCCGCATCGGACTGATTGCCGGTTGGGGACGCTATCCGCTGGTCATTGCCGACGCGCTTCGCATGCGAAACTATCGCGTGTTCTGCTTAGGGATCGATGGCCATGCCGATCGCGGCTTGGCAGACGTTTGCTATGACTTTCAACGCGTCGGGCTAGCCAAGATGGGCGCTCACGTTCGCTACCTAAAGCGGAATGGCGTGGAGACCGCGACCATGGCGGGCAAGATTCATAAAGTCTTGATCTTCCAACGCGGCTTCTTGTTGCGACACGTCCCAGACCTCTGCTGCATGCGATCTTACTTCCCACACTTCGTCAGCGGTCGCCGCGACCGGAGCGATGATTCTTTGTTGACGGCAGCGGTCAACGGATACGGCCGACATGGAATCACCATCACACCTGCAACCGATCTCGTACCGGAGCTACTCGTGAAATACGGACACATCAGTGGAGCCAAGCTCAATCGATCCCAACAACAAGACGTGGCCTATGGTTGGAAATTGGCCAAACAAATGGGCAGCCTCGACGTGGGACAATCGGTCGTCGTCAAAGGGCAGGCTGTCTTGGCCGTAGAAGCCGTGGAAGGGACCGACCAATGCATCCGTCGAGCCGGCCAACTCTGTCCGAGTGGCGGTTTTACGGTCGTCAAAGTTGCCAAACCGCAACAAGACATGCGATTCGATGTGCCGACGATCGGCATCGGTACACTGCAGACGCTCAAACAGACCGGCGCCAAAGTGCTCGCCGTCGAGGCCGATAAGACCGTCATCATCGACGAAGAACAAGTCCGCAAGTTCGCTCAACAAAACGGCATCTCGATTGTTTCCGTCCGCGATGGTGTCGTGGAAAACGAATTGTTGCAAGCCGCGTAATTTCACCACCGCGCGAGACCAACGATGATCGATCTGTTCCTAAAAACAACTCGGCGTTGGCAACGGGACGAAGCGCCACTTCAAGCGGCCGCCGTCTCGTACTACCTGGCGCTCTCGCTGTTTCCCGTGCTGCTGGTGCTAACCTCCGCACTGGGCGTCTTCTTCAAATGGACCGATTCCGGACACGATGCGCGGATCTATCTCCTGCAAACCATCAGCGATCAAGTCGCGCCGGCCTTGGCCGATGCTGTCGAGCAAACACTTGTTCACGTTGAAAATTACTCGACCGTCTCAGGACCCATTGGTATCGCTATCCTGTTGTTCTCCGCGTTGGCCATTTTTGCTCAGTTCGAAAGTGCATTCGCTCGCATCTGGAACAGCCGATCGACGAGCAACCTGACCTGGGTGCAATCGATTCGCCACCTGTTCCAAGCCAGGCTACGAGCCTTCGCGCTCATGTGTGCGATGGGGCTGATGGTGATCGCCGTTTTCGTGGCCAATGTCGCCTTAAAAACAGTCCAGTCGACCGTCGACCTCAACTCTGTTTCTTGGCTGTGGTGGGCGGCCGAATTGAGCGTTGAGGTCGGCCTCAATGCACTTGCCGTCGCGACGTTGTATCGCTTCTTACCAACCGTGCCCATTCATTGGCGTCATGCTTGGCGCGGCGGATTGTTCGTTGCCTGCGTATGGGAAGTCGGATTGATTGCCGTCAGTCGATTCGTCATCGGCAGTCACTACGCGAGCGCTTACGGAGTCATCGGTGGATTCCTAGCGATCATGCTTTGGAATTATTACGCGGTGGCGATCATCCTTTACGGAGCTGAGCTCGTTCGTGAGTTGGATGCGAGCCGCGGAACGAACCCAGCGATGGCGGACGGCGCTGCGATCCATGCGGCCGGATCTGAATTTGCGACGACTGGTGCCGAAATGCCAACGGTTGGAGCGGCGATGCCAGCGGCAGTGCCAACAGTGTCGGGAGCGAATGGCGGTCGACACCCTCAAGATCGTCAACCTACACCCCAGCGAGCGCCCTCCATGCGGTTTGGCTGGCTGGCCGACGCGGCGTTCGCATCCGCCATCCTTTACTTGGCCGCTTTCCTAGCCTTGCGTCATGTGGGGACCCAGACGATTCCATCGGTCGCGTCGCCAGACGCCAAGCGGACCGTTGTGTTTAGCTCGCACCCTCAAGGACAACGCTTGGCCGTCTGGGCGTTTTCTCCTTTGATTCGGCTGCTGCCGGGCCCCTACGAATACCCCAACAGTCCATCGCCCAACGCGATGAACGACGAAGGAGCACGAGCGGCCTCTCCGGCAAACTCCTTGTCGGCCAACGCTCCTCGCCCCTAGGCTCGAGCGCTCACCAAACTCGGCCCCCATCGCAGCGCTCGCAGCCGATGCGCGTTAAGATGATGCGGAGAGAACAGACGCGAGAACCAACCGATGTCCGAATGCTGCAGCGATCAACCGCCAACGATTCCGACCGAGCCGCCGGTTCGCTGGTCGGCTTATGGACCTTTGTTTGTCCTGATCGGCATCTCACTGGGCAATGGTCTTCTCGGCGGAGGCAACAACTTGACACTTGCCACCGTCATGCGGGAATTCATGGGGATGTTTTTTGTTCTGTTCGCTGCGCTCAAGCTGATCGACCTGCCCGGATTTTCAAAAACGTTTCGCGAATACGATCTGATCGCCGCTCGCTGGCCGCCGTATGGAGCGCTCTATCCATTCATTGAGTTGGCGTTTGGTCTGCTGCTACTCGGGAATCGCTGGCTGCAGCCGACGCTCATCGCGATCGTCATGGTCACGATTGCCGGTGCGATAGGAATTGGTCAAGCCATTTTGCAAGGGCGACACCTCGATTGTGCCTGCATGGGAACCGGTGTGAAGCTGCCACTAAGCCGTGTTGCGTTAACAGAAAATCTGATGATGGCGACCATGGCCACAATCATGCTGTTAGGAGCCCTGTAGTGCCTAGAGCCCAATTCAGAATGGGTGTTTGTCGTATCGATGTCAGCCGGAAAACCGCGACCTTCGGCCCCCAAGCGGAACTGCAAATTTTCAGACTTCGTGGGCAAGAGGACGCTACGCTTCGACGCGCCGTCTTGTCCGTCATGCTCACCGGCCTGGCGTTTGTCACGATGCCGAGCCTAGCACATCACACCGCCGCGCAGGAAAAACTACCGCCCGCGTTATCAGAATACAAAGGGCGCAAGATCGCTGCGACCATGCATTTCAACGGGGCGCCCTGGCTCACCCGCGAATCGCGGCAGCGTGAGGAAGACTGCGAAGCGATGCTGCGTGAACTGCGGATCAAACCGGGGATGACCGTGGTCGATATGGGTTGCGGGAACGGGTTCTATTCGTTGCCGATCGCCAAATTGACGGGCGAGAAAGGCCAAGTCTTGGCCGTCGACATTCAACAAGAAATGCTGCGTCTGTTGGAAGCCCGCGCCGCCGATGAAAAGATCACGACGATCAAGACGATCCTTGGCACCGTCGTCGATCCCCGGTTACCTCGGCAGGCCGTCGATCTCATCCTTTGCGTTGACGTCTACCACGAGTTCTCCCATCCGGAACGAATGCTGGCTGCCATGCGCACGTCATTGAAACCGGATGGCCTACTGGTATTGGCCGAGTTTCGCGAAGAGGACCCTGCGGTCCCCATCAAACCACTTCACAAGATGAGCAAGGCCCAAGTGCTGAAGGAGCTCATTCCCAACGGATTTCAGCTGAAACGCGAATTCGACGAATTGCCTTGGCAACACTTGATGTTCTTTGGGCGTGACGAATCGTGGACGGCCTCGACGAATCCAGATGCGTCAGCGGATGCCCAGCCGCTCGAGTGAGCGAATCTCTTCCTGCCAAGCTTCCCGATCACGCTCGGTAAAATTGGGATCCGGCATCAGCGAACGGCGCGTGCAATTGATCATCGCTTGCAACGTTTGATAACGTCGAGTCTGACCGATCGCAGGCGGAATGTGATCGCTGACGATCTCGACGACTTGATCGATCGATTGGACATCGGAGGCTTTTAGCTGCGAGCGCAAGGAGGCGAAAGCGGCCGCCGAATACCCTTGGGTCAGCTCGCCCATTTTTTCCAAGTCACTGTCGGTCGGCTCTTTCACTACCGCACCGATCACCCACTCGATAAACGCCGATCGATCTTCACCGCGCGGATCGAGTACCGGAATGATCAGGTCACCGACACGGCCTGGACGACGGATGTCGGGAGAGAGAAGATGAATGCGGGCCGTCATGAGCAACCACATGACTTTGCCACGCAATTGCGGGTCGGACATCATGGCCTGAATCTTCCCCGTTAAGCGGCGCTCGGTCGAATGCGTTTCCGCCCCGACGCCACCAAACTGTGTGTCGGCTTCGTCGACAAAGATCACGACTTTTTCCAACGCCTCCAACACGCGCCGCAATCGTTCGAAGATCACGTCGGTCTGGCCGTACCATTGACTGCGGATACTTTTCAGGACCAACACTGGCACCCCCAGTTCGCCGGCCACCGCTTCAAAAATAAACGTCTTACCGCCACCGATCGGCCCAGCCACCGCCGCACCGGGCAGCGCTTTATCCCGGTCGGCTTTAAAACGAGGAATGAGTTCCTTCTTCAGGAACGTCTTCAACTGCTCGTTTCCGACAACGTGCTCGAGCGTATGTGACGGCTTTTTGAATTCGACAACATCTTCGCCGACCTGGGCCTGAATGAATTCTTCGACCTTGTCGATCAAGTCATTCGGCTGTAGTTCTTGGTCGGAATGAGCCGCGCCGGCCAGCAGCTGGCGGACGGCGTGCAGTGAGAGACCGGCTGTAAAGGCAGCCAGATCTTTCGAGGTACTCCAAAACTTCGGTTTGCGATCGGCTTTTTCTACGAAATGGTCAATGAACGCCAGGCGATCGGTCACGGTGGGTGACGGGATGTCTACGGTCAGCACCTGGGGCAGACGAGAAACGCGGGGGTGGATCAAGCTGCGAGACTCGGCAATCAGAGCGACCGAATCGCCACCGTCCATGAAAGCCGGATCGCTAAACCAGTCTTGGCAAATACTGATACGGCGCAGCTTTTTGTCATCGAGCGAACTCACATCGCCGCTTCCTGCCGGCAGCAGCATGTCGGCCGCCTCGATCAGAATCATCAAGTTGGCACCAGTGAGCGCGTCCCGAGAACAGATCGTCAATTGTCGTAGCAGCTCGAGCGCCAACGTCGGATTCCCGATCGCATCGAGCAAGTGCTTGTCAAACTCTTGATTCAATCGATCGAAATCGGAGGGCCCTTTCGATTTCAGCCCTCGTACCAGCAGCGTATCGACATCGATCCCTGCCTTCCAAGAAATCCAAGCGTTCTTCAGTTTGTCTTTGTCTTCAAGAATTCGGATGGGACCATTCAGTTCATAGACGATCCGAATGAGACCCTTGGTTTTGAGTTTGGAAGCCAAGAAGGGAATGAGTGGCTCGTACCCTTCTGGAGTCGGAAACATGTCATAGACATTTCCACTCAGCACGACGCTGCGGGATTGCTCTGAGTTAAAGATTGCCGCCAGCTGCGAAAAAAATTCCTGCCCGGTCGCTTTCGCTTCGCTACCCATGAATTCATCCTTGTTGCAAACAAAAATTGTGCCGCCGGCGAAAACGCCGACGGCACAAATAACTTATCGCATCCAACGCAAGCTGACACTATGACTCAGGAATGCGAGTCTTGTCGGCCTGCTCGCCGCCACTCGAATCGGCAGCTTCCTTGGCCAGACCGATCAGCTTGTCGAACTCATCATCCGATGAATTCTTCGAAGCATATTCGAGGAACTCGGCCTCGGATCGTTGCACATCGGTATCGGCCATTTCGCGGGAAACGCGTGCGGTCGCTTTGGCTTGATCGCGAATGTCACGAAGCTCTTGCAACTCTTCGGCCGTACGATCCTTGCTGATCCCCGAAATCATATCGGCAATCTCTTTTTCTTCTTTGGCCGTGATCAGTTCGGCGACCGTGGCGTGCTTCTCTTGCTTGACCTTTTCGATCTCGCGTAGCAACGATTCCAGTTGAGTCTTATGTCCCTTCACGTTGCTATCGAGCTCATTGATCTCAACCTCAAGCTCTTTGCAACGTTCTTCTTTCTCTTCCAGCGTCGATGAGAAATCCTGAAAGGCAGCCTGACATTTGACGTAGTCTGGATCCGACTTCACCGCTTCAGTATCACCGTTGTGTCGCTCGACAACTTTGCGAGCCATCGCCGCCGCTCCCTCGCGTAGTTTGCGGATCTTCGTGACCTCTTCCGTGATGCGTTTGAGAGCGCTCTTCTTTTTTTCTTCTTGCGCAATCATCGCGCCCACAGCATCACGATATTGATGAATGCGGGACTTCTTTTCTTGGATCACCCGATCATAAGTCGCACGAACGACGTCGGGATTCATATTGAGCGCTTGACGTGCTCGATCAACACGGCCCGTAAGCAAGTAACCGAGGGCTCGGAAATAACGGCCAATGGATCGAAACATACTTCCTCCAATCCGGGGTCAAACATGGTCAATAAATCGCTCCTGTCGAGCGGTCGGCAAAGATCATCCTAAGCAATCTGACAGGGACTCACAATTGCCGGCCCAAATCGCAGGCTCAGCCAGGGGAACTGTAACCCGCAACAGAAATGCGACACGCTATTCCCTAAGCGACGAAATCAGCTGACGACTGCCAATCATGCCAGGCACAACTCAACGAACCGGCCGCGATTCCTGATTCCTATGACGCGGCCAGCACATCGTCGATCGAGCTCAACGCGAAGCCCAGTTCTGCGTGAATGACAAGATCGGCCAAGTCATCCAAAGGGGTTGGCTCGCGATTGATGATGACCAATTGGGCTCCATTCGCCTTCGCCAAGCGCGGCAGATCGGCCGCTGGGGTGACCAACAGCGACGAACCAAGTGCGAGAAATACGTTTGATGTTTCTGCCCAGCGAACTGCCGTTTCAATATCAGTAGCCAACAGAGACTGACCGAACGAGATGGTCGCGTGCTTGAGAAAACCCTCACAACCAGGACAGAGCGGCACCGTCTGATCATGGAGAAACGATCTTACGTAGGGCTCACTTTCGGCCCGAAATCCGCAACCGGAGGTGCAGGCCACCTCCATCGCGTTGCCATGGATCTCGAGCAGACGCCGACTTCCTGCTTGCTTGTGCAGACCATCGATATTTTGCGTCACAAGTCGGCTGAGCAATCCCCGCTGCTCCCAATCGACCAGGATTTGATGAGCCACATTTGGCGACGCCTGCAGCATCTGGTCATGCGACTCGCTTTTCTGTCGCCAATATTCTTCTCGAGAATCACGGCGGGTGAGAAAGTCCTGAAAGAGGACCGGACTGGCTGCCGACCAACGACCTACATTTGGCGATCGAAAATCGGGGATGCCACTCTCCGTGCTAATCCCGGCGCCAGTGAAGACCGTATTCGAGCCCCCAGCCTGCAGCCACGCGGCAACTTCAATCATAGGTCCCGGTGGTTTCATCATCACTGCTGAAATCGGGTTGCGAAACGGGACTTGCTCGGATATATATCAGGTGCCGCCGTGGAGTTCTCATCATTACGGCTGCTCAATCATTTTCTCAAATATTCTACTTGAATCAACACATTCCGAGGAATAGCCACTGAAGACGCTTAGCCCTTACTACCAAAGGGTTTATCGCTTTTGATGACCAGGAATGTGTCCCAGCCAACAGGACCCCAATTAGGGGGTCCCATAGCGCTAATTCACGGGCTTTGTGCCTGGATTAGGAATTCTAAAAGTTTTCCTTGCGTTGATTTCGTGTCGAAATTAGACTGAGTGCTCGTGGCCATTGTTTTGTTTAAGTACCTGAGGCAAGAACTAGTGATTTAGAGTCAGCGAAAAGCTTCCGATGTTGCGAGAAGTGAATAACGCTGGTTGAGTTTATGTTGAATCAAACTAACAGCATGAATGATGATGCGCAAGAAATGCCCTCGGCATTTCCTAGCAGCAAATGGGTACTTGGCAATCACCCCTCCATTCGACGCATCGCTCGACATGTCGAGCGCGCTTCCGAAGTCGAATGCACAGTTCTCGTCTGCGGAGAAACTGGAACAGGAAAAGAAGTCTGGGCATCGCTTGTCCATCAGATGGGTCCACGAGCCGAACGAGCATTTGTTCCGGTGAACTGCGCCGCACTGACTCCGACGTTGGCTGAGAGCCAATTGTTTGGCCACGAAAAAGGCGCCTTCACAGGTGCGGCAGGCGCGTCGCTCGGTGTGTTCCGAGCCGCAGAAGGTGGTGTCGTCTTTCTCGACGAAGTGGGCGAAATGCCACTAGAACTGCAGCCAAAACTGCTTCGTGTACTGCAGGAAGGCGAAGTCACGCCGGTGGGTGCTTCGTCGCCGGTACCGATCAATGTGCAAGTCGTCGCGGCCACAAATCGTGATCTTGAAACAGAAGTTGCCGAAGGTCGATTCCGCGAAGACCTGTTCTTCCGACTGAATATGGTGCAGTTGACTGTCCCGTCCCTGCGCGAACGTCCACAAGACATCCCAGAATTCATCGACTACTTTTCCACGAAGTTTGCCCAGCGTTATCAGCAAACGAAATGGCAGCCAGGCCCTGAAGCGCTGGCCCGTTTTTGTGAATTCCGCTGGCCAGGCAATATTCGTCAACTGTCGCACGTGATCGAACAAGGTTATGTGCTCGACTGCGAACCGGAACTGCCCAAGACGTCCAACAGCAAGTCCATCAACAACAGCCTGCCGTACTTCAATCTTGACCAGTTGAGGGGTGCCGCAGTGCGACAGGCACTCCAAGCGACCCAAGGACACAAAGGCAAAGCGGCCAAATTGCTGGGCGTTCACGCGAATACGCTGACCCGCATGCTGGCACAGCTCGAAGAAGAAACACTGGAAAACTAGAAAAAACACTTTACGAAACACACACCATCAAGGCAGCTCATTTTTGAGCTGCCTTTTTCTTTGCGCCGGCCAGCCCTCTATTTCGACTCAAAGCAGCCAAATCGCCTGTTTTCCCAGAGAAAATGGCCTCCGTCACGTTCGGCCACCCCCTCGGTTGGCCTTTGCTTTGTCTTTGCTTTGGTCGCACTGGTCTTCGCTCTGGTCTTCCCCGAGCCCTTCTGAGCCCACTTTCACCATGCGCGGACGATTTCCCCACAGTGGTGAAGCAGCCCGGCTGGGAGACGAGTCCCGCTCGCAGTCGCCCCTCCTCGCTCACCAGGCCCTCCCTGCGACGAGGTGAGGCGATGCACCATTCTTGGGAAACAAATATCGCACTCCGCTGATGAGCCGGTGGAGCGCCGCGGTCACGCTTCTGTTTCCGCTTGCTGGCACGCAAGGATCCCGACCACCGCGCGTCGCAACAGCATCTCTTTTTGCAACACGATGGTAACGAAGATTACGGACCTCAGGGCATCACAATTCTGTGAGGTCTTCACCAACTCGGGGAGACAGCACCTAAGTTGTTCTAGCAAATGTAGTTGGCTTCGAGACGCCCGATCGCATTCCTCACTTGAGTGAAATCGTCTGCAAGCGTCACAGGAGGCCCTCAAAAAATTCTGCGCTCAGCAAACCTCTTTCTACATGGCGTTTGAAGCAATTCGTTTCGGCAAAGAGAACGATTGGCACAACCGTTGCTTTTAGTCCTTACGTTCGCAAGCGGCAAAGAGCTAACAGCGGACGAGACATGAGCGAATTCGTTCGCTCGGAATTCACGATGCGATCACGTTTTGTTTCGTCACTTCGACGAATCCGATTTGATCCTGACAACACTTGAGAGATCGGTGCCATGGGTGTCCTGACAACTTATGAGCCGGTAGTTGCCACGAGCGCAGTTACCGCACGCAAAGACGGAACAAAGAAGGCGACACGGACGTTTCAATGCCTCGTAGCCGCGCCGAGCGAATCTCGTCGCGAGTTACTACTGAAGTCGGTCAACGATGCCGGCTGGGATTCGTTCGTATGTAGCGAACCCATGCAGGCGTGGTCCGCACTTCATCGCGAGTCGTTCCAGATGTCAGTCGTTGATATTCAGGGACAAGTGTCCGATGACTTCCGCGAGTTGTGCGAACACCTCGCAACCCAACGCAACATGCTGTTGGTGATTTGCGGCAATGAGGCCGCCGCCACGGAAGAGATATGGGCTCGCCAGCTGGGTGCTTGGTTGTACCTGCCCGGCGTCTCTGTCGATTCCGACCTCGTCACGCTTTGCACAGAAGGCCGCTCAATTGCGGAAAGACTTCTTCGCTCGGCGTAACCACCAAGCCACGGCCAACTGTTGGCCAGAAGAACTTTGATTCAACAAATCCAAGAGGACAGAACAATGAATGCAGCAGTTACCAACTACGACACGATTGATTTTGAATTCCGATCCGAGGCAGGTACCTCGAACACGGGCCGTCGCAAAGCGCCTTCAAGATCATCCAACAATCGCCCTTCGTTCGGACGTAAGCGTGGCAAGCACCCGCAACAGTTCAACGGAATGCATCGGCGACGCAAGAAGAAGATCTCTTGGTAACGACTGTTAACTGTCCCACTGAATACATCGCGTACTGCACCGGCAGGCGCTCATTACAGGAGAAATGAATATGAATATTTCTGCACGAGAACTTGAATCCACCGATCTTTCCGTCAGCTTCCGTCACCGCGCTGGTGGCTCGAAGAGCGCTTCGTCATCGAGTTCAAGCTCGAACCGAACATTCGGACGTCGCAAGAAGGGTCCGCAACAGTTCAACGGCATGCACCGCCGTCGCAAGAAGAAGATCCGCTGGTAGTGCGTTAGACAAATCACCGCCATCGTTGCCACGACAACGCGCTTAGCGCGCCGTTGTGAGTGGGTCTGGCTGGGAGCCGGTCCTGCGACGGTTGCACCTTACATCACTAGGTCATTCCTAAAGGGGGGAATATCTATGAATTCATCGGCACGAGATCTCATCACCGATAACGGCGATGAAGCGGAACAAGACCGCGAAGCGCCAAGACGAAACTCGTTTGGACCACGGCCAACCAAATTTGGAAGGTCGTATGGGAAGGGACCGCGTCAGCACAACGGAATGCACCGACGCCGTAAGAAGAAAGTGCGTTGGTAGTCATCGGACGTGACTGGAACGCATGAATATATATTTTTTGGGGAGGAAATACCATGAACGCTGCATTCGCTGCGCTCCTAGCCGAGCGCGACTTTGAGACCGAGTTGGACACCAAGGAACAAGCTGGACCAGGTGAGAAGTTTCGTATGGCTCGGAAGCATTCCGCGGTCGAGAAACGCAACCGCCCGAAGCAACATAACGGGATACACCGTCGTCGACGAAAGAAGATCCGGCTCTAAGCAGTCAGGCGTCTCGTTTGTCGATTAGCTGACTGCGCAAAACGTGTGCGAACGGTGGATACCACTTGCACCTGCACAGTCAGGATATTTGAGGAAAGGAAATTATGTTTTCGCAAGGACCAATCGGTCGCAACCGCCTGCGGTTACGACGATGTGGCCAGCGTCGTGAGCGATCGCCGGAACGGGTCGGTAGCAACCGCCCGCAATTCGGACGTATTCGGTCAAGACGAGCCACACTAACCAACACTCGCGCTCGATTCTCATCTCGGCACCGGACCCGATGCTCAATGCGTCGGAACAGCTGGATGTAGGCGGGGCGGGTACGTCGTCAAAGCGGTCGAAGGATCGACTGCTCCAGGAAGGCAAGGATGCTATGGCAAAGCAAAGACTATCTGCAGATCTGCGGCAAGGCGAATCTGCGGCCCGAGAAAGAGTAAGCCGTGAAGCATTCCAACGATGCGCCGAACGATGCGC
>CAYZRS010000016.1:1156-34643 GCA_964480915.1 uncultured Pirellulaceae bacterium | reverse complement strand
AACGATGCGCCGAACGATGCGCAATCGCCGAAGCTACAGGATTCCCAGTTCGCGATAGACCATCTCATTGGTCGTTCTGACTGGACTGTGGGTACGCGAAAACGCGTCGCCCAGGTAGCGAATTACCGCTACAGCGTTCTGATTTCTGGTCCGAGTGGAACGGGAAAAGAGCTGGTAGCACGCGCTGTCCATTCCCACGGAGAGCGGCGGGACAAGCCCTTTGTTCCGGTGAACTGCGCAGCGATCCCTAGCGGCCTATTCAGCAGTCAGCTCTTCGGACATACCAAGGGCGCATTCACCGGCGCACATTTTGCGTCCATGGGCTGTTTCCGCGCAGCCAATGGGGGAACGATTTTCTTGGATGAGATCGGGGAACTCGATCTTGATAGCCAAGCAAAGCTGTTACGTGTCTTGCAGGAACGGGTCGTCACGCCCGTCGGCAGCACGCAAGGCGAAAAAGTCGATGTCCGAACCGTCGCGGCAACGAACCGCGACCTCATGGAAGAAGTACGCGAAGGCCGCTTCCGGCTCGACCTCTATTACCGACTTAACGTGTTAGCGATCGAAACGAAGGGGCTCGTCGACCGCCCCGACGACATCGAGCCACTCGCGGCACACTTCTTGGCAAAGACCGCAGTCGAATGCGGCATGGAACTCAAAAGTATCTCGGCAACGGCACTCGAACTGCTCGCCAGCTACGCCTGGCCAGGCAATGTTCGAGAGCTCGAAAACTTCATTGATCGAGCCGTCGTGATGACCGAGGGGAATGAGATTGGACCGGAAGCTTTTCCGGATATTTTGGATGCTCGCACGACTCGTTCCACAAATGTAGCGTGGGCGGAAGAGGGGTTATCATCATCGATACCCGTCCCAAGCCCACCTCCAATACCGGAAGCGAGGAGGTTTCCAACGCATGAGGCGGGAAGCCCCGAGTCAACAATTGCGGCTGGGGGGTGGTTAAGCTTGGCGGAAGTCGAGAAGCAACACATCAGCCGAACGCTTCACGAGACATTTTTCAATCAGAGCGCAGCAGCTCGTCTGCTTCAAATTGATCGGAAGATGCTGGCGAGGAAGATCAAGAAGTTTGATATTCCGATACCAGGCTCGCGGAGCTAACAAGTTTGTTTGCAGGTAATCTTGGAGCCAGCAAACAGGGCGGCTACCTTTGGTAGCCGCTTTTTTTTGCGCTAAAAGATACCGGCGCCAAACTCGTCGTACATATCGAAATCGTCGTACTTCGATTCATAACCTGGTTGCTTGGCCAATTCAGACTCCGCAGCAAACGCGGCGAGAACACGCTCTTGAATCATCTCGCGACATGCGGCGTTGATGGGGTGGGCAATGTCCGCATAGAGCTTTTGCTTCCCGTCTGTCGATCGATCGGCAAGTCGCGTTCCGCACTGATTGCAGTGGACCGCCTTCAAGTGATTTTTCGAACGACATTTGGGGCAGTGCGCCGACAGCTTCCGACTAGGCATCGCCACGAAAGCACCGTTCGTACCTTCGATCACTTTCAAGTCGCGTATTACAAAGCAATCATCGAACGTAATCGAACAAAACGCGAGCAATCGATCGGTTTGACTTTCGGTTAGCTTGATTCGAACTTCAGTTATTTCCACTACGCTACTTTCTTGTACTAGCAACGTAACCAGGCGTCGTTTGAGCTACAAACACTCGACTCCATCCCAGTTGCTTTAGTCGTCGCGCTGCCCGAGCAGCCGCAACCTTATTTGTCAGGACGGCGAAATAGGCCGTTCCACTACCTGTCATCTGGTGATCTACCAACCCAATGCGATCAAAGTCGCCCCGCAGTCGAGCCAACTCGGGTGACAACTCGCGGGCCGCTTGCTCAAGTCGATTAAAAAGTATGCCGTCCTCAAACGAACGGGGAACATTCGGAATACTGCATCGCTCGTAAACGCGAGCAGTGCTCAGCCCACCGGGCGGTTTCACAATAACGAAGTGCTGGCGAAGAGTATTCGAACAAGGTTCCGCTTGTTCTCCTCGGCCGCGACAAAACGCCGGTGAACGATTCAAAAAGAAAGGCACATCGCTGCCGATATTCGCACCAATTCGTCGCAACTCTGGCAACGAAACATTGAACTCCCAAACTTCATTGGCAACGGTGAGAACGGCCGCCGCATCGGAGGAAGCGCCCCCCATGCCGGCTTCGGCTGGAATCCGCTTCACCAAATGAACCTCAGCGCCCCGCCGCTTCCCCACGTACTGCTGCAGATCCTCCAAAGCGCGGACGACAAGATTGGAGCGGTCTTGAGGCAGAGGCGTGCGTTGTCGCAGCGGAACTCCATGGTCCCAAACACACGTGAAATCGATCTTTTCCGAGGATGTAGAAGTAAACCGGAGTGTGTCGTATAAATTGACCGACGTCATGAGCGTCTCAATCTCATGAAAGCCGTCATCTCGTTTTCCCGATATTTCGAGAAACAGGTTGAGCTTGGCTGGCGCGTGAGCAATCGCTGATTCGCCAACCTTCTTCAATTGCATGACAAAATCCTAAGTTACAGCCTCCCCCCCAAGCGGTGATAACCAGCAGACGTACGAATCGACAAGGGCAGGCTTTCCCGCCTCGAATAGATGATTCTACTAATGCACTGGGAAGGGTCAATTGGAACGCAACACGAATGAGTCGAACATTGGACAGTAATAACCAGACGCCCGACCGACAAGGAATTGTCACTGATTTGGTGACCATTTGTCGAGGGGGATTGATGGGAGCCGCCGATATAGTGCCTGGTGTCTCCGGAGGCACCGTTGCGCTTGTTGTCGGTATCTATAGCCGCCTAGTGACAGCAATCAGTCATGTTGACGGTCAGTTCGTTTCACTTGTTAAGTCACGTAAGTGGGGCGAAGCGGCTCGACACGTCGATCTGAGATTTTTGCTCGGATTGGGCGTCGGAATTGGATTGGGGGCGATTACTCTTGGTTCGTTTATCGAACGATTGCTGACCGGTGAACAAAGTCGGGAAATTACCCTCTCAATTTTCCTTGGAATGATTTTGGCTTCGACCCTCATCGTCGTGCAATTAATCTCTGTGAAATCGAGTCAATCGAGAATTGTCTGCCTCGTATTGGGATTGGGAGCGGCCCTTTTTGCTTACAACCTGACCGGCATGACGGCGTACGGACCAGCAACCAGCATGCCCTACATCTTTTTATGCGGCATGATTGGAATTTGTGCCATGATATTGCCAGGTATTAGCGGAGCCTACCTGTTGATCGTGCTTGGCTTCTATCCGCAGCTGACAGATATTTTGCATCGTTTGAAAGACGGCGATATCCATCTGGCCGATCTCATCACCATCGGTGCTTTTGGTGCTGGCTGCTTGGTCGGCATCATCGCCTTCAGCAAGTTCCTCCAATGGTTACTGGCTCATCATATGAGCCGCACCATGGCGGTTCTTGCCGGGTTCATGCTGGGTGCCACCCGCAAGATTTGGCCGTTCCAATTAGATACGACGCCGGGGGAGCTCAAACTCAAACACAAGGTCTTTGAGCCCTTCATGCCAGAATTCGATGGCCGATTTTGGCTCTGCATTTTGGCAGCAGCCGGGGCATTTGCGATCGTCCTTGTTGTCGATCGATTCGCCCGGACCGACCGGAGCCGCGTCTAGTAATCTGAATCTCGGAGCAACAAAGTCGTTAGCAGACGGTTGGCTCCGCCCGACCGTCGGTGATCCGTACGGTTCGATGCGCCTGTCTTGCCACCGATTCGTCATGAGTGACCAACGCGATGGTTAGGCCGCGGTCGCGGTTGAGTTTACGGAGCAACTCCATGATCGAGCTACCGGTCGCACTATCCAAGTTGCCTGTCGGCTCGTCGGCAAACAAGATTTGAGGTTCGGATACGAGTGCTCGTGCAATCGCCACGCGTTGCATTTCACCGCCCGACAATTCGCGTGGTAAGTGCTTGAGTCGATGCGATAGCCCGACCGTTTCCAGCACCTCGGCAGCCTTTTTCGCCAATTTGGCTCGAGAACCAAAGTAAGACCAGATGCTGCTCGAGATCATCTGCGGCAACATGACATTTTCTAAAGTGCTCAGCTCTGGCAACAGATGGTACGACTGAAAGATCATGCCAAAATGTTGATTCCGCAGCACGTCTCGCCCCTTGGCGGGCAGATCATCGATGCGATTCCCTTCGTAGAAGATCTTTCCCTTGTCTGGCGCATCAAGCGCCGCCAGTAGATGCAACAAGGTACTCTTGCCCGACCCACTTTGACCAACGATCGCTGTGAATTGTTGCGCCGCAATTTCAACATCGACGCCACGCAAGACCGGTATCTCTAAGTCGGATTTGAAGTAGCTCTTGGTAAGCCCTTCCGTGCGTATCAAGGGCAGCATCGCATCCGAAATGGCAGCCGGCTTGGCGGGCGCGATCTCCAATGTCCGCGAAGCCAAAGGCCGACCTAATCGGCGACGCCCCTTGGTCGATGGATCCGAAATGTGAGGTCCAGAATTACTCATAGCGGAGTGCCTCTACCGGATGAAGTCGTGCCGCACGCATCGCCGGTAACACACTGGCGATCATGGCAATACTCAAAGCGCCCGCCACAATCCAGGCAACGGTGAACGGGTTCACGATGGTCGGAATTTTGGAAAAGTAGTAGACCGTCGGATCGAATACCTCACGACCCGTGACGAACTGAATCAGCGCCGCAATCCGGTTGATGTTCCAAACGAAGAACAGCCCCAGCAGCATCCCAATCCCGGCACCAACGCAGCCAAGCGAGACGCCATAGTGCAAAAATATTGCCATCACACCTCGACTCGAAGCGCCCAGCGATTTGAGGATGCCAATATCCCGTGTCTTCTCGATGACGGTCATGTAGAACGTTGCTAAGATGCCAAAACCGGCGACGGCGATAATGAAAAACAACAAGATATTAAGCAATGTCGTTTCCATACTGACCGCTGCCATCAATGGCCCTTGGCGCTGCTTCCACGTCTGCACCTGATAGGGAAACATGTAGGCAGGAAAACGCTCTCGCAGCTGCTCGCAAGCCAAGTTGAGATCGGCCCCTTCGGCCAATTTGATCTGTACCGAGGTTGCCGCGCCTTTCCCGCTCACCGGGTCCACCATGCCTCGCAACTGTTGCAATTTGCTCAACGGCACAAAGGCAAACGTGCCGTCATACTCGCTCATCTTGCTTTCATAGAGATCGACGACGGTAAACTGATCGTAGATCGGTTTCGGTTGAGTTCCCGCTGAGGGAAACGTCACTTTGACATCGTCACCGGGGCGGAGCAGGAAATAGTCTCGAACGTCACCTTCTTTGTCTCGCTGACGGACACTGCACAGTCCAATACCGACCACAATCCCAGCATGCTGTTCGTTGCTCGGATCGAACAAAGCACCTTGCGGTTCAGACGACTCCAATGCATCAAACGGATTGTTCATCGCGATGTCGTCGATCGCTTCCGACGATTCTGGTTTTTCTCCAGCAGGTCGCAGTCGGTCTAGCTGCTGACGATAAGCCGACTGGACCGCCGCTTGCTGTTTGCGATGCTCCCATCCGGCCAGCCCCAGCCGTTCATCGAACCCTCCTTCTCGGAGGGAAAAATCAAGTTGCGTTTTGTTTTCCGGGTGCAGTACATATTGGCCGAAACTGCTGACACCCGCATACGTTTCCGGATCGATGCCAATCAGCATGATCTGCTTCACCATGTTTTGATTGCGAAACTTGAACTCGAGCATGGCGGGAATCTGTACGCTCGGTGTCATCGCGACGACGTCGGAGCCCAAGGTATCGCGAATCGCCATCATCATGTCGTCTGGATCGGGAATGCCGTCGAGGCTGTGCGCTTCGACCACGACGTCCGATAAGATTCCGTGGAGACGGACAAACATTTCGTTTTGAAAACCGGACATGACACTGTTAACCACAATCATTGTGGCCACGCCCAACATAACGCTGATCACCGATGCCAGCGCGATATAGCGCGTGCGGAGGTATCGTAAACTAAGAAGGAAAACGTACATCTGCCGTCCTTTGGCTATCGTTTCCGTGCCGCACCGATCCTTGGCTTGGCATGTACCTGTCGTTAATCCTCGCTACTTCGCTATTGCTCGCGAAGCAGAGGGAAAAGAATAATGTCTCGAATGGTTTGTGTATTCGTCAGCAGCATCACCAAACGGTCGATGCCAATTCCCAAGCCGCCCGCGGGCGGCATCCCATGGCGTAACGCTTTAATAAAGTCGTTGTCCATCTTGGCCATCGAATCTTCGTCCGACTGACCAGCGAGCTGCGTTTTGAATAGTTGTTCTTGCAGATCAGGATCGTTGAGCTCGGTATAAGCATTCGCCAGTTCCATGCCATGTACGAACAGCTCGAAACGCTCGGCAATCTCTGGATTGTCTCGCTTTCGTTTCGTGAGCGGACAAATGCTGGCTGGGTAGTCGATCACGAACACGGGCCCGACCAACGCATCTTCGACTTTTTCTTCGAAGACCTCGTTTTTGATCACGTCCGGGTGACGACCTTCGGTTTCAAGGCCCAACTTCTTCGCCAAAGCCAGAATGCCGGCCGTGTCGTCTGCGGCGACTTCCGCATGTTCGGCAAACAACTCGTTGTACGTTTTGCGAGCAAATGGTGGCTCGAAACAGATCTCATCCTCACCCCAGGGCAACGTGCGGCCGCGGCCCAGGCCGTCGATCGCATTCACAATGATCGACTCGGTCAAATCCATCATCGTTTCGTAGTTGCCGTAAGCTTCGTAAACCTCAAGCATCGTGAACTCAGGATTATGCTTCGGGCTAATCCCTTCGTTTCGGTACACACGCCCTAGCTCATAGACTTTATCGATGCCACCAACGAGCAAGCGTTTGAGATGCAATTCGAGCGCAATCCGCATGAACAATTCCATGTCGAGCGCATTGTGGTGCGTGGTGAACGGCCTGGCCGCCGCGCCACCTGCAATCGAATGCAAGGTCGGACCTTCGACATCCCAGAATCCCTTGTCGTCCAGCGTTTTACGAATCGACTTGACGATCTTTGTGCGGTCCAAGAACCGTTCCATCACGCCATCGCCATACGTCAGATCCAAGTAACGCATCCGCTGACGCAATTCGGGATCCGTCAGACCGTGATGTTTCTCTGGTGGTTGCTCGATCGATTTGCAGAGGAAGTGCAACTGCTCGGCAAAGATCGTCAGCTCACCCATCTTCGTGCGACGCAGGAACCCATCCACGCCGATGAGGTCGCCCAGGTCAAAGCAATCCGAGACGTCCCAGTTCTCATCCCCGACTTGGTTCTTTCCAACGAATAACTGAATCTGGCCCGTTTGATCGCGAATATCAATGAACTTCAGCTTGCCCTTGTCTCGGCTGAGGACGATGCGACCGGCGGCTCTTACTTGGGGGCCGATGATTTCGCCCGCCCCCTGTTCGGCCAGCCACTCGCGAAACGCTTGTCCGGTGATGTCGCTCGGCAACTCGACCCGTTCGCCAGCTTCTGTTTGGAAGTAGACATCACCCACTTGGTCACGGATCGCACCGATCATCGTGCGATCATCGAAGCGGCCACCCCAAGGATCGATGCCCATCTCGACAAGTTTCGCCATTTTTTCGCGGCGAGCTCGTTCCAGTGGAGACCAATCTTCGTCGGTGGGTGCAGTCATCGCTTCGGTCGCCATGGGTAACTCGGCTGGGGGGGTCGTGCCAAACACTTGTGGAATGTCGAATGGAACGCGAGCGGGCGAGTCGGGCCACACGCTACGCGACGCGGTATTCTAGTGAAACTAGGCCTAAATTCAATGTCACCGTGCTGGCAACGCCGGTTCGGGCGCAGATCGCCGACACCTAAGCGATCTGGCATCCGAATCACTCGTTTACGGCAATTGCAGATCGGGCTGGGTTGCTATCAGTCGGTCACGGACACCGGGCACAATCTTGGCCGCATTCGCATAATAGATTTTGCGCAGCACCTGATCAGGCAAGCCGATCCCGTAAATATTCCAGAATCCCTGCGGCGGAAATTCCTTTTCCGAATAGGGGAAGTACTCGTCATACGTTTCCAAGAAACGCCAATACAGTCGCAGCCGCGGTTCGGGCCAAGGCCCATCCGTCCCAAACAGAATTCGGTCGGCATACTTCAAAAAGAACTTACGAGCCGTATACGGCTGACGCCCAAGCTCGCCAATCCGCGACGCGATCTCGACATAGAGATTCGGGTACTTATCGAGCCAGCTGGCAACTTCGCGCAAATCTTCCGGATTGTTGGCCATGTGAGCGCCGATGAATTTTGTCTGTGGATGGCGCGCGATCACGCGATTCCGGGCAGCCAGTAATTCCTTCCGAGCCGGAAACTCAGCGCCGGCGAAACTCCAATTGGGGTGCCGGTGCAATTCTTCCCATCGTTCATTGTTGCGATCGATTGGCAAAAAGAAGGCGGCCGGGTCGGCCGTATGCAGGAGCACCACCAATCCCAACTCACCACATTTTTTCCAAATCGGATCCCAACGTGGATCGTCGATCGAGACCGCACTGCCATCCGGATTCCGCAGCCCCAACCCGAAACTCTTGAACAGCTTTAACCCGCTCGCACCGCGAGCATGCGCTCCCTCAAGGGCACGCACCGTGCGATGGACAAAGTCGGTCTGGTGGCAGTCCCATTGATCAAAATCGTCTTTCGCAGCCGAGCCCTGCCAATCGATGTGAACGAAAATGACAAACCGCTGTTTGTGCTCTTTCCAAAGCAGCTCGGCTTGCTGCCCCCATTGGTCACCCAGTTTTCCGTCCAGGCTGATGTTGATCGCGACGTTGTTGCGATCCATCGCAGCGAGGTATTCCTCAAACTGAGACTGACCGCCTCGCAATTTGAATCGAAAATGGGTGTGCACGTCGACGACCGGGAATTTGGCTCGTTCTCGATGGTGGGATTCGACACGCAACATCGGTTGAGGCCGAAATTGGTCCAAATAAAGACGGTCACCCTCAGCAGGCTTGGCTGCGTCTTGCGCCATCACGGACGCGCCAAGGAGGCTCACGATCCCTAGCAAATGGCAAACACCTGCAGCCCGACGCGCCGACACAACTTGAGTTCCCATCGAATTCCTTACCGTCATTGCGGGCTTGCCTGAGGAAGACCGATTCAGCCACCAACACTTCATCACACTTCGAATAGGTTAACATAGTCGATGCGGCCGCTTATCGTAGACGGCACGGCAATCGAGATGCGGCGAGCCTACATTTCCGTTTGGGATTCCATGAACGATCCAACAACTCCCGGCGACCCGCCTGCCAAACGGCCACGAGCTAAATCGCTGCTGCGACGCCTAGCTCGAATCCTAGCGCTGGTCTACCTGGGAACGCTGGGGGTACTGATGATGCTGGAGAACCGGCTGATCTATCCCGCACCAGCTTTCAATGAAGGGGTCTGGAGCGGTACGAGAAAGCAGACGGGTGCTCAGGAAATTGAACTCGTCACTGAACGTGGCGCACCGGCGACGGCCTGGCTATTCCCACCGGCCCCAACGGCCCCACCGGCCGAACAAACAACAACAGGACGATTTGGCATGTACTTTCATGGGAACGGCGAAAACCTGGCGTACACAGCATCGTTTGCGCGAAGATTGGCCGACGAAATGCAGATGACGGTACTGGCGGTCGAGTATCCGGGCTACGATCAGCACGGCACGAAGGTCAGTGAAGCGGGCATTTACCAGAACGCCAAGGCAGGCCTGGATTGGCTGTGTGAACAGCAACAAATCGAACCGACCGATGTCGTATTGTTGGGTCGTTCGTTAGGCGGTGGCGTGGCCATGTCGTTGGCCCAAGCGTCGAACAGTCGCGCGATTGTCCTCTTGAGCACATTCTCATCGCTGCCAGATGTCGCGGCGGAAAAATATCCGCTCTTTCCGATCCGCTTGGTGATGCGCAATCGGTTTCCGTCGCGAAAACGCATGCAGACATGTACGCAACCCTTGCTACAATTTCATGGCGATGAAGATTCGTTCGTCCCCATCACCTCGGCGAAGAGACTATTTGAATCTTCGCCCGCCCCACAGAAGCGATTCGTTACCCTCGAAGGTCGGGGCCACAACGATTCCTGTCCCGAATTATTCTGGAGCGAGCTCAAATTGTTCCTGGAACAACTCGATCCGGTCGACACCCCCGAGCCCGCTAACTGAGCCCATGCGTCCCAAGACGAACTCCGCGGAAAGACGACGTCGAGACTCCGGGCCAATCCCAGAGGCTCCGCCAACCGATGTGCCCGGGTATGAACTCAATCGCTTCATCGGTTCGGGCGCTTACGGCGAAGTCTGGGTGGGAATTGACGAGACGACTGGCCGCAATGTGGCGATCAAATTCTTCGGTCAGGCGGGCGGACTGGAAGGATCGGCGCTGGCGAGTGAAGTAGAAAAATTGGTGGCGTTGTCGGCCGACCGCTACGTGGTGCAATTGCTGGACGTCGGTTGGGACGCCGCCCCACCTTACTACGTCATGGAATACATCCCCAACGGCTCGCTCGACGATCGGTTGCGAGATCTGGGAGCACTATCGATCGACGAAGCGGTCGAGATTTTTCGCGACGTCGCAGCCGGGCTCTCTCACGCGCACGCGAAAGGCATCATCCACTGCGACATCAAACCGGCGAATGTGCTGCTCGACCAGGACAACAAGCCGCGACTGGCCGATTTCGGGCAGGCTCGGTTGATGTGTGAGCAGACACCGACGCTGGGAACGCTGTATTACATGGCGCCCGAACAGGCCGACACGACGGCCATGCCCGATGCGCGCTGGGACATCTACGGATTGGGCGCGCTGCTGTACTGCATGCTTACCGGCGCCCCGCCGCACCGGACGGAAGACCGAGTCGACAAGCTACGTTCCGCTCAAGAAATCGAACAGCGACTGGAACGATACCGCAATCAGTTGAACGATTTGCCCAAACCGGATTCGCATCGCGACGTTCGTGGTGTCGATCGGGCGCTTGCCGAAATCGTCGATCGCTGCTTAGCAGCGAACCCAAACCAACGTTACCACAGTGCCGACGCCGTCCTGCAGGCACTCAACGATCGGGACCGCTCAAGGACTCGCCGCCCATTATTGCTGCTCGGTCTGGTCGGCCCCTTGCTGCTGATGTTGACGACGGGCATCTTCGGCTATCGCGTCTACTTGCGGTCGATGAGCGAATCGACCGAATTGGCGAAGCAGGGAACCGCCGGTAGTAATATCTGGGCTGCCGAGAGCACCGCCAAACTGGTCGCGAACGAATTGGACAAACGGTTCGCGGCACTGCAAGCGGTTGCCGGTGACAAGCCACTGGTCGATCACGTCAAACGGGCAATCCACAACGAACAGTTATCGCCGCTGCTTGTACGATCGGCGTTGCCTCCGCACGAAGCGGGTGACCTGACATCGACGCGCGAATCGATCCTTACGAGCAAAGCGCGCCAAGGACTGCAGGCACATTTGATTGGTGTACTGGATGATGAGCAGTTGCCGTATGCCGCCAGCTGGTTTGTGACCTCCGATCGAGGAACGATGCTGGCGGCCGCGTTTCACGCCGAACCTGAAGTCGAATCCAACCCGGTCGGACAAAACTTCTCGTATCGCACCTATTTCCACGGCGGGCCCCGTGATTTTGACCATAGCCAGCGCACCGACCAACCACTCACCCAATCCAACCTATCCGCTCTCTTCCAAAGCACCGCGACGAAGACGTGGAAAGTCGCCTTATCGCAACCGATCCGGGATGGCGACGAAACGATCGGCGTGATTGCCATGACGGTTGAGTTGGGCGATTTTGTCCGTTTTCGAAAGTCGCCCGATCGCTGTGCGCTACTCATCGACGCGCGCGACGGTGATCATCGGGGTGTCGTCCTGCAGCATCCGTTGTTCGACAAAGTCCTGGCCGAAAAACGCCAACTTCCTCAGCGGTTTGCCGAACAAGTGGTCGACGTCGATCTGCTGACGGGCAATGAATCGGTCGAGTACGACGATCCGTTCGCGACCGACGCGTTGGGCGCCGACTTTGCCGGCAAGTGGTTGGCGAGCGCCGTCCCCGTCAAGATTGAGCGGCTCGTCCGTGCCGGCCCCGTTGGCGAAGATGTCACATCCAATCAGCGAGACACCGGGTTGATGCTCATCGTTCAACAACGTCTGAACACGGCGATCGAACCGGTCACCAGCCTGGGACGGCGGTTGCTGCGTGAGGGCCTGGCGGCTTTGGCGATCATCATTGCCGTCACCAGCGTCTTGTGGTGGTTCGTCGTGCAAATGCTGCGAGGACAACGAGGACGCACCGGATTGAGTTCCGATTTGTCCGATACCGACCATTCCATGCACAGCCGGGAAACGCTACCGTCACCCGGTGCAAAATAAAAAGCACCAGCGCTGATTCGGAAATGCGGCCGCGCCAAAAGCTGCAGCCGCACGACTACTTCCCAGGGCGTCCGCCCCCCGGTCGACCACCGCCCGGCCGACCCCAACCGCCGCCGGCCGGTAGCCCTCGCTCTTCGCGCCGTTCTTGCATTGCTTCCCGATAGGCTTGGAACTTGGCCCGTTGTTCCGGCGTCGTCTTGTCGCTGATTTTACGACGAAATTCGTCACGACGTTTTGACCGATCTTCGTCGGTTCCTCCACGGCGTCCTTCACGACCACCTTTGCCACCCTCACCGCCACGACCTGCGCGTTCCTCGTTGCCTTCGCCCCGTTCTTTCTCCCGTTCAGCGCGACGTTGTTCCCACTCTTTGCGCCGCTCTTCCATGCGGTCAATCTCTTCGTCGAGATGGGCTGTTTTCTCGTCGTCCGACATTGCAAAGAAAGCGTTGATGCGTTCTTCCATCTTCCGTTGGAACCCTTGTCGCATCTGATCACCAAAAGCGCGGCGCTGAGCATCCGACATCGTGTCGCGACTGCCCCGCATTTTTTCGACGATTTTTGATCGTTCTTCAGCCGACGTTTTTTCGTCAAACAGCTTGGCTTGCATCTCTTTCGCATCGGCGACGATTTTGGCTTCTTGATACTTGCGCCAACCAAAGACCGAAGCGGCCGTTAAGCCGATCATGAGCAGAACCATCACGACAAGCCAAGTTGCTTTTTTATTCATCACAAAAACCTTTTGAAATTGCTCTGCTCGAGAACACCATCAACTCATGGCAGATCTGGTTGGTTTGCTTCACCACGCTTCCGCATGTCCATCGGAATAGAGCGCGTTGCGGTTAAATTCGGTCTCTTTCGGGCCGTGAAAGTTCTGATAGTCCCAGAGGACGCGGATCTCGGACAATTTTCGTTCGTCCCGACGTTCCTTCAGTCCTTCACGATAGCCGGCGGCATACTTAAATCGCTTTTGTTCGGCCAGTCGCGTATTGTATTCGTAACTCTGCCCATAGCGTTCAAAGTGGTTGGATGCGTTCACTGGCTGCACCGGGTTGGACGCTGAACCGAATTCGCTGGTCGGCCCCGTATTCGCCGACGTCGCCTCGACGAACGTGTCGCTGGGGCATCTTAAAACGGCCGCGTTCTGTTCCATGAATGGCCCCAAGACCTCGATCATGGTCGGCTTGTTCGGTGTGATCACCGGGTCGATTGCCATCTCAGGAAAGATATCTTTATTGAGGTCCAAATAGAGCTCCATCGCGATGCCCACTTGCCGCAGGTTGCTCAGACATTGAGTTCGTCGAGCAGCCGCTCGCGCCATATTCACCGCCGGCAACAACAGACCGACCAACACCGCAATGATCGAAATCACCACGAGCAGTTCCACCAAGGTAAACGCACGGCGGCGATTTCGCGGACGAGCAGTCAAGGACGATGCTTTGCTGTAAAGGAGACGCATGATCATCTTGGTAAAAAACAATTCCTGAAGTGCACTTGAGGAAAAAAGGGGAAGTCGTGGCAACCGCCAACGATTTTAACCCCGCCCGAGAACCGAAGTTTCTTTCGAATCACCAATTTCGTATTGTTTGCCAGCGACACTCTTTCCGCCAGCCCAATATCGCTAAGTCCCTTTTAACAAACGGGTTAAGTACTCATTATGAAAATTGCAGTCACCGGCGGCACCGGATTTCTGGGGACCTACATCGTCCGCCACCTGGCCAACGCGGGCCATTTTTGCCGCTGCTGGCGGCGAGCGGCCGGTCACCCCAGCGGTCTGCTGGAAATGACCGGACCGATCGAATGGGTCACAGGACAACTGGCCGACGCCCGGGCACCGATGGCCGAATTCGTGGGCGGGTGTGACGCGCTCGTCCACTCGGCATTGGATCGGCCCGGGACAACATTTCGGGGTGGCGAAGGCGATTTGGAGACATTCGTTTCGCGGAACGTCCTGGGGACCATTCGTCTCCTCGAAGCGGCGAAAGCGGCAAACGTGGGACGAGTCGTCTTCATCTCGACCTGTGGTGTGTATGAGCAGATCCTGGACGATCGACCACTCGACGAAACGCATCCGCTATGGCCGGCCAGTCACTACGGAGCTCATAAGGCGGCCATCGATGCTTTTGTCCACAGTTATGGGCTCAGTGGCGAACTGCCGGTCTGCTCCTTGCGGCCGTGCGGCATCTACGGGCTGGCTCAGCCGGTCCACACAACTCGCTGGTACAGCACCGTGCAATCGATTGTGGAGAACGAACCGGTCATGTGCCAAGGCGGGGCGAAGGTCGTCCACGCACACGATGTGGCACGGGCGGTCGAGATCCTGCTGACGGCGCCTGCCGTCGCCGGCCAGGCCTACAACTGCTGCGACCGATATGTGTCCGATTGGGACGTCGCTCATTTGGCAAAAGAGATTGCTGGCAGTAGCAGCGTCATTCATGGCCAAACGAAAGTGCCGAAGCATCACATTTGTACCGATAAGATGGAATCGCTCGGCCTCACTTTTGGCGGCGAAACCCTGCTTAGAGAGACGGTGTCTCAACTGGTTTCAGAAATCCAGTAACTTTGAGCCGCCCAGATGAAATGCGGTTTGCCAAGTCAGAAGAGATCGCAACAATGTCAAATAGAGCAGAACAAGAAACCCCATTAGGAACGCACGCATGTTGAGTGAAAAAGTCCAGAAAGCCATCTTGGACCAAATCAATTTAGAGTTCTCTTCCTCCTACACATACCTGCAAATGTCGGCTTTCTGCGAGCACAAAGAGTTCTCCGGCTGCGCGAACTGGCTGCGTATGCAGTCGCAAGAAGAGAACGCTCACGCCATGAAACTGTACGACTTCATGCTGATGCGCAACTGCCCTGTCAAGCTACAACCGATCGCTGCGCCCGACTCGGGTTTCGAATCGATTCCCCATGTCTTCGAAACGGCTTTGCGACAGGAAGAACATGTGAGCGAATCGATCAACAAGCTTTATAAACTTGCTCACGAAGAAAACGCTTTCGCCGCGATGGTCGAACTTCAATGGTTCATCACCGAACAGGTCGAAGAGGAAAAGACGGCTCGGCGACTGGTGGCTCAGTTCAACATGATTGGTGATGACCCCTCCGCGATGCTCGACTTGGACCGCACGTTGGGCGAGCGAAAACCGGAAGACGAAGACGGCGAGTAATATTCGACCCGAGCGCTAGTGTCGATCCATCAAGAAAACGCCCACGACCGTCAGCCCAATTCCGATGAATAGTTGCGGGCTGGTCGGCTCGGCGAACAAAACGACTCCGGCGACACCGGCCATCGCCGTCTGTGTCACATTGAGCGCGTTCACGTAGAGCAAACGAATTCGCCGCAACGCGATCGTCAGCAGCCAGAAGGCGATCGCGTTGAATAACCCGGCTCCCATCATCGAATTCCAATCGCGGACGGTGGTTGACGTGATCAGCCCCGGGTTTTGAATCAGCGCAATCGCACACAGCAGCAGCAAGCCGACCAAGCCCGATGTCACCAAGATGGTCGACATCGGCATGCCATCTTTCGCGACGCGGCGAACGGTCGCTCCTAAGATACTGAAGACAAATCCGGCAAGGCAAAAAGCGGCGATCGCCACACCGGTCAGCAGCGGGCTCGGCCGACCCGCTTTGGCTAATTGCTCATGCAGAACTTCCGAAGCGTTCGCTGCGCCCGTGCTTAAAACGCAAATCGACAGCACCAGCACGGCGATGCTGATCACACTCGCTCTGGATACTCGCTCCCCCAAGAACATCTGACCGACGACCGCACTGCCAATCAGTACGCCGCCCAGCGTGAGCGGAATCGCCAGCGCGAGCCCCAACAGGCCGAGCGCCCATTGAAACAGTCCATTGCCGAATAGCTGAGCCAAGCAGGAAATCGCCACGAAGGGCAGGAACGTTTTCGTCGAATGCAGCAACGGCTTCGACTGAAAATAGCGGGCACCCAGGAATGGCAAAGCGACGATCACCGTCGGCAACGCTTTGACCCCAGCCACCCACAGCGGATCGCAATGCACCACGCGGCGCAGACAAATGTTCGCCACGGTGTAGAAAAAAGCAGCGCCTAACCCGGCCAATAAGCCGACCGTAAGATCGCTCTTCGCGGCACGCTCAGAGGACGACGGTTTCTGATCCGGTGCTTCGACGGGCTGCTTAGAAATCAGAGTGACGGAAGTGTCCTCAGTCATCGACTGTCAACTTGAAAATTACGAACGGAAGATCACTACCAAGCAGCTCCCTGGTGGGCAGGCCTGACGCCGGTCAAGCAATGCTCAAGTGTACTGCAGAACAATTTCACAGCGAGTGCAATTCAAACGGCGAAGCGAACATTTGCTAAAGTGACATGCAGTGCAAGGTGGGCTTTATGATTCCGCCAACGCTGGGACTTTGGCAAATCGATAGGAACCTCTTCTTGAACTACTTCTCACATAGCCACCGATTCCTTGACGACCCCTACTTCGTGGCCGGGACCGCGGTTCCCGATTGGCTAAGTGTCGTGGACCGAAAGGTCAGAGCTCGAAAACACCTGGCCGAGCCATTCATGGCCGACTGCGACCCGATCGTCGCCAGTGTTGCTGGGGGTATCGTGCAGCACCACAAAGATGACGATTGGTTCCACCGCAGCCGGAATTTCGTCGAATTGTCGCTAAATTTCACGGTCCAGCTGCGTGATCTGTTGGCGCCTGACGATTCGCTGCGTCCCAGTTTCTTGGGCCACATTCTTGTCGAACTGCTGCTGGACGATTGGCTCATTCAGGCTCACCCTGACCGCATTGCCCGCTATTATTCCATCATGGACGAGCTGGATGCCGGCCTCATTCAGCGGATCGTCAATCGGATGGCGACGAAACAGACGGCCCATTTGCAGACGATGATTGGCATTTTCTGCCGTGAGAGATTCCTTTACGACTACCATGAGGACGACCAGCTGTTAGTCCGCTTGAACCAAGTCATGCGGCGGGTCCGGTTGCCTGCGCTGCCCGCTTCGTTCACCGATTGGCTACCTACCGCGCGAGTGGCCGTCAACGAACAAGCCGCCGACTTACTAACCGCGCCGGTCTAATGAGACGCTCCTGTCCAAGAAACGCTCCTGTCCAATTTCGACCTGTCCCCGACTGAGTGTCAACCTACGAGATGCCGACCAAACGACCAAACAAAGAGGACCATGCCGCGGGAGCCGAGCTCACCGACCTGGAAGACGCGCTGGCCGAACCTTCCGATGAGGGCCTGTCGTTAGAACAGCCGGATGGATTGGATGACCTGGCAGGTAGCGGCGATCTCCCTTACGAAGAAGACGAGGAGACGATTCCCTTCGATAGAAGGATCGATGGGCCAAGCGACGAGCCGGCCCCGGAGAACGATGCCGACGCCTGCTGCCCCATTTCGCCCACCAGTATTGTGGAAGCCATCTTGTTTGTCGGCGACCCAGAAAATCGCCCCATTTCGGCACGGCACATTGCCTCACTGATGCGTGGTGTTCGCAGCGCGGAGGTTGACCTGGTGGTCGGCGAATTGAATGAAACCTACGCTGAGCAAGACTGTCCTTATCGCATCGAGACGAGTGCCGCCGGATATCGACTCGTACTGCTGGAACAGCACGCCGCTTTGCGTGAAAATTTCTACGGCCGAGTTCGTGAAGCAAAACTTAGCCAGGCCGCCATCGAAGCGTTGGCCACCATCGCCTACAATCAACCGATCAATCGCGATGAGGTCAAAGAGAAGTGCACCGACATTCAACGTCGTGCGATCGCCCAGTTGGTGCGGCGAGGCCTCGTGGCGGCCGAAAAGCAGCCGGCCAAAGAGGGCGGCATGGTCTACCGGACGACCGATCGATTCTTAACGACGTTTGGACTGGCCAATCTGGACGACTTGCCGCAACCGCACGACCTAGAGCAAAACTAGGCCTCTTTCAGCCGCACGACAAACCTCTATCTCTATACACTGAAACCACTTACACGCTTCGGGCCGATTATGCGCAGACGCCGATTCCAGCGGTTGCTAGAATCGCTGAACTGTTCAGGAGTGCTATATCCTAGGGGGGATCGGAACGGCGAAGTGCCGCCAAGAGATTAGCTGCCGTTGCCTTGACGTTCGTTTTGACGGCCAGCCAATCACTGAATCAAAGGGTAGGTCCGAAGACCAAAACCATTGCGTTCGATTCCCGCGTTACCGTGATCGATTCTGATCATACTTTCCCATGTCTCTTAGAGACCATTTTCTACAATTGCGTTCCCACGCGCCGGTCATTCTGCCGTCGCTTTTGCAATGCGATTTTGGAAATTTACAACGTGAGGTCGAGCAGCTCGCCGCGGCCGGCATTGTCGGACTTCATCTCGACGTGATGGATGGCCAGTTTGTCCCCAACCTCACCTACGGCATGCCGATTGTGGCCGGACTCCGGGGCGTCACGGAGATGCCACTGGATGTCCACCTGATGATCGAATCGCCCGAAAAATACATTGAAGCTTTTGTTGACGCCGGGTCGGCAGCGATTACGATCCATGCCGAAGCGACCAAGGAGGCGCCGGCCGCATTGGACAAGATTCGATCCGCCGGCGTGGCAGCTGGAATTGCGATCAATCCAGAGACTCCTGTCGACCAAATCCAATCGTGCGTTGGTCACGCCGATATGGTGTTGATCATGAGTGTCGAGGCGGGCTTTGGCGGTCAGTCTTTTCGCACGGAAGCACTCGAAAAATTACCCGCGGCCCGAGCCATGTTTGGCGATGATGTCGTGTTGGAAGTTGATGGTGGCGTGAACAGTCAGACGATTGGCGACTGCACTGCGGCAGGTGCCGAATGCTTGGTTGTTGGATCGGCGATTTTTAAGGCGGATGACTACGCGACCGCGGTGGGTCAGCTAACCAAACTCGCAACGGCTTAGGCTTCAGCACGAAATAACTTTGGGGCACACATGATACGCATCTTAGTCATCCGGCCTGGCACCACGGAGTACGACGAGCAAGGTCGTATCATGGGCCGACTGGATATCCCGCTCAGCGAAGACGGGGCGGCTCAGGTCGCCAAGATGGTCGAAGAGATTTCGCATCTCGAAGTGGAACTGGTCTATACAGCGCCATCCGAATCGTCGGTCCAAACGGCCAACGCGATCGCCAGTGCCGCCAATGCGAAAGTCAAACAGACCGACACGCTACGCAACCTAGACCCGGGCTTGTGGCAAGGTAAGTTGGTTGGAGAAGTCAAGAGCCAGCAGCCGAAAGTATATAAACGGTGGCAAGAAGACCCCGAAAGCGTCTGCCCTCCTGAAGGAGAGATGGTGGAAGATGCTCGCCGGCGCTTTCTGAAAGGCATTGAAAAAACGCTGCGGAAACATAAAGGTGGATTGCTTACAATGGTCATCCCGGAACCGATGGCGTCGGTCGTCTGTAGCGAACTCAAGAACAACGAAATAGGAAATTTGTGGTTGGCCGAATGTTCAGAAGGTGGCCAATGGGAAGTAATCGATTATGACCGCACAGCCAAAGCCAGCTAGCGGACCAACACCATCACGATGTGGCTAGGATTCAAATGTCAATGACGGCCAAACGACCGAAACGAGGCGTCCCCGAGGGGCTATGGCAGAAATGCTCTGGCTGTGGCGAATCGGTCTATATCAAAGAAGTCACTAAACATCTGGGCTGTTGCCCGGCGTGTGACCATCACATGTACGTGTCAGCGGCACAACGCGTCGAACAGGTTCTCGACGCGGGTACGTTTGAAGAGTGGGACGCTTCGGTCTACCCGACCGACCCGCTCGAATTCCAAGACAAGAAAAAGTACGCCGAAAGGCTGAAAGCAGAACAGTCACGCACCGGCATGTCGGACGCAGCGCTGACCGGCACAGGTATGATTCGCGCTCGGCGAGTCGCCTTCGCCGTCACCGACTCGGCGTTCATCATGGGTAGCATGGGTTCGGTCGTGGGAGAGCGGTTGACGAGGCTGGCCGAACGCGCCACCGCAGAAAAGCTACCTCTCATCATTATCAGTGGTTCTGGCGGTGGTGCTCGGATGCACGAGGGAATTTTGTCATTGATGCAAATGGCCAAGGTCTCGGCAGCGTTGGCACGATACGATCAAGCGGGTGGACTGTTCATCAGCGTCCTGACAAATCCGACAATGGGTGGTGTGGCGGCCAGTTTTGCTTCCCTGGGCGACCTCGTCTTTGCAGAACCGAGGGCGCTGATCGGTTTCGCCGGCCCCCGAACGATCAAGGCGACGATTCGGACCGAGTTACCGGAAGGCTTTCAGACAAGTGAGTTCTTGCTGGAACACGGCTTCGTCGACAGAATCGTGGCCCGCGCGAATCTGAAATCAGAAATCGCGCGAGCCATCGACTACTGCGGGATGTAGGTCGGTCAACTATTCGCTCGACGCGACCTGCATCTCAGGGGGCGTACCGGTGGGCGGAATCGCTGCGACTTGCGCCAAAAGCTTCTTCAGGACCGTCGCATTCGCGGCTCTGGCGGGCCAAGTCGCCATGACGTGGCTGCCACCCTTATCTTTCACGCCAGCTTCCCACCAAAACCAGCCGCCCGAGATCACGCCAACCACCTGTCGGTTTTGGTTGAAAACAGGACCGCCCGAATCGCCCGGTAGCAGCGACACATCGGCGTACAGTTGGTTTTCATGCGTTGGTAGCGCGGCAGTGGCGTTGAATGAACGGAGACAACACTTCAGTTTGGAATTGCCGCCCAAACCACAGAACTCGATCACATCCAACCCAACAACGGGGACCGATGCGACCTCGACCGCCGTCTGCTTCTGCGGAACCCAGACCCACAAAAGAGCGACGTCGTATTCCGAATCAAAAGCGACGACTTGGCAATTTCTCGCCGCGCCACCGCCCGGGTAATAGACAACAATATCGTCCGCTTCCGGCCGATCGCGCACCACGTGATAGGCCGTTAGACAATATCCCTGATACCCGGAGCCTGACGGCTTCTGACGATCTACGTGAACGATCGTACCAGTGCCAGAAGCCTTACCTACCGCCACTCGCACCACGGCTTCGTGGTGATTGGATGGGTGAGTAAATTTCCAGACCGACGTCGAACCGCCGACGAGATGCTCGAATTCTTGAGCGACTTGAGCGGTAACCGTTGGAGCGCAGACCATCGTGATGATCGTCAAATATGCCAGTGCCTTCTTCATCCGCTCCTCCTTTCAAAGGTAAGCGGAACGACACTGTCAAATTCAAAATCACGCGGGACGTTTTACCTTGCCAATTGTCCTTGTTGACGGTCCGTTCCGATTGGGAGCAAACACCGCAGCGAATCGCATGGCCTCTCCGCGCCGTGGTGTCAGAACATTTTATGCACGAACGCCTCACCAAGGTCGGCATCCACCACGGACACACTGGGACAAGTACTTTCACTATTTACGACACTTAGGGTATTCGCCCCGGCCACGCGAAAATTGGCAAAAATTGGCAAAACGCTGGCGTTTTCCGCAACCCGCTCTTATCTCCAAAATCTGCTGGCATTTCCGGCAACTCTGAGCCCACCGCCGCCCAGTTCGACCCATTCACCAGTCGCGGCACGTGACATTCTCGCTCGCAACCGACCTTCAGTAATACAGCCAACATGCCCAGGCTGACGAGAAGTCTATTCGCTCTTCAAGAGGATTCGAAATGTTACGTTCGAAACAGAACCCACGGAAACCGGCTCGCCGCCAGTTAGAACTCGAACGCTTGGAAGATCGCCAAGTTCTGACGGCCATCCTCGGTGGCGGATACACGTCGGACGTCAGCTACCATCAAGTCGCCCAAAACGATGACATCGAAGAACTGCCGATCGGCGGATTCTATTTGTCGGTCGACCTGACCGCAGTCGGTCCGGCGGAACACGGCACCGTCAGCCTCGACGACGGAATCGTGACCTACACGCCTGCTGCCGATTTCGTTGGTCTCGACACTTTTGAGTATACCTACGTTTCCGAAGCTGGAGACTCATTGCAGGGCACTGGCTATGTGAACGTGACCGAATCGGTCTACGCCTTGCCTGACTGGATCCAAGTCGCCCCTGGCTCGGTTGATGTCGCCTTGGAAATTGTCGGCAACGACTACTCGTTCCAAAGCGGCTATTGGAACGACGCGAATCAGATCACGCTGACGGAAGTGGGGCCAGCGGCCCACGGCACGGTCACGCTTGCGGACGATGGGCTGCGAGCCATCTACACTCCAAGCGACGGATTTATCGGCGTCGATGAATTCAGCTACACCATTCGCGATTCTTTTGGAAACGAGTCAACCGCCACGGCAAAAGTTGACGTAACCAACAAGACTGGCACTGGCGCCTTTTCCAATGAAGAGCACTTTTTCATTGACCAACTTTCAAAGCAAGTGGAAACGCAGGCAAGCTTATTTGGCAGTTCCTCAACGCATTTCGGCTGGGATCATCTCCTTATCATGGAGGACGGCATGCTCTTTACGCCGATCGTGGCGAACGGCGTTGGAGCACAATTCAATGCCCTTGCCGGCAGCGATAGATTCGCACAGGTGGAAGGTGTCGGTGAAGGCGACATCCTCATTCAAGCAGGAGACCGGCTGTTTGTTGCCGCTGGAAATGAAGTCCGGATTGTGGATATCTCTGATCCGAGCAGCCCGCAGTTGCTCGACACGATCGCATTTGACGAACCGATTGCGGAACTCTATTCCCACGAAGGGCGGCTGACCGTCATCACCGAAGAGGCCGAAAACCAATGGCAGATCGGTGAACGGCATCACTCGCCAGCGTTTGAATACTCGGTGCATGTTCTCGACGTCTCGGACGCAGCCCAAACGGAATTCCTGTTTTCGACGCAACTCGATGGCGACTATCGCGATTCGCGATTCATCGACGGCACACTTTACACCATTGCTAACCATGGAGAATTGCAAGTCCTCGACGGCCTTCAAGTCGATGAAGCGACCGACGGCCAATTTTACGAATCGGTTGGCGATTACGTCCAACGTGTTCGCACTGAACCGATTACCTTCTTCAGTTATGAAACGACCGGCGGGCAGGGCACTCAGGCGGGGCCACTGTTCGGCTTGAGTGACTTTGCTGCGATGAGTTCTTATGAACAGTACACGTCGATCATTACGCTCGATACGACCAGCAACCTCGGCGCGCCGATCGATGCCGATCTGACAACCGGCGCGCACGGCGATTTGATCGTCTATGCTTCGACGGAAGCGCTCTACCTGATGGCACAGGAATGGAATGTCGGCAGTGACGGACTGACGACCGAGATTCAGAAGTTTGCCTTTGAAGCTGAAGGCGACGGAATCGATCTCACAGCAACCGGTTCAGTCGTGGGAGAACTTTCTGACCAGTTTTCAGTCGACGAACAGAACGGCTATTTCCGGATCGCCACAACACTCAACGGTTGGGATATTGGAAGGGACGGTAGCGAAGTGAGCCTGTTTGTGATGGCGCAGGAGGGCGACACACTCAAAGTGATTGGCAGCGTGGAAGACATAGCACCTGGCGAGCGGATTTACTCAACTCGCTTCGATGGCGACCGCGCGTTCATCACGACTTTTCGCCAGGTCGACCCACTTTTCGTGATCGATCTTTCGAACCCTGTCGTCCCGACGCTCGAAGGCGAGCTGAAAATCCCCAGCTATTCCAATTACATGCAGGTCATTGATGAAAACTACGTGCTGGGAATTGGCCGCGACGCCAGTAACGGCATGTTCGAAGGCCTTCAGATTTCACTCTTCGATGTTTCGGATGCCTCCGCACCAAAACTCGTAGCGGCGTACGAATTCGCAGGAGGCCGCAGCACCTGGTCATCGGTCGCCGACGCCTGGAACCTGCTCGACTATCAAGCGGTGACGTTCGTCGCAGAAAGTGGCATTCTGGCGATACCGACGCATACGTCGCACGGCTGGGGCGGCGGCAGTGAGACAGGCACGAACGAAGCGATCAGCGTGCTGAAAATCGACATCGAGAACGAAACGATCGAGCTCATCGGCGACATGGAATTTGACGAACGGGCCCGCCGTTCGATCCACATTGATGGCTTTCTTTACGGCGTCTCTGACGGAGAAATCCAAGTCTCCGAGTTGATGACGCCCGATCAAACCATCGCCACGCTTGACCTGGTAGGCGGCACGGCCACGAAAGTCGCCGAGCTGGAATCTGCGCTCGTAGCGACCGACGTGAATGGCGATGGCGTCACATCGGCTGTGGATGCGATTACGATTAGCAATATGTTTGAACAGCATGGCTTTGGTGAAATGACCGAAGCGATGGACCCCAACTGCGACGTCAATGGTGATGGTCAATTCAGTCCGCTCGATTTTCTTGCAGTGGTCAACGCTCTGAATGGGAACAACGAACCGCTCGAATCGATTGCTTTTCGCGAAGAAAGTCGACTCGTCGAATCGCCCACTCCGCAGCCTCAAATCGGATCAAATGAGACGACCGAACCGGACGCAACGCGACCTGTTACGTCAACCGAAACCACCAGCGAAGATACTCCGACACTTGCCATCAATTTGGCAGAGAGGAATCGGGCCGCAGGAGCAGCCACGTCTGCCGTCCCAATTGCCAAATTGAAAGACCCGGAAATGGTCGTGAACGAATTGGGCCCGGAAAGCGTACCAACGATAGCCGACACGAACCACGAATTGGCTCGCCCCGTGCTACGGACGCCGTTCGCCGCCACCAGTATCGATCACGAGGAACATTGGACGCTCGTCGACAGCTTCTTCGACGAGCTAGGAAAAACCGAGCTTGCTCGGTCTGTTTGACCCTTACCATTCCCCTCCCAGGTTTTGGTCAATCTCTTTCCCCACAGGGTGGCGAGCAATCGTCACCCTGTTTTTTATTGGCGACCGCCCACATCACCTAAACCTATTGGTATTAGGCACTTGCGATCTTCTATCCGGTAATTCGCAGCGGACGCGTGACAAACTCGGCTAAACTGGGCCTAGTTCCTTGTGGAGAACTCCAAGTCCCGTTCAAGGTCGTGGGAGCCCCGTCATCGAGACACAAGAACCATGATTGCAGACAGTTCCATCCGTCCTTCCGAGCTCATCGAGCAAGCCCGCAATGGGAGCAGCCTGGCGGTCGGGCGGCTGTTGGAACTGTATCTCCATTACCTCAAAATCCTGGCAACGACTCAGTTGGACCAAAAGCTCCGTCACCGAGTCAGTCCGTCCGACATTGTGCAAGAGACGGTCTGCGAGGCACACCGCGATTTTCATCAATTCCGCGGTGGCAGTGAACGTGAATTCGTTGCCTGGCTGCGCAAAATCTTGGTCAATAATTTGGCGCGCGTGGTCGAACGTCACGTGCTGGCCGGCAAACGGGACGTGCGTCGTGAATTCTCGTTGCAACAAATGCAGAAGGCGATGGACCGTTCGACGATGCAGATGGATGCGTTGCTGATTGCACAAGGCGACACGCCCAGCGAGGTTGCACTGGAACACGAACGGGGAGTCTATCTGGCCAATTGCATTGCCCAGTTGCCAGAGGATTACCGTACGGTCGTCATGCTACGTAACTTTCAGAGCCTTCCATTTAGCGAAGTGGCGAATCGAATGGAACGCACATCGGGTGCCGTGCGCATGCTTTGGCTGCGGGCCCTCGAACAACTGAAACGGTTGCTTGAAGAAGGCGAATCGACATGAAGCCTTCGCTCGCACGAGAGAACCTAGCGGAGACGCTGACGCCTGGGCAGGACGGTGATTCGCCGCTGCAGCGAAGAATCTCTTCAATCCTGGACGAATACCTGACGCTGCTGGAAGCTGGCACCGCGATCGAAGACGACAAATTCCTGGCGGCTCACCAAGATGTGGCCGACCAGATTCGTCCTCATCTCCAAAACCTGCGCGCGATGCATGGGGCGATGGGGGCTGCTGATGATGATCCGAGCGTTTCGGTTTACGAAGCGCCGAAGCAATTGGGGGCCTACCGTCTACGCCGCGAAATTGGTCGCGGCGGCCAGGGCGTTGTCTACGAGGCGCACGACGAAACGCTCAATCGCCGCGTCGCCCTCAAGGTCTTGCCTTTCGCAGCGCTGCTCGACCAACGTCAGATCGGTCGCTTCAACAACGAAGCTCAAGCGGCAGCAAGACTCCATCACCCGCACATCGTGCCCGTTTATGCGGTCGGCGTCGATCGAGGCGTCCACTATTACGCGATGCAGTACATCGAAGGAGCGCCTCTGAGCGTGGCGATCGAACAGTTGCAGGCGGTTCGCGACGGTTCGACCGCTCGGCGCGAGTCGACCCAAGCCAATCGGTCGATATCCAGCTGGGTTGTCAGCGATGCGGCGGCCATGGCCGACTATCGTATCGATGCCGATCACTTCCGGCACGTGGCGCGGCTGGGAATCGAATTGGCAGGCGGACTGGCGCATGCTCACGAACTGGGCATCGTTCACCGCGACATCAAACCCTCGAATTTGTTGCTCGATGAAACGGGCAAGTCGTGGATCGCCGACTTTGGGCTGGCTCATATCCCTAACGACACGTCGATGACCGCGACCGGCGACATCTTGGGCACGATTCGTTACATGAGCCCCGAACAGGCGCAAGGACGCAACGCGTTTGTCGATCATCGTACCGACATTTATTCGTTGGGAGTGACGCTTTACGAATTGCTGACGCTCAAACCGCTCTTCGATTCTACGAGTCGTGAAGAGTTCATGTCGCAAGTGGGGCGAGTCGAGCCGATACCACCGCGACGGATTAACTCAGCCATTCCCGGCGACCTTGAAAACATCATTCTGCGCGCCATTGAGCTGGAACCGGCCGACCGCTATGCCCACGCGTCCCAATTGGGCGATGACTTGCAACGTTTCCTCGACGGCCGGCCGACGCTGGCGAAACGAGCCACTTTGTCGGACCGGACGTTCAAGTGGGCCAGGCGTCACCGCCGTCTAGTGGCGACCGCTGCCGCTTGCTTGGTACTGTTGGCCGCCAGTTTGGCCACGGCCACGTTGATGATTGCCAAGGAGCAATCCAGAACGGCGACCGCCCTGCAGCAGAAGGAGGCCAGCTTTCAACGGGCTCAGGTCAATTTCGAAGCGGCCCGTGACATTGTCGATCAGTTGGGAATTCAAACGAGCGAATCGCTCGCCAAGATCCCCGGCACGGGACAAGTTCGGCGAGAGCTGTTGACGAAAACCAAGCGCTATTACGATTTCCTGTTAGAGCAGTCGCAAGATGAATCGTTGCTACGAAACCGGGGCGTCACACTGACTCGATCCGCTCGAATCAACGAGCAACTAGGCGACGCCGAGCAGGCGCTGACGCTCTATGCCGCGGCGGTGAAAGAACTGCAGGCCGCCGTCGTCAGTAACCCGGGCAACACGCAAGCCCACAGCGAACTGCTCAACTGCTGGAACAACGAGGCGATGTTACTGGCCCGCCTGGGGCAGTTGGACGTGGCGACTGAGAAACTGCAGTTGGCGATCGATCGGCAGATGGAACTGATCGATCAGGACAAAGAAAATCGGCAATTAGTTTTTGACCTAGCTTGTTCACAGGCCAATTTGGCTTATGTCTTTGAGAGCTCGCAACAACTTCCGCAGAGCGAGGCCGCCTACGAAGCGGCAATTGGGCTCTATCGCCAAGCGATGGACGAACTGACACCGGGCAAGTACCGGCAGCAGCTGGCGATCGGACTCAACAACCTATCGGCATTGCTGGCCCATCAAGACCTGGCGCGAGCGTTTGAGCTTTGTCGTGAAGCGATTGAGATCCAACGGTTATTGCTCCGCACCGACGACCCACCGTTGGGGCTCAAGAGCGAGTTGGCCATCAGTTTCGATCGTTTGGCCGAACTCCATTTGATCGACCATCGGCCGCAAGAAGCCGAAGCGGCTTATCGCAACGCAGTCGCGATGCAGCGACAATTGGTGGCAGCCTCGCCGCAAGACGTTCGCCTACGGGAAGAATTGGCGACCACGCTCAATCATTTGGGAGACCTTTTTCGAGAGACAAAATCCCATTCGCTCGCCGCAGAAGCGTTCGGCGAAGCGGCCAAATTGCTGAGAACGATGATTCAGATGGCGCCCCAACACGTGACTTTTGTGAGTAGCTTGGGCGTCGTCCTTTACAATCAAGGCTTGGTCTTCCTGGACCTGGACGAGAAAGAGGCTGCGCAAAAAGCCTGGACCGAAGGGCTGACTCACCAACAGGCTGCCGTCGCTCGTGCACCGTCTGTGGAGCGTTTCCAAACATTCTTAGACCGGCAAGCGGCCAGTATGCAGGAAGTGTTTCCCCAAACCCCATGATGGGCGGTAACCTGGACACAAATCTGAAAAAGACAAGACCATGACTCAAAGAACGCAACGCCTACGTCGAGCTCGCCTGCGCACCGAAGCGCTGGAACAGCGGCTGCTGCTGGCCGTCGATACGTTTTCGCCGAATCTGCAGTGGGCCGATGGGCTGGCGCAGACTTTAGGCAGCGAATACGAGCCCTCGCCCGTTCAAGACTATTTGGCTTTGCTTGGCTCACAGTTTCCGGACTTCACCAGTTATCCAGGGAATTTTTCTTCCGAACCCAACGTCCTGGGAGAACAGTCTTACGTCATTTACGCAAGCGGCGCGAACTCCGATTTCGAGGTGCGCCCTGCCGTTATCGATGCCGTGAGCTTAACAACCAGCGACACTTCGTCTATCGATTTTGCGAGAGATTCCTGGTTGACCTCCTTTCAAGAATATTTGACGTACAGAGAAGGAGTCTTGTCGGATACGATTCCCGGTTCCACGTTTACGCCCGCGTTCCAACCTGACGATCAAGGACAGACGCAGCCCACCGCCCCCCAGATTGTCGATCGTCCCAACCGATTGAGTTTCGAGAATAACGTGCCTGAGAGCATTCTGGCATTCGAAGCGACACGTGGTCTCAGCACCGGCGATGCCACGGCCGGGATCAATATTCAACACTTGCATTCCGGCGATCGCATCGCGCCGACGAGTTTGCTGCCGACCTTGAACGTGGACGCGCCCGCGCCGTTAACCGTCGCTCCGACCGATCTGACGGGACCGGTGGTTTTGGATTCCACGCTTCAAGGCAGCCTGAACGATCCGGTCGATCATGGCTTCTCAGATCGCCCCAACCTGGGCCTTGGCACGGATCGACTGCCCGATACCGTGGAACCAACATTCGAGGTCGTGCCTAATCGTGGGATCACACCGCCTCCGGTTGACGAACCTGTTTCTCCCACCGAGCCTCCCTCATTCGCCACGATCGATATCGCCTCGAATCGTATGACGGACCGATTCCAGTCGAATTCCCTGGCCGAAGCAAAACAAGCGGCCCTACCTGTCGAATCGTTCCAGAGTCCCTCCGATGCCAACGGACCTCGCTTCGCTCAATCGGCGGTCGTTTCGTTTCGAGTCGAACCGATCATGGCGCGGCACCATCACATTGATATACCAAGACAGACCGTCGCATCGGTCGCCCCCATTGCTTCCCATCGGCCTTCCATCGCCGCGACGCCTTGGACCTTCGAAGTCACCACGATCGATGAGACGATGATGCTGCTGCAAAACCAGCTCACCGCTGACATCATGGCCTCGTTATTAGTCCCTGAGGATGTGGACACTGGCGGCGAAGGGATCAGAACCGTGGCCACCGCGGCCGCCGAATCGGTCGTTCCACCCGTCGTCTCGACAGAACAGTGGTCGATTCGCAATCTAGAAGAAAACCACAGCAACTGGCAAATGGCGATCGATGTCCTGATGGCTGGCGTCGCCGGCGCTGTTATCTACAGCGGACAGTATCAAGACCGCCGCCATCGAGACGGTGAATTAGAGCCCTCTTAGGCCGTCGCCGCACCGGATTGGACAGGTGGCCATCCCTTTCCATCTGAACTCGCAGCCAACCTAGACTGCCGCCCATGGTCCGCAGTCGCTTCGCTGCCTAAACTGTAGACGGCTGAAAACGACTGTCCCGCTCGCTTTGTGAACGGCGACCAGATCTGCAGCCGCAGCTGCCAGCCAACTCGTACTTCATGGCTTCTCAAAATGTCGCTCAGTCAACAAATTTTTGATCATTACGAAGATCCGTTTCACCAAGGGCCGTGCGACTACCCGACCCATCGTGGAGCAGCGGAACACGCGGCCTGCGGCGATCGCATCTCGGTCGAGCTGCGCATCGCGAAGGGGACCATTGAAGAAGCTTGGTTCGATGGAGAAGGTTGCCAGCTGGCACTCGGCGCCGCATCGCTGCTGATGGAACACATCGAAGGGCAATCGATCGATGCCTTGGGCGACCTGACGCACAAAGACGCTGCCGCCCTGTGCCAGATGAAGATGACGAAGGAAGAGGCAGACTGCAGCCAGGTCGTCTATCAGGCGTTGATGACAGCGATTCAGTCGCCGCTGGACGAACTAGAATCGGACGGCCCAACGCTGGCCGGTCCACATTTGGGAGACGAGTGTTGAGCGACGTGGACGACTTGATCAGTGAATTCGACCATCTTGACGAGCGCGAAGCGTGCCAATATTTGGACGAACTGGGCCGAGAGCTACCCGAGATCCCTAAATCGGTCTACATCGACAACAACCTCGTGCCTGGTTGTCAGAGTCGGGTCTGGCTCGTGAATCGGCTGACCGATGACTCGCCTGCCAAAGTCGAAATCCAGGTCGATAGCGACGCGTTCGTGGTCAAAGGGCTGGCCTATGTCGTGCTGCAGATTTTCGGCAATCAGACGCCGGAAGAGATCCTGGCCACCGACTATGCCAGTCTCTTCGACCGCATGGGCTTGGGCCGGTTAATTCTGCCGCAGCGGAAGAACGGGCTCTATTCGATGGTCGACCGCATCCGCAATTTCGCCGCCGATTCGATTGGCCAGTCGATCGAGGGCGAGATGGCACCCGGAACGTCGGTTGTTGCGCCGCCGATCGAGATCAGTCGCACGATCGACAACATCGCTGACGAATTCCCGATCCTGAACCGCCAACTGCCCAGCGGTAAGCGGGCCATTTTTCTCGATAGTGGCGCTTCGGCACAGAAGCCTCAATGCGTGATCGACAAAGAGCGCGAGGTCGAAGAACAGTATTACGCCAACGCCTTTCGAGGCCGTTACTATTTCGGGCAACGCATCGATGACGAAATCGAAGCGACTCGTTCAAAAGCGGCCGTACTGATTGGAGCCACCCGTACTGACGAAATCGTCTTCACCTCGGGCACGACGATGTCGGTCAATCTGGTCGCCGTTTCTTGGGGGCGTAAGTTCCTCCAACCGGGCGATGAGGTCGTGGTCAGCGAAATGGCGCATCACGCAAACTATGTTCCCTGGCAAGTGATCGCGAAAGAAGCCGGAGCCACATTCCGCATTCTACCCGTCACTGACGAGGGAATCATCGATCCCGCGTCGGTCGAATCGATGATCAACGAAAAGACAGCGATCGTCGCGATTTCGAGCATGTCCAACGTCTTAGGCACGATGAATCCGATCGAGCAGATCGCGGCGCGGGCGAAAGCTTGCGATGCGAAACTGTTCGTCGATGCGGCCCAGAGCATTCCGCACGCACCGATCGACGTTGCCGATCTGGGGATCGATTTCTTGTGTTTCTCCGGACACAAATTGTATGGACCGAGCGGCGTTGGTGTGCTGTTTGGACGCCACGAACTTTTGCAGGCGATGGACCCGTTCCTCTACGGCGGACATATGATTGAAACGGTCGGTCGCGCAGCGTCGACTTGGGCTCAGCCGCCCGCGAAGTTTGAAGCGGGGACGATGCCGATCGTGCAGATCATCGGCTTAGGAGCCGCCATCGACTTCGTCCAATCGATCGGATTCGCGGCGATTCATGCTCACGAAGATCGTCTGATGAAGGCGGCGTACGAGAAACTGTCGGCCATCCCCGGCCTCAAGATCATTGGCCCGGCACCCGACTCGGGCCACAAGGGAGCCATCCTCAGCTTTACGATCGACGGCGTCTCGACAGAGGACCTAGCCCACAAGCTGGACCACGAGGGCATATTCACTCGGCACGGTCACCACTGCGCCATGCTACTGCACGAACGTCTGGGCATCCCGGCCACCACACGAGCCAGCTTTGGTCTCTACAACACGATGGCCGACGTCGAAGCGCTGGTCGCGGCAGTACAGGCGGCAACAACGTCGTAAAGTCGCCTTCGCCTCTGTTCAATGTCGGTCGCTCCGCGAAAGTAGCGCAAGATCATTCGTTTCATCAGTGGCCGCCGGCGCCAGATCCGGCGCCCCCGCAGGTCCGCTATCCAGAAAAATCCCGCTCCCTCGTAAGTCGCGCTTCTTACTTTCTCGAAGCTGTTGCCTGCCTCACGCTACTTTCGCGGAGCGAAAGGCGACATTACGAATCGGCCAGTCTTCGATACAGATACTCACTTTCCTTCAATTGGGTCTTTCTCCCATTGTCTTCGATATACCTGCGGAAATGCTCGTACTGTTCCGGGCTTCTCACCAGATGATCAAACGGCTCTTGCTGCCAGAACTTTCCTTTTCTCTTTAACCGCACATTGATCTGACGAGCCGAAAAATGGAGCCAAGAATCGCACTGCTTGGCCATCTCCAACTCGCCGGGAAACGCAGCCAACAAATGCACATGGTTCGGCATCACGACGAAATCGCCCAGCCGATACCGGACGCCATCAAAGTGCAATAGAGTGTCCGCAACGATTTTGGCTAGTGCCGGTTGCCTCAGCACGCATTCACCCTGGCACGAATCGAGATAGTCTTCTCGACAACGGTTGAATTCTCGATGGAACTGCAGCTGAAGATCGAGCGGTAAGGACGGCACGACGCTGGACCAATGCTCTTTCGTCGGCAATCGACGCCTGACGAGCCAATCCAACTTTGCTCGTTCCCAACGCTGGGCGACTTCGCGCGGTACCGAATCGGCGGTCCGAAAAGTGATAAAGACAATCGCCCCTGCCTGCGACTAATGAGGACGACAATGTTCTGAAACAACAAATGCTGCCGCAGGATCAAAAAACTCGCCTAGAGGCTCCATCACAACAAACTCGACCCAACGTCGTAAAGTCGCCTTTCGCTCCGCGAAAGTAGCGCAAGATCATTCGTTTCATCAGTGGCAGCCGTCGCCAGATCACGCAGACCCGCTACCCAGGAACGTCCCGCTCCCTCGCAAGTCGCGATTCTTACTTTCTCGAAGCTGTTGCCTGCCTCACGCTACTTTCGCGGAGCAAAAGG
>CAYZRS010000016.1:0-1056 GCA_964480915.1 uncultured Pirellulaceae bacterium | reverse complement strand
TTCTTACTTTCTCGAAGCTGTTGCCTGCCTCACGCTACTTTCGCGGAGCAAAAGGCGACTCGGTTTAGTACAGGTCGGCCATTTCACGAGCGTGGTAACTGCTGCGAACGAACGGACCGCTGGCGACTTTTTTGAAGCCCATGCTCTTGGCCAAGTGGCCCAGCTCTTCGAATTCCGAGGGCGGAATATATCGGACGACCGGCAGGTACTTTTCCACCGAAGGCTGCAGGTATTGACCGAGCGTTAGGAAATCGACGTTCGCGTCTAGCAAGTCGGCCAACACATCCAGCAGTTCCTGGCGTGTTTCGCCCAGTCCCAACATCAGACCACTCTTCGTCTTGATGCGAGGGTTCATCTGTTTGACTTGAGCCAACATTTCCAGAGTCCAGCGGTAATCCGATTTGGGACCGCGCACTTTGCGGTACAAGCGAGGCACCGTTTCGGTGTTGTGATTGAAAACTTCCGGAGCCGCTTCGACGACTCGTGCAAGCGCCGGGCGACAATGGACAAAGTCGGGCGTCAGCACTTCGACCGTCGCGCCGGTCCGCTGGCGAACGGCCAGGACGCACTGGTAGTAATGCTCGGCTCCACCGTCGGGCAAATCGTCGCGCGTCACCGATGTGATCACAACATGCTTCAACCCCAAACGTTCGGCCGCTTCGGCCAAGCGGGCCGGTTCGTCCGATTCGAGCGCATCGGGGCGGCCTCGATCGACCGCACAAAATCCGCAAGGTCGAGTACAGACATTGCCCAGCACCATGAACGTCGCCGTCTTCTGCGAGTAACACTCCATCCGGTTCGGGCATTTGGCGCTGTCGCAAACCGTTTCCAGCCGCAAGTCATCAATGACATTGGCCGTTAAGTGGTTGGCGTTACCGGCGGGAATCTGACGACGGAGCCATTCAGGTAGCCGCCGTCGGGTCCGCGCTCCGTCGATTTCGGAAGGCATCGCAGGCGTGATGATGGGAAGTTCTGGCAAAGTGTCAGACATGGCAGGCCGTGGGGTTACGTTGGGTTGTGTGAGCCGATTCTGGCGGCGTGGCGAGCTATCAAGTG
>CAYZRS010000015.1:0-99806 GCA_964480915.1 uncultured Pirellulaceae bacterium | reverse complement strand
GTTGGCTGCGCGAGGTTGGATAGTCGCTCAAGCTCGTTAATCACAAGCAGTGCATCCAGCGGCGACAGCGAGTTGTCCCCGCTGACATCTAGATTGAGCAGCTCAGTCGTATTGCCCGCATTTCTCGTGTAAGAGGCGAAGACCGGATTGTTAAGAGCGTTAATCACGGCCAAGGCGTCGATCGGACTCACTGACGAATCGCCATTGACGTCGAATTGATTGACACCGTTTTGTCGCAGATTGTTCGCCGCGGCACTGACGTCGAGTGTTACCACACCAAACGACTGTCGTTCGGGCGATACAATGTCATTCTCTCCGAAGACCGTTGTTTCGTTGGGTGGAACGATGTCGGCCGGATTGCCGGTAAACGTGATGGTCCCGGCCACCGTCGCCGTCATCGGCACGCTCACCAGAAGTTCAACTCCGTCATGGGCCGCCTCTGAGATGCCGTCGACCGCTCCCAACTCGTTGATCTCATTGCCCGCTCCGTCGAACGCGCCACTTTGAGTATTGGGATACAATTCACCGTATTGGAAATTGCCGTTCAACGTGGCGTCGCCGCCCGACCAGGTCACGTCGAGATAGGCCGAGAAAACGCCTCGGAAGACTGGTCTCGTGTCTTCTACAAAGACGTTCAGCAAGAACTCGTCACCAACGTTTACGCCGGATAGTGGGTTGCCGTTGGCATCCGTAACGGTGAACGTGTAGCCGACCGCTGTGGGCAACGTGTTGACCACATTTACGTTCGCCGTTGCCGTATCGGTTCCGCCGTTACCGTCCGAGATGGTGTAAGTGAAAGTCTCGCTTCCAAGGAAACCGGCTTGCGGTGTGTAAATCACCGACTGACCATCTTGAGCGATCACGACAGAACCGCCACCGCTTGGCGTGCTTACGCTGGTGATGGTCAAGTTGTCAGTGAAAGCGGGGTCTGGATCGGTGAGATCGTTCGTTAAGAGGTCAAGGACGTTCGCACTGCTGTTCTGTAAGACCGATTCGAAATCGTCAATGGCGTTTGGATCGTCGTTCACGTTCGTGACTTCGACCGTCACCAGTGCTCCACTCGCGTTACCGGATTGATCTTGGGTGGTGTAAGAGAAGGTGTCGGTGCCGGTGAAGTCGGGTGCCGGCGTGTAGAGTAATTGACCGTTGGAGATAGTAACCGTACCGCCCTGACTTGTCGGGTTGGTCACGGAAGTAATCGTGAGTGGTCCGACGCCCACAACGGTATCGTTGGCAAGCACGTCGATGGCGTTCGCCGTCGAATCTTCAACAACGACCGCATTGTCTGCCTGGCCGCCCGATGCTTCGACAATGATCGATACATCACCGTAGCGAATGAACTCATTAGCAATCGCTTCATCAACACCAAACAAAGTCGTTTCGTGCAGCGGTAGAATGTCGGCCGGGTCGCTGACAAAACTGACAACGCCTTCGGCTGTTGCAGTGAACGTGACCGTATAGATCAGCGTTACACCACCGCCTGTGGGAACCGTCGAATCGTCTGTTGCACCGGCTTCATCAATGACGCCTGGCGCTGAAAGGTCGCCAGAAGTTGCTTCTGGGAAGTTCCCCGAGAACATGATCACCGAATCAGCATCCACAATCGCTGAGGGATAGGTGATGTCCGAGTAAGCGCTGAAGACACCTTGCGGTGTATCGCGAAGGTCCTCGACGAAGACCTGCAGCTGGAACTGTTGGCCAGCCATCACTGTCGAGATCGGATTTCCAGCCAAGTCGGTTGTTTGCAGCGTGTAATCGACCAAGAACTGATTCACGGAGATCGTGACGGTGGCAGTATCAAATCCGCCTTGGCCATCAGAAATCTCATAGACGAGCGTATCATCGCCGCTGAATCCGGCGTTCGGTGTGTAGACGATCGATCTGCCATCGGCCGCGATTGTGGCCGTACCACTTTGCGGCCCGCTCGTGATCTGCGTGATGGTCAGATTGGACGAATTGGGAAGATCGGAATCGTTATCCAACACGGTCAAGACATTGTCTGTCGAGTTGATATTGACGAATTCTTGGTCGTCATTGGCGATCGGATCGTTGTTCACAATCATCAAGGAATCGCCAACGAATGTAATATTCGAATCGTTCAGGATGAACGATTCGCCGAAGAGAGTCACTTCGTGCGGCGGAATGATGTCTGACGGATTTCCGGTGAAATCAACGATCCCACCTGCGTCGGCCCGCATTTCGACTTCAAACAGGATGAACTCGCCACCGCCCAGTGCGCCGGTATCGCCGATGGTGACGCCGGCGAGGCCGCCGACTTCATCAATTTCGCCAAGGGTCGCCGTCGATACATCCTGTCGGAATTCGGTGTACTGGCCATTGCCATCGGTGACTGGTCCGATGACGCTCACCAGGTCCGAATCGTAAAGCACGTCCAAGAAGGCGCTAAAGACGCCAAGCGCCGGTTCACGCAGATCTTCGACATAGCCGCGAAGCGTGAATGTCTCGCCGGACTGAATCGTGTCGATGGAGCCATTCGCGTTGCGAGCTTCTAGGCGGAAGTTGACGAGAGGTGGCAGGTCCTCGACCGTTACCGTAACGGTGGCCGTTGAGGTGCCGCCGTTACCGTCGTCGACGGTATAGGTGAACGTTTCGATGCCGAGGAAACCGGCGACCGGTGTGTAGAGAATCCCACCATTGGTAACCACGGCTACTCCACCCTGTGAAGGCTGAGAGATGGACGTGATGGTGAGTGAATCGCCATCAATATCTAAATCGTTATTGAGGACTGGCAGCGTTACGCCGGATGTGTCCAGGTCGACGGTGAACATATCGTCGACGGCCTCTGGTGCGTCATTGACGTTGCCAACGGTTACACAAACCGTGGCACTCGATGTTCCGCCGAGATCGTCAGTGATCGTGTACGAGAACTTCTCAACTCCCGTAAAGTCGGGTGCGGGCGTGTAGACGATCATGCCATTTTCGATGACCGCTGTCCCGCCTTGGTCGGGCGTCGATACGCTGGTGAGAGTGAATGAGTCGGAAAACGAACCGGCTTGATCATTATTCAAGACGTCGAGGATGACCTGCTCATCTTCCGTAGCTGCCAAGTCGTCGTCGTTGGCGGTCAGGCCGGTCATCCCGTCCGATGGGATGGTCACGACGTAGTCTTCCGTTTCGCCGGCCAGTGCAGGGTCGAAGGGGCCGAGGTCACGTTCGAGTGCCCAGCGGAAGCGGGCGTTGGCCATCTCGGCAGTCGCATTGGCTGGAATTTGGATTTCGATTTCATTGACGCCATCATCCAGGCGAGCATTTTGCAGGATCTGTTCGCCCGCGTCATCCCAGTCGCCGTCGCCATTGAAGTCGATCCAGGCATGGAGATAACCAGGAGATACGCTCAATTGCGTCGCATCGATACCGATGGTTTCTGTGCGGCCAGCGTGAAGTCCCGACAGGAAGGTCACGCCATCGTCCAAATTAATGGCGTTACCTAGCAAGAAGCCTGGCACTTCGCCGTGGACGACGTCGCCCACACCACCACCTGATCCACCCCCGTTGGTGTCATTGCTGGCGGTTGTTGCAAATGCCGGCGACATGGAAGCTGTGCCGTTGTCGCTGATGAAGACCTGAAATCCGTTGCAAGGTAAGTCTTGCAATTGTCCCGGGCTGGGGGCCATGCGGACGTTGTAGGTGCCGGGAGAGAGCCCACTGATCTCGAAGTGCCCGTCGGCATCGCTCATCGCACCAGGCTCTCCCAAGCCGATGATGCAATTGTTGTTCGTATCGATGTAGCCAACCATGCCGGCCACGCCCGATTCGCCGTTGTCCTGAACGCCGTTTCCGTTCACGTCATTGAAAACAGTTCCGCTAATCGTACCTGATGGTCCGATGTTGGTCTCTTCACTGACGGAACCGAAGTCCACGTCGAACACGTCTTGGCCAAGAACCGAAACGGTTTGAATACTGTTGAGGCCAGGGGGAACCGATGTGTTGCCAGTGAAGTCAACGACCCGATAACTGCCCGGCTCAAGTCCTGTGAACAAGTAGAAGCCGTTCGGCCCGGTGGTGGCGCTCAATTCACCTTCGTCAAATTGTCCGTCACCGTCGGCATCAAGAAAGACCAGACGCCCTCCGAGACCAGGCTCATTGAGATCCTGGGTGCCGTCACTATCCGCGTCGAAGTAGACGATGCCGGAAATGGTCCCGTTGTCGTTTGCCACAACTTCAAGGTTGTCAGGCGATTCCGAAGTGCCGAAGAAATTAATCTGCACCGAGTTCACCGTGCCGTCGGCTTGATCTTCTGTTTGGGCAAAGACGTCACGGACTTGAACGTTCCAAGTTCCGGCGATGCCTTCATCCCAGTGTCGTACCGTCGTGAATGTCCAGTCTGTGAAGTCGCCAATGTCGGTTCCATTCGGATTCGACAAAATCGATTCCGTGCCGTCGGGAGAAGTAAGGACGATTTCTAAATCGCCGTCCACCTCGTGTTCGATGTCGATGGTAACTTCGACATGTTCGAGTCGGAAATTGGATACGTCGCCACCGTTCTGCTGAGTTCCGACCGTGATGGGGAAGTCTACGCCTTCCACGTCAAAATCGGGGATGGTGACCGCCGTGTCGCCGACCAAGTTGCCGGTCGTAATTTCTTCGAGCTCGTTGACGCTTGTCCAGACTCGAGCCAGATCGACTGCCGCTTCGGCATTCACGGCACCAAATCCAAAGAAGTAGTTAATGTCTCGCCCAAAACCGTTGGTCGTCCAATTCGGATCGCCCGGGTCGGTCATGTCCGATGTGCGTACAAGAATGTGTTGGACGTCTCGATAGGAGAGATTCGGATTCGCGTCCAGCATGAGTGCGACCACGCCCGAGACGTAAGGTGCAGCCGCCGACGTGCCGCCAAATGAGTCGGTGTAGTCGAGGTCCGGATGTCCGTCGTCATCGGAGTTATCCAGGACGGTGTTGGAGCCATCTTCGCCAACGAGGTCGGTTGTAGTGATACCAACATCACCGAAGAATCCGGTGTTCGTCGGTGCAGCAACAAGAATGTTGGGACCTGGCTCCGCGAAGGCCGGTTCGAGTCCACGATGATTGATGCCGGCGACAGCGATGCCAAAGCGATTACCAGCGAAGTCGTCCCAACCGGCCCAATCGCCGAGTTGTCCGCCATTGCCTGCCGCGAATACATAGACGACACCCAAGCCATCACGACCCTCGATGGTTCCATTTTCCATCGCCATCAGAGCAAGCGGGCCGATGCCATCCAGTCCTGCTCCATCGACCGGTCCCCAACTGTTGTTCGAAATATCGATCGTATCGATGGCCTGCCCAAATGCGAGCGCTGTCGTTTCATCGGTTTGATTCGCGCCCAACAGACGGATGCCGGCGATACCGGCGTCGAAGGCGACTCCCGTGCCACCGATGCCGTTATTTCCAACGGCCGCAGCGATTCCAGCGACAGAAGTACCGTGTCCGTCAAACGTGCTCTCTGGCGACGGATCCGTGTCGCCGCCGACCAGGTCAATGCTGAGATCGGGGCGGAAGTTGTCTACTAAATCTGGGTGCGATCCTTGCAGGGCGTCATCGACGATGCCGATGACGACACCATTACCGGTGAACTCATCCCATACCGATACGACGTTACCGTCGACGCCTTGGACGCCGCCAGATTGGCCGTAGTTAAACAGGTGCCACTGTTCTGGGAAGATCGGATCGTTAGGAACAGATCGGGGAGCGAGTTGCTGCGACACGAGCGGATAGAAATAGTCAACAACGCTACTGGAACTTAGCGTTCCTGAGATATCGACCGCCGTGCCGAATGGGCTCGCCCCAGGCTGACCCGCCTGGTCGAAGATCACTGTGTTACTGGCGTACTCAGGAACTTGTAATCCCGCCACATCGATCTGCAATAACTGTGCAAGATCGTCTGGAGTAAACCCAGGGGTGAGATGAGCTGCCCAACTTGTTGTGTTGGATAACTCTTCGACTGAGTATTGATCCAGATCGGAGGCACGCGCAAAGGCCGCTTCGACGGAGGGGGAAAGGTCCTGGCTTCCGAACACATTCGGGGCAGTATCTCCCGCAAGCAATTGGCGATCTTCGAGAGGTTCGATCTGCAAAGTTGGACGGTCGGAAGGTCGCAAGCGACTACTGGCGGCGCGCGCAATGGACCTGAGTAAGTTGTGGTTTCCAAGTCGGAATGTCATCGGGGGTGTTTCTCCACACGGCAGAACTTGCGTAATCGGTGAACTTCGCGAACGAAGTCGTTTGCTTCTCACCACCGTGCGCCGAATGCCACCAGGCGGCGGCATAAGCAACCGGCCGGGAATTCTGTATTCGTTCCATGGTAGGTTCTTGAGCGATCTCCCCCTCTTCGCTCGCCTCTAACTTTCCCCTCTGTGCGGAGAGGTCAGTTTCCTTTGAACAACAGGAATCCCCATTCCTAAATTGCCCAAAACGACACAGAGGAAAAGGTCTGTGCCATCGTTCCGATGCTAATTTGATGCCGTTGGGCTGTCAAACTTTGGAATTGCCTTTAGTACTGAACCTGTAAGCAATTGCTTCGATTATGCGGGCCAAGACGGTCCCGGTTTCGGCCAAGCAGAAATGACCGTTGCTCGAATATGCGTGTACTAAACCGATACACACGCCGGAGCGCTAAGAGAAAAATGAGAATTAAATACTTGCAGATTCTCTGGGAATCCACGCGATTGGCCTACCAACCGAGTTCAAATCCGGCAGTAAATCCGTGAAAGAATAGGTTTTCATCGCTACGTACATCGGTTGTGCGGACTTCCGATACAAACGGATTGATGAACGGAGGCGTTGAATCGTAGCTACCGAAGGCGGTGGCGACGTCGTCAATATACATCGCCTCGTAGCCAACACGCAGCTTCATCCAAGGATGGAATTGCCAGAGCCCAAAGATCTTAGCCTGGCTTCCCCATGTGAATTCGGTGTCATCGTCATTTTCGATCCGCGGCGGCTGTAGCGTTGTGCTTTGCAGCTGGCCCTCTTGGCTGATGCGGTTGACGAAGGCCATTGCCTTGCCTTCAACGCCCACTAACAGGCCCGGCGACAAGCAGCGAACGAGCTCCGTTCCGACCTGAATACCGGCCATGTCGTTTTCAATGTCGAGGTCGTAAAGCGTGAATGCGTCGGTGCGATTGATCATATTGATCGGGTCGAAGTGAGGCGAAACACGGATATCGTGTTGCAGCGTTTCCTGCAGGCGGATGTAGCGACCACCGACGAGCCAGGTGCCGCTGAATTTGTTGTCTGGTGAGACCCAACCGCGGCGCCAGTTGACTTCCACGCTATCAAGTTCGCTCTCATAAAAGAGGGTCGAACTGCTGGCTTGGTCGGAATCTTCGAAACCGCCAAATGGTACGTCACCAAAGTCGCTGAAAGCCGAAAAGAGGTCATTTCCAGTCGATGTGATGGTTGCTCGGTCGTCCCAGTCGAGTCCGCCAAGATAGACGCCCTCGATGAAATTGACGGCGTTCAGTTGCCAGTGGGCTGTCGCCCGAAAACCGGTGGCGAGAGTGAAATCAATATCGTCTGAGCCCAGCACGATGTTCGGTGCGCCGAAACCACGAATTCCCTGCGACATGAGGCCGATTCCAGTGTCGCCGGTGCGTTGCAAGAAAACCGATTCGATCATGAAATCGAACCAATGAGGCCCGCAGCAAGTACCACCCAAATCTTGATATCCGCCTTCCATCCCAGGAAATCCGCCCGGTTGAGCCGCCATCTCTCCTGCACCGAACATTTGAGGATGGGCCGCTGCATCTGGGTGATAACCGTTGATTCCGCAGCCAGCACAGTCGCCAGGACGAGCCCAACCAAATAGGGCGTTGGCCTGTGCGGCACCCGCCGGACTGCCCATGAAATTCTGAACCGGCCTCTGGGCCATGCCCCTGAGACCGGCCGCACTGTTTTGAATGAGTCCACCAAACGAATTCGCAGTGACGCCGTAGCCGCCAGGTGGACACATTGCGCCGCCACCGCCACCACCACAAGCACCACACCCGCAAGCGGATGCGCCGGCAGGCATTCCTGCATCGCCATAGTATTCGGCACCATAGCCACCGTCGTAGGGCGTCCCTGGATACATTTGAGCCGAGGCAAGAGGCGCTACGGCGAGTACCGCAAGGGTGACGATTATTGGGCGAACGAACATGGGGTATCCCTTCTTGATCGCATGCTCCACGACCCTGAGGCTCGCGGAAAAAAGCATGAGCGGCACACGATTCATCGGCCCATTAGGACCGTTAAAGCCAGACGTTTTTACGTAACCGATAAAGGTTCTCATAGTTGCAATGCAAGCGTTGGAGGCATGATGATTGAAGCTAAGTGTGGTTTCTGAAGTCACTTCTCTTAAAAGCGGAAGATGACGTCGGTTGCCAATGTGAGTTGGTTGTCTTCGGTAAAGTCGTTGTACATGCCGGTGGCACCAAGCCCCGTAGCGGCCACGTCCGACCAATCCCAGCGGATTTCCGGGCGGAAAATCCAACGGCAGTTGGGCCGGTAGTTGGCTCCCAGTGAGAGCCCCACGTAGTTGCCACCTTCGACAAGGGTCTCTGATGGAATCGCCAGAACACGAGCATTGTCCTGGTCACGGAACCACTCGAAACGAGCACCCAACGTCAGCGTGTTGCTCATTTCAAGGAAGAGATACTGGTTGATTCCGTACCATTTGGCGCTGTCTTGGCCGCCGCTGCGGTCGGTTTCGGCATTGGCTTCGATGCCGAAATCGTGCTGCATGACGTACTGGAGCCGGCTGCTGACTTGGCGGGTGTAGACCATGCTGTAGACGGTTCGATCATTGAGGCCTGCTGCATCTTCACGGCCGGTGTGGACACCAAAGGAGAGCGATGCGACCGGACTTGGACACCATGAGAAACCGAACAGGTAACCCAGTTCGTCGTTGGGGTTGTCAAAATTGTCCCAGCCGTTGGTAACTCCTGCCAGCAAGTTGAAAGACTGAGTGATCCCGATGTCTGCCAGGACGCCAGTGTGCGTGAACGGCTCTCCATACTGCATCGTATACGCGTGCGAGTAGAAGAAATTCTCGGGGGCCATGACCGATTCGTAGCCCAATGTCGTATAGAAGTGTCCTACCTTCACCGACGTGCCACTGCCGAAGGGTACGCCCAATTCCAAGTAGGCTTGTGGCAAAGCGAGTCCGTAAATCGAAGCACCGGTACTACGCGGGCCATCGGACGAATTCCAGTGTGGCGAACCGTCTTGGCGAGTTTCCAAACCGGTCGCTTGCGTAAAGAAGTAGTCCGATCCGTACAGCAAGTCGATGCGTCCCCCCAAATCCCAGGAGGAAGTCGATACGGCACGGCCGAAGCTTAAGTAGGCTTGGTTGAACAGGTATTCATTCGATCGGTCGTTGAAAGTGAGTGGTAGGTTCGAACCACTGTTGGGGTCGTCGGCGTTATACGTGTAACCTTGGGAGGCCCAAAAATTCAAGAACCATCCGGCGCCATTACCATTGTTGCAATCGGAACTGAGGCAACTGTTGTTGTTCATCATGCCGCCGCACATCGATCCGAGACCGCCGCAAACCGATCCCAGGCCGTGCATCCCGCCAGCAACGCCCGATGAGAGTGAGCTCAGTCCGTTTCCGATTCCGCTCATGCCGCTACGAATCAATCCGCCACCGACCGCTGACGCTCCGCCGCAGCCGCAGCTACCGGAACCGCTGCCGCAGCCGCCACAGGTGCCGCTCGCACCGGCAAAATGACTCTGGTCAGGGCCAAATCCGACCCCTGTCCCCATATCGGTGCAGCCATTCGCGACGGCACTGCCACCACTTCCGCAGGTGCATGAGCCGTCAGCGCTGGTCTCCCCACAGTGGTTACAGCTGGAAGGTGATGGCATCGGTTGCTCGCCATAAGCCGGATCTTGGATGGCCTGCGGTACCAGCGGTACCGTCAGATCGGGCAAGTCGGCGGGCGCCAAGGCGTCTACGAAGGGAATCGATGGGTCGGGGTAGGCGACCGACGAACCGGGGGGCGATAGCATCTCGACCGGCATCGACTGTGTCATCTCAACACGTCGGATGGGCGGAGTCTGACGCGAGCCCCGGGTAGATCGGGCCGCAGGTTGCGACACGCTGTTGGGTATTTTTTTGGCGGTGGGCTTTACAGAATCTGTTACGACGAATTCAACTGCCTGCGCCGACGCGGCAGTCAAAGCCCAAAGGCTAATCGTAAAGATGATGCTCCGTTGGCGAGCAAACATGTCGTCCCCCTTCATCGTTTCAAAAAGCTCGCGAACGCCGGACACGCCCGGCAAGTCTCCGTAGCACTGCCAGCACGTCTTCATGAAGTGCCGACTTCGCAAAAGAGAGCGCAAGCAATCTCAATAGCGTTTTCGGTCATAGGGGACGTATCGATTGATCGTTTTAGGAAGAATTTTCCGGATAGTCATTTTTGAACACTTATGACGGTTATCCGTTGATAGCACGCGTTCAGTGTATTGTTATGGCGCGCGGCTGCATCGTTATTGCACATTGGGAAGGAAATAGGGCGCTGTTGCCAATTTACCCAGCCTCAGTCGTTCGCCTAATCGTTGCGTTCGCTGAAGTGCCTGTGTTTAATGAATTTGTCGCGTGAATTCGCGACCGAACCACCCATTCGATTTGAATCGCTTTCATCAAAACGTTTTGTGATGTCACTTTTCAATTCGCACGAGCGGTGGTTTGAAACGGAACAGGCACTGACACTACGCTCGTCGTACGAAGCTGGACTCAACACCAGCGCATCATTTGAGGCAACCAATCGAGATGAAAAACAAGCAAAAATCTATTCGAGGGAAATCGAACACCCGCAGGTTCGGTAAGCGTTTGCCATTACGATTTTATGGAGCGCTAGAGCCACTCGAATCGCGTGAAGTGCTCGCCGCGAACGTACTCGCTTCCACGATCGACGTGATCGAAACTCCCGGCGATACCGACGACGTCTTCGTCATCGTGGAAACTCCCGACAGTCCGGGTGCTTCGGTAACGCTTCAATTGCAGCTAATTTCTAATGACGGCAACGTCGATCCGTTGGCACCACAAGTGCTCGATGCGGCCGGGAATCCAGTCGCTGCCACCATGATGAACAACGGCAATGGACGTGATGGCGTAACCATCGTCGACGTGCCGGCGGGTGAATATACGATCGTCTCGGGAAGCCAACTGGGAACGACAGGCGAATACACGCTCACGGCAAGCTTGCTGGGCGACGTCGAGACGGCCGATTCTCAAGTGAGCGAATTTGAGCGTTTGCGGGCTTCCGCGGCGATGACTCAGTTCTTGGGCACCGGTAATTTCGTGACCGATCTGTTCTACCAGACGCGTGGCATCGACATGGGAGTCGATCAGTACGACGTTGGCTTTGACGCCAATGGAAACGGCGGGGTTGATGCGAGTGATTTCCAACTGATCGAAAACAATGCCGGTATCGGTACGGTAAACATCGAGTTCATTCCCGACACGACCGCACCTCTTATCTCGGGCCTATCGCTCGTCAGCGACACTGGCATCAGTAGCACTGACGGAATCACATCCGTTGCAGCCGTTTCCGGCACGATTACGGACGAGCGAGAGATTACTCAGATCTTGGCCGCCCTGGACGGTGGTACCCTTGTCGACGTGACCAGTTCGGTTGCGATCGACGCCAACGATCGCTTCGTTATCGGCCAAACGTTGATGAACACGCTGGCAGGTGGAACCCTGTCGGACGGTGCTCACACCTTGAACCTCAGCGCCGTCGATGACCTTGGCAACACCGTAGACCCAACCGTTGACTTCAGCTTCGTCTTCATCGCCAACAACGTGGCTCCGACGACGAGCGGTGTTGCTGCAGCGACTGCGACGGAAGACGCTCCATTCTCACTCGACATTTCGAGCGCTTTCTCAGACCAAACTGGCGACGTCCTCACGTTCACGGTGGCTGGTCGGCCAGACTGGTTGATGCTGGATGGCAGCACGCTCTCGGGCACGCCGAGAAACGCAGATGTCGGAGTCCTAACGCTGACCGCAACGGCAACGGACTTTGACGGCCTCGCGGTCGATTCGACATTCAACATTACCGTGGTGAACACCAACGATCCGCCCGTGGTTGCCAGCATTGCTGACCAGACCGCAGAAGAGGATGCTGAGTTTACGCTTGATATTGGTAGCTTCGTCAGCGACCCAGATGTCAGTGACAATCCAACCATCTCCGTCTTGCAACTGGTGAATGGCGTCCCCGAAGACTTACCAGCGTGGCTCAGCTTCGACGAAACGACACAGATTCTCTCCGGTACACCTTCCGATGGCGATGGTGGTGCCTTCACGGTGGTCGTGCGAGCCGTCGATCTTTCGGCCGACGATTCGACGACGTTCACCATTACCGTTCAGGACCTGAATGATGTTCCGGTATTCGGTACGGCGATTCCCGATCAATCGGTGAATGAGGGTGACGCCTTCAGTCTCAATGCAGGCACCTCCTTCAGCGACCCCGATCCGGGCGATAGCCTGACGTTCTCGGCAACCGCAGATGGTGGTGAGCTGCCAGCTTGGCTCAGCATTGAATCGGCAACTGGCGTCCTGAGCGGCACAGCCGATGACGCGGATGTCGGCACGATCAACGTCGTCGTGACCGCGACCGATAACTTTGGACAGGCTGCTTCATCCAACTCGATTGCGGTGACAGTCGTCAATGTCAACGAAGCACCCGACGCGGCGAATCAGACATTCCGTGTGCTGCCCACGGCAGTCAACGGAACGACGGTTGCCACGATTGTGGCCACCGATCCGGATGTTGGTGATGTTTTGACATATTCGCTGACAGGCGGTTCCGGATCAGGAATTTTCCTTGTCGGTTCATCGACCGGTGACATCACCGTTTCCGACGACACGATGTTGGTTGACGGCGAAACGCTGGAGCTAAATGTCCGTGTCACCGATGCTGGTGGTTTGTCAGATAACGCGATCATCACGATCAACGTTTCATTGAATGATCCACCCGTGGCAAATGACGATGCCGGCTTCTCGGCGACCGATGTGACACCGCTCACGATCAACGGGTCGGTGCTCGTGCAGAACGACACCGACACAGACGGCAATACGCTTTCCGTTTCGGCCGTCTCGGCAACGAGTGCCCAAGGTGCCGCTGTCTCGGTTGACACGACGACCGGCTTGGTGACTTATGATCCATCTGCGTCTTCGACGCTGCTCTCCTTGCAGGATGGCGAATCGCTCGTCGACACGTTCACATATACGGTTTCGGACGGGAACGGTGGCACCGACATGGCGACCGTGAGCGTAACCGTTAATGGAACAACGGACGTCCAATTCCTCCTGCGAACTTTCGATGCCGCAGGCAACGAGGTGACTTCGGTTGACCCGGGTGAGAACTTCGAACTGCGTGTGTTTGTTCAAGATGTAACCGATGTTGGCGAGGGCGTCTTTTCGGCCTACCTCGACGTCACGTATTCGAGCGTCTTGGCCTCAGTCGATGGAGCCATTGTTCACTCAACGACCTATCCGTCTGCGACTTCGGGCTCGACCACGGTCGGTGGCGTCATCGATGAAGTGGGCGGTATCGATGGTCTCTCACCATTGGGGAGCGGAGAATTCGAAGTCTTCCGGCTTGGATTCACTGCTGGCTCCACCGACGGCTTGCTGACATTCAACGCCGACCCTGCTGAAGATCAAACGCAGCATCCGATCTTGCTGTTCGGCGAGAACTCGCCGCTTCCGGTGGAACAGGTACAGTACGGCACTGTCAGTCTGGCGATTGGCAACGTGGCACCTCTTTCCGGCGGTGGAAGCAGCATCACGAACCTCGACAACGCGTATGACGTCAATGGAGATGGCCAAGTGTCGCCGCTGGATGCCTTGATGGTGATCAACGTGGTCAACGGAACTCACGATGGTAGCGGAATCTATTTCGACGTGAATGCGGATGGCGTCAGTTCGCCGCTGGACGCCTTGCTGGTCATCAACGAAATGGCGACGCCCACACCGGCGGCACCACTGACCGATGCCATCATTGAAGGTGACGATGGTTCGACGCTCGCTGTTGACGACTTGTTCGCCGCGATTAGTGACGAGTCGATCGAACTGGGCCAGCCTTGGGATGACATCGTCGACTTTGTCCAGACATCGCCGACTCTTGTGACGGAAGTCACGGAATACCTCAGTACTCTCGATGACAGTGAAGAGATCGCCGACTTCAACGACTGGCTAGAAGGCCTTCAAGGTCAGTTGTAATCGGCATCGCCTAAATCAGTGCCAGATGCGATGAGGCCGCGTTGAACCGTTCAACGTGGCCTTTATCGTGTCCTGGTTGAGCCCGTCCGATGCTGGCGGCAAAAAGCAGGGCCGTGACATCTCTTGATGGCGCCACGGCTTCAAGCAAGCTGCCTCCATTGCCAACGGGTCTTCCCAGCGGTGCGACTGCGTTCAGTTTCGGTGAAGCTCTACACGTCGCCGTTTTCGGTGGTTGGTTGATCCCAGAATGTGACCAAGAACAAAATGGCCACGGCTGCTGCGAGTCCGGCCGGTAAGAGCCAGAACTGACGCGCGCCGGCTAGCCAGCCTTCTGCCGTTGTCGGATCGAGGCCGATCTTGTCGCCCCAATAGCCATGCAGCATATTGCCGACCAACATGCCTCCACCGTAGGTCAATAATCCGACCAAGGCTTGAGCACTGGTCCGCATTTCTTCGGGAGCGACTCGGTCGGTGTAGAGCTGGCCCGTTACGAAGAAAAAGTCGTAACAGATGCCATGCAGCACGATTCCCAAAAGCAACATCGCAGGCGTCGAGGGCATTAGGCCGAATAGTGCGTAACGAGCTGCCCAGGCCAACATGCCCACCAGCAACATTTTTTTTACTCCCAGTCTCGTGAGGAAAAACGGTACGAGTGCCAAGAATAGTATTTCGCTCACCTGCCCCAGCGCCATCACGGCCGACGTGCGATCCCCAAAAGCCATGGCCGAAGCAAATTCGTGAGTTCTTGCGTAATAAAACGCCAGCGGAATGGATATCAAGAACGAGCAGACTGCGAACACTAAATAGGATGGGTTGGCAAACAGTTGCAACGCGTCGAGGCCGAGGATGCGAGCCAAGCTCACCGGTCGCTCTTTTCCTTGCGGCGGGGAGGCTGGCAGAGTGAAGCTGTAGATGCCGTAGATGAAGCTGACGATCGAGGCCATTTGCAGCGGCAGTGCGGTCCGGCCAATGTCTTCGACGCCAGTTTCTGGCAACAGGAATTTGGGTATGACCGGAATCGGAAAAAGACCAAACAGTGACTGCGATACGACAAGGCCAGAGACGATCCAACCGATCGTTCCCCACAACCGAATCTTCGGGAACTCGTTCTCTACCGAATCGACATTCTGAAATGTGATCGCGTTGACGAGCGCCATCGTTGGCATGTAGCAAAGAAAAAATGCCAGCATCGCCCAGAAGAATTTGTCAGGCGAGTCCGTGATGGTACTGCACCACCAGAGCAGGGCGCCGCCCATCAAATGGAGTACTCCGTTGACCTTCTCTTTATTGAATAATCGGTCCGCCACATAACCGACGATCACGGGCGCAAAAAGAGCCGCCCAGGTCTGCGTGGCATAGGTGTTGCCAATGATTTGATTCAGATTGCCTTTATATTCTGCAAAAATGACGCCCAGATAACTTCCCATGGGGACGAAGAATGCTCCCCAGATGAAAAACTGGAAGAACATCATTAGGCTCAGACGTGCTGACTTGGTCATATGGCTCACCCCTCAAGAGTCCTGAATTGACCTACCAGCGTTACGGCCATTCGCCAGGCTGGGAAGCGGTCACGGCTGAAAAAACTGCTGATTTGCCAGGGAATTCACTGGAAATTCCAGGCTGCAGCCTCTGGCGAGGGGATTTGCGGGCGAAATTCGCCTTCTTATTGACCTAAATCGGCGTTCGTTTAGACTAGAGGGCGTGGTTGAGCGGTCCGTACGTAGGGCCGGTCATTGAATTGAAATGCGAGGTTACTTGCTAGTGATTTAGATGGGGAACTCACTTTACGGTGAGTCCAAGAGAGAGCTCTAATGGAAAATCGTTCTACGAAGAAAAAAGTTAAGGAAGAGACTCGGTCCAACGAGCACCTGCTTCCTTTCACCAGCCGGACGCGCAATCTGTCCTTCTCTTTTGAAGGTCCTGCCGTGTCATTCTCAGGCGTCAAAGACTGTGTCTACAAGGTTCGTCAATTCACGTATCGTCGTGCGGGTCACGTCACGTTGCGCAATCGACGACCCTCTTACTCACGCACTCGATTGGCTTTTGGCTAGTCGGAAGTTTTGCAGTTACTGAATTCTAGAAATGGACTGAATCATCGATTCAGTTCTCGAAAATCTTCTGCGCGCTAATTGCCGTCGTCTTTCGATGGCTGAGCCTAATCGTGGCTGTCTCTCTATTAAGCGCTTGTTCACGCATGTTCTTTAACATACAGTCCAATCGGGTGGCTGCCTCGCGCTGTATCCGCGTGAGGTGCGTCGTGAAGTTCAACAAGTCGAAACGTCGATTGATGAGCGATCGCGATCGAATGAGGGATTTGAGGATTGGTGGTTCTTAGCTTTCACTCAAGGGAGTACATCATGTCGCTGCATCGCTTCACAAGTCGCAATCGAACAGATAAGAAGCGGCCTTTTACTGGTCGGCGTCGACTTTCCTTAGAGTCGCTCGAATTCCGACGCGTACTTGCCACGGTCACATTGAATTCTGATTTGGGAATGCCGGGCGAGCTGAGAACTGAACTTGCCAGCGCAGCACCCAACGAAACGATCGATTTCAACTTAGGAGCCGGCAACGAGACGATTTCCTTATCGATGGGCGAATTGATCATCGACAAGGGCATCACGATCGACGGCAGCAATCTTGCTGGCAGCGGTACGGCTGTGACGATATCGGCAGGGGGCAATTCGCGCGTTTTAAATGTCAGCGATGGCAGCGCCACTTCCGTTCCCGTTTCGATCAGCAATCTGACCATCACAGGTGGAAATTCGGTGGGCGATCTCGTCAGCGAAACGGGCGGCGGCATTCGCAACGAAGAAACACTGTCACTCTCTTCCGCGACGTTGACGGGCAATGTTGGCGCCAGCGGAGGCGGTTTTGGCAACGTAGGCGGAATGGTCATGATGACCGACGTGACCTTCGATTCGAACATGGCCTACAGTCGCGGTGGCGGGCTTCATAATACAGCCGGTGGGTACCTTTCCATCACCAACGGGGTCATCTCGGGCAACACCGTCACGTCGGCAACGATGTATTCAACGGTAGCGGGTGGACTTTCCAGTTATGGCGTGGGCAGCGCGGTCGTCCTTACGGACAGCATGGTGACCGGTAACCTGGCCGCTCACGATGACACGATGTACGCCGCGAGTGGACTTGGTGGCGGGTTAGGCAACGACTATTACTCGGTGATGACGCTCAACAACACGGTGGTTCGCTCGAACTACGGTGACTTTGGCGGTGGAGCGTGGGCCGACGATACGGCCGTATTGAATGTGCAAGGAAATTCTCAGTTCAATTCCAACACCGTCACTGAGCGTGGCGGTGGGATACACGCGACCGATGCCGCGATTGTGAACGTGAACGACAGCTCCTTCGATTCGAATGTGACGACGATGACAGGAACGGGGGATGGAGGAGCCATCTCGGCCGGTTCGTTAGTGAGCCTCACCATCGACAATTCGACGTTCAGCAATAATTACGCTTACGACCGTGGTGGCGCGATCTATGCCTCCTCATTTGGTGTTGCTCCGGGAACCGTGGTAACCATCACCGATTCGACCTTTGACGCAAACACCGCCATCGATGATGGAGGCGCGATTAGCACGGGGCAGTTGGCGATGACGACGATCACCAATTCCGACCTAACCGGTAATTCTGTGGGAGATGATGGTGGAGCGATTCACTCGAGCGGATTTAGCTTTTCCGCTGGTCCAACCGGCGCGGCATTGACGGTGGTCAACAGTCGACTCTCTGGGAACTTAGCTGGAGGCAGTGGTGGTGCGTTGCGGTCTAGTTCGTCGATTACGACTTACATTCTAGACACCGATATTTATGGCAATTCGGCGACCGCTCGTGGAGGCGCGATTTACACCCGCGGCGAAGGGAGTGCGACCGATCTTTTTACCGGCAAGGTCACGATCAAGAGTAGCACGATCATGGGCAACACCAGCCTGGATGATGGGGCTGGCGTTCACACCGGGCGAGCTACCGATACGACGATCGACGAGTCGACCATTTCGGACAATATGGCTTTCGACCGCGGTGCGGGAGTACGACTCAGTTTTGCCAATACTTATCCAGCGAGCGCCACAATTACCAATAGCCTGATTGAAGGCAACCAATCGACCGGTAGCGGTGGAGGGCTCTACATTTCTCAAAGCGTGCAACTGAACATCGAAGATACCACGATCGATTCGAATACGAGCTACGGCTCAGGAGCCGGTTTTGTGGCGCTAGGGGGGTCGGCCTCGACCGTAAATCGCTCCACGATCTCTAACGGCTACGCACTCAGCACGGGGGGCGGATTTGATGTGACGAATGCCTTCCTTGTGGTGCAACAGAGTACGATCTCCGGCAACCAATCATTTGCCAATGGAGGTGGTAGTTATCTCCGACTCGACGCTACCGCCGATCCGGGCTTGTCCATCAACATCGAGGGTTCAACGATCACCGACAACTACGGCGTGTTTGGTGGAGGTGTTCTCAACTACCTCGATTCGGTCTCGGGCATCTCGAACTCGATTATCTCTGGGAATACCGATACCGCTTCGGCTCCCGATTTGAGTGCTGGTGGCTCGCTCGTTGTCAATTACAGCTTGATTGGCACGAATGAGGGTAGCGCATTGGTGGAGGCGGCTCCGGACGCCAATGGTAACATTATCGGCGGACCTGCTGGTGGTTTGATCGACGCCAAGTTGGGGCCACTGCAAGACAATGGTGGGCCAACTTTCACTCACTTGCCGGCGGTTGATAGTCCGGCCGTGGATGCCGGAGACCCGAGTGTCACTGCGGGGACCGATCAACGCGGTTTTCAACGAGTCGTTGATGGCGATGCGATACCGGGCGCACGGGTCGATATGGGGGCCGCGGAGTTTGGCGCGGCGCTGGTGCCCGATGGCGATTTCAATGGCGATGGTTTCTGGGACTGTAACGACATCGATGATCTCGTTGCCGCAATTGTCAGCGGCAGCGACGATCTGATCTACGATATGAATTTCGATGGCATGGTCGACTTAGTTGATATTACCGATGCCGCGGATGGATGGTTGCGAGTTGCTGGCGAGGTAAACCTGGGTGCGGGTAAATCGTTCCTTGTTGGGGATGCGAACTTGGATGGGTTCGTGAATGGCCAAGATTTCGTGATTTGGAATACGTTCAAGTTCTCTTCTAACAATGGTTGGTGTGGCGCTGACTTCAACGCCGACGGGAACACCGATGGTCAGGATTTTGTACTTTGGAATAGCAATAAGTTCACCGAGTCTGACGACGCGAGTTTGAAGGACGGAACCAGAATTTCGGAGGTCGGTTCGCGACTGGAGCCATCAGGTCTTCCCAGTCACAAGAGTGCAGAGCTGGAAGCCGATGAATTTGAAGTTGCCGAGCAAACGGCCGACCTGCGCGACGCGCCGGTAGGTGATCGGATGCTAAGGCAGGTGAGTGCAGCGGCCGAAGCCACGCTGGCGACGCCATTCATTGCGGATGCATTCGAGCAAAACGAGACAGACCGAGACGAAGAGCAGGGCGACAGCGATCGAATGTTCGAGTTCGTATTTGCCCAGCCTTAGTCCGTTGTGGACCCAAACTGCCGTAGACGCAGACCGTGCGTCAGGCGGCGCGACGGCGAGTCGGTACGAACCGACATTCGCTCAGCATCGTTTCGTAGCGTTGGAAAAACTGTTCTTGGGAGAATAGTTTTTGCGACCGCTGCGCCGTCGATCGGGCGTCGTATGAACCTGCGGCCGTTTGTTCCACAATCCGAACGATCGCATCGGCCGCCTTTTCCAGATCATTTGGAGAACAATCGGTCCCGAGCTGTTCCTCAGCCAGGAATCTGGCCACCGGTGTGCCGTTTTCGACTTGCACCAAAACGGGAAGGCCCGCGGTCAAGTAAGACATCAGTTTGCTGGGGTAGGCGACATGGTAAAGTCCCGGCATGGCCGCGACCAAACCAATGTCGGCTTGAGCGATGATCGATTGCGCCTCTTCTCGAGGTCTGCTGCCAAGAAATGCGACGTTGGCTAACTGGCATTCCGCCGTCAGCCGCTTCAGCCTGTCCAGTTCGGAACCATCACCCAGCATCTGAACTTGGAACCGACAACGTTTGGCTGCCTGCTGTACTGCACGGAGGAAAAATTCGAGGTTTTGCAGTTTGCCGTGGTTGCCGGCATATATGATGGTTGGGGTTTTTCGTTCTCCTTTGGGTACTGCCGACTGCGGTTTGTCAATGGAATAGTTGGGCAGTACGTAGAGCTTCCGGGGATTGACCCCCCGCTTAGCCAGCGTCTGTTTCATGTTGTCCGAAATGGTAATCGTCGCAGCCGAGTGTGATTGGTTGGCGGCGTCCAGCCAACGAATCGGCGCTGTTGCGTGCCGCAGCCAAGCCGCCCGTTGCTGGATCGATTCGGGGAAAATGTCTTGCACGTGATAGACATAACGCTGGTCTCGATGACGACTCGACCAGCGGGCGACAAGTGCTGGTAACAACGGCGGGTAAGAGGCGACGTAGACGAGATCGTACTGTTGCTTGGCGAGCAAACGATACAAGCCAAACGTATAGCGGGCCGTATGGATGGCTCGGCGGATTGCCGAGCCGCCCCGATCAATCGGCAGTTTCAGTTCGACCAGTTCGACATCGTTTGCGAGCGACCAGCGATGGCGTTCTGTCGAGCCACTTGGATCGACGGCCTCAGCGGAAAAGACCGTGACCTCATCGCCACGTTTCACATGCCATTCAACGAGATCCCTCAGCACGACGGGGAAGAGAGTCAGGTTCTCTGGCCAAAAATAACGGTGGGAAATCAAGACACGCACTGCGCAGGTTCCTTTTGCAAAAAAGCGATCGTCATGAGTATGACGATCGCTTCCCGATTTTCAGTTCACCGGACGGGCGCCTTAGTAGCCGTACATCACTTGCAGTTTCGTGACGGTCGGTACGAGGTACTGAACAGTCCCGACTAACGCAGCCCGGTCTTCCGCGCGGACTTTTGCTAATTGCGATTCCAGCTGGTGCCAGTTGTAAGCCAATTCTTGCACGCGTTGTCGAATCGCCGTTTCGCTTCCACGCGCACCGATGGTTTCATAGACGGTCCTTGCCGAGTTTCGGAAGGTGCTCGCCAAGTTGGTCAACGAATCGCGGAATTGTGATGGGTAGTTTCCAGACTGCCCCACGTACCGGCGCACGTCATACGCTAAGAGATCGCTCATGTTGTCGACCGATGCTGCGAGTTGTACCGCTTGGTCGTGACTGACCGACGGTTGCAAGCCAAGGGCAGATCGCAATTCCGAAACGTACTTATCGACGAACGATACTTTCTGCTGCGTGTCGGGTTGGGCGACCGGGGCCAGTGCGGTCTTCAGGTCATTCCAGCTGACGTCCAATTCACGAAAATCCCAGCGCACGTTTTCCAGATTCGTTTCGGTCGAAACCGTTTGCTTGAAGTCATTGCATTGCACATAGAAATCTTGCATCTGGCGATAAATATTGACGCTGTTGGGAACCGCGATCAGTCGACGTAGCGAAATCGTATCGCAGGCGACATCGACATTCTGTTTTAGCGTCTCGGCCATATACAAAATGTCCCGGCCGTCGATCACAGGATCGAGCAACAATAGTTCGTGCAGGCGATCGTTTTCGGTCGCGATGCGGTTGATAAAGCTTTCGATTTGTCGGCTGTCGACCATTCGTAGTTGACGTTTGATGGGCATCCATTGGCTGTAAAACTCGTTGTAATACCGCTCAATTTCGCTATGCGGATAGCCTCGGTCGGCCGCCACTTGCAACTGACGGGCCCGGTTGGCCAGGTCGCGTGTGGCGCTGGTCAGTTCGTTTTGTTTCGGGTGACGATAGAGTTCAAATCGCATCTCGTCTGCCATGTGTTGGAGCTCGCTCCAGAGAATCACGAGATGGCGAGAGAGATCTTCTCGCTGGATTTGGGGCTCGGTTTGCGTCAGCTGTTCCAACTGCTGGTTCCAACGATTCAGATTGTCGACCTGATTCGTCACGTTTGAACCGATGTTGCGTGTCTGCTGAATCTGGTATGCCAGCAGCCGCCAGTTGCGATCGAGTTGAGCAAATTCGTTGGCCAAGGATTCGGCGTTGGGGTAGCGATCGGCATTTTGCGCAAGCGAATAAGCTCGAGCCTGAACATCGATTGCATCGGCCAGCAAGACGCGAATATTGGGCGAGTAGCGTTCCTCGAATCGCAGTGCGTTCACCAGTTTGGCGGCGCTATTGGCAAAGCCCTGCAACGACTTCACCAATTCCGGATTCTGCGTCCGTTGGGCCGAAGCGGGCGGGACCTGTTCGAGTGGCGAGTTGTTCAGCAGGTACGAGTTTCGCAACTCTTTGTAGAGTCCGTCAAAGAACTTTCCTCCTTGCGGCGGATTGCTGGCGGTACGGACTTGTGCCATGAGCGGAGCTGAGACAAGACTCAGCAAAATGACGACGAGGCAATTGATTTTTGCGGACGATCGCATAGCAGCTTCCTTGTGCGGGCAGATCAGAATTGGTGCTTGGTCGAATCGATTGGTCTTCCTTTGACAATCGTCGTGGGAGCCGATTCATGCGGCTCCAACGGGAAATCGCGGCGATACCTAAAGTGACTATTCCTTGTGCGCGTCGTGGCACGCTTTGCAGTTAGACGCTTTGGTCAGCATTTGCTGCGCCTCGGCCTTATTTTCCAACGCGGCAGTTGCTGCCGAAATCAAGAGTTCCGTTTTCTCGTTCCAGCTTTCGGCATCACCCTTCGACGGCTGCAGTGCTCGAAGTCGTTTGTAGGCATCGACCAGCTGCTGCTTTTCTTGGTCGCTCGCGCTGCCCGTAGCTACTTTCTTGATCAATGAGCTGGGTGCTTGGGCCGGTTTCTTGTGGAAATCTTTCATGATGTCGGCAATCGACATTTCGCTGATTTTCTTCGGAGCCTGCTCTTGAGCGACCAAAGTCTGGTCCAAAAGTAGGCAAGTTGCGACGATGAATAGGTAGCAGGCGGGAGAACGAAGCATGGTATTTCCTCGAGAGTCTGTCTAAGATAGGAGGCACAAAGTGAACTTCAATCGGTGCCCTTTCGCGGGGCGGGAATCGTAACGACTTTATCTATGTACGACCACATCTCTTACAAGTTCGATTCCGACTGTATGTGGCTGAGTGCATGCAATGCGCGCAGGTTAAGCTCTGCGTGTTCTCGCTAATTTGACGGCCCTGGTCGACTGCAAACGCGGGGGCATTCTGGGAATGTCCAATTATCCGGCTCGGCAGTCCGTTTCCACCGTTGGCCTTGGCTCGCATGATCGAGTTCGGCTTTTTCCGATGCTAGCGTTTTGCGACAATATCGTGATCGGGTCGAATTGGAGCCGGGCCAAAAATTGACGCTTTTTGACTTGCTACATAAAGGAGTTTCTCTTGGGACCATTTCCGCATACCGCTCCGCGGGCGACCATCAATGAACAGAACCCAGCTGGAACCGACGGCTTCGAGTTTGTCGAGTTTGCTCATCCTGATCCACAAGTTTTGCGTGACCTGTTTTCGTCGATGGGGTATGTCCATGTCGCCAACCACAAAACCAAGGCGATCGAACTTTGGCAGCAGGGCGATATCTCGTATTTGATCAACGCTGAACCTGATACGCACGCGTCCAAATTCATCGACGATCACGGGCCGTGCGCATCTTCGATGGGCTGGCGCGTGGTTGATGCCGAACACGCGTTCCAGCATGCGGTCGCCAAAGGGGCCGAGCCTTACCTTGGGGACGACGCCACCAAAGCGCTCCATGTGCCCGCCATCGTGGGGATTGGTGGATCGCTGATTTACTTCATCGATCAGTACTATGAGACCAGCCCTTACAATGAAGAATTCAACTGGATCACAAAGGCCCATCCCGAAGGTGTTGGCTTCCATTACCTCGACCACCTGACGCACAACGTGTTCAAAGGGAACATGGACGTGTGGTTTAAGTTCTATGGCGATCTCTTCAATTTCAGAGAAATTCGCTTCTTTGACATTCAGGGCAAGCATACCGGACTGTTTAGCCGCGCATTAACGTCTGCTTGCGGCCGCATCCGGATTCCGCTGAACGAGGACCGTGGCGAGACCGGCCAGATCGTGAACTACCTCAAGAAGTACAATGGCGAGGGCATTCAACATATCGCTGTTGGGGCACACGATATTTATAATTCGGTGGACGCCATCGCCGAACGCGGTATCCGTTTCATGCCCGGCCCGCCAGACGCCTACTACCGTCTGTCACATGAACGCATCGCCGGGCATGAAGAGCCAATCGATCGGATGAAAAAGCATGGCATCCTGATTGATGGTGAAGGTGTCGTTGACGGCGGCGAAACGAAGATACTCTTGCAAATTTTTTCCAAGACGGTCATCGGCCCGATTTTCTTTGAGTTCATTCAAAGGAAGGGAGACGATGGATTCGGAGAAGGAAATTTCAAAGCACTTTTTGAATCGATCGAAGCCGAGGAAATGGCGCGCGGTGACTACGGCGATCAGGTTCCAGCGGAATAAAGAAAGCGGGAACAACCATGAATGATACGCCGCCAACGAACGGGAACTCACGGCTCGGCCAACGCGACCTGCAGCCGGGCTCGGCGACTGCTAAAGGGTACATGCCCGGTTTTGGCAACGATTTTGAAACCGAATCGCTACCCGGCGCACTGCCCATTGGCCGGAATTCGCCTCGGCGATGTCCCTATGGCCTGTACGCTGAACAGCTTTCAGGTTCCCCGTTCACGGCGCCTCATGCGACGTTGGAACGCTCGTGGCTGTATCGAATTCGGCCTTCGGTCAAGCACGTCGGGCGGTTCCAGAAGTTGGACATGCCGTACTGGAAGAGTGCGCCTCATGTGGTTCCCGATGTGGTTTCATTGGGTCAGTACCGCTGGGATCCGACACCGTTCCCGGAACAAAAAGTGACCTTCGTCACCGGCATGCGAACGATGACCACAGCTGGCGACGTGCGGACGCAAGTGGGCATGGCCTCGCACGTCTATCTTGCCAACGAAAGCATGGGAGATGAATACTTTTACAATGCCGATGCCGAACTGTTGGTGGTGCCGCAGATTGGACGGTTGGCGATCTTCACCGAGTTTGGCAAGATCGAGTTGGAGCCGTTGGAAGTTTGCGTGCTGCCACGCGGTATGGTCTACAAAGTCGACCTGCTCGATGAAGAAGCGCGCGGATTCGTTTGCGAAAACTATGGCGCTAAATTTTCACTTCCGGGACGCGGTCCGATCGGCGCCAACTGCCTTGCCAATCCTCGCGATTTCAAAACGCCCGTCGCATGGTTTGAAGATCGGGATGCTGACTGCGGTGTGACTGTCAAATGGTGCGGTGAATTTCACCGCACCGAAATTGATCATTCTCCGCTGGACGTCGTCGCGTGGCATGGGAATTACGCTCCCTACAAATACGACCTAAGACACTACGCGGCTGTCGGATCGATCACGTTTGATCATCCCGATCCTTCGATCTTTACCGTGCTCACGGCGCCGACGGCAGAGGAGGGCACTGCGAATATCGACTTTGTTATCTTCCCGCCGCGCTGGCTGCCTCAGGAAAATACGTTCCGGCCACCTTGGTACCACAAGAATATCATGTCGGAACTGATGGGTAACATTTACGGTCAGTACGATGCTAAGCCGGAAGGTTTTATTCCTGGCGGAATCAGTTTGCATAACTGCATGTTGCCTCATGGTCCCGATAACGATGCTTTTGTCAAAGCAAGTTCTTCCAGCGACGATCCGGTCTATTTGGACAACACGATGTCGTTCATGTTTGAAACGCGTTTTCCACAGATGGTGACGAACTTCGCCGCGAAGGAAGCTCCACTGCAGAGTGACTACGTCGACTGTTGGGAAGGCCTTCAGAAACGTTTCGACGGAACGTTCGAGGGTGACTGGTCATGATTTCGCGGACCGGTGGCATGGGGTTCCAGCACCAAGGGAACTTCGATGAACTCTGACGATATTCGCAAACCGATGTGGGTGCCCGATCAGGCGACGATTGATGCGGCCAATGTCACGCATTTCATGCATGAAGTCGGCCTCGGCTCGTACGACGAACTCTACGCTTGGTCGGTCGACGAGCCGCGATTGTTTTGGCGCAGCGTTATTGATCGCCTGGAGATCCACTTTCGAAAGTCGCCCACCGAGGTGTTGAGTCTGTCGGCCGGAGTCAGCAAGCCCGAATGGCTGGTAGGTTCGCAGCTGAATATCGTGGAGAGCTGTCTTGCAGCCGACGGCCAGGCGGCGGCCATTGTCGCTGCCAACTCGACGGGCGAATTGACGACTGTCACGTACGCTCAGTTGTCGGCTCGGGTCCGCCGCGTTGCCGCCAGCATTCAGGCGGCGGGATTCGTCCCTGGCGATCGCTTGGCGATCGTGATGCCGATGAATGTCGAGTCGGTCGTTATTTACTTGGGGATCCTCTACGCGGGCTGCGCCGCAGTCTCGATTGCCGATAGCTTTGCGGCCCCAGAGATTTCCAAACGACTGGAGATCTCAGCAGCGAAAGCGGCATTTTGCTGCGACAAGTATCTTCGCGGATCCAAAGAGATCGATCTGTATTCGCGAGTCATCGCAGCGGGCGCGAAGCAGGCTATCGTCCTGCCTCTGGACGACGTCAACTTGCGAACTGGCGACATGGCTTACGACGATTTTCTCGTCGAGGAAGCGGCCGCCGCGACGTTGGCACCGGTCATCCAGTCACCCAACGCGTTGATCAACGTGTTGTTTTCATCGGGAACGACTGGCGATCCGAAGGCGATTCCCTGGGATCAAACGATGCCTATCAAATGCGCCGCGGACGGGTTTTTCCACCACGATATCCGGACGGGCGACGTGGTTTGCTGGCCCACGAATCTTGGATGGATGATGGGGCCGTGGCTCATCTTCGCGTCACTGTTGAACCGAGCCACGATTGCCCTCTACCACGACACCCCGATGACCGCAGGGTTTGGTCACTTTGTGACCGAGGCCCGAGTGACAATGTTGGGCGTTGTCCCAACAATCGTTCGCGCTTGGAGATCGAGCGGCGCGATGGAGTCATGCGATTGGTCTGCGGTACGTTGTTTCAGTTCGACCGGCGAATCGTCTCATCCGGACGACATGGAGTACTTAAGTCATTTGGCCGGATCAAAGCCGGTGATCGAGTACTGTGGTGGAACCGAAATCGGCGGCGGTTATGTGACCAGTACGGTCGTGCAACCGAACGTGGCCAGTGCTTTCTCCACACCTGCGCTCGGCAGTCGGTTTGTGATTCTCGATAGCGAATATAGACCGACCGAGGAAGGGCAACTGTTTCTCGTGCCGCCGGCGATGGGGCTTTCACGAACGTTGCTCAATCGAGATCACCGGGCGACTTACTATGAAGGCTTGCCGCTTGGGCCCGATGGCGAGGTCTTGCGTCGCCACGGCGACCATTTTCGACGTCTGCCGGGCGGATACTTTCAAGCCGGTGGCCGCGTCGATGACACGATGAACCTTGGTGGCATCAAAACAAGTTCTGCCGAGATCGAGCAAGTGCTCAATCGACTTGAATTGGTCAGCGAAACCGCTGCCATTTCAATCTCTTTGGACGGGAAGGGGCCTGACCAACTGGTCGTCTTTGTTGTGCCGGAAAACGCCGGCTCGTGTCGTGAGGAGGAACTGTTGGCAACGATGAATCATGAGATTCGACGGTCATTGAATCCGTTGTTCAAAATTGCTCAGGTCCGAATCGTCGCGACACTTCCTCGGACGGCTTCGAATAAAGTGATGCGTCGCGAATTGCGCCGTGAGTTCGTCCCACGCTAAATGGCCGATTTCAGGCCGATTTTTGGACATGACGGCAGATCGGGAAATCTCTATAGTTTTCCCGGCTTCAGTGGCGTTCATTCAGGTAAGGGAATGCGGCCTGAATTCGGACGAACCAAGGAATGGGAGTGATGTATGCGACTCAAAAGTCCATGGATTATCAAGACGGCTGGTCGCCTCTGCGGTTTGAGTTTCCGAATCCTCTTCAAGACGCTAAAGAAAGAGGTGCGGACGCAGGCGGGAGCGAGTCCGTATGACGCATCCGGATCACAGCGATACTTGTATTCGATTTGGCACGATTCGGCAGTGTTGGCAGCTTTCGGCGGGCATCATACACGGACCGTAGCGCTGACGAGCCGGCATCGTGATGGAACATTCGTCGAGGCCGTTGTCGGATCGGTGGGCGTGGGCGCTGTGCGAGGTTCTTCCGGGCGCAGTGGTACGGCAGCCGCTCGTCAACTTTTGAATGTTGCCAAGACACACGACATCGTCATCACGCCGGACGGCCCACGAGGCCCCCGACGAACGATGAGCAAGGGAATCGTTTACTTGGCGTCGAAGACAGGTAACGGCGTTGTCCCGACCGCTTTCGCGTGTGCCAATGCGTGGGAGATCCAAGGCAGCTGGACCACCCAATCAATCCCCAAACCGTTTTCTCGAGTCGTGTTTTTGGCAGGCGCACCGATTTTCGTGCCGAGTGAGCTCAATTCTGAGCAAGTTGAATCGTTTCGCCTGCAAGTGGAAGCGGCGATGGCCGAATTGCAGATTCAGGCCGACGCGCAGGTGGCAGCCGGTTTGCTGGCGAACGTTGCTCTGCGCGAATCAACAACCGGGGCGAGAGTCGCCACGGCATCAGTTCGCAAGTGTGCGTAGTGCTGATTTCGCCACTCGTTGAATAACTTTGCTTTGCCGCCGCGAACCTTTTGCTAGGTTGGTTGCTCTTTGAAGGCATTGTTTGCGGCCGAACTCTATTACCGTTTCAGGTTCAGCATGTTTCAGCGATTGCGGAATCTCGTCGTCAGTTTCATTGATGCTTACCGTGGTCTGCCGCGTGGTGTATGGCTCTTATGTGCTGTGCTGTTGGTCAATCGTTGCGGAACCATGGTGCTGCCATTCTGGACGTTGTACTGCAAATCGGACCGAGAGTTTTCCGAACTGCAGGTGGGGTCGCTGCTGGCCATTTATGGCTTGGGTAGCGTGATCGGCTCGATGTTGGGCGGTTGGCTAACAACGCGGATTGGCGCGATGCGCGTCCAATGGATGTCGCTGTTTCTAACTGGCACCGGGTTTCTTCTTTTGAAACAATTTGAAACGTATGCCCAAATTGCTGGCGCCTTCTTTGCGCTGAGTGTGGTTGCCGAGTCGATTCGTCCGGCCTCGGCCACTGCCGTTGCCAATCTGTGTCCCAAGAAACTGCACCCGCGAGCGATGGCGTTGAATCGTTTGGCGATCAACCTAGGGATGTCGCTGGGCCCTGCTTTGGGCGGTTTCTTGGCCGATCGCAGTTTTCAGTTGCTGTTTATGTGTGACGGGATCAGTTGCATCTTATCCGGTGTGCTGTTCGTCTCGATGTTTGGATTTGGCGATTCGATTGCGCCGGCAGATCGTCCACGCGCCAAACTCTTACGACCCTGGGCCGATCGCGAGTTCGCGCTGTTTGGGCTCTGCAACTTCCTGTTGGCGATTGTATTCTTCCAATTACTTGGAACGTATGTGCTGTACTTGGACGAAGTGTACGGGTTGGAAAAATCTCAAATCGGTCTGCTGATGGCCATCAACACGATATCGATCGTGATATTCGAGATGGTCTTGGTACGCCGTGTCGAGCGCTACCCGGCACTCCGCGTGATTGCGATCGGTTTCTTCTTTTCCGGAGTCGGCTTCTGCATCTTGCCGTATGGGGCAGGCATGAAATGGGCCGCTTTGTCGGTGGCCATTTGGACGTTGGGCGAAATGTTATCGATGCCGATTGCGGCCGCCTACTCGGCAGGTCGGGCCGGCCCTGAGGAACGTGGCAATTTCATGGGCGCCTATTCGATGACCTACTCGGCCGCCTCGGTCGTCGCACCGATTGTCGGCATGTGGCTCTACAGCTTCGATCCGAACTACGTGTGGTACGCCGGATTTGCGCTCACGGCCATTGTCACGGTCGGCACCTGGACGTTGGGGAGCCGGTCGGAGAAACGGGCGCGCCGCCAATCGGAAACCGTCAACTGCTAAGCTACGAAAGTGGCATTTCGCGCTGCATCGATCGAAGTCGAATCGTCTTACGATTGAGGTTGTGGTGAGCTTGAATGAAGCGAACCGTGCCCATTTTGACTCGCAAGAGGATCGAGTGGGTGATGGCGGTTGAGCCACGCACTTTGACGCCGGAGAGTAAAGGGCTGTGGCTGATGCCGGTGGCACAGAACAGGATGCCCTGGCCTCGAGCTAAGTCTCGAGTAAAAAACGTGTGATCGAGCTTGTCTTCCCAGCCCTCTGCGATCAGGCTTTGGCGTTCTTCATCATCGCGTGGCCACAGTTTGGCCTGCATGCCTCCGCCGAGGCAACGCAACGCGGCGGCAGAGAGGATGCCTTCGGGCGCTCCGCCGATTCCCGCATAGAGATCGACGTTGGACGATTCCAGTGCCGGAGCCAGCGCGGCGGCGATGTCCCCATCGCTAATCATGCGAAGTGACGCGCCAACTTTGCGAATCGCTTCGACCAGATATTCGTTGCGTGGTCGGTCGAGCACCATGATCACCACATCGCGAATTTCTTTATTCGAAACTTTCGCGGTGATCTTAATGACCTCTTCAATCGGTGCGTCGACACTGATGGGTAGTTGTTGATCGGCCAAGTAGGCGGCACGGACGGCCGGCGAATAGGCCAGCTTGTTCATATAGAACGCCGGAATCTCTTGCAGGCTGTTGATGTCACCGTCGTCGCGAGATGCTGCGGCGATACAACTGATCGCGTTCGGCAGACCTTTGCTCATGTTGGTCGTACCGTCGATCGGATCTAGGGCGATGTCAAAGCGCGGCGAGCCCTCTTTCCACATGCCGACTTTTTCACCCTTGAAGAGACCTGGCGCTTCGTCTTTGATTCCTTCGCCGATCACGACTTCGCCGCGAATATTCATGACATCAAACATGCCACGAATCGCATCGCAGGCAGCCGCATCGGCTGCCTCTTTGTCGCCCTTGCCAAGCCACCGCAACGAGTTCAAGGCGGCGCACTCGCAAGCGCGCAGGAAATCGTACTCGATCACGCGTTCAGTATCTTGTCTGGTCCAAGTACCCACCGGCAGTTCGACGTTGCTTGTGTTTGACATGTTATAGGGAGATGAAGGCTTGGAAGCTGGATTCATGATCGGGGCACCCCGTCTGGACGACTCGCGTCGCCGCGTGTCGGATAGCATATCGGAAACTTCGCGGATTAGCGAAGTTATCGACACGAAAAGCAACTTTATCTAAATCGTCGACCAAATTGCGGGTGAGGCAACCCGAGCCGGTTGCGGATTTTACCTAGCCCCACCAGCCTCCGTTGACGTGTAGTGTTTGCCCCGTGACGTATGAGGCTAGATCACTCGCCAGGAACGCGATACAGTCGGCTACTTCGGTCGGTTCGCCGAATCGTCCCAGGGGAATTTGGGTTAACATCAGCTGGCGATTTTCTTCAGGAATCATTTTGCCCATTTCGGTGAGAACGACTCCAGGGGCAACGGCGTTCACCGTAATATTGCGGCGGGCGACCTCTTTGCTTAGCACCTTGGTGAGCGCAATGACGCCCGCTTTGGCCGCTGCATAATTCGCCTGTCCAAAGAATCCGATGACGGCAGCCAGTGAAGCGAGGTTGATTATGCGGCCTCCTTCGTTCATTTCGGCTGCTGCCGCTCGGCAAGCGTGAAAAACCCCGCTCAAGTTCGTGTCGATCACCGCATTCCATTCGGCTTCCGTCATTTTCTTCACCGACTTATCGCGCAAAACGCCGGCGTTGCTGACCAGAATGTCGACGCCGCCAAAAGTTTGCTTGGCTTCCGCAACGACTTTCTCCATATCGTTCCAGCTGCGCACATCGCCAGCCAATGCGACGGCCCGGTCGCCTAGTTCTGCAACGACTTGTTCTGCGAGACCGCGATTTGAGCCTGCTTCATCGTCAAGAAAGCCGATGCCAACGCTGGCTCCTGCGGCGTGAAGGCGTTTGGCCGTTTCCCGCCCGAGCCCCTGGCTAGCGCCGGTGATGATGGCACTTTTTCCGGTCAAGTCGATGGAAATCATCTGCGTTTCCGCCTTTCTCATTTTGCCTTAGGCAAATGGTAGATTTTTCGTTCACTGCTTATCATGAAGGGGAGGGCTCGAGTGCCCGCCAGGGACTTATCCAACCTAATCAATCTTTTCTGAATTTGAGAGAGGGGACATCCAATGTTCAATCGCCGCAAGTCACATCGTCGTCACCGATTGGGAATGGAACATCTCGAGGGCCGAGCCATGTTGGCTGGCGATGTCGTCGTCGAGATCGTGGCAGACGACCTCTTCGTGACCGGTGATGGCGCCAGCAACGAATTTAATATCCTGCTAGACGAATCAGAGAATGTTGTGGTGGAAGGCATAAACGGTACGGAGATTGTCTTTGATGGGAAGAGTGCCGAAAGGCACGTCGTGACGAGCACTCTCGATCGTGATCTGATTATCGATACCGGTGGTGGAGATGACGTCGTTGATATTTCGGACATTGCCGTAGTGAGATCGTTGCGAGTCCTCATGCGCAATGGTACCGATCGACTAACGGTCAATGATACATCGGTGGCCGAGCACTTCAGTGTTAACGGCGGCGGCGGTAGCGACCTGATCGGGCTGACCAACACTTTTGTCGGTGGAGGCACGAACATCAACGGTGGGCGCGAAGGCGATCTCATCAAGTTGGATAACCATATCGCCGTCGTTTCTATCAACGTGAACGGGAGTGAAGGAAATGACAATGTCGAAATGATCGAAGTCATGGCGACCGCTGCCAATGTCTCAGTGCGATTAGATGAAGGCGCCGATCAGTTAACGACGACGCAAGTTATGATCGACTCGCTAGCTTTCGAAGCTGGGTCCGGTAACGACCAGTGGGTGGATACGGAAAGCAATTATGAAGGATTGGTGACCGCCGATATGGACGATGGAATTGACATCGTTTCGATGCTCTTTTCGGAATTTGAAAGTGATTTCGAAGTTCAATTGGGCGCCGGTGAAACGTCGTTTCCGGAATTGGTCGAACTGGACAGTTCGACGTTTCGTGGCAATGTGGAACTTCGAGGCTCTGCCGGCCAACACGAATTGCTGGCCAACGACAGCAGCTTCATTCGCCGCCTTGATGCCTTCTTTGGCGGTGGTGATGACATCGTGTCGGTTTCCGATAGCTCGATCAATGTCACGTCGATCTTAATGGGAAGCGGCAAAGACGAAACGACGTTGAAGGGCAACGTTGTCAGTGGTGGGGCCATGATTCAAATGGGTGGTGGCGTGGACATCCTGGCGTCGGAAACGACGAATCAGTTCACCGCTTCGGTCACGATGGACGGGGGCGCCGGCAGCGAAGATACACTCTCCCTGGGCCACATGTTCAGTGCTGGTGCGACGCTCACTGGTTTCGAAACGGTTCTCTTGGCACCCAACGTTTCCGTGTGAGAGAACGGACCCCAGGCAAGTGCCAAGGCTAGCAAGCCACCGCTGGCTAGCGGACGCAATGATGCTGGCATCGTTCCGTAATCGTCAAAAGAGGGCAAACCCGTAAAGTCAGCCGATCCAAGTTCCGACGCCTATAAGAGTCGGAATTATCGAAGCGATCAATAGGAGGTGCTGGCATGTGGGTTCCCTTTCGTCGGAAGCAGAGCAAGCGACGTGTTTCGCAAAACGGCCGTTCCTTTCGATTGGGGTGTGAAGACCTCGAGAGCCGTCGGATGCTGGCCGGTGACGTCATGATGGAAGTGACGCCGGAAGGAGACTTGTTGCTCACGGGCGATGCGGCCGACAACGAGTTTGTTGTCGAGCGGTTGTTCAATGGTGTGATGCAAGTGCGCGGAGTCTCGACGAACATCGTCTTTGAAGGCGCTTCGGCTGCATCGCACTCGTTTTCGATGACGGATCCCATGGGCATCGATCGCGACGTGTTGATTGACTCGGGCGAAGGCAGCGACGATGTACAGTTCCTAGGTCTCGACGTCGGTCGCGTCTTACAAATTCTCACGCGCGGCGGAGCCGACACTGTCACGGTCGAGAATGCGGAAGTCGTTGGTAATCTGAGCGTCAGCGCCGGAGACGGTATCGATTCGATCAACTTAAATTTCTCTGATATCACCGGAGATACGACCGTTCTTGGCGGTGGCGAAGATGATACGCTCGATGTCGACTCGTTGTTTCTAAGCGGTAACTTCTGGTTTGATGGTGGGGACGGCAATGACACGGTCAACGCCTACTTCCTCGAAGAATTCAACGCGGCAAATCCCATCGCGATCGACTTCACGGGCGGCTCAGGCAACGACGTTTTCGACATCACGGGAACGATTGGCGGCTCGATGCAATTTGACGGTGGCGATGGAGATGACCAGATTACGAATGCTGAGGCCGAAATTGCGGGTGACGTGACGATCGAAGGGGGCGAAGGACTCGAGACGGTCAGCGTGACCGATGGAATTATCGGTGGCGATTTGTACGTCCATGTACGAGCCGGTCTGTTGGGCCTTGCCGATTCGATCAGCATTTCCGACACGGCAGTTGCCGGGCAACTGGACGCCCGCGGTTCGACCGGTGATCAGCAAGTCACGATTTCCAATAGCTCGATGAATCGGCTGATGGTGGTCTTGGGCGGTGGCGAAGATGTGATCATGATTACGAACAATACGTTTGCTGAGTCTGATTTCAAATTGGGGAGCGGAGCCGATGTGCTCACGCTATCGGCGAATACGGTCAATGACGTCTTGACGATCGACGCGGGTGGCGGAATCGACACCATCAACAGCGGTGCGGACGACGTCTTCAATCACTTCGTGAATATTTCGGGCGGTCTCAATCATAACGATGTCGCCACGCTGGGAACAAAATTCTTCGCCGGTGCTTCGATCGATTCGATTGAGAATTTGGATTTCTTGGCGCCAACCTAATCTCTCGGCCCCGACCGAGAAACTCAGAAATCTAACACAGAGCGCGTGCGACAGCCGACGCTAGACTTGCCAATTTGGTTTGCGCTTTTCCAGGAAGGCATCGAGACCTTCCTGGGCATCGGCCGTCTGGCGTGCTTCGGCAGAAATGGTCGTGGAGGCTTTCAGTTTCGCAACCAATTCGTCCGCGCCCATTTCGCCGGCGCAGGTGGCGATGTGACGTTTCGTAATGGCGAGCGCCGACTGGGCGCCCTGGAGAATGTCTTTTTCGGCTTGCGTCGCCCGGGTTGCCAAGTTGTCCGCAATGGCAACGTCCAAGCAGAGCCCTGCCGTCATGGCACGATCGGCCGACCAGCGAGTGCCCGACAGCAGCAACTGAGTTGCCGGTCCCACGCCGACTCGATGGATCAACAGCGGAGTCACAATGGCCGCCGTGATGCCTCGGACAGGTTCGGGCACAGCGAACACTGCCTGTTCACTGGCGAGCACCAAATCGCAAGCCAGCACGAGCCCCATGCCTCCGGCAATGGCCGGACCTTGAACGACGGCCAGCGTGGGTACCGGCAGCTGATAGAGGGTAGAGAAAAGCTCGGTCAAAATCCGCGAATCTTCGCTCCATTCTTCCTGCGGCTGGTCCGATGCGGCCCGCTCGCGCATTTCGCCCAGATCCATTCCCGCACAGAACACGGGCCCAGTCGACGACAGCACGAGTAGGCGCAATTCGTCATTGGCTCGCAACGTTTCGACAGCGGCGAGCAACTGTTCGATAAACGCTCGCGTGAGCGCATTGCGTTTTTCCGGACGATCGAGCACGATCCGGCCGACTCCGTCAGCGAAGGTAGAATTTACGAATTGAGTCATTGAAGTGTATTCCAGGAGTTGTCTCGATTCGCCGCCGAGAAAGGGGCGGGCTCTGCCCAAATAGTGTACGTGTTTCGGCCGGTTCCGGCGATGCAGGCCGGCGAGGTGGCTTAGGCCGTCTATCGCGCCGACGTGACGGCGCGTACACTACGGGATTGGAATTGGGACGGTATTATTCGAGCGTCTTCTGACGCCCCAAGGCGGATTCTGATGAATAAACGTGACAAAGTTTTGGTGGCTAACGGGCAGGGCTTTTGGGGCGACAGTTTGCTCGGGCCGTTGCGGTTGGTGGAAGAGGGACCGCTCGACTATTTGACGCTCGACTATTTGGCCGAAGTCACGATGAGCATCATGCAGAAGCTCAAAAGCCGCGACCCGAATGCCGGCTACGCGACCGACTTCGTGAAGATGGTCGAACGCGTCCTGCCAACGTGTCAGAAGAAAGGCATCAAGATCATTGCCAATGCGGGTGGTGTCAATCCGCACGCCTGCTTGGCTGCGATTTCTGAAGTTATTAAGAAACTAGGGCTCTCAGGCATACGCATTGCAGTCGTTGAAGGTGACGACATCCTGGCCGATTTGCCACAGTTGATTGCGGGCGGCGAAGCGCTAAACAACATGGACACCGGCGAGCCGCTGGCACCGTTCGTTGACCAGGCTCGCAGTGCCAACGTCTACATTGGCGCGGAACCGATCATCGAGGCGTTGTCTCAAGATGCAGACATCATCATCGCCGGCCGGGCGACCGACCCCTCGCTCGTTGTGGCGCCGTTGGCGTATGAGTTCGGTTGGTCGCTGGACGATTTTGACAAGCTGGCCGCCGCGACGGTGGCTGGCCATATCGTCGAATGCGGGGCTCAATGTACTGGCGGGAATTTTACGAACTGGAAAAGTGTCCCCAACATGGCCAAGATCGGTTACCCGATCATTGAGGCGAATCCGGACGGCAGTTTCGTCGTGACGAAGCACGACGAGACGGGCGGCCTGGTGACCAAAGATACGGTCATCTCGCAGCTGGTCTACGAGATGGGCGATCCGGCCAAATACATCACGCCCGATTGCTTGGCCGATTTCACCACGGTTCAGCTCGAGCAAGAAGGACCGCATCGAGTCCACGTCAGTGGCGTCAAAGGGATGCCGCCGACCGATACTTACAAGGTCTCTATCTCCTATCTGGACGGCTACAAGATCGTTGGCCAATTGACCGTGGCTGGACCGGACGCGGTCGAAAAAGCAAAGTTGTGTGCCGATATCGTTTTTGAGCGAGCCGCGATGGATGGTGCCGATATCCCGGTCGAAAATCGTCTGATGGAAATTGTGGGGACCAACGTTTGCCATGCAGGGATTGCGGCTGCTCCGAATGAGCCGGCCGAAGTCGTGCTGCGAGTAGGAGCCAAAGGGGCCGACCGCGCCGCCTTGGATCGCTTAGGGATGGAAATTGTTCCACTCGTGACCAGTGGCCCTCCTGGCGTGACCGGATTTGCCGGTGGTCGCCCCAAGGCGTCGGAGATCATCAGCTACTGGCCGGCGCTGATCGATAAAAAGAAAATTCAAACGCGAGTTACCGTTCAAGAAGTTTAGACAGGTTGTGAGCCCATCATGAAAGTACCACTGTCAAAAATTGCCTTCGCCCGTTCGGGCGACAAAGGGGACGGCAGCAACGTGGGCGTTGTCGCCTACTCGCCGGCAGCCTACGAAATCATTCGCGAGCAGTTGACTTCCGAACGGGTGAAGGCGCACTTCGCAGAGATCTGTTTTGGTGATGTCGATCGCTACGAAGCGCCAAACCTTTTGGCTCTCAATTTTATCCTGCATGATTCGTTGGGTGGCGGTGGTTCGGAGAGCTTGAAGACCGATGCCCAAGGGAAAACGCACGGGCTGGGGATTCTCTATTTGGAAGTGGAGGTTCCTGATGGGTTTGATTTTCCTGAGATCGCCGGATGAGCCAGGTACTTGCGGCGTTGCGAGAGAAGGCGTTTGCTGCTCGGAAAACGATCGTGTTTCCGGAACCGGCCGATGAACGAATTGTTGCTGCGGCAACTCGCTACGCCTCGCAAGGTTTCGGACGCGCCATCCTGATTGACCCGCCGGAGAACGCAGAGTTGGCTGCCGGCGTTTCTTCGCTTGCGACAACCGACAAAGGGCTCTCGGAAAAATATGCGGCGCTCTACCAGCAGCGTCGTGCCGCTCGTGGAATGACACTCGAGCAAGCTTTTGCAGATCTGCGTAGCCCGTTGCTATTTGCCGGGATGGCAGTCGCCGCTGGCGACGCCGACGGAGTGGTGGGTGGGAGCGTGGCGGCGACGGCGCTGATCATTCGGGCTGGCCTACGAACGATCGGTACGAGCGAGAATGGTGATCTCGTTTCGAGTTTCTTTCTGATGGAGTTGCCCAATTCCGTGCTGACCTATGCCGATTGTGGCGTCGTGCCGGACCCGACTGCCGAGCAACTGGCGCAGATCGCCGTGGCCTCGGCCGCCAGCCACGAGCGTTTGACAGGCGAGACGCCGCGCGTCGCGATGCTCTCTTTTTCAACGAAAGGGAGTGCCGATCACCCACGAGTCGACAAAGTACGCCGCGCGACCGAATTGGCCCGGGCACTCAACGGTAACTTGTGCATTGATGGCGAACTGCAATTCGATGCCGCCTTCGTCCCCGACGTGGCGGCACGCAAGGCGCCCGATTCATCTGTGGGCGGGAACGCGAATGTTTTTGTCTTTCCTGATCTCGATTCGGGCAACATTGCGTACAAAATTACCCAACGCATTGGAGGCGCACGCGCCATGGGGCCACTTGTTCAAGGGTTGGCAAAGCCCTACATGGACCTCTCCCGAGGCTGCTCGGCCGACGAAATTGTCGACGTGGCGGTCATCGCGTCAGCATTGGCTTCGTGACGTCGGGCTCAAACCTGCGGCCCTGCACGCGAGGCCGAAGTGGGCTCGCACGAACACGATGGCTGGCTCCCAACGTAGGAAAATGACCTTCAAATTTGCCCGATCTGCGCCAAGTCAGAACGCAAAAATATCGGGGTATTTGTCGTCTGTTCGGTCTCTTCTTTGCTAATTCACGGGATTTGTGGCAATTTTCAAGATTGTCCGAGTGTTAAGATTTGGTTAAGATAGGGTCATGCTGCGTCAAGGAACCCTAAATAGCGTGCTGATGGATTTTGCACCGCCCTCTCTCCGGTCCGGCCTTTCCTGTGGCCTCGACAGCCGCTTTGAAATCCACGACGACAATCAGGTTGAGCTGAAACTTGACTACGCGATCGACGAGGCTCGCAAGTGGACTCGCTATCAGACGGAAGCATTCATCTTCGTTCCCAAGAGCTTAGGGATCTCGAAGCAGTCGTATGATCGTAAGCAGTTCTTTTCTGATACGCAGGCGTACATTCGCTTTAAAACGCCCAGCATGACGTTTGCAGCGATGGTCGATCCGGCCAATACGAATTCGCCCCTCATGCGGATTCGACAGTTGATGATGAAGGGCGAACTGCACTCACTTTCCAATGATGAAGGCACACTGAGCCAAGAGCTGCGCATGTTTGGTTGTTTGGTGCGAGCCAACTTGCGCGAAACGATGACAGCCGCTTGTGAGCGGTTGGGCAAGTTGGAAACCAAGACGGGGCGGGGGCGAGTCGCGGATGACTTGGCCGAATCGATCAAGCGAGTCACGGGTGAACTGACGGCCGTTTGTGACGAGTTCCGAAATTTACGTCCGATGTTTGTTGGACTGCAGTGTCCCGATTGGTTACGTGAACGATTTGAGTATACCGATGAGTTCCTTTCGATCACGGTTGAAAGTTACCTGACCGAATTGCTGGTGGCGATCGAGCAGCGGCGTGACAAGCGCAAATTGCGTGAGCTGACCGAAGATGCTTGGCAGCGCATTGCCAAGACAATTGCTCATGAACAACTTCACCGCAAAGAGCTCGGCTACACCACTCACCTCGACGATGTCGAAGGGCGTAATTTGTATGTCAAACGAGCCAGCGCGCTAAAGAAGTTCATTACTTCGGTGCTCTTCCTGAACATCGAACCGAAGAAAGAGGATGTCAGCTTCGTGCAGGTGACGGCCGGATTCGCGGCGGCCCTGGCGATGGCGTTTTCGATGGGGGCTGCTTTTCTCAGTGAGCGAATCTGGGGATTGAATAGCCTGCCTTTTGTCCTTGCCGTGGTGGTTGGATACGTTTTTAAGGATCGCATCAAGGATTGGGTAAAGCTCTATTTCTCGACTCGGATCGCCCAGTGGATGCCCGATCGTTCGTTGCGGATTGTCGATCCGAGCAACGGGACCTCGGTCGGCAAGTGTCGCGAGACCTTCTCGTATTTGCGTGATTCGCGCATCCCAAAATCGGTTCGACGCTGGCGTCACGGTAACGGGCAGGCACTTGAGTTGGAATACAATCCAGAAGTCTGCTTACATTACATCAAAGACGTGGGCATCCTTGGCAAGCAAATCAGCACGACGCATGATCGCCGCAAGGGAATTAATGACATCATTCGCTGGAATGTGTCCAGTTTCCTTTCCCGAATGGACGATCCGGAGCGCCACGTCGACTTCTTGGATGGCGAATCGTTAGAACTTCGTACTGCCGTGTGCCCGAAACGATACGAATTGAACGTCGTGCTCGTTCTCAAGGAATCGGACCGTTTGGTTTCGGTACAGCGATATCGAGTCGAATTGGACCGCACTGGGATTCACTCGCTCGAGTCGATGCCTTTGGCGGGCGTCGACGGTCCGCTCTCGGACGATTCGGGCGTCAGCTAGGCTGCCGCTGGCAGTGCGGTGGTGAATCGCCGCCGCTGCTGTTATTCCTCGGCACCGCGGGCTCGTAAGAACTCGATGGCCCTTGTGTTTCCACTGTCGATGGCCGTTTGCAGTGGAGTCCAATCGTCGTGGAAGCGGCGGTCGTTCAGATCGGCTCCCGCTGCGAGCAACAGCTTCAGCGCTGCCGGATAGTCGTCGTCTTCATCTTCGCCACAGCTGCTGCCGCCGAATGCTGCCGCATGGACGGCGTTGAGCGACTTCGGATCGGCACCGTGCTCCAGTAGCAGTTTGATGGCTTCGAGTCTTGCGTTATTCGCCGCCCACGACAGGACGGACCGATACCAGTTGGCTTTGTCGGCATTGACGTCGGCGCCCAATTCGATCAGGCGTTGCATCAATTTCAGCTTTCCATCGTTCGCCGCGTAATGAAGGGCCGTGCTGTGTTGGATGAATGGCTTCCCTTGATCGTCGGGGCCCGGCCATTCCAATTTTGCCAATTCGGGATTCGCGTTGAGAATCGCAATCGCTTCCTCCTCACGCTCTTCGTCGTACTTTGTGTCGAGCAGCCGATAGAAAGCTGACGATTCGTCGTAAGTCGGTCGGTCCATGGCAGATTGCTTTCCGTTAAATGAGAACGAGAAAATGGCGATGAACAGGATCAAGAGCAACAAGAGTAACACGAGCCATGGGCTCACAGGGAGTGTTGCGGATTGCTTCGGTGAACAAGTTGCCATCGAATCAGCTCGAGAGGGGCCTGGAGTCACGTTCGGATTCTGAAATGTCAGGATCAGAATCTAGGACCTCAATTTCACTTCTCAAAATTTTCCAATATCTGATCTCAAACGACTTTCTAAACTTGCAGGACCCCCGTCGTAAACGGCCTTTCTTCGGCTTGCCGAGTGGCAACTTCGAGGCTGCGAATCAGCGTGGCCCGAGTGTCGGCCGGAGTGATGATCCCGTCGACCCAGCCACGCGCCGCGCCGTAGCGGATGTCGGTCGATTGTTCGTAGGAGGCGGTGACCTTGTCCCGTAGAGCGGTCATTTCCTCGGCGTCCGGTTCTTGGCCGGCTCGTTTCATGGCCGAGATGTTGATGTCCAATAGTGTCGAAGCGGCTTGCTTCGCGCCCATGACGGCGTAGCGAGCAATCGGCCAGGCGAAGATAAAGCGGGGATCGAACGCCTTGCCGCACATGGCGTAATTGCCGGCTCCATAGCTGCCGCCTGTGATCACCGTAATTTTGGGGACGCGACAATTGGAAAGGACGTTCACCATCTTCGCGCCGGCTCGAATGATCCCATTCTGTTCCGAATCGCGACCGACCATGAATCCCATCACGTCCATGAGGAAGATGATCGGCAACCAGTTCTGATTGCAGTCCATGATGAAGCGGGCCGCCTTGTCGGCACTTTCTACATAGATGACGCCGCCAAAATGTACCCCGCTCGTTTTCGTTTTCGAGACTTGCCTTTGGTTGGCCACGATGCCTACGGGAAAGCCGCCGATTCGAGCATAGCCGCAGATTACCGACTGTCCATAATCTGCCTTGTATTCGTTGAACGATTCACGATCGGCGATGTAGTCCAGCAATTCACGACTGTCGTATTGCGACTGTGGGTCGATGGCCGCCTTGTCGTAGATGGCGGCCGGGGCGCTTAAAGGAGCCGCCGATGCTTCGCGCCGGAAGGGCGGGGCGATCTCGTCGTGTGGCATCGTCTGAGCCAACTGGCGCAGTCGGTCGATCGCCGCTTCGTCATCCTTTTCATGAAAGTCGATGGTCCCGCTGATTTCGGCGTGCATCGAAGCTCCGCCCAATTCCTCGTGCGATACTTCCTGGCCAATCGCGCTCTTCACCAGCGCCGGACCGGCCAGGTATAGGCCCGACCCTTCGGTCATGATCAGTTTGTCACAGAGGACCGGCAAGTACCCGCCACCGGCCACGCAGTTGCCCATGATGGCCGCGACTTGCGGAATCCCCATCGCGCTGATGACTGCGTTGTTGCGGAAGATGCGGCCGAAATCGTCTTCATCGGGGAAGATTTCATCTTGGAGTGGTAGGAAGACACCGGCCGAATCGACCAGATAAAATAGCGGCAAGTGATTCTCCATGGCGATGCGCTGAGCTCGCAACACCTTCTTGGCCGTCATCGGAAAGAAGGCGCCCGCTTTCGTCGTTGCATCGTTGGCGATGATCATCACCGAGCGGCCGCAAACGGTTCCGACCCCGCAAACAACACTGGCCGAGGGAGCGCCGCCCCATTCCTCATACATGCCCCAGGCGGCCCACAAACCGGTTTCAAGGAAGTCGGTGTCGGGATCGATTAACTTTGCAATGCGTTCGCGCGCCGTGAGCCGATTCTTCTTGTGCTGCCGATCGATCGACTTTTGGCCGCCGCCCATTCGTATCGAGTCTGCTTCGGTGCGAAAGTCTTCAATCAGTTGGTCCCAGGTCATATTTTCTTAGCCATCATTCGAGTTGTGTTTTGTGCCCGCCTACACGGTTGGCTCTTGCAAGCCAACGGCTACCAATTTGCCTGCTGATAGTCTTTAAGGAACTTACCCCAAACGAACTCGCCGGTCAGCACACCTGCGAAAATCGGATCACAAATCCGAGCTGCCGCGTCGACCTGATCGAGCGGTGTGCGAAAACCGAGCTCTTCCTTCTTCATTCGGGCGATTTCGGCCGGATCTTCGTCGGTGATCCAGCCGGTATCGACGCTGTTCATATAGATGCCGTCGGCCGCGTAATCTTGGGCCGATGTGCGTGTCATCATGTTGAGCGAAGCTTTCGCCATATTGGTGTGCGGGTGTTTGTCGGTTTTGTAGGCACGGTAGAAAATTCCTTCCATCGCCGAGACATTGACGATCTGCTTATCACGGGTCGACACACGCAGCATGAGAGGTTTCAAACGAGCGTTGAGAATAAACGGCGCCATGGCGTTCACCAAATGGACTTCCAACAACTCGACGAGTGGAACTTCGGCCAGTTTCAGACGCCAACTGTTGACCGTTCGTAAGTCGACCTGCTGCAAATCGACGTCGTATTGGTCGGTCGGAAACAGCGCTGCGGAGTCCTTTTCATCCCCCGGTGCGAGCGGCAGCTGTGACAGCTGGGCCGATCGCTGAATGCCGGCAAACGAGTCAATAACTTCGGCAGGCAGTTGTTGCTGTACGTTGTGGGGCGCATTCGAGTCGCCGTCGACTGGGCGGCTACGCAGTGCTTCGTGGGAAGTGAGCATCGCGCGCGCTTCGAGCGGAAGCTGATGGTCCATTTTCATTTCGGCTTCCATCAGGTGAGCATAGAAACCGGGTGGCCTACGCACTGTCTGGCAGGCGTTGTTGAGAATGTAGTCGAGCCTCGGCAGCGTCGACACGAGGTGCTGAGCGAACGCTTCCACACTGGCGATGTGTCGCAAGTCGAGTCCGTGGACTTGCAGCCGATCCTGCCAGTCGGTCGCGTCCTGTTCGGTGAGGAACCGCGCCGTTGCGTCCCGCGGAAATCGCGTGCTGACGATGACATGAGCGCCGGCCCGTAACAGCTTCAGTGCGGCTTGATAGCCAATCTTCACGCGGCCTCCGGTCACGAGCGCGTAGCGCCCTGAAAGGTCGGCCGTCTGATTCCGCTTCGACCAATTCAGTGCCGCGCAATCAGGGCACATCGCATCATAAAACGGATGCAGCCGGTCATAATCCCGTTTGCAGATGTAACAGTTGCGGGGCACGTTGAGTTTCGGTCCCAGCGATTCATCGTCCGCATCGATGGCAGGAGGCAGCGCCGTTTCGAAAGGCGCCGAGGGGCAGGCTCGCTTCAGCTGCCGGACGCTTTCGGTGAACTGACGACGGATGCCCGTTTCCGCGAGCAGCTTCTCATCGGACGCCTTTTGTTTTTCCAGCTCGGCCCGTCGTTGTTGCTTGAAAGCCCGTGTCAGTTGCCGACGAGCAGCACGGCCGGGAAAGGCGATCCGATTGGCCGACTTGAGAAGATCGTTGCGGTCTTCTTCGCTGAGTGCCGACAGTAAACCGCGATCCTGCGCGATTTGGCGCATGAGTTCGACAACCGAGGCCAACTGTTCCTTGGATGGCGCTGCGGCCAACGTCCCATCGGTCGTGTCTGATTTTGATTCGTTTTCTTCAGATTGTGAACTCAAGAAACTCTCCAACGCAATGACACCGTGATGGGACGATCGACTGCCCGCTTCGGCATGTCGTTCGAGCCCTCCATCGTAGCGTTCTGGCAGGTGGCAAGAGAAGGGACGGCCCCGTTTTGGGATAGCCGGTGGTGAATTTCTGGGAGACCGATTAGGTTACGTTTTCGGATACTCAAATCTATGGGCTTTTGAATAAGGGCGGCGAGCCATGTCAGCAGCGTTTATTGTGGCGGGAGCACGGACTCCTATCGGTTCTTTTCAAGGCTCACTCAGCTCACTTTCGGCCCCTGAATTGGGCGCGGCCGCCATCAAGGCTGCCCTCGAACGGTCCGGCTGTGCCGCCGATCAAGTCGATGAAGTCATCATGGGCAACGTGATTTCGGCCGGCCTGGGACAAGCGCCGGCTCGCCAAGCGGCACTCAAAGCGGGGCTGCCCGATACGATTGCGGCGCTGACAATCAATAAGGTGTGCGGCTCTGGATTGAAGGCCGCCATGTTGGCCTCGCAGGCTATCCGTTGCGGCGATGCCAGCGTGATCGTGGCCGGTGGTATGGAAAGTATGTCACGAGCTCCACACATCGCGAACGGCATTCGCACCGGTCAGAAACTGGGTGACCTCAAGTTGGTCGACGCGATGGTCCACGATGGCCTGACCTGTTCTTTTGAGTCGTGTCACATGGGGCTCCACGCTGAACATATCGCCCACAAATTTGGTGTCACGCGAGCTGATCAAGATGCCTATTCCTTGGAGAGTCAGCAGCGGGCTGTCAAAGCGATGGAAGCGGGCCTCTTCGACGAAGAGATCGTGCCAATCGAGGTCAAGACACGCCGCGAGGAATTTACGGTCAAGGCGGACGAGTGTGTGCGACCCGAAACGACGGCCGCAGGCTTGGCAAAACTGCGCACCGTATTCGACAAGGAGGGGACCGTGACGGCCGGCAATGCCTCGACGTTGAGCGATGGTGCGGCAGCGGTCGTTGTTGCGAGTGAGGCGGTCGCCGACGAGCTGGGTGGTCCGCTGAAAGGACGTATCGTATCGGCTCATACCAGCGGGACGGCACCGCAGGATTTGTTCATCGCACCGGTAGCTGCAGTCAAAGGGGCACTCGAGAAAGCTGGCTGGTCGCCCGATGAAGTCGACTTCTACGAAATCAACGAGGCGTTTGCGGCTCAGATGGTGGCCTGCGTGCGGCAGTTGGAGCTCGATATGTCGAAAGTCAACATCTACGGCGGCGGCATCTCGGTCGGCCATCCGATTGGGGCCAGCGGCGCCCGTGTGCTCGTGACGCTCATGAAAGTCTTGAAACGCCATGGGGCCAAGAAGGGTGTGGCGGCACTCTGTTTGGGGGGCGGGAACGCGGTCGCGATGGCCGTCGAATGTTAGACAGTAATTTTCGGTGAAATTGCTTGAAGGCCCAGGATTGGGATTGACAGCCCGTTTTCTAATCCGACATGTTTTTCCCCGTTTTGCTTGACTCAGGCTCCTTTCTAGTTACGCTGGATCGTAGACGTAAATAATCCTAGATCTTTCACAGATCACCTTGAGGAACGCCAGTGATGTCGACGCGACGAATTCACTCCCGGTTTCGACCGGTATTTGATGGTTTTGTGCGTTGCACACAGTCGCGTCTCGGCATCCTTGCTACTCATCTCTCCTCTGCTTTTCTTGGTTGGCTCCGTTTTCTGCCGACGCTCAAAAATAGATTCGGTCTGGCTGTGCTTCAGCCTGCGCCAATTTCTGCCACGCAACGATCACGCGAGGATTGCCAATGAACGCGGGTTGATATTTCGAAGGTAATCATAGCTTCCGCCCAGTCTGTGGTGATGTGCGTGCAACCGTGCGCTCATAACCGGTTTGGTGCGAGTCTCGCTGTGGCCGTGCTTACGGTGCGCTGATGTGCGCACCCCTGGGTTCGGTCTTGAGCGACCCGCGTGCGCGGATGTTTTTCCGGAGCCAGATTCCGGCCACTAATCGTGCGCGATTTCTGAATAGTGTCGCGCGACGAGTCGGCTGAATACTTGCCTAGTCGGAAGCATGTATTTCCAAAAATTAGTTAACAAATCAAATACCAGTTACACCTTTTCTTGAGGAAGATTTAATGATGAAGAAGACACTCGTTCTACTGCTGTTCGTCCTGACAAATTCACTGTTCGCGGGGGTGACTCCCTTCGAAGAACCAGCGGCCTTGATCACCAACTCATCACCGATCACTGCTGCCGGTTCGAGCTACAGCATCGCCGGAACTGTTTGGGCGTTCGATGGGGCAGGTGCGGTCAATGGATTCTTTGCAGCTCCAGCTGCCAACTTGACGTTCGCAGGAACGGGTTCACAGGTTGTCGGTGATCTGGGCTTCGGGACGACCGACTTCAACACCGGGGATGCTCTGCAAGAGCTGGTTGCAGTGGAAACGGAATCGGTCGTGACCATGGGGAACGTCAGCACTTACACCGTTTCGATCGCGCTTGTTGCTCAAGAAAAAGCGAGCGGTGCATTGACGACTTGGGTTGCTCCGGGAACCCTGAATCCGACTTCGATGGACGCATTTCAGATTTCGTTTATCAACATTGGTGAAGGCAACGCTGGTGTCAATCCATTGGAAGTGAACGTGCCCGCTGGTGCCACGTATTCTTTTGTCGGACAAGACAACTTCATCGTTGCGACAGACGGATCAACGTTTGCCTTTAATCCACCGACTCCTGATGCTGGGACCGCCATCGGTGAACTTACGGGTACAGTGGGCTTTCTGGGGGCTCCTGATCTTTCAGGACCAGTCACTGCATTGGGAGGTGCCTTGATTGCCGGTTATGGTGAGCAGTTCACCTACACGATCACCGTGCCAGAACCGAGTTCGATCCTTATCGTCTTGAGTAGCCTGCTCGCACTGGCCGTCGGACGACGACGCTAAAACATACCTTTCCAGGTGCAAGTTGAGCGGCGTACCATTCGGTGCGCCGCTTTTTTTGTCGATTCGTTCGATTCTTTGGTTTCTGTTCCGTGTAGATAAGTGCTATCTGGATCGCCCGCCGGTTGAGTCGAAATTGGTGCCTCGCGAGATGCTGATGGAATTTGTCCAGAATGTCGTTTGCGGCGCTCGACGAATGACTGCCGAACGGGAAGTGTCAAGTCACACCGATTGCAGGTCGCCCCCAGTTGTCTCTCGGTCGAATCAGCCTAGGCTATTCCTATGGCAAGCGAACCGAAGAAATTGAAATCGAATGTGCCCGATCTGCGCGTTCGTGTGGTGAACGAAGCGGTCGTTTCGAGCGATGGCGAATATGTCCTGTATTGGATGATTGCCAATCGTCGTGTCGATTCGAATTTTAGTTTCGAACGGGCCGTTGATTGGGCTGTGGAATTGAAGAAACCGCTGCTCGTCCTGGAGGCGCTGCGCTGTGGGTATCGGTGGGCCAGCGATCGAATCCATCACTTTGTCATTCAGGGGATGGCCGATAATCAGCAGCGCTTGGTCGATACGCCCGTCGGGTACTACCCTTACTTAGAGAAAAATGCAGGCGAGGGACGTGGCCTGTTGGCCGCCTTGGCTGAAAAGGCAAGCGTCGTGGTTAGTGACGACTTCCCTTGCTTCTTCCTCCCGAAGATGTTGGCGTCGGCGAATCGCCAGATTGGCTGTCGTTTTGAACTCGTCGATTCGAATGGGCTCTTACCCATGCGCGCTGCGCCGAAAGTTTTCAGTCGCGCTTACGATTTCCGGCGATACTTGCAAAAGAACTTGCTGCCGCACTTAAATGAAATGCCGCAGTCAAATCCATTGGCCCGCCGGAAGCTTAAACCGCTGCAGAAAATTCCCGCCCAATGCCTCAAAACATGGCCCGCGGCCGACGTCGCTCGTTTGGCGAATGAGCCCGAATGGTTGAAGGTGCTGCCGATTGATCACGGCGTACGCGTCGCGCCGTTTAACGGTGGCACCGTCGCGGCAGGCAAACAGATTCGGTCCTTCGTAAAGTCCAAGCTCAAAGATTATCTCGAGCGCAATCAACCGGAACGTGACGTCGCCAGCGGCTTGTCACCCTATTTGCATTTTGGCCACGCGTCGGCTCATGCCGTCTTTCAGGCGACCGCGAAAGAGGAAGGCTGGTCGAGCAGCGCTGTGGCAGAAAAGGCGACCGGCAGCAGCCGAGGCTGGTGGGGCGCGAGTGAACCGTTCGAGTCGTTTGCGGATGAACTGATCACTTGGCGCGAGTTGGGTTACAACATGTGTTGGCAGCGTCCCGACTATGACCAATATGAATCGTTACCCGAGTGGGCGCAGAAAACATTGGAAGAACACACAAAGGACAAGCGAGAGCACGTCTACGACCTGGAAAAATTTGAGTATTCACGGACGCACGACCCACTTTGGAATGCGGCTCAGCGGCAATTGGTTCAAGATGGCAGGATGCACAACTACCTGCGCATGCTGTGGGGCAAGAAAATACTGCAGTGGACCAATCACCCGCAAGATGCGTTAGAGATCATGATCGAGCTCAACAACAAATATGCGGTCGACGGGCGTAACCCGAATTCCTACAGCGGGATTTTCTGGGTGCTAGGTCGGTATGATCGCGCTTGGGGGCCCGAGCGGCCAATTTTCGGAAAGATTCGTTACATGACGAGCGAAAACACGGCTAGAAAAGTTCGCGTGAAGGACTATTTGCGTCAGTACGGTCGCCAGGCGGAACTGTTTGAATAGTGGGCTCGGTCCCAACAGACCAGGCCCACTGCCCATCGAGAGTTGCAGTGAACTTGGTTGCTCAAACGGGCGCTAGTTCTGGGTTGAAGCCCATGTCGTGAGCTTTCTCCCGCAGCTTCCGGAGTGCTCTCGCTTCCAGCTGACGGACTCGTTCTTTACAGACGCCCAGTTCATCGCCCAAATTCTGGAAAGTTCGCTTGCCTTCTTCGGAATCAAATCCGTATCTGGCGAGCAAGATGAGCTGCTCTCGACCGTCCAGCTCGGACAAGAGTCCATTGAGTCGAACGAACAGTTCCGAATGAATCGCAGGGTGCAAACCGGCTGGCATCTCTGGTTCGATGCTGCTTTGCATCGACTCGCTGATGCCAGAGTTAAATCGCTTGCGTTGCTTGGATTGGCGATCGACGAAGTGAGCCAATTCTCTGCGGATGGCGCACGTGGCGTAGGTGCTGAAGCGATAGCCGCGGGCAAAATCGAACTTGTCGGCTGCCCGCATGAGGGAAAAGACACCTTCACTGAACAGCTCGTCGAAGTTGTTCTTGGCGTCGGCAAATTTTTTCACGATCGAAACTACCAAACGGACATTGGCGTTCACGATGTGGTTGCGTAGTTGGCTCGCCAGCTCAGAGAATTCCTCGAACTCTTGAAGTTTTCGCAGGTTGGGCCGTCGTGGATTCAGTTCCGATCGGGACGCATTGCCACGAAACTTCGAATAGTTCATTAGGCGGAAGAGCTCTCGTTCTTCGCCTGCGGTCAGTAGCGGTGTCGAGCACATGCGGACCAAATGAGCCGCATGGTGGCCTGAAATGTTCTTCGAGGCCGCGTGCAGTTCCAACGTTTCGGAATCGAGGAGCGGCTGCATCTGGCTGCGAATTGCCCTGACAGACAATCGCGTTTTCGCGAATTCCGCATTAGGGATGAAAGAAAGCTCCGTCTGGACCGCTTTCTCCGCTCGGCGTTTATTCGCCGTCGCCGCTGCTGTTTTAGAGCCATTGAGCTCAGCTTGTTTGACGATCACTACAGGCCTCCCTGTCAAAAACGTTCAAATCGTTCACGATTGTAACTGAAATCGTTCAGCCAAGTTAACCCCTTCGTGGCAGAAATATGGGATTTTTAACTCATTTTACGCATTTTTTGGCTGGATAGCCCGCGTTGGGGGCCTAAACTCCGATAGAAGCAAATCGTTCATTGACGCGATTTGCGGCTCCCTTTGGCCAAAAGAGGCTCCCAGGATGTCCGACCTACTGACTCCGCGACAAGTCGCTGAATCCTTGGGCGTGAGCGAATCATCGTTGAAACGGTGGTGTGACCGTGGCGTTCTGCCGGTGAAGCGGACTCCGGGTGGCCATCGGAGATTGCCTCTTTCTGGCGTCGTTGAATTCTTGCGAACGAGCGAGCGAGCGTTGGTGAGGCCCGAAGCGATCGGATTGCCGAAACATGTGGGTGTCCGACGTTTGGCGGTCGAGAGTCACGCGGACGATTTCTATTCCGCCCTGATCGCGGGCGAATTGCCGAACGCGAGACGAGTAATCTTCGATACTTACTTACGAGGCCGCTCACTCTCGCGAGTTTGTGACGAAATTATTGCGACGTCATTGCACCGCATTGGCAACGAGTGGAAGGCCGGCACGATTCAGGTCTTTCAAGAACATCGAGCCTGCGATATCACTCAATGCATCGTCCATGAATTGCACAGCCTGGTGGGGATGCCTTCCGCAGATGCTCCCGTTGCGCTCGGCGCCGGCGTCTCGGGCGATGTCTACAGTCTTCCGACGCTGATGATCGAATCGGTATTGCGAGAGGCCGGTTGGCGAGCGACTTCCTACGGCTGTAACTTGCCGCTAACCGAGTTACTGGCGGTTGCGAAAGTGCACAAACCAAGGTTCATCTGGCTTAGCGCTTCAGAGATTGCCGATCAAGCAGGATTCATTCGGGACTATTTGGCGTTTTACGATCAAGTCCCAAGCAGCATCTCGGTCGTCGTGGGCGGTCGAGCGCTCGTTCCCGAGATTCGGGCCGAGCTGCGGTATGCCTCGTATTGTGACAACCTGCAGCAGCTCGTGGAGTTTTCTCAGGCGATTAAGAGTACCGGGCTGTCATCAAGAGCCAGAAAGGATGCGTCATGATTCCGGTTTCCACGGTCTTGGATCGCTCGCTCGACTCGCGCCAAGCAGGCTACGACGTCGAAGTCTTTTTCGATGGCGACTGTCCGCTTTGCCAACGCGAAATCAGCTTCTTACGCCGCAAAGATCGCGAGCATCGTATTCGATTTACCGACATTGCCGCGCCCGATTTCTCGCCCGCATCGTTCTCACTCGAATTCGCAGACTTCATGAATGAAATCCAGGGCCGACTGGGCGATGGTACTTGGATCACTGGTGTCGAAGTGTTTCGCCGACTTTATGCGGCAGTAGGGTTCGGGGCCATCGTGGCGCTGACGCGGCTGCCGCTCGTATCTCATGTTTTGGAATTCGGTTACCGCGTTTTTGCTCGCTACCGGCTGTCTCTCACCGGTCGCGCCTGCAAGAAGAATCGCTGTCAGCTCGAGCGATAGCGGTCTTACCGGCCGGATTCAACGCACCGATCATGTTGCGCACTTCACGCAGCTCATGGTTTGTTGCCTACGACAACGACCGTTCCGCTGCGCTGGCCCATTGTTGAACGAGCCAGTCAAGGTAGCGTCTGCCCTCCCAACTGCTGGAAGGTTGGTAGGGCGGTTCTTGGCACGCCCGATACTTGCCGACGTAACCCAGATGTCCGCCGTGCTTGGTGACGAAAATTTCGCACGACGAGGCGTAGTCGGCATTATCGAATATCGAAAAGGGGACGACCGGGTCGTCCTGAGCAATCAGGATTCGCGTGGGAATCTTGATCCGGTTGAGAAACGGTTTCGAGCTGGCTGCTAGGTAATAAGCCTCGACGGTTTCAAATCCTCCCACCGGCGCGGTGATCTGTTGGTCGAAATCAAACAGAGTCTTCGGCCTCCTACGGGCAAAGGCTCGATCGGCAAACTCGAGTTGTGCTCTTCGTGCTTGGAATTCACGCCACAGGCGTCTAACAAAATACTTGTCGTAAAACGAACTCAAGCCTCGCGAGAGCATGCGGCAGCAAGTTTCCAAATCGATCGGGGGTGCCACGGCGATTCCCATTTGCAAAGTTTTAGGCAAACAGTCAGCCTGTTCTCCCAGCATTCGCAACAGCAAATTGGCGCCGAGCGAATAGCCGGCGACAACCAGCGTGGAAGAGGGGAAAAGTGACTCAAGGTAGTGCACTGCGGTTTTCAGGTCGGCAGCTCGGGCGGCGTGGAAAATGCCCTTGGATAGGTGCGTACTGGCTCCACAACCTCGCATGTCGAAGCGGACAACATTCCAGCCGTCGTTCAGCAGCCGTTCGCCGACTCGATTCAGATATCCGCTCTCGTAACTTCCGGACAGCCCATGCACCAGAAGCATGGTGGGTCTGTTGGAAAAGGCCGCTTGGCTGGCTTCGTCCGATTCTGGCCGATTCACGTGCAAAACAACAAAATCACCATCCTCGGTGGTCACACGATGTTCGGTTCCATCAGCCATCGGTTTGCTGGGGATGAATTGACCCAGGAATGTCTGGATATGTGCGTTTTGGCAGAGTCGGGGTGGCTGAAAGGGAGCCAGAACTGAGCGACGGTGGCCTGTTTTTGCTTGAACGAATTCTGCGATTCTTCACTCCTTTTTCACAGTTAGGTCCGGGACTTGGTCGACGGTTTCGGCTATTCTGGAGTTGGTGGAAAACTTTGTGAGAGCAAGGTGCGGACCATCGACAAGTCTGTCGAATTTTCTCACGGCGTGCTGTACTGTCGTCGCCAACATTCAATTTACAAATCTTAGGGGAAGCAAATGACCATACGTAAGTGTTGCGTATTTTTTCTAGCGCTCACATGCGTGAGCAGCCTATCAGCCCAAGACCTACCGCAGGCAGGTGACATTGTACGTGGGTTGAGCGTCTTCGATGCAGCCACGTCGATGGAGTTGGTTCGAGGCCCCGCTGGTATGAACACCGGGACGCAATTGAATCATCCATGGGTATCCGAAGTGTTCGTCCAGGGTGTCCAGTTCGATAACCTCAATGGCATCAGTCACAACGCGACAGGTAATCTGTTGGCGCTAAACTTCGGTGCCACGCCTGATCCGGCCATGATGACCGGTGGTGGTACGGTTTACAATTTCGCGACGCAATCTACCGCCGGGACGGTCCAAGTCATTGGCGAGTCTGCTTCTGGTATGGGCGGAACCATCACTCCGACGCGCATGTCGTCGCTAAGTGTAAGTCCAGACAATACGAAAATCGCCATTCAAGGCTACGATTCTCAAGCCATTATCGTCTACGACTACACCGCAGGCGATACGATGGGCGGCGGCGCATCGCTGTCGAACGCAGCAGAATCGATCATTGACACCGTGGGGACTGGACTGGTCGGTTTCGACACGCAAGGCACGGCGTGGATTGACAACGACACCGTTCTCACCATGTCTTCGCTTGGCGATTTCTGGGAAGTCGACGTCACGACGATGTCGAGTACCTATGTCCGGACTGAGCCTACACCATTCGTAGGCAGTGATCAGACCGCGCTAGAATACAATCCGACGATTTCACCGTACGTCTATGCTGCTTACAGTGGCTTCGGCGGCGTATCGACGAACACACTCTACGTGCTTGATCCGGCGAACAACTACAGCTTGGTCCATTCGATCGATCTCTCGGACACGGACAATGGTGGGATCAACACCATGCGTGACATTGCTTTGGATGCAAGTGGCAACTTGTACTTCACTTCGTACGGTGGAGACAACGACGATCCGGGTCCCTATATCAACGTTCTGCTCGATGTGGTGACCGATCCAACAAGCTTGACCGACAACTCGACGATCGAATACTACCGTAGCTCAATCGATTCGGGATTCAACGCGATCGATATTGCCCTGGGACAAGATTCGACCGGCGTCGATGGCGACTTTGACGACAATGGCGTTTACGAATGTTCAGACGTGGATAGCCTGGTCGATGAAATCGTTCAGGTTGCAGGCGGTGCAGCTCCGGATGTGTCGTTCGATCTAACTTCCGATGGAAACGTCAACAGTGACGACTTGACCGCTTGGTTGGCTGAGGCTGGCACCGCGTTGGGCTTTGCGAGTCCACTGCTTCCCGGCGATGCCAACTTGGACGGTGCCGTGGACGGTCAAGACTTTGTCGTATGGAACTCCAACAAGTTTTCCAATGACAACCTTTGGTGCGGTGGCGATTTCAACGCCGATGGAGCGACCGACGGACAAGACTTCGTTGTTTGGAACAGTAACAAGTTCCAGAACTCGGACGTCTCGGCGGTTCCAGAGCCAGCAGCTGGCTTGCTCTGCCTCGTTGGCTTGGCGCTGCTCATCCGCCGTCGCTAGGCGAGATTGGCTAAATCGATCATTGAGGCCGTCACCTTTTTGGTGGCGGCCTTTTTTCGTTCATGCGCCCGAGCGGTCGCTTGTCCGTTTAAGGTTTGAATCGATACCCAATGTGGGGCACCGTCTGCACGAAGTCGCGAAAAAATCCCAACTTGTCGCGTAACGATCGGATCGAAGTGGGGATCGTCTCTTCCGAATCGATTTCCACATCAAAGAAGCCCCGGATTCCTTCGAAAATCTCTTTCTTCGTGAAGGCGTGGTACGGTCGGCTGGCCAAGAAGAGGACGAGCCGATACTCAATGGGCTCCAAGGCAATCGATTTGCCGCCGAGCACGATCTGAAAAGGTAGCGCTGCGGCTTGCTTTTCGTTTTTTCGCTTGGTGCGTTCACGCAGTTTCTGCGGTAGTTGTTCTGGAGCAAAATTGCTCTCACCGATCCATGCCCATGCATCTTTCTGGTTCATTGCGAAGACTCAAATTGCGAAGAATGAACACCTAGCTTGACCCGAAATGCCGATCATGTCCAGAAGCGCTCGCTCAAGCGAATAAGTCAAGGTCCGGTTGTGGTTCACACCGAGTCCAAGATAATCGATGGCAGGCTCGAATTGCTCGCGGCCGGAAGCGACCATCCTTAAGGATTGATCAATCTCATGAAGAATGACCTTAGCGCCACAATTCGTATGTTGGGCGATCTCCTGGGCGAGACAATCATCGAGCAGGAAGGTCAAGCGTTGTTCGAGTTGGAGGAATTGATTCGGATCAATTCGAAAGCTTGGCGATCCGGCGACAGCGCGGCTGGTGAAAAGCTCAAGAAACTGATTCCCGATCTGTCGAATAATCTTCCTCAAGCGTCGGGCATTTTGCAGGCATTCTCAACCTACTTTCAGTTGGTCAACTTGGCGGAAGAGCATCACCGTGTGCAGGTCTTGCGCGAGCGTTCTCAGCGGGCCATCGATTCGGGCGTTCCGATGGATGAGACGCTGTCGGAAGCGGTCTTGCGACTGGCCGATCTTGGATTGAAAGACAAGGCAGTCCAGGAATTGTTGAACAGCCTTTCGATCTCTTTGGTCTACACGGCTCATCCGACCGAATCGAAGCGTCAAACCGTCCAACAGATCTTGAGGCGGATCGCAAAGCTCTTAGTCAAAAGTTCTTCCAGTGACTTAATCGGCAGCGAACTGGCCGACGTGCGCCGTCAGTTACAGGCCGGCGTCGTTTTGCTTTGGCAAACAGACACCGCCAGGCCACGCCGTCCAACCGTGATGGATGAAGTGCGAAACAACGGCTTGTATTTCTTTGAGAGCACGTTGTTTGATGTTGTGCCTCGCGTTTATGACGAATTGGAACAAGCGTTAGCGGCGAAGTTTCCCCAAGCCTCCTTCGAGATTCCTTCTTTCCTACGATATGGAACTTGGATCGGTGGCGATCGAGATGGCAATCCGTACGTAACTTTCGATGTGACGCGCGAAGCGCTCAAGGCCCAAAAGGAGCTAGCGCTGGATCGTTACGGTCGGGAACTGAATGGCTTGTACGAAATCCTCAGCCCAACGAAATCGCGGGTTGGCTTCAGTGATGCGTTCTTGGCGAGCCTCGATCATGATCGCGAGCTACTCAACGCGCGAGAATTGCAACTGATTGAGCGATTCGAACAGGAGCCGTATCGGCAAAAATTGATCGTCATGTATCGACGCATTCAAGCGACTCGTGAACAGAATCAGACGGCCGGTGACGTGCCATCGGGCAGGGCGTATTCCTCGGCCGATGAATTCTGGAATGATCTGGATTTGATCGAACAGAGCTTGCAGCAAAATCGAGGCGAACGACTGACGAAGCCAGTCTTGCGGCTGAAGCGGTTGGTGAAGGTGTTTGGATTTCATCTGGCGTCGATGGACATCCGTCAGCATTCGGAAAAACACAACGCGGCGCTCGCCGATTGTTTCTCAGCATGCGGCATCTGTGTCGATTACTCCCGTCTTGATGAATCAGAGAAAATCGGCCTGCTCGAAAAACAGATTGCCGCGAAGGGTGATGAACTGCGATTGGATGATATGCCGGAAGCGACCGCGGAAACGATGGCGCTCTTCGATCTGATCGAGGAAATGCACCAATCGATTTCGGTCGATTCGATTCAGTCGTACGTGATCAGCATGACGGAAGGTGTCAGCGATGTGCTCGAAGTGCTCTTGATGGCGACTCGGGCCAATTTGAGTGGTCAGATCGACGTGGTTCCGCTGTTCGAAACGATCGATGATCTGATTGCTGCTCCGGAGATCATGCGATCGCTGTTTTCCTGTAAGGTCTACAAGAACCATCTCAAGCAGCGCGACAATTGCCAACAAGTGATGATTGGCTACAGCGATTCGAACAAGGATGGCGGTTTCTTGCGAGCAAACTGGATGCTCTATCAGGCTCAACAAGCGCTGGCGGAAGTCAGCGATGAGTGTGGAGTTCAGTTGACGTTGTTTCACGGTCGTGGTGGGTCCATCGGACGTGGCGGAGGGCCAGCAAACCGCGCGATTCTCGCGCAACCGCCCGGTTCCATTCGGGGCCGCATTAAGATTACCGAGCAGGGGGAAGTGGTCAGCAGTCGCTACGCCAATCGAGAGATTGCGCACCGACATTTAGAGCAACTGGTCAGCGCCGTCGTCCTAACCGCTGGTCGCGAAAAAGAGAATTCGCCCGTCTTGCCCGCGTGGAAAGAGGCGATGGAGCAGCTCAGTGAACGTGCGCTGCAGACCTATCGGGCGCTGGTCGAACAGCCGACTTTTCTCGAGTACTTTCACGACGCGACGCCGATCGATCAGATCGACAAGCTGAATATTGGTTCGCGGCCGGCGAAACGTCGTTCGACCGAATCGATCAGCGACTTGCGAGCCATCCCTTGGGTGTTCGCTTGGAATCAGACGCGGGTCAACCTGCCAAGCTGGTACGGCGTCGGCTCGGCGCTCGATTCGTGGATTTGCGAAGAGGAGGGACGCTTGGGGCTGCTCCGGCAGATGTACGACGAGTGGCAGTTTTTCCACAGCCTCTTCGACAATGTACAGTTGGGATTGGGGAAGTCCGATCTGAATATCGCCGAGTTGTATTCCGAACTCGCCGATAAGAAGGCGCAGCAAGAAGTCTTTGGAGCGATCAAAGAAGAGTATGCCAAAACGGAACGCACTGTGCTGGCAATTACGAATCAAGTTGAGCTGCTAGAACGTGAGCCGTGGTTGCAGCACAGCATCCGCGTCCGAAATCCGTACGTAGATCCGCTCAACTATCTGCAAGCTTCGTTGCTTAAGCAGTTGCGTCAAGCATTGGAAGAAGATGCCAGCTCCGAGGTTGTAGCCGAACTGATATCGGCGGTACGGATGTCCGTCAACGGAATCGCCGCTGGTGTAAAGAATGTCGGATAGCCATGGCCCCGAGTAAGAAAAAAACGGCGACGGAATCATCTTCTGCGAAAGCAAAGAAGAAGACTCCGGCCAAGCGCAAATCAACCAAGCGTGATGCAACCAAAAGTAATGCAACGAAGCGCACGGCTAGCAAGCGAGCCAAAAAGAAACGGGAAGGCCATTCGCAAGTGGTCATGTTGGGGACGGGAACACCCGGACCAGATCCCGACCGCTTTGGTCCCTCATTGGCAATTGTGGTCAACTACCAGCCCTATCTCGTCGACTTCGGCGCCGGCGTTGTCCGGCGCGCGGCAGCTGCCTACGAAAAGGGTGTGCACGGTTTGGCGCCTCATCTGCTCACGCGAGCATTTCTCACGCATCTGCACTCGGACCATACGGTTGGCTACCCCGATCTCATCCTCACGCCTTGGGTATCTGGCCGTGACGAAAAGCTGGAAGTCTACGGTCCGACCGGAATCCGTTCGATGACCGATCATATCTTGGCGGCGTACGAAGCCGACATCGATCAGCGATTGCATGGTTTGGAGCCTGCCAACGAAATCGGTTACCAAGTCAATGCGCATGAAATCCAACCTGGGCTGATCTACGAAGACGACAATGTCGAAGTCGAAGCATTCTCCGTCACGCATGGCACGTTTGAGGCCTATGGATTCAAATTCATTTGTCCCGATCGCACGATCGTAGTCTCTGGCGATACGTGCAAACATGAGAACGTTGCCCAGGCGGCTAAAGGTTGCGACGTGCTCGTGCACGAAGTCTGCTCGGGCATTGGCGTCGAATTCCGTAGCGACGTGTGGCGAACGTATCATTCGACTTACCACACGCTGGCTCATGAATTGGCCGAAATCGCCAATGAAGCGAGGCCCGGCTTGTTGGTTCTAACGCACCAGTTGTTCCAAGGTGTCAGCGAAGCCGAACTGCTGATGGAAATCCGCAGCACTTACAACGGGGCGGTCGTTTCTGGCAAAGACCTGGACATTTTCTAGAGCCGACTTAACCCTGTTCGTTACTGGGTCGTCGTGGCGTTCGCCTTGGCCGGCGTTCGTGACATCATCGCGTCCTGAGCCGGCTTTGCAAATTTCACAACGCCTCCGAATGCTCCCGTGATGACACTTCCGTCCATTCCCACCTGCGTTGCCGCATAAAAACTATTGTGGTCGGAGCTATTGGAAAGCGTCTGATGAAATGCTTGCTCGCCCGTGCCCCAGTCGACCGCTTCTAATGTCCAAAGCCCATCGCGCTGACCAATGAAGTACATGAGCCCTGTGGCGGCGCTCATCGTGGGGATGCCGTTCGGGCAACTAAGATCGCGGCGTACCCAATCGACCTTGAGTTGGTTAGCGTTTTGGTCCCAACTGAGTTTTTGCACTCCGAACGGTGCGACACCGGGAGAATTGGATCGGTAAACGGTCATATTGTGAATGTCGTTGCCCATTCGCCGACGGACGAATCGTTGCATGATCGGCGTCAACTGGCCGTAGTGGTTGCTGACCGTGGCGATTTCGTGGCCATGAACCGTCAAAGACTGCTCGGTGGTGGACCGTTTCGCCTTCTCGTCACCGAAAGTGATGGGAACTTCGGCGGCGATGCGCCGATCACGACCCGGAAGGCCGATCCAATCGCTAGGGATTTCGCCGCGCCAGATCAGAACCATGTTCATCAGCTGTTGCCCGTCGCAGATGGCAACCAATTGGTCTTCATTTCCCCACCCCATCAGCGATGGCGTCGTGCCTGAACCTGTTCCTAATCGGCCCGTTCTTTGAATGTCTTCCGATTTGTAATTGACTTGCCAAGCCTTGCGGAGGCGCTGCGGACTGGTGACGTCCCACTGGACGTTGGCGACGAACCGGTCCGTCACAACAATGATTCGACCCTCGTCGTCGACCGCGAGTGAATTGGAAACTTCCGACACGGAGCCATCTTCGTTTGTGAGTCGGATCGATTGCAGGTCATCGAGTTCGCGGCTCAGTGAACCAACGAGCCCTTGGTTGGTAACAAAGACGATCCGACCATCAAACGTCATGTTCATACCGACAATGAGTTCACCTTCCTGAACCAGTTCGTTCGGTAAGGTAAAGTCGTGCGATTTCGCGATTTCTGATTCTGGGTTGCCGGGAACGGCATCTCGATAGGCTTCGATCGTCAGCCGCGTAGGAACGAAATAGAATCCGTCCTTGTCGATCAACGAGTAAGCGCCCGAGATCGCATCGGCCTTTGGTTGTTCGCGAGGGAACTTTGAAAAGTACTTCATCTGCCCTTTGTTCGCATCGAGCTTGAAGACGTACTTCATCGTGGTGCCCCAGATCGCACGACGACCATCGGGATACTTTGGCGAAATTGCCAGCGTGATAGGAACGGGCGTGCCCGGCAGTGTTTGTGGGACAGCGACTTGTGCACCGGTTGGGCCTGGCAGCGGGGACGAGCCTTGATTGAACGGATGACGATGTGTCATCGGCCACTGAGAATCGGCTAAGAATTCGTTTCGGGGTAATTCCCCGAACGAGGCAGTCTGCAGCAATCCAATGGCTACGAAGATAGAACAACAAACATTTCGCACGTTTTGGCTCCTTCCAACGAGGCTCTCATTGTCGTCATCGACATGGATGAGTACACACCTCTGCGGTGATTTTCCCGCACTGCTTCCATTTTTTGAACATTTAATGCTGCCCCGCTTGCCTCGTTTGACAATATTTTTTCGCGAATGTCGAACGAATTGCGCAGCAGGCAATTTTCTTACGCGGTGAATGGTGAGACGTTCGCGCCAGCGGGGATGATCGCACGATGAATCGCTGGAGCAATCGACACAACAGGTCGTATCGCTACCGGTTTGCTAGCTCACCAAGCGGCCGTTTAGTTTTAGCTGAGCCCCGGCCGTTAGTTCGACCGGCTCTTCGCCGCGGCGAAAGAGGATTGCCCCCCTGGGACCATCGAGCAGACCATCTTCGCCGTCGACGACGAGCCATGATCCTTCTCGCAATCCTAAGACGGGTGTGTCGTTTTCTTCGAGGTATTCTTGCAGCCTCTGTTCTCGTGTCTCTCCCTGATGAGTCGACGCCGGGTCGGCATCGATGAAGTGCGGGTTGATTTGAAACGGAATAAAATTCAGGGCATCGAATGAGGCTGGTTCAACGATCGGCATGTCGTTACTCGTTCGAATCGTAGGGCACGCCATGTTGCTGCCAGCGCTAGCGCCCATGTAGGGCATGCCGTGGAGTACCCGTTCTTGAATCGCCGGGATGAGCCCATCGTCTTGCAGGCGTTTCAAAAGACGGAAGCTGTTGCCGCCGCCGATGAATATGGCTTGAGCTTCTGCCACCGCGGCTAGGGGCGTGGCATCGGCATGTAAGGAACGCATTTCAAAGCCAAGCTGTTCAAATTGAGCTCGAGCCGTTTCGGCGTAAGCATCGTGGTCTTGCAGGGCATAGGGCACAAACAACACCTCTTGGATGTCTGCGAGTCGCGACTGGATCGCGGTTCCGCAGTGTTCTAAGAAACCTGTGCCATGAGTTCGCGAACTGCTGATGAGCAAGAGACGTTTCACGGAAGAACCTCAGTAAAATTTCTATCGATGCGTGGTGCCGGCAAGCAATTCGGCGATGGCCACACTTAAATGTTCGTAGTCGCTGATGTCGTTATAAACATGCGCGGACAGCCTTAGCATTCTCTGGGGCGACTTAGGAAACGGAAAGATCGGAATCTCGATTTTGTGCTTTTTGTAGAGATCACGTTGGAGCGGGTCGGAATCGAAAGGGCCCACCTGAACCTCCGGGGGGGCCGGAGGGAGGGGGATCGAGGCAATGCTTCCCAGCATGTCCTCCGGTGTCGGCGGTTCGATACTCAAGGCAGCGCAGACCAGGTCGCGCCCAGCGACTGCCAAGGCGTGATTGTGGCTCATGACGTTTTCCCAGCTGCCCCCGACGAGCGTGGGAACCGTCTCCACCGCGGCCGGAATGCAGAGCGCGGCGGTCGGGTCGCTCGTGCCCGTCCAATCGAACTCTAGATGGAAGCGACTCTTTTCGTCGGTCAGCGCGTTGAAGCCATGGCTGATCACGGTTGGGTGAATGTCTGCTCGGCGATCGGCGCGGACGTGCAGGAAGCCACAGCCTTTGGGGGCACACAGCCATTTATGGCAATTGCCGGCATAGTACGGTACGTCGAGCTCGGCCAAATCGAGCGGTAGCATCCCCGGCGCGTGCGCGCCGTCTACCAACAAATCAATCTGCCGACGAGCCAATGCGTCAGCAATCGTGGCGACTGGCATGACGATGGCCGTCGGGCTGGTGACGTGATCGATCAGTACCAAACGGGTCTTTTCGCTGACTGCTGCGAGTACCGCATCCACGATCTCATCTTGCGAGGCGAGCGGAAAAGGGACTTCGGCGACGACCACCTTGGCGCCAACTCGCTCGGCCACAAAACGGGCCGCGTTACTGCAGGCGTTGTAGCCGTGGTTCGTCACCAGAATTTCATCGCCCGAGCGAAACGGCAATGAACGCAGGACCGCGTTCACTCCCGCTGTTGCGTTAGTAAGTAAGGCTAAACCGGCGGGGCTGGCGTTGAGCATCTGTGCCAGCCGCTGCCTTGCCAGGTCCCACAATGGCGGTAACGCATGAACCATGAATTGGACCGGTTCTGCTTCCAATTGCCGTCGGAATTCGGTCTGTTGATCGAGGACTCTGGAAGGGCAAGCGCCGAAAGAGCCATGGTTGAGGAAGTGAATTCCCGACTGGAGAGAAAAGGCGCTGGCAATGGAATGCATGGGAAGTGTCGCGTCAAAATGGTGGTTTTAAGCGAGATCTGGCCAGGAATGGATGGTTTTTACTGATCGTTCGGGCGGAATTCGATGATTTCCGTCGCCGGAGCGGGCATTCTTGTTGACAGGCTTTCGACAAGTTGCCAGCATAAAGGGAGTGAGTTAAATAAATCAAACCAGCAAGAGTTCTCGTGACCCCTATTAATTGAAACGTCCCCCCGAGCAATGGCTCGGAATGTGGGCATTTCAATTAGCAGGGGTTTTTTCGTTGGGAGTCGACTCCCAGAACCGGTCGTAGGTATCGGCCAAGTGTAACCAAATCGAGGTGATTAATGAGACCAGCTTTGTCCAAGGAAACCACAAAACGTGGTTGAACGGGCAGTTGTTTTCAATTTTGTATTCGGCCGCAGTTGCCGAATGCATGAATCACTTTTGTATTGAACAAATCACACTTGGTTTAAAAGGTATTTACTATGGTTAAGAATATTTCCTCGATCGCGCTTTTTCTGGCATGTTTGACCGTCAGTCTGTTTGCGGCCAATCTCTCGGCAGCTGACTACCTCGACTTTGCGGGTTGGGACCACGGTCAAATCTTAAACGGTGGCCAGACCTTCACGGATATTTGTGGTGACTTGGATGTCTTCGTGGAAGGCGTCGGAGCATTCGATGCCGATTCCACGTTTGAGATGACGATGGCTGGTGGCGATTCGGCGATCCGTTCCGAAATTACCGGTGCAGGATCGCAGACATTTAAATTCACGTTCAGCACGCCGATCGACGTGTTTGTCGATTTTTCCCGCTTAGATAGTGAGGAGATGTTGGGTGTTTATGGGATCGGCCCAGAAATTTACTCGCATCTCAGCGGCAACAATCCGTTCCAAATGCCTGACAACAGTGGTGTGAAGCTGCAGGGAGACGGATTTGGTGTCAATGCGGCCGATGGTCGAGTTTCGAGCGGCCCAACATCGGTGTTGACGATTAGTTACAGTGCGACAATTGATGGCCCCACGAAGTACCTCGACTTCAATGTTGGCAAATTGGCAGTACCTGAGCCCGGGTCATTTTCGCTCCTCGGTTTGGGAGTTCTCTTCGGCCTGCAAATGCTCCGCCGTCGTCGCTAAACCAAGCAACTGAAGAACGATTCGAAACCCGACGATCTAGCATCGTCGGGTTTTTCTTTTTAGAACGTCCGTGGCGGTCCAACTCATGAGCAACCAACAAAGCCCCATTGCTTTTCATTTGGCCAGTGCGGTGTGCTTGCTTGGCCTCTGCTTGGCCGTTTTCGGTCAGGTGCGTCAGTTTGAGTTTGTGGGCTATGACGATCCGATCTACACCGGCAATTGGCCGACCTCTCGTGTCGTCGGAGACGGACTTTCGGCGGCCGGTCTGGCTTGGATTTGGACCGCGAGTGCCGCCAGCCTGTGGGAGCCGCTGAATTACCTGTCGCACATGATCGACGTCGAGTTGTGGGGCAACGACGCCAAGTCGGCCGGCGGCCATCACCTGACCAATCTGGCGCTGCATTGCCTGAACGGGTTGCTCGTCTACTGGCTGCTGTTTCAGCTGGCCGGCAAGCGTTGGGTCGCCTTGATGGCGGCCGCCTTTTTCGCCATCCATCCGTTGCGCGCCGAATCGGTCGCTTGGGTCTCCGAACGAAAAGGGATTCTCTGCGCGACGTTTGTTTTGCTGGCGCTCATTAGCTACCTCCGATACGTACGTCTTTCCAGTCGCACGTGGTTTATTGCCAGTGTGTTGCTGACCGGACTAGGAATGATGACCAAACCGGTGGCGGTGGTTGTCCCACTGCTGATCTGCTTGATGGATGTGTGGCCGTTATCCCGCTGTGGGTTTGAGGAAGACCGCGGCAAGTGGTTGCAGATCGTGGTGTGTCAGTTGAAGGAAAAGTGGCTCCACTTCGCCATGGCGATCGCTTTAGCGTTCGTGAGCATCTTGATTCAATACGGAGCTCAACAGGAAAAATTTATCGGTGCGTTATCACTGTCACAGCGGCTATGGTACGCACCGGCTGGACTCCTGTTCTATTGGCAGCGAACGTTCTGGCCTGACCAGCTAACGATCGAGTATCCCTATCCCGGTTCACAGTTGTCGGTCTATGGATCGGCCTTCGCGTTGTTCGCGCTGGCCGTTTGGTTCGTCCTGAAAAGAAAAGAGTATTGGCCGCTGCTGTTTGGTTGTTTGTGGTTCATCGTGTGCTGGGGGCCCGTTTGTGGTTTGGCGTATGTCGGTGCCAGCTTTACCACCGATCGCTACACCTACCTGCCGCACATCGGACTCTTCTTTGGCATCGCCTATCAAGCCTCTTGTTGGTTGGGTGATGACCCGGTTCTGAACCGCATCGGCGTTGGCGTCGCTGCTTTACTCATGCTGGTGTGCATTCCGTTGACGCGAGAACAGACATCGACTTGGCAGAATGATCTGACGTTGTTTCAGCAAACGATCGTCGCCAGTCCTGAGGTGGCGACCGGTTACACGAATCTGGCAGTCGCTCTCGAAAAACGTGGTCGCCCACAGGAAGCCATCCCGCTGCTGGAAAAAGCGAACTCGCTGCAGGCGACCTATACCGGTTACTACAACTTGGCTCGACTTTATGGTCGTGATCCTAAACGGATCAAACGTGCGCTTCAGATGTACCAAAAATCGCTTGAGATCAATCCGGAATACGCGGCTGCTTGGCACAATTTGGGACTGCTCGAGTTGAGAATCGGTCGCAAGGATGCGGCGCTGGCGCATGTTACGAAAGCGTGTCAGTTGCTCGATCCGCCTAGCAGCCTGTATCTGAATACACTCGCAGAAGTCCACTTGCACCGGGAGGAATTCGCGGCGGCGCGAGCCGTCTGTGAGCGAGCCATCTTATTACCGATCGATCGACCGGAAGTGAAGAAATCGTTGCAGGAAAAACTGCAGCGATTGTCAAAGAGCGCCGACTAGCGACCTAGTCGAAGGAGTCGAAGGAAATCGCCGCGTTCTGTTTGCTCGAGTCGTAGACCGCTTCGATGACCCGCTGAACGGTGGCAGCCTGCTCGCCGGTAGCTCCTCGCACGATCCGCGTTTCAATCGCCTGGGCAAAGTCGGCCATCTGCTCCGCGAATTGGTCGCGGTGTCGCAACTTGACTGTGGTGTCGACATTGTGGCCTGACGATTCCGTGGCTACCTGCAATTGCTCTCCTTCAAATTTGAACGTCATCCCGCCTTGGTCACCGAAGAAGCCCATCATCGATTCAGGCAGGGCACCGGTGGGGAAGTTGCCGGCCCAGGTGACGTTGAGCTCAAAGGAAATGTCAGGTGCCAAAAGGATCATCGCGTGAGCTGAATCATCGACGTCGCAAACTCCGTCTAGCCGGGGCGGTCCGGCCCACATGTCTTCATACACATAGTCTTCCATGCGGCAACCAAACTTGTTGTAGACCTTTCCAAGCACCTGTTTCGGTTGTGGGAAAGCGGCCAGGTGCATGGCGAGATCGATGGCGTGGACACCAATATCAATCATCGCTCCGCCGCCCGACATCGACTTCGTCGTAAACCAGCCGCCGAGCCCCGGGACGCCTCGTCGTCGATAAATTTGCGCCTTGATGTGATAGAGGCTGCCTAGTTTGCCTTCTTCGATCCATTGTTTGGCGCTGTGGCCGACCGCCGAATAGCGATTGACGAGGCCGACTTGCAGAATGCGTTCGCTCGCTGCGACGGCCGCATTGATTTCGTCACATTCGGCGACGGTCAGGCCCATCGGTTTTTCTAGCAGAACATCTTTGCCCGCTTGGATCGCTTGCAGCGTCAACGGACGGTGTAGGGAATTTGGGACCGCGACAACCACTCCGGCAACTTCGCCATCGTCGAGTAGTTGCGCCAGGTCGTCGGTTGCCGACGCATCGCAAGTGGCGGCCAATTCTTCGGCTCTCGCTAGATCGGTGTCCACGATGTAGCGGACAGCCACGTTCGAATCGACAGCCGCCTTGGCGTGGCGTTTGGCGATGGCACCGGCCCCAATGATTCCAATGGATGTTGGCATCTTCGTCTCTCTTTCCGTGACCATCCTTGTCGTTGAGTGCTGGGTATTGCCCTGGAGCAGCGGCCCAGCGACTCATGATTTGCGTTTGGCGTCCAACGTACCCGAAGTGCAGACAACGAAAAACGGGACGAGTTACGAAAAGGGGGATCGATGGTGTAGAATACGGCAGCAAATGCTCGACCTTTTGCTGGACTGAAGTCCCCAAAAAGGGAAGCAACAAACGAAGCAACAGAACGAAGGGGCTCGTGATGCTTGTTGAGGACCACCAGCGAATCGTTCGGCGCGAGCGCATCCGATGCGATATTTTTGCCAAGTCGACCGATGTGTCCCAGTCCGTGGCAGATTCTATCGCGGCACTCATTCGAGAACGTCAGGCGGCAGGTCAGCAGTGCGTGTTGGGTTTGGCGACCGGTTCGACCCCCAAGGGGATTTATAAAGAACTTGTCCGTATGCACGAGGAAGAAGGGCTCTCCTTTTCCAATGTCGTGACATTTAACTTGGACGAGTACCACCCGATCGAACCGGACGAGCTGCAAAGTTATGTCCGATTCATGCGCGAGCACTTGTTTGATCTGATCGATATTGATCCTGACAACGTGCATCTTCCCGACGGAACGATCCCAATTGAGCAGGTTGCCGACTATTGCCGACAGTACGAGAAAAAGATTGAGGCGCATGGGGGGATTGATATCCAGCTATTGGGCATCGGACGCACCGGGCATATCGGCTTCAACGAACCAGGTTCGGACGAAAAATCGTTGACCCGATTGATTACGCTCGATCGAGTCACGCGGATCGATGCGGCGAGTGATTTTTTCGGTGCTGAACATGTGCCACGGCGGGCCATCACGATGGGGGTCGGCACGATTCTGCGAGCCAAACGCATTTTCATGCTGGCCTTCGGTGAAAACAAAGCAGACATTATTGCTCGTTCGGTGGAGGGAGAGCTAACACCGACGATACCGGCAACTTACTTGCAGTTGCACGAGAATGCCGTTGTCATGCTTGACGAAGCGGCGGCCGCCTCGCTGACGCGTTGCAAGTGCCCTTGGCTCATCGGTCAGGTTGAGTGGCACCCGCAGCTGATTCGTAAGGCGGTCATTTGGTTGGCCGGCAAAGTCGGGAAGGCGATCCTGAAGCTCACCGAGTCCGATTACAACGAAGAAGGATTGCAAGACTTGCTGACCGAGCACGGTTCGGCTTACGACATCAACCTGAGCGTCTTCCGCCATCTGCAAGGAACGATTTCCGGTTGGCCAGGCGGCAAGCCGGACAGCATGAAGCAACCGGGCGATGTGGCGCGGCCTCGCGATGCGATTTTCCCCAAACGCATTTTGGTCTTCTCGCCTCATCCCGACGATGACGTGATTTCCATGGGCGGCACGATCATTCGCTTGGCGGCCCAGGGACACGAAGTTCACATTGCATATCAAACTTCTGGAAATATCGCTGTCTTTGACGATGATACTTTGCGAGCAGTCGAGTTCGTGTCGGACTACTGCGACGAGTTCAAAGTTCAATCGGAAAGGATTCACGAACTGGAGGAACACGTTGACGAGTTCCTTCGCAACAAGCGTGTGGGGCAGGTGGACAGTCCGGAAGTTCGAAAAATCAAGGGATTGGTCCGGCAGACCGAAGCCCGCGCCGGGGCTCGCTGTTGCGGAGTTCCCCAAGAGCATCTCCACTTTCTAAACATGCCGTTTTATGAATCGGGCATGGTGAAGAAAAACGAGTTAGCAGAGCCTGATTACGAGCTGATTCGGAATCTGTTTCGCGATGTGCAGCCGCACCAGATCTATGCCGCGGGTGATTTGTCGGATCCTCATGGGACTCATCGGACATGTTTGCGAGCGGTCATCGAATCGTACATTCAATGCCGGGGTGACGATTGGCACGAAGATTGTGATTTTTGGCTGTACCGGGGCGCTTGGCAGGAATGGGATCCCAGCCGCATCGAAATGGCAGTACCGCTCAGCCCCCAGGAAGTGGAACTTAAACGGGTCGCGATTTTCAAGCACGAATCCCAAAAAGACAGAGCACTATTTCCAGGTCCGGACATGCGAGAGTTTTGGCAGCGGGCGGAAGATCGCAATGCGGCAACGGCGAAACTTTATGATGCGTTAGGCTTGGCCGAGTACGAAGCCATTGAGGGATTTGTACGTTGGAAAGCCGAGATGCACGTTTGATGGGCACACCGTAGGAGTCATCCACTGCTTACCTGGGACGATTATTCGCGTTTTCGACTTGCGACCAAAGTTGCTGGTCGAATTGCTCATGATGAGCTCACCAATTTTCTTCAGTCGGCTGCCGATCATGACGAACTGGAGGTCGGCACGATCGGGCAATCCGCGCAAGGTCGCGATATCTTTTGCGTGAAAGCGGGTCGCGGTGCGGTCAAGATTGCACTTTGGTCGCAAATGCACGGCGACGAGCCGACTCATACCGTCGTCTTGCTCGAGCTGTTGAATCTTTTGCGAAGTGACCATCCACTGGCGGCGGAGCTCTTACAAAATTGCCGCCTGGTCATGATTCCCATGTTGAATCCAGATGGAGCCCACGCCTGGACCCGGCGGAATGCTCAGGGCATTGATATCAATCGTGATGCTCGTCGGTGCAATTCGCCCGAGGCGAGAATCTTGGCGACCTTGATCGATGATGGTCAGTTTGATTTCGCCTTCAATCTTCACAATCAAAGGCGGAGCCGCACGATCGATGGCAAACATTTAGCTGCCATTTCGCTGCTCGTCCCACCGGCAGATGCCGCACATACGGATACGCCCTCCGTAGTCAGGGCCAAGTCGCTCGGGAGCTACCTCCGCCGGATGACCGAACCGCACTGCTTGCAGAAGATGTCTCGCTATGGCGCCGGATTCATGCCCCGATGTTTTGGTGAACGCGTGTCGGCGTCTGGTGTGAGCACCTTACTGATCGAGGCGGGCGGGTGCCCGGAGCTGGATAACGATTGGCTGACTCAGTTGCATTTCTTCGCTCTCACGGCGGCGTTGGCCGGTATCGCCAGCTCGGACATCGAGGGCGAAGGGACGGCTTCGTATGAATCATTGCCCGTCGCAAACGATCAAGACCTTTACGACATTGTGATTCGCAACATTGATGTTCGCACCAAGAAGAAGAGTATCTCGAATGTCGACGTGGGTCTGCTGTACGCTTCGGGGCCGTGTAGCGAGTCGATGATGTCGGTCGAATTTGGCGACTTGGAAGGTTGCGATGGTCGCGAGGCCATCGACGGTGCCGGGCAAGAGCTGCGGGACGGCGTTGTCGGCTACGACGAATCGTTATCACCGGTTGCCGACGATTTCGAACAACGATTGGATCAGGCTTCGCTTAACGGAGTGACGACATTGGTCGGTTCGGTGGCACTCGACGACGCCGATCGATGCCAAGCATTGGAATCGATGCAAGAACTTCCGTTGCCGATTCGCGTCGGTTGGGTCGGTCATCTAAATCGGCCGGACCGATCAGACGATGTTCTGACGCAAATGCGTCGGGCACGGGAACTGGGGCTGCTGGCCATCGTCGGCGACGTGTCGCCGGAGGTTGCGGTGCAATTGGTTCGTCAGCAGCAAATGCCGGCTGTGGTGACGCCAAGTGATTTTCGAGCATGGCATGAAGGAGGCTGCGATCCTGCGTTGGGCTGGGCGTCAGGATTGTTAACCGCCGAGAATGACTTGGTGATTTGGTCGAGAACGCAGGCCGAGCTCCCCACGCACGTGATCGTACGGGGTATCCTAGTGGTTCGTGACGGTCAACGACTTTCGGCCCGGCCCGGCAGAGTGCTGTCTTATCCCAGTCAACGAGGAGTCTCTTCATGCTGAATCGAATTTGGTTCTTGTTGCTTTTGCTGGGCATCGTTTACGGATTCGGGAAGGGGGCTTATGTCACGTTGACGTCGCCGGAGGTCATTGCCACCGAGTCGACCGATGAATCTGCCGAGGTATCGCCGGGTCCGCTGGGATTGATTGAAACTGGCAAGCGGCTGAATAAGGCGGCCATCGATTCGGCCAAGTTGTCGGTCGAGATCTGTATCGGACTGATTGGCATCATGGCGCTCTGGTTGGGGCTCCTCAAAATCGCTGAGGATGCGGGGCTGGTAGGCAGTATGGCGCGATTGATGCGACCGTTGATGCGATGGCTGTTTCCCGAAGTGCCCGATGGGCATCCGGCTCAGGGTGCGATGTTGATGAATCTGTCGGCCAACATTTTGGGGCTCGACAATGCCGCGACGCCAATGGGATTGAAGGCGATGCGTGAGCTGCAGACGCTGAATCCGACCGAAGACACGGCCACGAATGCGATGGCAACATTTTTGGCGATGAACACCAGTAGTGTGACGCTGATCCCGTTTACGATCATCGGATACCGCTCGCTCGCTGGGAGCGAAAATCCTACGGGCCCCTTGGGGGCGATCACGTTAACGACGTTGGTCAGCACGATCGTGGCGGTCATCGTCGTTCGCTGGCTTTCCAAACTGCCCCGCTATGCGATGCCCGCAGGTGTTACGAAAACAGATGTGCCAAACATGGAGGTCAATTGATGGGCGGTTTGCAATTTACCATGGCGATTTTCAGCCAATGGATGATTCCGTTTGTCATCTTGGTGATCATCCTCGTCGCCGCGTATCGCAAAGTGCCGATGTACGAATCGTTCGTCACCGGCGCGAAAGAAGGTTTTGACGTGGCGATCATGATCATTCCCTACTTAGTGGCGATTTTGTTCGTCATCAAAATGTTCACCGCGAGTGGCATTTTTGATGACATGAAATTTGGGATGGCTTGGTGCATGACTCAAGTCGGACTGGGCGCGTATGCAGAATCGCTCGACCTGCTGCCGCTGGCGCTAACGCGTCCTTTGTCTGGCGGCGGCGCTCGCGGTGTCATGTTGGAATTGTTTGACAGTCATGGACCAGACAGCTTTCTTGGCAACACTGCCACGTTGATGATGGGCAGTACAGAAACGACTTTCTATGTGCTGACCGTCTATTTCGGTGCGGTCAATATCAAGAAGATTCGTCACACCTTGCCGGCCTGCCTGATTGCCGATGCGGCCGGTTTGACCGCTGCCTTATTCTTGGGCTATCTATTCTTTGGCAGATGAGTCGCGCATGAAACCTGTTTTTCCACTGCCGCTGAGAACGGGTGATACGATCGGCATCATCGCGCCGGCTGGCGTCGTCGATGCGGTGAAGTTGGATCGCGCAGTCCAGTGCCTACACGACCGGGGATTCAAAACCAAAACGTATCGTGACGTGCTTGCTCGACGAGGCTACTTGGCGGGCGACGACGCGGCGCGAGCGGCCGAGATCAACGCTGCCTTCGCCGATCCGGCATGCGGAGCGATCTTTCCAGCACGGGGCGGCTATGGCTGCCTCCGGATGGTCGATCAGATCGATTTCCATCTGGTGCGCGCCAATCCCAAAATATTTCTTGGGTTCAGCGACAACACCGTACTGCAATCCGCATTCTGGCGCGAGGCGGGATTGGTGACGTTTCATGGTCCCCATCCGAGCGACAGCTATGGTCGTCCGACCGGCCCCACGGCCAAGACGGAAAAATCGCTGTGGCACTTGTTGTTGGGCGATCCGAAATCGGCCGAGGCCGAATTCAAGTTCGAAACGTGCGAGACCTTCCGACCCGGCAATGTTGAAGGGCGGCTTGTCGGCGGTAACTTGGCATTGGTGTGCTCTCTGCTGGGAACGCCGTACGAGATCGATTTTGAAAACAATGTGCTGCTGCTGGAGGATACGGATGAGCCCCCGTATCGCGTCGATCGGTTCTTGGCTCAATTGAAACTGGCCGGTTGTTTGGAAAAAGTTGCCGGCATCCTGTTGGGAGAATTCACACGGTGCCAAAACGGGGAAGCGGCGGCAGGCCTGACATTGTCCGAAGTCTTGGCTGATCACCTCAGCCCTTTTGCTGGCCCGATCCTTGCCGGTTTCCCTGCCGGCCATGGCGAGGACAACGTGACGCTTCCACTTGGGGCTCGCGTTCGCTTAGATGCCGACCGGCGGACGCTTACGCTCCTCGAGTCGCCCACTCGTTGAGCCTGAGAGGCTCTCCCTGTGACCGGCGATTCCCAACAATTCGTTTGCCGACGACATACCCGAGCAAGTAGACTGAATTCATCAGAACCGTTGCAAGTAGGGGATAAGATGAAGCTGCGAATGAAGAAGCCTCGTTTTCGGCCGAGTGTCGAAACGTTGGAACCGAGGATCGTTCTCTCTGCCAATGGGCTGATTGATGTTGGCACTCAGCCGGTCGGCGCTCTGTCTGGAAAAATCGTCTACACGCATGCCGGACACGGTTGGACCGCCGACAATCTTGTCAACGGAGCTTGGACGACGCAGCGCCCTGAGACATTTGAAATGGTGGAAGACTTGGGTAACCAAGATCAGATGGCGTTCTTTGCCGACTACTTGTTTGATGCGGGCGCAACGATTGCTGCGCTGCGACCCATCGGCCGCCAGTCGAACGAAGTAGTTCTCGACAACGACGATGTCGAGGTTAGCTACTTTGGCACGTGGAGCAACAGCAGCGCGAGCGTTTACTTCGGGGACGTGGGAGACGTACCGTATCGATTTGCGACGGTCGCAGCGACCGAAACGGCCTACGCTCGCTACCAGCCGAACATCACCGAAGCAGGATACTACCCCGTCTACACTTGGGCGACGACGGGAACGAATCGAGTTGCCGACCAACTTTATCGTATTCACCATACCGGTGGCACGACCGAAGTGACGGTCAATCACCAGCGCGTCGGCAATGGGACGATCTACTTGGGTTCTTACTACTTTGACGTGGGAACCGAAGGTTACGTCGACGTGAGTAACCGGAGTTCGTCGGCGACCGGTTCTGTCGTGGTGGCCGACATGATTCGATTCGGGAATGGGATGGGCGATATCGATCGCGGCGGCGGCGTGTCGGGTGTGCCTCGCGAAGATGAATCGGGGCTCTACTGGGTGAAGTGGCACGTTGACAACGCTCAAGGGATTTCGGATAGCGAATATCGTGTGTCGAGTAGTGACCGAACGGCGGCTGTTACGTTTTCGCCCAGGTACGCCGAGTACATGAACAACGGGAGCGCTTCGGTCGGCACGCTGTCGGATCGAGCGTTTGTGAGTTTCCATTCTAACGCTGGCGGAGGTTCCGCCCGCGGCGTGCTGGGACTCTATAACGGGAACAATACGGCCAGTTCGGCAACGCCGAACCAATTTCTGATGACGAATACACTCGCCAGGGAAGTCAACGACGACTTGGTCGACCAGGCGGGTCAATTTGAATTCGATTGGTTCGACCGGGGGAATAGCATCACACTCGATCGGTCCGATATCGAATTTGGTGAGATTAACAACACCTACATTCAGAACGAATTCGACGCGGTCATCATCGAAACCGGTTTCCATGACAACGCGACCGATGCGAGCATGCTCCGCGATGCGCGGGTCCGTGACGCGTTAGGTCGAGCCACCTATCAGGGTCTTGTGAAGTATTTCGCTGCCGTCGACGGCGGAGCGACTCCGATCACGATGGCACCGGCCAAAGTCGAGAATGTCCGGTCCCGCGTCGTCGGGACCGATTCGGTGGAGGTTGCTTGGCGTGCTCCGACAGCGAACAGCTATGCCGGTGATGCTCCCACAGGGTACATGGTTTACGCCTCGACGGACGGATACGGGTTTGACGGAGGTCGCTTTGTGCCGGCAACGGGAAGTAATCAATCGCTTGTGATTTCCGGATTGGATGCGGCCAGCGATGTCTATTACTTTCAGGTAGCTGCAGTGAACGCGGGCGGTCAATCGCCAACCTCTTCGGTGGTCGCAGCGCGGCCAGCGGGTGGGGAGAAGGTGCTCATCGTCAACGGCTTTGATCGTCTTGATCGCAGTTTGAATCCTCGTGAGGCTTACTTTGGGGGCGAGATCGATCGCGTGAAACCGGAACAAAGTAACGCCATGAATTACAGCATTCAGGCCGGCGAAGCGATCGAAGTCTACAGCTCGTCTGTGGCAATCGACGGCGCGTCCAGTGAATCGGTCGCGACCAGCGACGTGATGCTTTCGAACTACGATGCCGTGATCTGGCTCGCAGGAGAAGAGTCGTCGGCAGACGAGACGTTCAATGCGACCGAACAATTCTTCGTTTCCAGCTATCTCAATACGGGAGGCAAACTGTTTGTCTCGGGCGCGGAGATTGGCTGGGACCTCGATAATCTCAACAACGGTCGCGCCTTCTATGAGGATCTATTGCGAGCCGATTACGTTGCTGATGATGCGAATACTTACAACGTGCAGGGCGTTTCTGGCGCCATTTTCGACGGACTGAATTTCTCCTTTGATGATGGGAGCCAATTCTATGATGCTCAGTTCCCCGATGTCATCAGTCCGAACAACGGATCGATACCGGCACTTTCGTACATCGGTGGTACGGGCGGGACGGCCGCTGTGCAATTCACGGGCCTGTCCGGTGTCGGGCAGATCGTGAATTTTGGTTTTCCGTTCGAAATCATTACAAGCGAAGCGGATCGCGCCGATGTGATGGAACGTGTGCTCGATTTCTTTGAACTGCAGGTGGCGGTTTCGGGCGACTTTGACGGAAACGGGCTCTACGAATGTGCCGATGTCGATTCGCTCGTCGCGGCCATCGTCGATGTTAACAATGGTGGCTCTCCCGATCTCTCTTTGGATATTACCGGTGATGGCAACATCGACGGCGACGATTTGGACGCCTGGCTGGCCGAAGCGGGCGCTGCTGGACTAACGGCATCAGGCAACCCGGTTTTACCGGGCGATGCGAATTTGGACGGATTCGTCAACGGCGCCGACTTTATCGTCTGGAATGCGAATAAGTTCACGAATCAGGCCAGTTGGTGCAGCGGCGACTTCAACGCGGATGGAGCCATCAATGGCGCCGACTTCATTCTTTGGAATGCGAACAAGTTTACGACTGCAGACACCGTCCAGGTGATGCCAGGCAGCGCGCCTCAGGCAATTGTCGAAACATCGGACACGATCGAACCGACCGAGGTGCCATTGGAAGTGCCATTGGAGGTGCCGGCTCTTGCCAAGGACCGGTTTGAAGGAGGGCGGCGGCGTGTTACGTTGGGCCCGTTCCCACGGTTCCCTCGATCGATGACAAGTTCCACGAAAGAGGTCGCATCGATCACGGAGCACGCGTTTGCCGATCTGTCGAACGAAGCGCAATCGTTTTCCACAGATGTTTTCATCTTTCGTCGCTAAGGTCTGAAGCCGCCGTGATTGAGCAGCTCAATTTCTTAACTCGCGAATCGGTGCTGGCGATTCGCGAACAGTTTGGTACGCCTGTCTACGTTTACGATGAATCCCGTTTGCGGGCTCAGGCTGCTGAGGCGTTGGCATTCCCCAGTCCCTTTGGCTTGACCGTTCGCTACGCGATCAAAGCTAATCCGAACGCCGCTTTTTTGCGGATTCTCGATCAGCTAGGTTTGCATTTTGACGCCAGTTCCGGATTTGAAGCTCGGCGAGCGATGAAGGCTGGTGTGGCGGCTGACAAGATCAGCCTTTCCGCACAGGAAATGCCGGACGATTTTCTAGCGCTGGCCGAAGCCGGTATTCGTTTCGTCGCCACGTCGAGTAGACAATTGGAAACATGGGGTCGATCGTTGCCCGGAACGTCGCTCGCCGTGCGGTTTAATCCGGGCGTCGGTTCCGGCGGAACGAATCGAACGAATGTCGGCGGACCGCATGCCAGTTTTGGTGTTTGGCATGAGCAGTTGGGTGACATCAAAAAAATCGCCGAGCAGCATCAGCTAACGATTGACCGGGTTCACACGCATATTGGCAGTGGTACCGATCCGGAAGTGTGGAGCCGCGTCGCGAAGCTCAGTCTGGCGCTCGTCGAGCAATTCGAATCGGTAACTCAGATCGATCTGGGTGGCGGCTACAAAGTCGCCCGCATGGCGGACGAGGTTGCGACCGATTTGCAGTCGATCGGTGCTCCGGTTCACGCTGCGATTCGCGAATTTGCCGAACGCACAGGACGCGAGTTGCATCTGGAGATCGAACCGGGCACATTCATGGTCGCCAACGTCGGTTCGCTCGTGACCGAAGTGCACGATGTTGTCTCGACCGGTACGGAGGGGCACGAGTTTATCCGTACCGATGCTGGGCTCACCGATATCCTCCGCCCCGCCATGTATGGGGCTCAACATCCAATAGTGGTCGTGCCGGTGATGCCGACGGAAGAAGTAGCCGATTACGTCGTCGTTGGTCATTGCTGTGAAACGGGCGATATCATGACGCCCGCCCCGGGCGACCCGGAAGCGGTCGCCGACCGTCGCACGACAAAAGCGACGCCGGGCGACGTGTTGGTCATCGAAGGCGCCGGCGCCTACTGCTCATCCATGGCCGCGTCGAATTACAATTCGTTCCCGATCGTTCCGGAAGTGTTGATTCGAAACGACGGCACCTTTGAACAGATTCGCCGACGCCAGACACTCGATGAAGTGATCTGGCTCGAGACAAACGACTAGCGCCTTCCGGCAGTTTCACTCGGTTCGCCCGCGCATCCAGCAGGGGACTTATTCGGCAAGGCGCATCGCGATCACCTGCGAAGGATCGGGGACCAGAGTTTCTTCCACTGGCGCGAGTTTGGCCGTGGATAGATTTTTGAGAAGTGAGTTTCGAGCCATTGGTTGATGAATCAGTACGCTTCCTGCCAGGACGACGTCGTAAGAGCGGTCGGCCAATGCCAATTGACTGGCGACTCCTTGGACCAGATGTGCCAGTTCGGTGGCTGCCCGTTCGATGATTTCAACCGCGACTGCATCGCCGTGGTCGGCGGCGGAAAAAACGATGGGAGCACACGAAGCGACCGCTGTTCGCGGATCTCGGTCATCGCTGTAGACGAAGTGGGTCCATTTTGCCGGATCGCGACTGCCGATGAGGTCGCCGATGAGGTCGACGAGTGCTGTCTCGGCTCCGATGTGGTCCAGCGCTCGGATAGCCGCTGTGATTCCTTGCTGACCGATCCAAAAACCGCTGCCGGCATCGCCCGTTAAGAAGCCTCGGCCACCGGAACGAGCCGTCTTGCCCGTTCTCGTCCGTCCGACGGCCACCGAACCGGTCCCGCTAATCACGCCGATGGTGGCTCGTTCGCCGCTGGACGCGAGTAGCAGCAATTCAATATCGGTCATCACCGAAACGTCGTCGCAGTCAAGTTGAGTTGCGATCGTTTGCTCGAGTCGACTGCGAAAGTTGGTCGCCTCAATGCCGGCCAGGCCGACCGCAATGCGGCTTATCCGGTCGCTCTCCTCCAGCGAACTATTGGCGATTGCCAAACGGGAGGTTTCGATGACATTCTGCAAGCATTGATCGAATCCGACGACCGCTGGATTGGATTGATCTCCCTGAGAGCGTCCAAGCACGCTGGCCGTATCGCGACTTCGCCCCGCCAGACAAGCGGTCGTCGAAGTGCCGCCTCCGTCAACAACAAGAACTATACCTTCGGTGGACACGGCGCGTCTTTCAATGCGGCGCGAAGGTGACCGCCGGCTGATTCCAGCCGTTCGATCGCTTCGGCAGGGCTCACTTGGCAGCAATGTGCCACGATGGCGTTCTTTAACTTGCCATCGCATTCGTCGAGTAGTTGCTGAGCCGGTTCTTGTTCCAATCCGGTAAACCAGCGAACAAGTCGCGCCGATCGGTCCATCAATTTCGAATTCGTGGCGCTCAGATCGACCATCAAATTGCCGTACGATTTGCCAATGCGAACCATGGCACCCGTCGAGAGCATGTTCAGTACAATCTTGCAGGCGGTGCCGGCTTTCATCCGCGTCGATCCGGTCAGCACTTCCGGTCCCACGACCGGACAGATCATGATGTCGGAATGTGGGCTCATTAAATTCCCGGCGTTGCAGGCGACGCCAATCGCGATCGCACCCAGCGATTGGGCGTATTCTAGACCGCCAATGACATACGGCGTACGGCCGCTTGCCGCGATGCCGACGAGTGCGTCTTTTTCAGAAAAATGGATGCTCTTCAAATCAGCGACGCCGAATTCGGGATGATCTTCGGCGCTTTCCACCGCTTGGAACATGGCCCCTTCACCACCGGCGATCAGACCGACGACCATGGCCGGGTCGGTGCTAAAGGTCGGCGGACATTCGGCCGCATCGAGAACCCCCAGGCGGCCCGAGGTGCCAGCGCCCATATAGACCAACCGGCCACCGCTCCGGAAGCGATCGGCGATCGCATCGATCGCGGCTCCAATGGGTTCCGATTGGCTGCCAACCGCTTCAATCACCTTGGCGTCTTCCCGGTTCAGAAGCTGAGCCAGTTCGAGCGCGGACATTTCGTCCATGGTTTTGGAAGCAGGATTACGTGTTTCTGTGGTGAGGTTATCTAGCATGGCGTCGATTATACTGTCACAGCGAGTTGTGTCGCAGTGGTGGTGTTTGGCGTACGCAAAAGGGTCGGGAGTCTTTTCCGGCCAACGTGCGATCGATTTGGTTAGCTGGTCGACCGAAAAAGACTCCCGACCTTTTGACCGCAAGACTTGCACCGACCTGAACCAATCGACGAAATCGGAGTTTCCATGCAGAAGTTCGCGAGTTGGGTAGCCTTAGTAATTCTGATTTCGGTTGGCTTGCCAGGCTCGGCCAAGGAAACGTCTGATTCCAATTCGGCGACGGCCGGGATCGATGCGACGCGGCTAACGCAAATTGCGCCGCAAGTCGAAGCGGCAATCGCTCGGCAAGAGATCCCCGGTGGTGTCGTACTGATTGCTCACAACGGCAAGACCGTCTATCGGCAAGCGTTTGGCAATCGTAGCTTGCAGCCGACCAAGGTGCCGATGACAGCCGATACGGTGTTCGATATGGCCTCGATCACGAAGCCGGTCGCGACGGCAACAAGCGTGATGTTGCTGCTCGAACGAGGGCAACTGAAGCTGAGCGATCCGGTTGCCAAGCATCTGCCGGGGTTCGCGCAAAACGGTAAAGAGAAGATCACGGTTTATCAGTGCCTGACCCATCAAGCTGGCTTCGTTCCCGATAGCCCACTTTCAGAATATGAAAAGTCCGAGGAAATTTGGCCCAACCTGTTTCGGCTGGGAACCGAGTATGAACCGGGCACGAAGTTCGTTTACTCCGATGTTGGGTTTCAAATCCTGGGGAAACTGGTCGAGCAAGTCTCCGGTCAGACGCTGGCTCAGTTCACCGCCGAGAATATCTTTGCTCCGCTGGAAATGGGCGATAGCGGCTTTCTGCCTGGCAACGACCTTCGCGACCGCATCGCACCGACCGAACAGCGAAATGGCGAATGGATGATCGGCGACGTGCACGATCCTCGTTCGTTCGCCATGGGAAATGTGGCCGGGCACGCCGGGCTGTTTTCGACGGTTGATGACTTGGCCAAGTATGGGCAGATGATGCTGGCCCAAGGCAAAAATGGTAGTCGGCAATTCCTGGCCCCAGCAACGATCCGAGCCATGACGGCCGCTTATCCTAGTGGCAAGCACTTGCGAGGTTTGGGCTGGGATAAGCTGAGCAAGTACTCGTCGAACCGGGGCGAGCTGTTTACTGATCGAGCGTTTGGGCACGGTGGATTTACAGGCACCGTGTTATGGATCGATCCCGGCCTGGATTTGGTGATGGTCGTGCTTTCCAACCGAGTACACCCTGACGGCAAGGGAACCGTGAATCAATTGGCCGGTCGCATTGCGAATATTGCGGCCGCGGCGATCGTGAAACCGATGACAGGTACGAAACTTTTGACCGAATCGACAGAGGCAACGTACGCCAAGGATGGCCAGACGTTGTGCGGTGTCGATGTGATCGTGCGAGACAAGTTTGCCGCGCTCGCCGGTCGCAAGGTCGGTTTGATCATGAATCACACGGCCCTCAGCCGAAACGGTCGGCTCACGTCCGAACTGATCCACGAAGCAGAAAACGTCGAACTGGCTTGTCTCTTCAGTCCGGAACATGGAATTGCTGGGGCGCTGGATCAAAGCAATATCGACGACGCGACCGATCCCGCGACGGGGCTGCCGATCTACAGTTTGTATGGCAAGTCGCGCACGCCGGGCGAAGAGCAATTGAAGAATATTGATACGCTCGTGTTCGACATCCAAGACATCGGCACACGGTTCTACACCTACATTTCGACGATGGGGAATGCGATGAAGGTGGCGGCCGAGCGTGGTTTGCGATTCGTCGTTCTGGACCGGCCGAATTCGATTGGTGGCGTCGAAGTCGCCGGCCCGGTGCTCGATGAAGGGTTGGAGTCGTTTGTCGGTTTTCACACACTGCCACTGCGACATGGAATGACGGTTGGCGAATTGGCGCAAATGTTCCGTGCCGAATTGAAGCTCGATTTGGATTTGCAAGTGGTTCCGGTCGAGCAGTGGGAACGCGGTTGGCACTGGGATCGAACAGGCCTCACGTGGGTCAATCCGTCGCCCAACATGCGGACGCCATTGCAGGCGGTGCTGTATCCGGGCATCGGCTTGCTCGAGACGACAAATCTGAGTGTCGGGCGTGGTACCGATACGCCGTTCGAATGGATCGGAGCACCGTGGATGCGGGCGAGCGAACTCGCATCGTGGATCAACGACCGTGCGCTGCGCGGCATTCGCTGCGTGCCAACATCGTTCACACCCGCGTCGAGTAAATTCAAGGGCGAGCTATGTCATGGAGTGCGCTTCTTGATCACCGATCGAGCCACGTTTCGCCCGGTGAGTTTTGGGTTTGAGCTGGCCTGTGCTCTGCGAGATGTCCACGGTGATGCGTGGAAGTCAGCCAAACTGGCCCGCTTGCTCTGTGATGGACGGGCGTTGGAATTGATCACCGACGGAGCGAATCCTGAGAAGATCGAAGCGGAATACCAGGCCGAGCTGACCGATTTTCTCATTCGTCGCGATCGGTATCTGTTGTACGATTGATCGCAGAGAAAGGGTTAGCAGAAAAAGGGTCGGGAGTCTTTTTCCGTCGACCTGCTAACCAGACCGATGACGCGAAGGCCGAAAAAGACTCCCGACCCTCTGGCGATGAGCGGCCTAAAAGCGGCGATACAAACGCACAACCGAACACACGAACGGGCAGGAATACGAACATGTCGATCAAAACTGCGCTCGGGCTGATGAGCGGCACTTCGGCCGACGGGATCGATGCGGCGATCCTCGTGACCGATGGCGAATCGCAGTTGGAAGTGAAGGGTGGCATCACCGTTCCCTACGATCCGGAGTTCCAAGAGAGTCTGCTGCTGTTGGCTCAGGCCAAATCGGACGAAGCAACCATCACTCGCACCGCAGAACAACTGACTCGGTTGCACGCGAACGCTGTCGAGCAATGTTGTCAGCAGGCAGGCATGCGGCTCGCACAAATTGACGTGATCGGATTTCACGGGCACACCATTCGGCATCAGCCGGAACAGGGGATCACTCGGCAAATTGGTGACGGGCCGTTGTTGGCTCAGCTAACGGGACGGCAAGTTGTTTACGATTTCCGTACCGCCGATGTTGATGCGGGCGGGCAGGGGGCTCCGTTGGCTCCGCTTTATCATCGAGCGGTCCTCGGTGATCGACCGGGGACGCATGTCGTCTTGAATTTGGGCGGAGTCGGCAATATCACCTGGATTTCTGGCGATCAGATCATCGCGGGCGACACGGGGCCCGGGTGTGGGTTGCTCGATTTGTGGGTCACCACGCGGACCGACTTGCCGTTTGATGAAGATGGCCGGATCGCGCTGGCGGGGAAAGTGAATTCGGCGCTGGTTGCGAAGTCGCTCGAATCGATCCCCTATTTTCAAGAACCATTCCCCAAGTCGGCCGATCGGTTTGATTTTGCTTCGATCGACGTGTCGGAGCTTTCCTTGGAGGATGGAGCGGCGACTCTCTGCGCACTGACCGTCGCTGCCGTCGCGCAGGCGGCTCGGCGGTTGCCTGTTCCCGCCGATGATTGTTGGGTTACAGGAGGCGGCAGTCACCATCCGCTGATGATGCGGCTGCTCGCCAATCATTTCCCACACGTCGCTGCGATTTCAGAGCTCGGACATCGAGAGGACATGATCGAGGCGGAGTGTTTTGCCTGGCTGGCTGTGCGAAAGTTGAAGGGGCTGCCAACGTCCTTGCCGGCAACGACCGGTGCGTCGGCGCCGATTGTCGGGGGCGTGGTTGCTTAGGTTGCTAAAGTTGCGCCTAGAGTTGTGCGAAAGGGGCGGGAGTCTTTTTCGGCCAATGCGTGATAGGAACGGTAAGCTGCTCGACCGAAAAAGACTCCCGACCCATTAGGCCGTGCCCATGATTCGCTCCACAAGCGCCGTTTGTGCCGCCGGCACATCGCTGTAGGTCACAATCTTCAAGGCGGCATCTGGGTACTCGTCCAAAAGATCGGCGATTCCCAGTGACGAGACAATCGTCGGCGTGTGCAAAGTGACCTGCTGAATCAGCTCCTTTTGCCATGTTGGGATTGCCGACTGGTGCCAGGCGTAAGGTTTGACGACCAAAGCGATCACGCACACATCGCACGCGGCCAGTTCGCTTTGTACCCGATCAGAGATCGACTCTTCCGCAGTCGGACCGAATGTATGAACTGCGTTCACCGAATCGAACGATGCAAACTGATCGACGATGCGATTCGTTTTGGTGTAGGCATTATCGCCGAGTGGATTGACCAGCAAGAAACCGACCGACTGATGTGACGCGATCGGTAAGGAGACACGTTGGTCATCGTGCAACGTCTTGAGTGCCGCTCGGCTGACCCGCACGGCGTGATTCTCGCAGTCAACCAGCGCTGGCCGGTCGCCCGGCGGCGAGCCCGACATCGCCTTTTGTTTGATATGCCACGCGCGATCGAATGCGTCGCTGACTCGCAGCGCAAATTGGCTGTCGTTGTTTGCCGCTTGTTCGATCGAATCGATCACTTCAGCGACATCGCTAACATCCAGCAGTAGATCGACTCCGGCTCGGATTGCTTCGACCGCCAAGTCGCCTTCGCAGGCGCCCGCCGCGTGGACTCCCTCCATTTTCAGACTGTCACTCACGACCGCCCCGGAATATTCCCATTGGTCACGGAGCAACTGAGTCAGAATTGGCGGGGACAATGTTGCCGGTTTCCCGCTGGGGTCGAGCGACGGGTAGGCGACGTGCGCCGTCATGAACATGTCGACGTTGGAATCGATTAGCCGTTGAAATGGTTTCAAATCGGTAGCGAGTAGCACTTCCAGCGATTCGTCAACGATCGGCATCGTCGCATGCGAATCTTCGTGAGTATTTCCATGGCCGGGGAAATGTTTCGCACAGCACAACAGTCCGGCCGCATGGCAGCCGCGAATGTAGGCCGCGGCCAGTTCGGTCACTCGGTCAGCAGTCGTCGCGAATGAACGATTCGCAATGATCGGGTTCTTGGGGTTGCGGTGAATATCGGCGACCGGGCTGAAAGAGACGTGGACGCCGATCGCTCGCGCTTCGAAGGCCGACAGGCGGGCGAACGTTTCGACTTCCTCGGCTGCCGCGTCGCCCAACGCGTCGAAAGCCAATGCGTGCGGCCACGTGACCAGGTCGGTGATCTGTTGTGCCATTCCCCGCTCCATATCGGCGGCCACCGTAAGCGGGATCGTCGACACGTCTTGGAGCTGTGCCAAGGTGGAAGTGGCGGCTTCTGTCGTGCCGCCGTTAAACAACAGGACGCCACCAATCTGATGATCGGCTACAATCTGCGCCGCGCGATCAAAATCGGCGCTCGCTTCGACCTTAGGCATCATGTTCGATCCGAAACGGATGAAGACGAGCTGGGCTATCTTTTGGCGTACGGAAGATGGAGTTTGCATTTTTTTGATCTGCATTTTGTTCTGGGAATCAAAAATGCAGTATAAGTGTTGAGCAGTGATCGTGCGGTAACGTGACGGCGAGCGGCAGGACTCTTCACGAGGGAAGGCAGCGAGGATGGAAAACAGCATAACCGAAAACGGGCCCCTTCCTTGGCTTGGACGACGAGTGCATTTGTTGAAAAAGTGCCTATTCATTTTGGGTTGTTGCCTTGCCAGTGCGCCGGTTTCTCTTGTGGCACAGACCGCGACGCTCGGCAAACATGCGGCGACCGGTAAGCAGGCGATGGTCGCCACTGTGAATTCCTACGCGACCGATGCCGGTGTACGGGCATTTGCCGAGGGCGGAAACGCGATTGATGCCGCGCTGGCGGCGGCGGTAATGTTGGGCGCCGTCGACAGTCACAACTCGGGGCTCGGTGGCGGTTGCTTCGTCTTGATTCGCACCGCCGATGGGCGCGTCGCGGCGATCGACGGGCGCGAGATGGCACCGGCAGCGGCGACTCGGGATATGTTTCTGCGAGACGGCAAAGCCGATCCAGCACTCAGTCGCGAAGGCCCGTTAGCGGCAGGGGTCCCCGGCGCATTGGCGGCATACGAACGGGCGGCGCGAAATCATGGAAAACTGGGCCTGTCGAAGCTGCTGACCTGGGCCGCCGATCGAGCCGACGAGGGATACCGCGTCGATCGCTCGCACGGTGGCACGATCAGATCGACGTTCGAAAAAGGACTCGATCGATTCCCCGGTTTGAAATCGATCATTGTAAAACCTGACGGCCAACCGTACGCCGAAGGTGAAACGCTTCGCAATGTCGATTTAGCCGCCTCTTATCGCCAGATCGCTAAGCAGGGCACCGATTGGTTTTACCGAGGCGAGTTTGCGCGGGCGGTGGCCGGTTGGATGAAAGAGAATGGAGGCCTGCTCACAGAAGAAGATTTTGCAAATTACGTTGCCAAGTCACGTGTTCCGATCCGGTCCAAGTATCGCGACTACGAAGTGATCGGCTTTCCGCCTCCCAGTTCGGGTGGAGTCCACGTGGCTCAGATGCTGAACATTTTGGAACATTTTGATTTAGCCCAACTGCATCAAGACGATCCGGCCGTTGCGACGCACGTGATCGTGGAAGCGATGAAGCTGGCATTTGCTGACCGAGCCTATTGGTTAGGCGATGCTGATTTTGTGGACGTCCCCAAGGGGTTGGCCAGCGAATCGTACGCGGCAAAGTTAGCGAAAAGGATTCAAACTGATCGGGCGATTGACGTTCCCGAACATGGCCAGCCCGAAGGTTGGGCAGAACATCTCTTCAACAAACATACGACGCATATCGCAACCGCCGATGCGGAAGGGAATTGGGTGGCCATCACGGCGACGGTGAACACATCGTTCGGTAGCAAAGTGGTCGTCCCGGGAACGGGGATCGTTTTGAACAACGAGATGGACGACTTTTCGGCTCAGCCCGGCGTCCCCAACGCGTTCGGCCTCCTGGGGGCCGAAAATAACGCCGTCGAACCGGGCAAGCGGCCTCTTTCCAGCATGAGCCCCACGATCGTGCTGCACGATGGCGAGCCGGTCCTTACGGTCGGTGCCGCCGGCGGCCCGAAAATTATCACCCAAGCGCTGCTCACGATCGTCCGCGTCCTCGACTATGGGCTGCCGCTCGACGAGGCGATTGAGAGACCCCGATTTCATCACCAGTGGATGCCTAACCAGGTCTATTGCGAAACGGAATTTCCCGTTGACGTTCAGCTGCGACTGATGGAGATGGGACACAAGATCAAACCGGGCGGCACCGGCGGCCGTGCGCAGGCGATTACCCATTCGGATGGTGAACTAATCGGTGTCCACGACCCTCGCGTTCCCGGCAAGGCGCTGGGAAGATAGTTCTGGAACGCACGGGCGGCTGGGATAGATGACAAGACAAAAGTGCTTTTACCGAAATGGAATCGAGCTATGATTTTCCAGGTTGTCGGTCGGCTACGGCCGAGTTTGTGGGCGTTCGTGCTTTCTATTGCCTGCGGTACGGTTGCTTGCGGTCAGCACCAACCGGGCGACGAACTTAAACGAACGGGCGACGAAATCCTTGTCTGTGGACAATTGTTTCACACGACGGCGCCCGTGGTGCTGTGGACCGATCCGGCTGGATACGACGCCTATCGAGTGGAGCGACGATTTAGTGCGTTCGATAAATCGTCTTGGGAAGAGTCGGTAAAAGAGGTTTCGTCACTCGACTCGCCCAATCGATATGGGATCCGCAAAGAGAAGCTAAACGACGAGCAAATCGAAAAAGTCCGGGGCGGCGGTTGGGATTTGGCGCTGCTGCAACAAGTGGTCGATCAATTTGTGATGCATTATGACGTCTGCGGTACGAGTCAAACCTGTTTCAAAGTCCTCCACGACAATCGTTGCCTCAGCGTCCATTTCATGCTGGACGTGGATGGTACCATTTACCAGACGCTGGACCTCAAAGAACGAGCCTGGCACGCGACGATCTCCAACGGTCGTTCCATTGGAATTGAAATCGCCAACATTGGCGCTTATCCGCAGGACGACATGGAACCGCTGAAGAAATGGTATTCCAAAAAGGATGATGGCCAAGTGCTTTTAACTCTGCCCAAGAAGTCTGCGCTGCTTGGTGTCCGCTCGCCCGATTTTATCGGCAGCCCGATTCGCCAAGAACTGGTGAAAGGCACCGTCCAAGATACCGAATTGGTGCAGTACGATTTGACTCCGCAGCAATATGAATCGCTGATCAAACTCACAGCGACGCTCTGCCGAGTCTTCCCGAAATTGGAATGCAAATACCCGACCGACGAGGAAGGAAAGCTGATCCCGCGCAAACTGGACGACGAAGTGTGGAAGAGCTATCGAGGCATCTTGGGGCACTACCACGTGCAAAAAAACAAAGTCGATCCAGGTCCAGCGTTTCAGTGGGAGAAAGTCATCCGTGGTGCGAAAGAGTTGATCGCCGAATAGGCGTCAATTACTGAACCGGGTTCTCCAAGATCTGAATCGACAGCTGGTCTGCGTCCAACTCGCACATGGCACCGATCGGTAGCGATGTATTGCATTTGTGATGACCGAGCGGGAAGTTTTTCACGACTGGAACGCCGAGTTCCGAAAAATACTCATCGAGCACGTCGTCAATCGAACGAGATTCGTCCGATGTGTCTTCGCTGTCGCGCCGAGTGAATTGGCCCAAGACGACTCCCTTCACCTCTTCGAAGAGGCCACCCAGTCGCATCGTGCATAGCATGCGGTCGATCCGGTAGGGCGCTTCGCCGACGTCTTCCAAGAACAGGATCTTGTCTGCGGTTTCTATTTGGTAGGGCGTTCCCATCAGCGCAGCGACCAAGGAGAGATTGCCTCCTGCCAATCGGCCTCGAGCCTTGCCGCCGGTGACGGTGATCGGTGGGTCCAACTCGCAGACCGATTTCAGGTCGGCTGCGGTGGCGTCAGCTTGCCAGCCGAGTGGGGAGATGAGGTAGCCTTTTTCTTCCGAGTTTCGGTCGGCCAGAATGGCTCGCCAGAACCAACGGGCTGAAAGGGGTGACAAGTCGTCTTCACTGCCCAATCCGTACATCGGACTCGGTGTGTGAAACGTGATTAAGCCGGTCCGTTGCTGGATTGCGGCGTGCAGCGCGGTGATATCGGAGAAGCCGACGATGACTTTGGGGTTTTGTCGGATCGCGTCGTAGTCGAGCAGTTCCAGAATCCGCATTGTGCCGTAGCCGCCAGAGCCCGGGAAAACGGCGTCGACGTCTGGGTTTCGGAACGCTTCGTTCAGTTCGTCTGCACGCTGCTGGTCGGTGCCGGCCAAGTAATCGAGTTTGCGATATAGGTCGGCCGGGACTTTCACTTGGAAGCCGAGCGCCTCCAGCCGTTTTTGACAACGCTCCATACGTTCTTTGTTCAGTGAACTGGCAGGGGCGACGAATTGAATCGTGTCACCCGGACGCAGCGCGGGAGGAAAAACCGGTTCCATCGCGGGTAGTGACGTCGCTATCAGCACGAGAGCCAATGGGAAAAGTGCTCTCTTGCGAAACAGGCGATCTTTGAGCAACTGAGGCATTACGGTCATCGTTCCTGTATTGATTCGAATCGAGTTGCCGCAAACAGCTTCGAGAATCTTCACTCCATGAGCGAAGGTGTGAGTTGCGCGATTCATGCGATTTTCAAGTTTCATGAGTAGGTTGAACGTTCGAGTACGAAGTGATGTCAGGAAGTCTTGTCGAACTCAATTTCTTTTTCCATCCGGACAAACGTCCGGCTCAGCTTGGCTCCGGCCAGTTTCTCGTAGAATTCGAGTGGCCCGACCCAAGGAATCGTGGCGGTTAAATGCCCCTGCCGTTTCATGTCCTCCAAGCAGCCGTCGAGGAGGACTCGACCCAAACCTTGACCGGCATAGGCCGGTGCTGTTCCCATCGGGCCGAACCAGCCAGTACCTTTGTTATTAGCATCGTGTGCCGCGAACGCAATCACATTTCCTGCCTGTTTGGCAATGTGGACAGTGGACGGTTCGTTGGCGAGCGCCGAGTGGACTTCCTCTTTCCAAGTGGGCCATTCGACATCCAGCAAGGCGTCGATAGCAGCCTGATCGTCGAGGGTGGCTCGCACAACTTCGATTTGACGTTGCGTTAACAGCTGAGCCTTCGCGGCGGCCGAATCCCAATCGCGGGTCGTGAGATCGACCTCTTGATTGAAGGATTCGCCGAAGCGTTGAAAGCCAACGTGTTCGAGAAACTCGATCGTCTCTTGGTTCTGAGCATCGATGCCAGGCGTGAGATAGTTGGGCGCCGATTCGGCAACCCGCAGCCGCCGAACCCCGGCCGCGGCGAACGTCTGTTCGATCTGTTCCGTCAGCAGCGTGCCAATCCCTTGCCGGCGATACGTCGGCCGTACCGCGATCATTTTCAGATATCCTAGGTCGCTTCGAACGGCCCCGACTGCCAGTCCGAGCAGTCGGTCGTGCTCGAACAGCCCGATTCGGCGCTGCGGGACAACGCCCGCGTCGGCAAACATCTTCTCAATTAGCAAATCGGCAGAACAGGGATCTCGCAGCGCCGACTCGCTCCACAAGGTCTCAATCGCAGGCAGCATCGATTCGGTCAGAGTCACAAGTTGGCGGTCGCCTGCCGTCATGATGGATCCGAAGTTTCATTTTCGGTGCGCGGTTCGCCCAGCAGGTAGCCCAAGGTAAAGGCGACGAAACCGCCGATCGGGGCATACCAAGGCCAAGCGATGGACGTCATTGCGGTGCCGCCGTCATTGTCCAGTAATAGCTGGCCGGTTTCTGGATTGATCTGAGCGAACCACATGTATCTGGCAATTAGCAGCATTAACGCGCACCCGGCAACCAGCCATAGCGTTTTCGCCAAGAGTGGGCCACGTCGTGATGGGTCGCGATACGAGATGGCGGACGCGATCCAGGTCATGAGCAAGATGGCCGCGACGATCGAGCAAACTCGAAATGCGGTTGGATCATGAAAGCGACTTGCCACGACACAGAAGACACTCAATGGAGCCGACCAAATCAGACCGTAGGCATTTTTTCCAAGCGGTAACCAGGCCAGCAGGAATGCGGCGAAGAGCGTGCCCAGAACATAGCTCGCCAGTCCCAATGCTAGGTTCAAAAAGAAGACCGGCTTGCCCGCTTCTTCCTGTCCCGTTACGTAGGCATCGATGCCCACCGCAACCGCACACAGAGCGATGCCCCAGAATACGATCAGCAATCGCGACACCAACAAGACTTCGCGATTGTTTTCGGTGGGAATGGGGGTCTTACTCCAGCCTTTCAGCGGCAAGTAAACCGCTGACATTGTTGTTTGCGCCAGCGCCGCCAGAATGGAGGTGAGTGATGAGATCGCCGCGGCGAAAATGCCGGCCACGATCAGGCCGCGCAGCGCGATCGGAACCTTCGTCAAAATGAACACGGGAAAGATATTGTCCCGTTTTGCCGTGACGGCCTCTGCGGCTTGGCCAACCAACGCGTCCGGATCGGATCGGTAATACGCCCACAAGCCGACGCCGACCAGCAACATCAGCGCCGCCACTAACTCGGCCAACCAACTGGAAATGACCGCCAGTTGAGCGTCCCGCTGACTGCGGCAAGTGAATATCCGCTGCGCCAACAGCTGATCGGTTCCGTAAGCACCGATGTTGCCAAACGTCACCGCAAAAATCGCAGCCCACAAGGTAAACGGTTGAGCAAAGACGTCGCCCCAGCGGCTAACAAATTGAGTCGCTTCGTCCGTGGAGCCGAACGTCCACAATTGAAATTTGCCAGCCTCCCAACCTTGGCTGATCACGGCCCCCAGACCGCCAGGCACTTCGGCCGCGACGACACCAATCGCCACGATCCCGCCGACCACGAACACTAGAAACAACATCGCGTCGGTCCAGATGACGGTGGCAATGCCGCCCAGCATCGTCCACGCGATGGCGATGACGCCCACAATGCCGATGGCCCACACCAACGGGTCAACGCCCGTGGCGTTTTGTAAAGCGTCGAGCTGTTCCTTCAGCACGAGTTCCAAAACGATGGCCGTTAGATAGACGCGGCTCGCTTGAGCCAACAGGCCCATCAGCGTAAACAGAGCGGTGGTTACCGAACGAGCCGCTTCGCCCAGTTGTTGACCCATATAGTCGTAGGGACTGTAAACCTGATTCTTAAAATAGGCGGGTACCAAGAAGACTGCCACGAATAACCGACTGAGAATGCCGGCGATGATGCCCAGTTGCAAGTAGGTGAAATTTCCTCCCTCAGCGTACGAAATCGCCGGTACGCCGATAAACGTCACTGCTGAAATGATGGTTGCGATCATCGAAGCTGAGACCGCATACCAAGGCAGGCCACCCTTGCCTCGGAAAAAATCTTCCATGTCGGTCTGCTTGCCGGCAAGTCGGACTCCGAGGATGCTGACAAGCAGCATATAGCCCACGAGCACCAACCAATCGACGACCGTGAAGCGGCCGGAAAGAGTACCCGGATCGAGTTGTGCGATGAGGAGGTTCAAGTTGGACTTTCGCAGGTTCGTTGAAAGGGGGGAGCATGGAAAGGGTCGGGAGTCTTTTTCGGGGTTACCCGACAGCTGTTGGTAGGGCCATTGGCCGAAAAAGACTCCCGACCCTCTCGCCCAGCCACCGCGATGACGGCAAACCGGAACTCGATCGTCGATTAAATCAATTTCGTTTCATCGGTTGGCTCATGTTTCCGTCTCGATCCACCTTCGCGACATAATCGGTATCCGGTTTTGGCGTGGAGCCTGGAACGATCTCATAGTTCCAACCCGAACCGTCTTTCGTCCAAGCGACCCACAGCCACGGTTGTTTTGAATCGGTTGAAGGATTGGTAGGTGCCGAGTCGTTCTTGTTGCGTAATGGTACGAGTGCTGGCAGTGCGTAGGGGCCGGATTGCAGCTTGGTGCCCAAATCACTGTAGTCATCGAACAGCGACTTCATGCTGAAATGGACGTTGCCGGTCGCTCCCGGGTGCTGACGGGTGACCTCGATCTGTCGCAGCAGCTCGTCCGCTTCCCAGTTGGTCCCCTCCTTCATGCCGACGCGCGAAGTGTAGTTGCCTGGCCACAAATGAACCTGTTTCGTGTTCTGCTCACTCCACCATTCCAGCAATTTTGGGTAACTTTGGCCTTTGCTCTCAATCGTCCAGTAGAGCTGCGGCGTCAAATAATCGACCCAGCCTTCTTGCAACCACTTCTTCGCGTCGGCGTAAAGTTTGTCGTACGCGTCAAAGCCCTTAATCGATTCGGGATATCCGGGACGCCAAATGCCGAACGGGCTGATACCGACCCGGACCCAAGGCTTCATTTGCTTGGTGTAATGGTGCAGTTTTTCGACCAGCCAATCAACATTGCTGCGCCGCCAATCGTCGCGCGTGCCTTCGTACCCGTCAGCTTGGGCGTTGGCGAACGACGCGTCATCGGGAAAGGGGACTTCGTGGCCATCGTCGTCCTTTACGGGATAGGGATAAAAATAGTCGTCCATGTGCACGCCATCGATGTCGTAACGCCGCACTACGTCGAGCATCACATCGAGCGAATGTTGGGCCGCTTCGCGATCGCCCGGATCGAGCCACAAGTAGCCACCGTATGCTTTGACTGCCGTCGGCTTGACCTTGCTAATGTGATCGTCGGAGACTTTTCCCTGGAATGACTTGTGGAGCGCCCGATACGGATTGAACCAGACATGCAGTTCGATGCCGTGTTCGTGAGCCGTCTTGATCGCGAATGCGAGCGGGTCGTAAGCCGGCGTGGGCGGTTTCCCCATGGTACCCGTCAGGTAGGGCGACCATGGTTCGAACGCCGAATCGAACAACGCGTCGGCCGCCGGTCGAACTTGAAAGATCAGTGCGTTGAGGTTCAGCTCTACCGCCCGCTCGACAATCCGCGTGAATTCCTGTTGCTGCTGTTCGCTCGTAAGTCCAGGCTCCGAGGGCCAATCGATATTGGCAACGGTCGCAACCCAGGCGGCGCGGAATTCACGGGCCGGTTGAGGCAAATGGGGCGGCTCGGGCTCTGCCCAACTCGTCGTCGCGAGTGACAGCATGCCGATGCAAACTGAGAACCGAATGTGAAACGCAAGAAACCGTTTGCCGAAGTGCAACATGTATCGCCCGCCCCGAGTAGCATTGTCGACCTGACTTTACCATGTCGAGCGACGCTTGCAGATACTCGCAAATGGAAACTTCCGTTCTGTCGTTATCCGGCGATGCGACCCAAGCGGCCTGGCTACCACCGAAAAAAACGAATCGGTATCGACAAGATTCGCAAACAACGAGTCACCCACAGCACTCTCTCTACCTCCTGGGACTGCCTGATCAAGTTTTCGCCCAAGCGTGCGTACCGATCGAAATAGTGAATGCCGCAGGCGGCGCAGTAGCGAGATTCGTCCGCCATCGGGTGTTTGCAACCGAGACAGCGTCGCCCTGTCCATTCCGGTTTAGGGATACCGCGTGGCTCGACCGGTTCGAGTTTCAATTCATCGAAATGCGTAGATTCTTGAAAGTCGCGATCGCTTCCCAACTTCGATATTTCCTTTTCTGATAGCGATGTGTTCTGGTAACTAAGCGACAACCAAACCAAATCGACGCCAGTAGCGAATCAGGTCGGAAGGTTCGCTACTAATCGGCGAGTTCGCCTTGTGGTATCATCACGGCTCGCTTCGATTCCTTCCTTGCCGAGCTGTTGCCGTGTCTGACCAACCAAGAATCGTGGTCCTCACCGAAGGACATACCGATCCCCTGAAAGCCAAGACGGCGACCAGCGTGGTCCGCTATCGAACATCGGATGTCGTGGCGCTTCTCGATTCGACGCAGGCCGGGAAGACGGCCGGGGAGTTGTTAGGAGTCGGTGGCGATATTCCTATCATTGGTTCGCTGGATGAAATGCCCGGCGCAACCGCCTTGCTGATGGGCATTGCGTCTGCAGGCGGCAAGATTCCGACCGCTTGGCGCCCCGTGATTTTGAACGCGATTGGTCGCGGCATGGATGTGATTTCCGGGTTGCACGAATTTCTGTCGGACGATCCCGAATTTTCCGCGGCGGCAGCCAATCACAACGTCGAACTTCACGATGTGCGGAAGAACAACGAACGCGATGTGGCCGATGCGACCGGTTTTCGTGAAGGTTGCGTCCGCATCGAGACCGTGGGACAAGATTGCAGTGTCGGGAAAATGGTCACCGCGATCGAGTTGGCTCGCGGCTTAACCGCTGCGGGGCAAGATGCCGCGTTTGCGGCGACCGGCCAAACTGGCATCATGATTTCTGGAGCCGGATGTCCGGTCGATTGTGTGGTTTCCGATTTTCTCAACGGAGCGGTCGAGAGATTAGTTCGAGCCAACGAGTCGCACGATTTTGTCATCATCGAAGGGCAGGGCAGTCTGGCTCAGCCTCGCTACTCGCCCGTGACGCTCGGCTTGTTGCATGGAGCACGTCCGCAGGGCTTGGTGCTTTGTTACGAGGCGGCTCGCCCCCATACGCACGGCATGGAGCACGTGCCGCTCAAGCCGCTGGCCGAGTTGCGTGCTGGCTACGAAGTGGCCGCCAGTTTGGTGGCTCCGACGGAAGTGATCGGCATCGGCATTAACTCCCGCCGCCTGTCAGCCGAAGAAGCAGTGCAAGAGTGTGAACGTGTCGAGTCCGAACTTGGTTTGCCAGCCTGCGATGTCTATCGCGATGGCCCCGCGAAACTGGTCGCAGCCTCACTGAAACTAAGGCAATCGCTCCTGGGCTAGCGCCGTCCAGGGTCTGGTCCATTTTTCGGCCAGCAGACGCACCACTTGAAAACAGGCAGACCGAAAACATGGACCTGACCCTCTAGCCACAAACAAGCACCACCCGCGCCCAGGAATCGAATCACAAATGTTCTACAAAATCAGCCTGCCCCAGTGCCTGCTCAAACCATCGGTGCCCAGCAGCTAACGTACCGCACCGCAACAATCTCGGCGAATCACTGGCGACGATAGAAAACCATCCCGAAAGAAAGCCATGATCACGCTCAAACTTCATCGCTTCGATCTGCCGCTCAAACACACTTTCACGATCGCCCGCAGCTCGCACGATGTCCAGCCGACGCTTGTTGTTGAGCTGTCCGATGGTCAACATCATGGCTTCGGCGAAGCGACCACAAATTCCTACTACAACGCCACCTACGAATCGATGACGGCGTCGCTCGGATCGATTCAAGCCGAACTGTCCGCTTCGCCGCTAGATGATCCGGCCGCCGTTTACGATCAGTTGAGTTCGCAACTCAGCGACAATCCGTTCGCCCATTGTGCGCTCGACCAGGCGGTGTACGACTTGTGGGGCAAGCGGCAGGGAAAACCGGTCTATCAACTGTGGGGGCTCGATCCGGCCGCGAATCCGGTCTCGAACTACACCATCGCGATCGATAGCGTCGAAAAAATGGTGGACAAACTGCAGGAAGTGCCCGACTGGCCAATCTACAAGATTAAGCTTGGCACACCGCAAGACATCGAGATCATCGAGACGCTCCGTCAGCATACGCAGGCCACTTTTCGAGTTGACGCGAACTGCGGTTGGACGGCGGATGAAACGATCAGGAATTCTGTACGCTTGAAAGAATTGGGAGTCGAGTTCATCGAACAGCCGCTCAAAGCCGACAATTGGGCCGACGCTCAACGCGTCTTCGCCGAATCGGCGCTGCCGATCATCGCCGACGAAAGTTGCATCGTCGCCAGCGATGTCGATCGCTGCCACGGCCATTTTCACGCGATCAACATCAAGCTGACGAAATGCGGCGGCTTGACGCCGGCGCGACGGATGATCGACCGGGCTCGTGAATTGGGCCTCAAGGTTATGGTGGGGTGCATGACCGAATCGACCGTGGGCATTTCGGCGATCGCTCAACTGTTGCCGCTGCTCGACTATGTTGACATGGATGGAGCCGCCTTGCTTTCGCGTGACATTGCCAAGGGCGTGATCGTCGATCGCGGCGTCTGCTCGTATCCTGACGTACCCGGAAACGGAGTCGCACTGCTATGAGGACGGTAGTCGCGACTGCCTAAAACTATCAAAAACGAGAATCGAAACGAGCCAACCATGCTGTCCCAATCCTGTTGCCTGTTGCCCGTTGCTCTTTGCCTCCTGACCCTCATGCCCATTCACGCCGCATCACCGAATGAACTGGCCAAGATCATTCAGCCGATCGTCGATTCGCACGAAGGCGTGGTCGGTGTCTCGATCAAACATTTGCCGTCTGGCGAGTCGTACCAGCACAACGCCGACAGACCGCTGCCCACCGCCAGTTTGATCAAGCTGCCCGTGCTGATCGCCATGCATCAGGCGATTCAGGCTGGCAAACTGAATCTGGACGACGCGATCGAATTGACCGCCGAGGACAAGGTACCTGGCTCTGGCGTTCTGACCGACAATTTTTCAGTCGGTACGAAGCTGACGCTGCGTGATGCGGCGCGATTGATGATCGTCTTTTCCGACAACACGGCAACGAATTTGGTCGTCGATCGAGTCGGCTTGGCAGAGGTGGCCGAATTGATGGAACAAATGGGTTGTCCGCAAACAAAGCAGCACGCCAAAGTCTTCAAACGCGAAACGTCCATCTTTCCTGAACGCAGCAAGAAGTTTGGTCTGGGGAGCACAACGGCCAACGAAATGGTGTCGCTGCTGGAAAAATTGGACGCGAAGCAAGTCGTTTCGGCCGAGGCATCACAGGCGATCATCGATCTGCTGTATGCCTGCGATGACCGGACAAAAATTCCTCGTGACTTGCCCAGCGAAGTGAAGGTGGCGCACAAAACGGGCGCCGTTTCGAATTCTCGGACCGATGCCGGACTGATCGATGCGCCGACCGGCCGCATCGCAATTTGCATTTTGACCAATGAAAACAAAGATCGAAGCTGGTCCGATAGTAACGCTGCGAATGTTGTCTGCGGCAAAATCGCCAAGGCTGCATTTGACTACTTCAATCCGGACGGAGTCGAAACGAGCGGCGTGAAAGAGTTGTCGATCGGAGCCGACGGCGAGATCGTCGAGGCGCTGCAGCGGACGTTGAATGCTCGGCTGGAGCCGTCGCCCGACCTGGGCGTCGACGGTGACTTTGGCCCGGCGACCGAACGGGCGGTGCTCGCCTTTCAGAAAGAGCATGGCCTGCCCGAAAATGGCGTTGTGACAGCCGATATGTGGGGCAAGCTTGGTGACCTGCTGATGGACGCGGCACCGGTTGCCGATCCAAAAATCGTGAATGCCGAAACGCCCCCCAAAACGCCGCCTCTTCCGCTTTCCGGTCCCCCGTTTGTCACGTGTAAAGCGTGGGGAATCGCGGATGGAGAGACTGGCGAGTTGTTATGGAGCGAGAACGAAGCCACGCCACTCCATCCGGCCAGCACCACCAAGATCATGACCGGCTACCTCGTTGCTAAGTTGGCCACAGCCGATGCGTCCGTATGGGATGAAGTTGTGACGTTTTCAGCACGAGCCGACAAAACCGTAGGCTCCACAAGTGGCCTGAAAGCGGGGGAAAAAGTGAGTGTCCGTGAGTTGCTTTATGGATTGCTCCTGCCGTCAGGAAACGACGCCAGCGTCGCATTGGCTGAGCACTTTGGCGCTCGAGTCAGCGGAGGCGATTGCCTGCCCAACTCGGAGGGCAACTTTCAAGCTTTCGTCGATGGCATGAACAGCGAAGCGGCTCGCCTGGGAATGCGGGAAACTCACTTCACCAACACGCACGGACTGACCAACGATAAGCATCTGACCAGCGTTCGTGACCTTTTGAAGTTAGCACACACCGCGATGCAGATTCCAGAGTTTGCGAAGTACACTTCGACAGCTCAACGTGGTTGCACGGTCGAATCAGAATCCGGATACCGCCGCAACGTGGTATGGAAAAATACGAATCGACTGCTGGGCATTGAAGGTTTTGATGGGCTAAAGACCGGCACGACGAATGCGGCCGGGGCTTGCCTCGTTTCGCGAGGTCAGAGAGGCAAGCATTCGCTCCTCATGGTCGTCTTGGGGGCCTCGTCGTCAGCGTCCAGATACACAGATAGCAAGAATCTGTATCGCTGGGGCTGGAATGAGGCGATCAAGTGAAGAAAACAGTTTTCTGATACTGTTCCAAGTCCTGCAGTTTAGGCTAGATTCTTCGGCAAACTCGGAATGTGGTGTCATAAGTTTCCTTTACCGGGGCATTTTTTGCCGATAAACTGTGGGGCGGGGAAAACTCAACTGCTTCATCCTGATTCGATCATCGGAGATTAGTATGGCCAAGAAACATCGACCGGCATTCACGCTCGTGGAATTGCTAGTAGTTATCGCAATCATCGCCATTCTGGTATCCCTTTTGCTTCCGGCGGTCAACTCGGCCCGGGAAGCGGCTCGCCGAATTCAGTGTGTGAATCAGCTTCGGCAAATCGGCTTGGCAGCCATCCTGCATGAAGATGCTCACAAGTTCTATCCATCTGGGGGTTGGTCCAAAGATTTTACAGGTGACCCCAATCGAGGATTTGGCGAAGACCAGCCGGGTGGTTGGCTGTTTAGCGTTTTGCCATTTTTGGAAGAGGACGCATCCTACCGCCTTGCGGACGGTCAGGTTTTGAATTCTGTAGCCCACCGTCAAGCCATGATTACGCTTCATGAAAGTCCGATTGGTGGATTTTATTGTCCAAGTCGACGCGAAGCTTTGCCGTACGCTCATCAGTGGTTAAGTGTTCGAAATGCGACGGCACTTCCACTTCTCGATGCCATTGTGCAAAGTGATTACGCTGCCAATGGCGGTGATGGATTGTGGAGCGCCGGTGATGATCCACCCTTCAAGATTCCCAGTTCCTACGCTCAGGCTGACAACGGGTTTGAATGGACGGACATTCTGGATGAACCCGACCAGCGGAACCCGTTCGCTGTCTGGATGAACGGTACGATGTACATGCGAAGTGAAGTCAAGATTCGCCACATTAAGGACGGCCTTTCCAAAACCTATCTTGCTGGCGAAAAGAACATTGCCCCCAATGATTACCAAGGTTTTACGGGACTTGATTGGGGAACAAATCAGGGCTGCTATTCGGGTTTTGAGTGGGACAACACGCGACTTACGCATTTTGCAGCAGAAGGTGACCGATACGCTCCAACGCCCGATACGCGGAATGAAGCGAATCACTTTGCTTTCGGCAGCGCTCACATCAGCGGATTCAACATGGTGATGTGCGACGGTTCCGTCGGACACCTCCCCTACGAAGTGGACCGGGAAATCCACCGCAGAATGGGTAACCGACGTGATGGACTGCCCGCAGGAATTACCGACCTTTAATCTTCGCCCGCG
>CAYZRS010000014.1:69856-100601 GCA_964480915.1 uncultured Pirellulaceae bacterium | reverse complement strand
GAGTCGCCGTCATCCCCACGCCGATCTACGACGACCATCGTCTCTACATCTGCGCCGGTTACGGCGTTGGGTGCAAGCTGGTGAAAATCGAGGATTCGCAAGCAACCGAGGTCTACAGCAACAAGACCATGAAGAACCATCATGGCGGCGTCATCCTTGTGGATGGCAAACTCTACGGGCATTCAGACAAAGTCGGCTGGGTCTGCCAAGACTTCGCATCGGGCGAAAAAATCTGGAATCAGCGCGGGAAGCTTGGCAAGGGGGCCGTCGGCTTTGCCGATGGCAAGCTCTATTGCGTCGACGAACGGGATGGGACGGTCTGCCTGGTCGATGCGAGCCCCGACGGATGGAAAGAACGTGGGCGGTTTCAGCTGTCGCCACTTAGCGAAAACCGCAGCTCTCGCGGCGGCATCTGGACTCATCCGGTGATCGCGAATGGGAAACTCTACCTGCGCGATCAAGAATACATCTATTGTTTTGACGTGAAGCAATAAGCGCACGAAGGACTCACCGCGAGGCGCCATCGAGCTCAGAAAGAGCAGAGTTCACATCTTTGGCAATCGAAATTCTGCCCTAACGAGTCCATTCGCCTGCGTGATCGAGCCGAGAAGTCTGCAGCCCACGCGATCTCGAGATGTAGACTGCTGGACGTTCTGGCTGGCTGCCACCACGAGCGGGACGTGCCGTGAATGAGGGAATGGGGCGGCTCCGATTCTCTCCGACACGATTGGCAAGCCGGACAAACTCGTCCTGCACTGGCACGTCCACATCGTGCAATTTTCGAGCAAGCTCGGCCACGCCCGACGGATTCACTTCGGCCGTTTTTGAAAGCTTCATCAAGAACTTGGACGTCTCAGTGAAGTTGATGTCGGCACTTTTGACGAACAAAGGCTGAAACGTCCGCGCCACCAAGTCGATCGCTGGACTATCGAGCTTCAAAAAGACATCCAAGACGTTGCGAATCGTTGTCTGACCATCGGGAGCCGATGAACGGACACTTCGCAACAGCATCACACATTGACCAAAGACCTTGTTCTTGAACAGCGACCCTTCGTACATCCCCTTGCCGAAGTAAACATGCATGTTCGGCGTTCCGTACACCAAGTCAATTTCGCTGGCGGTGCCCATCCCGTCATGCGCATTGAAACGAAATTGGCCGGTCCGTTTCAAGTCGATGCTGGTCACGCCCATCACTTTCCAGATTCCAATGACGACTTCCGGATTTCGAACAAGGAACACAAACAGATCGGGGTCTGCCTCGATCGTGGAAACGGGCAACCGACGAAAGACGGTCGGATGCGAGACGACATCGTGGATACGTTTTGCGACTTCGGGACGAAGGCGGTTGTAGGGCAGAGCTCGAACCGCTTCGCTACGAGCCAACTTGTCACTCGTACCGTCGGCGGTTACCGCGGTGGCGTAGGAGGCTTGTGCGTGCGCCGCTTGGCTGCACATCATTACCATGATCGCTGCCAGGATCGGTAACGTGCTCTTACAACGCCTTCGGCTCCAGCCGAACAGCGATTCTGTTGGTGCACCGTCTGCCAATTTGTCCCCCCCGAGACAGCCTCGTATCGCATCCGCAAGCCAGCTTTGCCAGCTGGAATTGCGACGCGCAGATATAACGATTAATTACGTTATTCGGTCCGCAGAGAACTTCGCGCACAGCCAAACTGCGGAAGGGGACGAACACCACGCAGAACTCTATCCGGCCGGTGAATTCCGACGGGCGCGGCAACTGCTATCACGCAGGCGAAGCGACTCGCTTAGCGGCGAACCTTTTCCAACGTGATGACTCGATCGGCCACGATGTGCGGCTGATTGGTCTCTTTCAACCGATTTTTGGAACCGATAATGCCCACCTGTTTGGTCTCATATTCTTTTAGATTGAGCCCCGGGCTGGGTGAGACGAATTGCAAAATATCGCCTTTGCTATCGGTCAACACGTACTTCGGCATGTCGTTTCGGTCGGTGACGACGGGCATCAACCAACCCGTACCGTCGTAGTTGTAGGCGCTGCTGGCGGCGAAGGCCGACTGGTTGCCGTAAGTCGAGCCACCATCGACCACTGGAAAACCGTCGGCTGCTATCGGATAGCCGTTGCCCATAGCGACGGTTTCACCGGCGTAGCCGCTGCCCATCCATGGATCACCATACGCAGTGCCGCCGCCATAGGTGGACGCAAGAACACTGGGGCCACCCACCGACTGTGCAACCTGCCACGCTTCGGCATCGACCGAAGTTTGGCGTCTTTGGATGTCGGCGAACTGACTCACTTTGGACAGTAACCCATTGGCCCGAACGCGGACGTCCGGATCGTCGCTGGTATCGATGACCGCTTGCGTGCGGATTCGTAAAGGCGCCATATCCCAAGCAGCCGCCGGTTGGCTGACCGTCAACGAGAGTTGGAGTTCAATATCTGCAAGCTCATTCGCCAATAGTTTCTTGGCGACCGGCCCCGGTTTGATCATGGCCGATGGACGCGGTGGTAACCCGCTCACGGGCCGCGGCGGCAGCTGCGTGAAGCCACCAGGGCTGCCACCTTCGAAACCATACGGAGCCACAGCGCCCATCGTTGGCTCGCCTGGAACGATTTGGCCATTGAGGTACGCATCTGGCGATTCGACCGTGCCCGGTACTTGGCTAAAGTTGCTGGGAATACCGGCAAGTGGCGGACTGATCTCAGCCGGAGGCAACGGCTCTTCCGAAAATTGGGCCTGTTGCAAGACGATCTTGTTGGTGCCAGAGTCCGCTTCCGCGAGCTCCATTGTCTCGACCGAATCGGAGGCCGGGTCGATCGGCGCAAGTGCCAATTCGACTTCTGGCGTCTCTTCTTCAATCGTCGGATCGTCCTTGCTGATGTCTGACAACCGAATCCAGCGAAACTCACCTGCCGGTGGCGCGACCCGTAGCCACTCGGTGCCTTGCCGATCTTCATTCGCCAGAATGGCAACGCTCTCTCCAACCATCAGTTCGATGTATTCGACGCCCCGGTGTTTTTCGTTGATGTTCGATCCGATGCGCGTCTTTAAATTTGGTTTCGTGACGCGACCAACCGACGGGTCGTCGGTCGATACTTCGATGGCAGCGGCCGGCACCCAACTGAAACTGGTAAGCGGCGGACGAATGGCTGCCCAATCCTGCGCGTCATGACGATAGACTTCGACCAATTCAGCCCACCGCAACCGGCTGGTCGGGTAGAAATTGTCGCCCGGCCCACTGCGAACTGACGAGCTGTCGAGGGTCACATAGGCGGTGTATGGAAATGACTCGGCGTGACCAACCGAACCGATGACCAAGATCGCGATAACCGATTTTGAGACGACGCGCAACATGTTGCCGCACCTTCGAACGTAGTTGAAGAGTAGAGAGACGAGCCGTCGGCTTGTAAGAGATCAGGTCGACTTGAGCAAGGGCATTCGCTGAAGTCACCACGACGGCAGTGCAGCCATCGCCGTTTATTTGGCAGTGACAGCATTCCAGAAACGGAGTGATAGCACGAAGAAAGGCCGCTTAGCCTAATTCTAAAAGAGGTGGCCGGGCTGAGGCCCGTTCTTGGTGAGAGTCAAGATTTCTGCCGATTCCTCGCCCATCAGAATCGTGTGCTCGAACTGTGCACTCACTTTGCCATCTTTCGTTCGCACCGTCCAACCGTCATCGCGATCCAATATGGTCTCTCGCGAGCCAGCATTAATCATCGGCTCGATCGTAAAGCACATGCCGGGGAAGAGTCGGTCGATGTGAGCCTGGCGATTGGGGTAATGAGGTATCGAAGGCTCTTGATGAAACCGACGACCAATTCCATGACCCACATATTCTCGCACCACGCCGTATCCGAAACGATGCGCTTCAGCGGTGATCGCGCGACCAATTTCCGAAACTCGGCAGCCGGGCTTCAGTACGTCAATTCCCAAATAAAGGCAATCGAGTGCACATTGGGTGACGTGTTTCACCTCTTCGTCAACTTCGCCGATCAGGATGGTTTCCGATTGGTCACCCAACCATCCATCCACAATCGACGTGATGTCAATGTTGACGATGTCGCCTTCTTGCAAGACATACTCGCCCGGTATGCCGTGGCAGACAACTTCGTTGACGCTCGTACAGCAGCTCTTGGGGAACCCTTGGTAACCAAGACAGGCAGGCTTGTGTCGATGGTCGAGTGTATATTCGTGGATCAGGCGATCAATTTCGCCCGTCGTGACACCGGCCTTCACTTGCGGCCGAATGAAATCCATCAATTGGGCATTGAACTGCCCAGCAGCTCGCATCGCCTCTCTTTCAAAATCGATAAGAAAGAGTTCCCGTTTCGGTCGCAGCATGTTGGCCTATCCGTGTGCTCTTATGTCACGACCACGAATGTGGTCGGAGACGAGTTGAAAAGTTTATCCCCTACCGGCAGGAGCCGACTCACGCCCCATTTTAGCCTCACTGGCTGGTAAAGCTACGCTCTGGGCGATTCTTCTTGAGTCTCGCTTCGTGTATCCTTCCGCATCTGTGTCACAAGTCTGCGATTCGTTGTAACCCTTTACGGTGGCCCGTGTCACTTATTAAAATCGAGAACTTTCGCATCGCCGCAACACGTTAGCAGATCGCAACTTACGCCAAGCACCAAGCGTGTCAGCAGCGCTGGCACCAGCTAGCTACTTACCCCCCTATATTACCGATTCAGGACCCGACATGCCTCGCTATAACCCGGCCGAGATCGAGCCCAAATGGCAATCCTTCTGGGAACAGAATAAGACTTTCGCCAGCCCTAGGCTGCCTGGCGAATCGAAACTCTACGCGCTGGACATGTTCCCCTACCCCAGCGGCGACGGTCTTCATGTGGGACATCCCGAAGGGTATACGGCCACCGACATCGTTTGCCGGTTCTCCCGCATGCGAGGCGTGTCGGTCATGCATCCGATGGGTTTTGACGCCTTTGGCTTGCCAGCGGAAGAGCACGCGATCAAGACGGGCACGCATCCTCGAATTCAAACCGAAGCGAATATCGACACTTTTCGTCGTCAGTTGAAGATGCTGGGCTTTAGCTATGACTGGGATCGAGAATTAGCAACGACCGACGTCGCCTATTTCCGCTGGACGCAATGGATTTTTCTACAGCTTTTCGATACCTGGTTCGATGAGGAGACTCAGCGAGGTCGGCCCATTTCCGAATTACCGATTCCTGCCGATGTGGAGGCCGCTGGGGACGATGCAATTCGAGAGTATCAAGCCGACCATCGTTTGGCGTATCAATCAGAAGCGCCCGTGAACTGGTGCCCTGCCCTCGGCACGGTCTTGGCTAATGAGGAAGTGATTGATGGAAAGAGCGAACGAGGTGGACATCCGGTAGAACGACGGCCGTTGCGACAGTGGATGCTGCGCATTACCACGTACGCAGATCGACTGGAAAACGATTTGGATGGCCTCGATTGGTCGGACGGTATTAAAGCGCTCCAGCGCAACTGGATTGGTCGCAGCACGGGGACCGAAGTCGACTTTTTCCTCGGCTCCGAAGACCAATTCAACGAGTGGAAACAGGCTCGGTCGGCTGCCAGCTTTCCCCGCAAACCGGACGCCGACGTGCTTCGTGTCTACACGACTCGGCCCGATACCCTTTACGGCGCGACGTATATGGTCATCGCGCCCGAACACCCGCTGCGTGATCAACTCACCACGGCAGAGCAAGCGGCTCCCGTCAGCGCCTATTGTGAGAAGGCGGCTGCCAAGAGCGATCTTGAGCGGACCGAATTGGCGAAGGAGAAAACGGGCGTCTTTACCGGTAGCCACACCATCAACCCGGTCAACGGTGCGCTCGTGCCTATCTGGGTTGCTGATTACGTGCTGATTACTTACGGCACCGGCGCCATCATGGCAGTCCCGGCTCATGACGAACGCGATTTCGAATTTGCACAGGAATTCGGGCTACCCATCATTCCAGTGGTCGATCCGGGTAACGCGGCGGAGATCGACCGCGACCAGGTAATCGCGGGCAAAGTGTGCTCAACCGGTGACGGCATCGCGTTGAACTCGGGTGACTTCAACGGACTGACGACTGGTGAATTTAAAACGAAGATGACCGAGTGGCTGGCGACCCAAGGCGTCGGCAAAGCGGCCGTGAAATACAAATTGCGTGACTGGCTGTTCAGCCGTCAGCGATTTTGGGGCGAACCGTTCCCCATCCTGCATGAAGTCGACGCGAATCGAAAGCCGACCGGCGTGGTCCGCGCCGTGCCCGAATCGGATTTACCGGTCGATCTGCCGCACCTCGACGACTTCAAGCCGCACGGACGCCCCGAGCCTCCGCTCGACAAGGCGCCTGACGAGTGGCTCTATCCGACGATCGAAGGAAAAACATACAAGCGAGAAACCAATACGATGCCCCAATGGGCCGGATCGTGTTGGTACTATCTCCGATTCCTCGATCCGACCAATGAAGCGGCACCGATCGATAAGGCGATCGAAAAGGCCTGGATGCCGGTCGACCTGTATGTGGGCGGCGCGGAGCATGCGGTGCTCCATTTGCTTTACGCGCGTTTCTGGCACAAAGTCCTGTTCGATCGTGGCTACGTCAGCGGCAACGAGCCTTTTCAGAAACTGGTGAACCAAGGAATGATCCTCGGTGAAGTCGAGATGACAGGCTACCAGGACGCTCAAGGAAATTGGGTTTCGGCCAACGACATCGCAAAGACGGCCGCTGGTGATTTGGTTCGAGCTGGCTCGGAACAGGCCGTGACGGCTGTCAAATTGGCTCCCACCGATGCCGAAAAAAATGGGGACCGGTTCGTACTGAAAGCGGACACAAAGATCACGCTCGAGAGTCGCGCACATAAGATGTCCAAAAGCCGCGGCAATGTCATCAATCCTGACATCATCGTCCGCGAGTACGGCGCCGATTCGCTCCGCCTCTACGAGATGTATATGGGACCACTCGAAGCGCCCAAACCTTGGAATATGGACAGCGTCAACGGCGTGTTTCGTTTCTTGAGCCGTGCTTGGCGAATGATCGTGGACCAAGAGGCCGAAACGCTTGTCCTGTCGCCCGATGTGACCGATGACGATCCGACGGAAGAGCAAACACGCTTGCTCCACAAGACGATCGCGGCCGTAACTCGGGATACGGAGACGATGAGTTTCAATACTGCCATCGCGAGGATGATGGAATTCGTCAATCACTTCACAAAAGCCAAGACGAAGCCAAGGGCAGCCATGGAACAATTCGTCCTGCTGTTGGCGCCCTATGCGCCGCATGTGGCGGAGGAACTATGGCAGCTTTTGGGCCATGCCGATTCGCTGGCCTACGCTCCCTGGCCGACGCATGACGAGGCGCTGCTGGTCGAATCGACGGTGGAAATCCCGGTCCAAGTCAACGGAAAACTGCGGTCCAAGATCTCGGTCGCGGCGGATGCCGACAAAACGGCGATCGAGGAACTCGCCAAGAGCGATCCCAAAGTCGTAGAATTACTGACGGATAAGCAGGTCGTGAAAACCGTTGTTGTCCCGGGCCGGCTCGTCAACTTCGTCATAAAATAATCATTCCGTCTTTAGCCAATTTCGAAACTTGCGGGCCAAGGTTGTCGTTACCGATTACTCGAACCGTGACTTCGATTCTTTGCAAAGAGTCAACGTTCTTTTCCCCGCTTGCCTAATCGAAGGTGGTAGCCTTGCTAGGTTTGATGGAGTGCATCTTCGCCTCGGTCCCGTTTCACAGCGTCCGTCTTGGAAAACTGCGAAGACCGACACGGCGACGTGCAACTCCTACCCGTATGGTCTAGCGAGGAGATTCTTGCATGTCGAATTTCGAACCCAAGAGCAAAAGCGGCGTACCCTCTCGGGGTACGATCCTCTGCGTGTTTCAAGATTCGGCCCTCGTGCAATCGATCGAGCCTGCGATTTCTCGGCGTGGGTTTGCCTTGTTGCGAGCTCGCAACAGCATGCACGGCCTATGGATGGCCACGACGACTCAACCAGATGTCATCATGACCGACATACCGCAAGCTCCCAACCAGTCGGACCAATTACTCGATTCGCTGAAGAAGAACCGCCGCGCTCGCGAAATCCCCGTGATCGCACTCGTCGATTCCCTCAAGCAATCGATCATCCGTCCCACCTGCCTGAGGCTCGCCGACCGCGTGCTACTCAAAAACTCGACCGTCGATTCGATCCTGGATACCGCCGTCGAAATGATCGAATCCCGAGTCCGTCCCGATTCGACGAAATCGCTGCGAACGCCCGACAGGACCATTCGAGTCGATGCCGTGTTTAGCGAAATTGGTACCACGGTCACTTCTGCGGAACCGGCACCGGATAGTAAATTCGGAACGGTCTATCGCCAACGCGAATCGGTCAATCATGCGTTGGCGGCGGAACAGCAGCGGCAAGACGGGCACCGCAAATTCGATGAGGCCCACGATGGCGAACGTCGCGCTTTCAGCAAGATCGCGGAAGAACGACTGATGCGGCACCTGCGAAACCTCAACGCGAAATAGGCGTCACGCGACTTCTTCATGGGTGAGTACTTCTTGCATTTCTCGTCGGCAAGACAAGTAGACGAAAATTCCGACACCAGCGGTCACCAACGTCATCACACGATAGAGTAACGCTACCAAGACGCCTTCGTTGGCAAGCAGGGGAGTCGCCATCCGTTCGTAGAGCCACCCATAGGCCAGCTCAAACGTGCCCAGTCCCCCCGGTGCGATCGGCAACGAACCGACCGAACCGGCAACCGCCCACATGACGACTTGTTCTCCGAGTCCAGGGCCGTCCGGAAAGAAGGCGGTGGCAGCCGTATAAATGGCGACGCCGTGCATGAGGTGCGTTAAGAATCCGAGCGCCAAAGCCAACACGACCGACTTGCGATCCTCACGATACATCCGGATGGCGCCTTCAACACGCAGCAAGGTCGTGCGCAGGAACTTCGCTTTTCGCATTCTCGGCATGACCGATGTCAACGAGAATTTCGTAAACAACAATAGAAGAAAGATGCCAACACCAACGGACGCTGCCGAAACGAAAATAAGTTTGGCTTGAGCCAACTGTGCAAAAGCACCCTCTTTGGGGATCCAAAAGACGGCCACGGAAGCGAGCAGCAACAAGCCGAGCATGCCCACAATTCGGTCGATAAAAATGGTCGCGACAGCCTCCGGCTTTCGTTGCGGCTGTTCTCGTGCGAGAAAGAGCGCTTTGAAGAGGTCGCCTCCAACTGCCCCCAGCGAAACAAACTGGAGCAGGTAACTGATAAACCCCAATCGGAAGGCGTCACGTAACTTAAAAGGCAACTTGAGCGAACGCACAAGAAGAAACCACCTGACGAATGTGATCGCTACCAATCCAAGATAGATGGACAGCGCCAAAATGAGCCGCGGCCAGTCCTTCGGCCGTCGCAGCAGGTCGGCCACATCTTGCGGATTGTCGGTGACCAGACGGTAGACCAACCAGACCAGAATCGACACTGGAATGGCAATTTTCGCGAACCCGATCAACCAACGCTTCACTCGAGAGGTCCTTCCGATCGTTACGTTTCGCCGCTGCGGAACTTGACCGCCTACGAATGGACGGCGCAGGTTGACTTCGACCGTCGTTGGTGATAATTTTCACTCTTGGCTGGAACAAAACAGGCCGTCCTAGCGGCCCTCTTTTTGATAGATTTTCCATCCAGAATGGGGCCGTAGCTCAGCTGGGAGAGCGCTTGAATGGCATTCAAGAGGTCGAGGGTTCGATTCCCTTCGGCTCCACTCTATTCTCACCCGACCCAACGAGCCGGACAGCAACCGGCTAGGTGCTGTCGGCAACCTGCGCGATCAGCACGTTCCTCTGGGTCACTTCCTCGTCGACCTAACGAACCATTCCGGGAATGGGATAGGCCTCCACTTCCGGTGGCTGGGCCACTCCTGCTCGCTCTTCATATTGCACGGCGGCGTTTGCGACTTGTGCCGGTACTTCGTACGAAGGGCTCCGAGCAGTCTGCACGGTGGTGCCACCTTCGGCCGACAATTTCGCCAACAATTGGTGAGCCGGTCGCAAAGTCGGGTCCAACGTCACGGCAGCTTGCAGGTATTGAATCGCCTCCGAATTGCGATCACGACGATTCAGCAGATAGGCCAAGTTGTAGTTCCCAATCGCCTTCCCGTGCACATCGCACAGTACGACTGCGGCCCGGTCGAGCTGATTCAACTCGACAAACAGCGTTGCCAAATTGTTGCGATAGCGTCGGCTGCCAGGATTCGCTCGCACCGCCGATTCAACATGCCCGACCGCCTTTTTCATCTCACCCTTGCGAGAATAGCAAAGTCCCAAGTCGTTCAAGGCAACCGCGTCTTGAGGATAGTGCTTCAGGCATTGCTGGTAGGTCACGATGGCACCATCCAGTTCGCCGTTACGATGCTTAAAACGAGCGAAGTTCACCAGGACTTGGCGATCGTTGGGAAACTTGGCCAACGCATCGCGGTACATTTTCGTCGCACCGGGCACATCGCCATTCTTTTCCGTAACCTTCGCCGCCGCAATCATTTCAGCGGCCGGCGACTTGACGGCTCCGACAGCTCGGTCAGCAATCACCCGATAGCCGCCAACGACCTGACCGTTCGCAACCTGCGGATGCTGTGCGTACGGGTTGGTCCCTCGGGGCACTGCCGCGCGAGGCGGCAATCGTGATATCTGACCATCCACGGTTCCACTCCCCCCGAAGACGAGTAGGAAAGCCACAGACCAGCAAACCGCGGTGCATCGTTGCATTAACACTTTGAATTCCTCAAGACTGCGGGAAAAAACTAGGAATAGTCGGCGCCGGACTCTCCAGCCGTCGCTGTCAGATTCGGTTACTTAGTTTCCACCACCAGTGACGGTGCTTTGGAACTGAGGTAGGCGAGGCGGAGTCAGCGTTTCTCTAAACAAACGATTCATCGCGTCAACTTCGTCCGCACCCTTGCCTGGAGGATCCATGCTCACCATCCGTACCTCTGGCATGCCCTGCCCGGTTGTGAATTGAGCCACCGTCTGCTGAACCGAATCGACTCTGGTGAGCGACGCTTCGTCCGACAATGCCTGCAGGACAAACACCTTCTTGTATTGTTCTGGATGGTTCACAACGATGTGGCGGACTTTCAACTTGCCCGCTTCGGTCAACTCGTTCGTCATTGGATGAAAGTGAAAGCTCGACAACGTTGATTGTTGGTACCAGCCGTTTTGTGCCATCGCGACAAAAGGTGAGCACACAGAAATGCGATCAACCGCCATGAACGGATCAGGCCATTGATTATTTCGGTACCAGTCGAGCTTACAGCGTTGCTTGAACGATGCCCAATCGGCGTGAGAGACGGATGGTACAAACGTGAGCGTCACCATTGCGAACAAGGCGATCTTAATAATGCGGGAGCGCATGTTGATTCTCCAAGAGTACGGGTCGCACAGGTCGACTTCTTCGAATAGTCTGTGCCCATTCAACGGACTTTATCGGCTCGCCTTATTGCTCCGGTACCAACGAATTAGCGACCGCCGACACAGTTGCCCTAGACTCTCTGAACAGCCGAAACGTTATTCGTGATGCTAGCGAGCGTCCGGCTACGAAAAACGGCCGCCTCGAAGGGCGGCCGTCTTCAAATCGTGAGTCATGTCAGAGGCCGAATTAGCCGCCTGGATTCATCATCGGGAACAGCTCGGTGAGCATCGTAATCGCCGCCGGTCCGACCAGCACGACGAAAATGCCCGGGAAGATGAAGAGGACCAGCGGGAAAATCAGCTGAACGGCCGTCTTCGCCGCTTTCTCTTCGGCAATCTGCGAACGCTTGGTCCGCATCGAATCACTTTGGACTCGCAGTGCTTTACCAACACTCGAACCAAACTTATCGGCTTGGATCAAAATCGAAGATAGTGATTTCAGATCATCGACGCCTGTTCGATCACCCAATTCTTGCAATACCTCGTTGCGCGTGCGGCCCATTTGCAATTGCAGGTTACTCAGTTGCAATTCATCGCAAATGACTCGATACGTCGATCGCATTTCTTCGGACACTTTACGCATTGCCTGGTCGAGCCCCAATCCGGCCTCCACGCACACGACCATGAGGTCCAACACATCGGGAAGGCTGAGGAAAATCGCTTCCATTCGTTTTCTGGCCATGAACCACAGGACCACGTTGGGCAGGTAGAGCATGATACCACCAATCGCAACCGCTTTACCGATGGAAGCAATCGAAAAGCCGTTTACGAACAGGACACCAGCTCCGCCGAAAAAGAGTCCAATGCACAACGAAGCGAGCTTGGTCAGTAGGAATACCTGCGGTGCAGCCGGACGGCGAAACCCAGCATACGACAATTTCTGAACCAGCTTGTCTTCCTCAGCAGCTGTCTTCGGTTGCAGCGGCTTCGAAAATGCCGGCGCGGCCTTCTCTAACGCTTCCGCAAATTTGTTCGACGTCGACCCACCTTTGGCTAGACCGCCTTTGGTCGAATTCATTTCTGCAAGACGTTCTTCGGCTCGGGGCTTGCCACTGGACATCAGGTCCAAGACAAACCAAGCTCCCGCGGCGAACGTTATGAACAACGCTACCGGAAGGACAGACGCGAAATCTATGGCTGCAATGATCATCACGATTAACTACACCTTTATATCTACGATTTTCTTGATGACGTAAGCACCGATCAATTGCACGACAATTGTGGCGGCCATCATCTTCCGACCCATCGGATCACGGAAGAGCGTCATGGCGTATTCGTAATTGAGCTTCAACATCACGAGGAAGAGAACCGGAGAAAGTGCCAGAAGCACAATCCCTGACAAACGTCCTTCCCCGGTCAAGGCTTGAATTTGACCGAAAATCCGGAATCGCTCGCGGACGAGTGTTCCGATCTTGTCCAGGATTTCGGCCAAGTCACCGCCCGTCTGACGCTGCAAAACAACGGCCGTAGCAAAGAACTTGAGATCCAGGTTGGGAACTCGCTCGGTCATGCCCTCCAGAGCTTGGTCGAGCGTGACACCCAAGTTTTGCTCTTCAAAAACACGCAGGAACTCGGTTCCCAATGGCGCCTGTGTCTCTTCACCGACTAGCTGAAAACCAGCTTGTAGACTGTGACCGGCTCGCAAACCTCGAGCCATTAGCTCAAGTGCTTCCGGTAGCTGCTGACCAAACATCTTAAAGCGCCGCTTTCGCAAGAACTGCAGCCACAAGTAGGGCAGAATCGCCAACGTGAGCCCGGCCAAAACAGCCAGCACGATGTTCAATCCGGCAACCATCACGGCACCAGCACCACCAAGCAGCAATCCAAAGGTGATCAGTCCGAACGTAGCCGGTGTCATCTCAATGTCAGCTTGTTCGATGAGCAAGCGAATATTGGCCGCGCCCATCATTCCGGCAGGAAGGTCTTCCAACGGGCTGGAAAGCAACGACTTTTCAGCTTCGACCATTGCATTGTTGGGCTTCAGGCCAGCCAGCGCATCCAGTCGGTCTTCGACGTTGTCGTCCGTCGTCTTGAAGTACATCGAAACACCCAGAACGAGTGCCGCGACGCACAAGAATACGGCGACGTAAATTATGAACATCATTTTCGTTCTTCCTCAGTCTCGTCCTAAGTGAGTCTTCTTTGCCCTGGAGTTTCGTTTCGCATCAATCGTCAACCAGCATCACTCGTTGCTTGAAGGCACTGCCCGGTAGGCGAATCCCCGATTGTTCTAATCGATCCATGAAATTGGGCCGTACTCCGGTCGAGATGAACCGACCGACGGTCGTACCGTTCTCGTCGATGCCATCTTTTTCATAGAGATAGACATCCTGCATGACGACGGTATCTTGTTCCATTCCGACCACCTCGGTGATGTGCGTAATGCGACGCTTACCACCTTGCAGACGATTGGCTTGGATAATGATGTCGACGGCACTTGCGATCTGTTGACGCATCGCTTTGATCGGCAATTCAAAACCGGCCATCATGATCATCGTTTCCATACGTGCGATCGCATCACGCGGTGTATTCGCGTGCAAGGTTGTCATCGAGCCTTCGTGACCCGTATTCATCGCTTGCAACATGTCCAGCGTTTCTGGTCCACGACACTCACCAATGATCACTCGTTCAGGACGCATACGCAGAGCATTCTTGACCAGGTCGGTACCCGTAACGGCTCCCTTTCCTTCGATATTGGGAGGGCGAGTTTCCAGTCGCACGACATGGTCCTGTTGCAACTGCAACTCGGCCGCGTCTTCAATGGTAATGATACGGTCACTGCCGGGAATGAAGCTCGACAACGTATTGAGCAACGTCGTCTTACCAGAACCGGTACCACCAGAGATGACAATGTTCAAGCGAGCTTTGATCGCTCCTTCGAGCAACATCACCATTTCTGGAGTAAACGCTTTGAAGTTCAACAGATCTTCGAGCTTGAGCGGATCGCTACCAAAACGGCGAATCGACATCGCGGCACCATCGAGTGCCAACGGGCGAATGATCGCATTTACACGCGAGCCGTCTTCGAGGCGAGCATCCACCATCGGCGACGTTTCATCCACACGACGACCAACCTTCGAGACGATCCGGTCGATGATCTGCATCAAGTGATTGTCGTCGCGGAATTCGACGTTGGTTTTCTCCATCTTGCCGCGACGTTCGACATAGATGTTCTTTGGACCGTTGATCAAGATATCGCAGACGTTGCTGTCGTTCAAAAGCAACTCGAGCGGTCCCAGTCCGAATGTCTCGTCCAAGACTTCGTTGACCAGTCGTTCACGCTCATTGCGATTAAGCAGCGTATCTTCGGTGTCACAAAGATGTTCGACGACTCGACGGATTTCGCGTCGAAGCACGTCACCCTCCAGCTCGCCGACTCGATTAAGATCAAGCTTGTCGACAAGCTTGCCGTGGATTCGGCGCTTTAACTCCTCGAACTCACGCTGTTTTGACTTGGCGTCGCCGCGCACTGGTGGATTGGTAGGTTTCATTGCTTCAATTTCCCGTGACTGCCTGTATTCGCGTCATGTTTACTGGCCGTGCGGAAGCGCACTGCCAGAAATACGGTGAACTCAAAGGACACCTGTGACGTTCCTAGGAAACATAGCTCAAAAAAGACACGTGGGTGGCACAGTGTTCCTAAACGAACACACTTCGCCATCCCGTGAGGCTGTACTAGATTCAACAACCGTTACGATCGTCATCGGCTGACGTTGCAGACCGATTTTTCAGAATAAGCCGCAGAAGGCGGCCGAGAATTAGCAGAGGCGCGCAGGCGATAACGGCAAGCGGCGGTGCACCATCAACGCGAACATGATACCGATGCGAGGACAGACGATCCGGTTAGGCGTCGTTGCCCTGCTCGGCTGCAGGAGCCGCCTTGCTTTTGCCTGGCCAGAAATTCAGCCAACGACCAACGCCCGCTTTCTCGCTTGCCTCGGCCAAGTCAAGATTTTCATTGATGGCCGACGCCAGCTCGATGATCGACTGGGTAACGGCCGATTTGGGCGCGTGTTGGAGCAACGGGATACCGTTATTTCTCACTTCGCTCATCAAGCGATAGTCGTTCGGGATCTGCCAGAACAAGTCCGCACCGATCGTCTCTTTCGCTTTCTTGATACTGATTTGTCCCGAATCCCGCCCCACCCGATTCACGATGATGCGAGTTTTCTCTTTGAGCCCGTCAATTTCGGCGAAAGACATAAGTAACCGGACCACATTTCGCAAACAGGGAAGATCCAACTGCGTAATGAGGAACACATCATCCGATTCATTCAGTGCCATGACATCCAAGTCCGAGTAAGACTTGGACAGGTCGATGATGACGTGCGAAAAAGTCGCCTTCAACAGGCCAAACACACGATGCAAGTCATCCGCAGTGATCAATTCACTATCTTGCAGCTGTACCGGCCTTGGGAGGAGGTACAGACCGGAAGCGTGCTTTGTGAGCGACCGTTTCAGCAATTGAAAGTCAAGCCGTTCGACATTCTGAGCCACGTCAGCCAACGTGTAATCAGGGATGGTATCGAGGTAGACATCGGCGTCGCCAAGGGCTAAATCAAGATCGATGAGGGCCACGCTGTTGGTCGCGTCCGCCGCCAACGAACAGCCAAGATTTACCGCCAAACTGGTCGCGCCAACTCCACCGCCAGACCCGGTGATCGAGATGACTCGTCCACTGCGAGACTTATTGCCGTTGGCCGTGAGTTTATTGTCACCGAGTCGCTCGAAAGAGGCGACCAATTCTTCCGCTTTCACGGGAGCAGTCACGAACTCCTTCGCCCCGGCTCGCATCGCCCCCAGAATCAACTCGCCATCGGTCGAAGTGCTAACCGCCACAACGCTGCAAGTCGGCAAAGTCGCGTTGACCTGCGAAATCAACGACATCGCTTTGTCTTTGTCACCGTCGAGCGAGATGATCGCCACGTCGGGCTCTGTCTGGGTGACGACATCCGGGAAGAACTCGTAGCGGGAGCATTCAGCCTCCAACCACACAATGTCCATCCCTAGCAGCAACGCCTTCAGGGCGTCACGACTGGAGTCATCTTGGTCTACAATCGCTAGTCTAAGAACTTGGCTCATCGAATCTTACAACTTATGTTGGAAACGGAAGTTCAACTCTGCTTTTGTTCGACGCTGCTAGTCCAGGCTGTCATAGCCGGAAGGGCCGAACAGGTCGGTCGCTTCGGTTGTCGTACCTGAAAAGTCTGCGCCCATATTGCTCTCACTAGACATCGGTTGTGGGTAGCTGCCACCAATAGACTGTTGGTAAATTGGCTGCCCGATCGGAGCAGGCTGAGGCCCTACTTGAGCCCCCATCGGCATCTCCGCCGAAGCCGGTGCGATACCACCTCGGTTAGGTAAAGGACACTTGACGTCTGGACAGCACTTCGGAACTTCGATGTACCCGCGTCCGTAGAAGTCCGTATCGTTCGGGTTATCCGTATGTTCGCCAGGGCCAAGAGCCGGAACCTGGTGCGGCTCGAGGGCTCCAACCAATTCAGGTCGAACAAGCACTAATAACTCGATTTCGTTCATGGTCTCGCGTTGTCGGCGGAACAGGTTGCCAGCAAACGGCAAATCGGCAAGCCAAGGCAAGCCGCGGCTTTCGGCTTCCGTCTTTTGCTGGATCAGACCAGCCAAAGCCAGTGTCTGCCCTGCTCGCATTTCGACTGCGGTATCTACCCAACGAGTCCTCAAAGCGGGAATCAAGATACCATCTAGCTCGACACCGTTGGCTTCGTCCAACTCGCTGACTTGAGGTCGGACCTCCAGTCGAATGTTGCCGTTGCCAAGAACGATCGGGACAAAGTCGACCCGAGTACCAAACTGCTTGAACTCGATCGCAACGACGCCCAAGCCTTGCGGAATCAGAATCGGGAATTCACCACCTTCGTTAAAGCTGGCGGGTCGACCACTGACCGTTGTGAGTGTCGGTTCGGCCAAAATCCGAATCAGGTTGTTCGCACGCAACGCTTCGATGAATCCGAAGAACTGTGTACTCTCATTAATAATTCCAAAGCTGACCGTATCGAGACCACGTCCTGCGACTCCTGCAGCACCGGAAGCTCCCGCTGCGACCAGGCCAGCAGCACTATTGATCACGAAATCGTTGCTATTGAAGACACCCCAGTCAGCACCCAGGGCACGCAACTTTGTTCGCGACACCTCCATGACTTTGACGTTGAGCGCCACTTGCTGCACACCGCCAACCGTCACATTGTTAATTACTTTGGGGTAGTAGTCCTCAGCGATCGCCACCATTCGGCTGACAACTTCCGGACGATCAACGTATCCGGCCAGGATAACACTGGTGTCTAAGGGTCGAACGCGGATCGCTGCCTTCGGAAACTCCGACTGCAGAACCATCTCAAGCTGCCGAGCATCGGCGAAGACGACCACATCGACCGATCGGACTTCGCCGTCGGCATCCCAGAGGTTGATCTGAGTCACACCTGGGGTCACGGCCGAAACCTGAACCTGATTCGACGAGAGCGGCACGACCTTAAGCACTTCGCGGTTGTTGACCAACACGCGAGGAATCTCTTTCTCAAGAGATAAAATTCTGCTCGAGTTCACCACCATCTCAAGTCGTTGGGTCGACTCGTCGACTCGAAAGTCGACACCCTGCTGCCCATACGACGCAGCTGATTGACCATACGTATTGGCGGCCAGAGAAATGGCAATCAGTATTGCAAAACGTGCCATATAGGCAGGAAAAGCGTTGTACATCCCTGTACTTCCTTATCGATCCCTCACAGAGCCTCATGCTCTGCTCGTAGTATTACTCAGAAAGAAAAGACCAGTCGATTTTCTCGGCGAGATCATCGCCAGGTTCCTCGTTGCCACCATCTCTTGGAGGAGGCAAGTCGTCGTCAGAACTAGTGTTTGGTTCACCCGATGGAAACGGCAGGTCGGCGTCTTGAGCTGCCGTTGAACTGGCCGCCCGTGTCGTCGAACCGCTCTGTGTTGTCGATTCCGAAACTTCTTCCGTCGAACCGTCCTCGTCGATCTTGAAACGTCGAGGCTGAGTCCCGCCGCCCTCAAAAATCTCCATGACGAATCGGTTGTCGTCTTCTAGGACGACCGGTTCGACTTTGGGTGCAGGCGGTGCAGCGACCGTCGCGATCGGTTCGAAATCGGTTTCTGGCTCTCCCGAATCGTCATCAGGACGACGCAGCGTCAAGTTGAGCGGGCCCAGGTTCGAGTAGTACATGAGGTTCTTGGCAGCTTGCGGCTTCACAAGCAGCGAAACCGTCTTCGCGTCGATCGAATTGCCTTCGCCGTCAAGAACTCGGTCGATCCGGTCATTGATTGCGAACACTTCGACGTTCGTTAATATGGTCTTGGCTCGTGGTCCGGTGCCACGTCCGTTCGAGTGAACAAACGACATGACGTCGACATGGTCGCCGGGGAAAATCAGACCGGCCACGGCACTCTCTCGAGTCACCTTCACAGCTGCAACGCGGTACCCCTTCTTGATCCGACGGGCCGTTCCGACCAGGTCTTCCTGCTTGGCAAGTTTCGCCATCAGGATCGGTTCGCCAGAGTACAACGGTTGCTTTGGCCGCATCCCTTCCAGGTCGGCGACATCCTTGATGGCACCTTCTGGAATTTTATCGTTTGGCCATTCTTCGATTTTGATCGCTTTGGGACCCAGCTCTTCGCCGATCGCCAACTGCTTCATGGCCACGTAAATGGGCGTGGTCTGAACTTCTTTGGTACCGCCACCCCGTTCAACGACTTGGCTAATACCAATCGATGCCACGAGCCCGCACCCAAGTGCGATAAGAATTAGGATTAATGATTTCGGACGCATGGTTATCCCTTGTAGGTAACCACAGAAAGCATCCGATCCTTGGAGCTTTTTCCGTGGAATTTTTCAGCGTACTTGGACAAGGTTCCGTCCATGTTGCCCTGAAAAAATCAGCTTCGCATGTAGTATTGGCTTAGTGCTAGCAGTTTCTTTGAGGAAACGGCCGAAGCCCCCATGCGTTACCGAAGTTCTCTAAGTGGTTTTTCAAGTAAACTCGCCGCGTTCGAAAAGCCTTAACCATCAGGCGTTGGCTGATTCGCAAGCTCGCTAACGAGCACGTCACCCGTTATTTCGGCGTAACCGTTACCACCCCTGTACCGATTACAGGGCTGCCGCTTAGGTCAACGTAGCATCCCTAAACTAACAATCACGCAGCCGACTAAACCAATAGCCCGCTCCAAGCGAAGTAAGCGATCGTTCCGACTGCCATTGGAATTCCGTAAGGGAGCAACATCATCGTTGGCTTACGATCCGCGGCAATCGCCGATAGTTGGTTTGGATCACGAATCGTCATGATTTCATTGAGAATTGACATGAATTGATTCGAGTGTTTCTTAAGCGACTTGCTGTAGACAACCATCGCGACGGCCATGATGGCACCGATGACGGTTGTCCAAATGAAGGCGTAGAAAGTGTGAGTTGTGTACATCCAAGCGCCGATGCCGGCCAGCAGCTTCACGTCGCCAGCACCCATGCCACCGATAGCATACGCCGGTAGCAAGAGGACGAGGCCGACCACGGTTCCGGTGAGGCTCCAACCGAGTCCCTCCCAACCGAAAGCGACAAAGCTGTAAATCCAACCCGTTGCGATGAATGAAAACGTCAACCAGTTTGGTACTCGCAGTTCTTTACCGTCAATCCAAGCGGCGACGACTAAAGCCAAGGTCACGAACCACACTGGCCAATTATTGATGATGGCGTCCATTTTTGTTTTCTCCCCCGTTTGTGCTTTCTTTTTGGGTTTGTCCTAGCGGCCTTAAAACCGCAATGACAAAAGGTAGCTCACAAAAACCGCGATGGTGGTGGAAACGATACATATCAGTTCCATCGAGCCTGCCACGATCTCCGTGGAAACAACCGGATACATGGCATACTCCTTGCTTTCAGTCCGCGATTGGTTGTGAATTTGTCTCTGTTGATACGCGAAATCAGCCCTCGGCGCGAAAAACACACCGAGGGCATCTTGATTCGTTGCTATTCAGCAAGAACTAGCTACCAACGTTGGTAGCGATGCTGCTGAAGGTCGTGTTAGCGTTTTGACCGATCGTCTTGATCGTGGTCAAGCAAACGACGACGATAAGAGCAAGCATTACTGCGTACTCAACAGCCGTTGGACCATCTTCCGAAGCCAAGAAACGTTGAACTTTGCTGATGAAATTCTTCATGGAAATCTCCAAAAACTGTGGGGCGATCTAAAGCGATCGAGCCACATGCAAACTGAAATTGTTGGGCCACCAACGGCGGCCCGCCCAAAATGGCTCCGCACCATACGGAGTGTTTTGACAGCACCGGGTCGCCCCTTCGCCGTCACTAGAAAACTAGGTCACGGCTATCCGATGTCAAACAATTCCTATTAGGAAAACTCTGTCACCTCGTGAAACAGGCCTCTTCAGTTCGCTTGTAAGGCTGGTAAGGGTTGTGATGCCCTTTCGACGCCAGCTTGGCTTGTCCAAGCAATCGCGAAACACCATTCGGATAGCGGCTGCCGCCAGTACAACACTTTTTGCCGTCGCACCAGCCACACAATCAGCCACACCAAGTTGCGTGGATCGATGAGCGTACCGCCCCAGAAAATCGCAGGCAGCATCGCAGGCCAAGACTTGGATTGAGCGGCAGAATGGCATTCGGGCGAGTCATGCCCTTGAGAATTCAGACGGGTGGCGCTATAAATTGAGTCCGTCGCCGCCGTGGCGGAATTGGCAGACGCGCATGATTCAGGTTCATGTGCCCGCAAGGGCGTGGTGGTTCGACTCCACTCGGCGGCACTTCACAGGCCCATCCTCTCGATGGCCACCTGTTCACCAAAAAAAGCACCGCCCTGTTTCAAGGCGGTGCTTCGTTTTTTGACTCAGTTGACTCAGTTGACTCAGTCGACTCAGCTGACTCAGCTTGTTAGCTAAGTAACGGAATTCGACTAGTACGAATCGGCCGGGAGGTTTTCGCCACCGTTGGCGGTGTAAATCCCGATAAGAACGTTCACGTCGATCGAATCTGAGATCGAACTCGTGTGAACGTCGCCGAACGTGTGGGTGACAACACCACCCGCGTGATCACTACTCGGACCCCATTCGCGATTCGGGTCACCACTTCCAGACAAGGCAAAGCCCTCGAAGTAAATCTTCTCGGTTCCAGCTTGAATATCGGCCGTTGTTGGACCGTAGTTCATTGCCGAAACTGCCTGAGGCGTGTAAGTCGGTACACCTTGCGTGTTGACGTTGCTATCACGAGTAATCGGAACTCCATTCCAAGTCGCAGCAACCCAAGACGATTGACCGTCAATCCAAGCACTGTAGTGCTCTTCCTTAGTTTCGCAAAGCAGCGTCGTCTTCGACGTACCATCAGACAGACCGCCGATGGTCTTTCCTTTGCCGCGAGTCCTTCCACCGGTGCCGATTGCTCCATTTTCTTGGAACTGGTTCGATTGACTCGTGTCCCAGTGAGAACCAGCGGTCGCGACGTAAGACGAGAGAGCCGGTTCGCCAAAAGGATAGTCGCCATTGTCGGCGGTATCTGCTCCAGCGTAGCTGGCACAAACGATTGAGCCGATCGACGTTTCCGAAATCGGCAGAGCACCTGCAACGCCCGTCACGGTGACGAGGTTATTGAACGGCGTCAGACGGAACGAATCACTGGACTTCCTAATCTGGTCATACAACGCTTGTTCTTCCATGTACGGTAGCACGCGGACGATCCAGCTATATCCACCAAAAGCGCTACCACCAGGCCCGACACGACCTAAGTCGGAGCCGCCAGCCTGGTCAACAAAAGTCGAAAACATCCGCGCCGAAATATTCGCTTCGCCGTTGTTGCTGTCGTCGGCGATTGGAAATCGGCGAGTCGCGCTCTCATGGTTAAGGATGGCAAGTCCTAGCTGACGAGCGCTGTTGATGCAGCCATTGCGACGAGCAGCTTCACGAGCCGAGTTTACTGCTGGCAACAGTAGGAGTACCAAAATTGCAATAATGGCGATGACGACCAGCAACTCGACGAGGGTGAAACCCCGCCTGTCCCCTGAACGATAAACCATAACTATTCCTCCAAAAATCAATCGGAATGAAAAGAAATGAGACAGATAAATATGTAAGTGGCTACGAGCCACCGGGCCTCTTCCATTCCATGGAACGATGCACTATCTCTTATTTCGGCGGAAATTCCTCCGCAACATTATTTGACACCGAACCCATAGTAGAGTCAACCACTCAGTTTTTCCTCGGGATTAATGCAAGTTAAGCTGCGGTGAGAATTCCATCTTAAACGGCATTCGCAACGAACTTACGACGCAAAACAACCCTTCTGAGGGTCAACTGATGAACAATCAGATTGCTTCAAAAAGTTTCGGTTTTAACTCGACAGCTCTGCAATCGATGAAGGCAGCGAGATCCCCTTTTGAGCAACGAAGAGAAGTTTGCCGTCGATGTCGTTAAGCGACTTCAAGCTGCCCAATTCGAGGCCTTTTGGGCGGGCGGTTGTGTTCGTGATCGATTATTGCATCGCCCCCCCAAAGATTACGACGTGGCATCGAATGCGACTCCTGCGCAAGTACGTGAGTTGTTTGGTCGCAAACGGACCATCGCGATCGGTGAGGCCTTCGGCGTCATCGCCGTTCTCGGGCCCAAGAACGCATTTCAGGTCGAAGTCGCCACGTTTCGCAAGGATGCCGAATACTCGGACGGCCGCCGACCCGACAGCGTCGACTTTTGCGGCGCTGAAGAAGACGCCAAGCGGCGCGACTTCACGGTCAATGGGCTTTTCTTCAATCCGATCACGGCCGAGACGATCGACTACGTCGGCGGGCAGGCCGATCTCCAACAGAAAACGCTACGGGCGATTGGCAAACCGGAAGACCGCTTCGCCGAAGACAAGCTCCGTATCCTCCGCGCCGTCCGCTTCGCCACCGAACTCGATTTCGAGATCGAACCGCTCACCCTCGCCGCCGTGTCAGCGAATCCGGCGCAAATCTTGTCGGTCAGCGCCGAACGGATCACGGAAGAAATGCGGAAGCTACTCAGGTCTGTGCACCGTTGGCGTGGCATTCGTCTACTCCTCGAAACCGGCCTGCTTCCGATTCTCTTGCCCGAATGCGGCTGGAATTCGACAGAGGCAAGCACACAAGAAGCTTTCCTCAGCAGCGAGAACATTCTCAAACGAATCCACAAAACGACTTTCGCCGCCGGCATGGCCGCCCTGCTCCGCCACCTACCGAACAAGGAAAAAAAAACGACCGTTTCGCGAGTCTGCCGACGTTGGAAAATGGCCAACGCCGATGAACAGTTGATTGGCGGCATGCTCGAATTCGAAACAACGATTCGTCACGCACACCTCCAGCCGTGGTCGGTCGTGCAGCCAATCCTGATCCGAAAAGATGCTGCCGAGCTGGTCGAGTTTGCCGATTCCGTTTCGCAAGCCATGAACAACAGCGATGCCGAAGCGATCGAATTTTGCCGCCGAAAGCTGGACCTCGCCAATTCCGAACTCAATCCGAAGCCACTTCTGACCGGTGACGATTTGGCCACGGACGGACTTCCCCCTGGCGCCATCTATCGAAAGATCCTGACGCAGGTACGCGCTGCTCAACTGGATGAGACGATCCGCACGGTCGCAGAGGCGAAGGCGCTGGCGACGTCCATTGTCCGAAACGAAGGAATCGGCGACTGAGGCCGAGAAGCGGTCTCAAATCGGGGCCAGGCTCGCCCATCTCCCGACGGCCGCTACTGGACATCGGGCGAAGCTGGCTCTACCATCCAACGCAGGATTTAACCCAGCCATATTCAATCAAGTCAACCTGTAGTGATCACATGGACATAGCCACTTTAGTTTTTCGATGGGCGCATATCTTGGCCGCTGTGACAGCAGCCGGAGGCATTATCTTCTGGCGATTCGTACTGCTGCCTGCCACCAGCAAGATGAGCGACGAAGACCGTCAGAATGTCATCGACGCGACCCGAGCTCCTTGGGCCCGACTGGTCATGATCGCCACCTTCGCGCTGCTCGTGACGGGACTCTATAACGCGGTCACGAATATCAAAGCCTACGATTATCCTGGCCAACCCTACCACGTGCTGGTCATGGTCAAGCTGGTCTTGGCGATGGTCTTCTTTTATCTGGCTGCCAGAATGAGCGGCCGGAGCGAAGCGGCGGGTCGATTCCGAGAGCGTCTACCATTCTGGCTGAACGTACTCTTGGCGGTTGTCCTCGGACTGGTCCTCACCGGTGGCTATATGAAGAACATGACCCGAGTCGCCAAACCGACAACGGCCGAAGTGGCTCAGACAGCCACAATCTCGGTCGCCCCAGACACCGCAACAGAATAGAGTTTCTCATGGACAAAAAAGCCAAAAAGAAAATCGAAGTCCTTCGCCAACGGATTCAGAAGCACCGCCTACAGTTGGCTGGAGCGAAAGAACAAGAAGATGAGCCGGGTGAAGTGGCACGTTTAGAAAAGGACATCGCCGACGCACTGGCGGAAATCGAAAAACTCAAAGCCAGCTAGTCCTGTCGCGCGGCACATTTTGGCCGCTCGTTGGCCGGCATTCTGTTAGCCCGCATCTTTCATCGCCGTTCGCACCGTCGGCTCGGCATCGGCAGAAGGTTCTCTGGCGACCTCTCCCTTCGTTCCCTGATAGGTCGCAATCTCATCGACACCGTCGCCGTTCCAATCACCCGCGACGGCATGATGCCCCGGCTGCCCCTTGGCGAGCACCGTGTCTGCGGCATCCAATTTCCGATTGCCGTTGGAATCGAGATAGACTTTTCCCTCGCGATAAACGGCAATGTCATCTACGCCGTCCCCGTCGAAGTCACCCGTTAACGGTTGGTCGCCAGCCTGACCAAACTGGTATTCACGATCGGCTTCCGTCCACTTGCCATCACCGTTCACATCGACGTGCCATTTGCCACTACGGAAGACTCCAATGGACGCGATACCGTCACCATTCCAGTCGGCAGCCAATGGGACGTCGGTAGGCGAACCAAACAAAAAGACGTGATCGATGATGTCGGCTCGTTTCTTGCCGCGTGATGAAAGCTGCATCACCCGTTCTCCACTCGTCGCCTTTTTTCGTTCCGGTGGCAAGTTCTTTTGATCGGTGCGGGTCGTGTTCTCGCTGTCAGGGAGTCCCGGTTCATACGCAATCGCTTTCGCGTCGCCTGCCCAAGCTCGACCAAAGATCCCAATGTCGGCCTTCCCATCGCCGTCCCAATCACCAGTGACAGGCAAGTCGTCTTTGTCTCCCAGCCGTGCCCACAAATCTTCCTCGTCCCATTTTCCATTCGCGTTGATGTCGATAAACCAATCGCCTTGCAGGAAGACGCCGATCTCATCAAACCCGTCGCCGTTAAAATCTGCCGAGAACGGAATCGCACCGGCCAATCCAAACAGCACCTTGTCCTCGCCCGGTTCGAACGTGGCATAGGCGCTCGGCAGATCCCATTGGCCTTGCCGCAGTTCGGCGGGCGTTTTACTTTTTCGCTGCTTAGCCATCCAGACGTTATCGGCCTCGGTAACTGAAAACCCCTGGCCCCGTGGCCGACCGCCGTCGATGACGCTCAAGTGCCATGTATTTGCGACGGGCGATGCGCTCCCATCCCCAAACGATTCGACCACAAAGCTTGGTAGCGCTGGCGCATTCAAAATCTGTACCGTGTCGACCCATTCCGGCGGTTCAATCTCCGGAAGAACGGGTGGTGGCAAGAGAGGTGGAACCAACGGCGGGGGAGGCGGTGGCGCCGGCAAGCGGTCAACCACGATTTCGCTGAAGTTGTTTTCGATCGAATGCGTTCCAGGCGGCAACGAGATGCGAGCGATCGCATTGTTTTGCGGATCAACTTCAAGTTGTTGCAGCACCGCCGTGTTGATCGGTTCGCCCGGATTGAACACAAACCCGAACGTCGTTCCGGGGGTGTCAACGCCGTCGATAAAGTTGGTCGGCTGGACCTGGTAGACCGAATAACTCCCGGGCGGCAATCCGACGAACTGATAAAACCCGTTACGGTTGGTACGGACGATGACCGGCCCCGAATCGTACGTGCCGGGCAAGGCCTCAGAGCCGTCGATCACACGCCCCGTGATTCCATCACGCAATTGCAACTGAACGCCTCGCAGTGGCGTATCGTCCGGTGTCCGCTGTCCGTTGCGGACAGCGGCAATCCGCTCGGGCAAAACTTCTTCCGCTGCGAGTTCGACCGGCGCACCATCTTGAAAGACGAACCCGGAGAGCTTCCCTGGCGGAACTTCGCAAAAGTTCTGTTCGGCGACCGTTTGTCCTGACCAGACGTTGATACCGCCAATTCGATTTCCATCACCACGGCTTCGCGAGTTATTCCAACCGGCGTCGAAATAGTCGGCCGGTTGAATTTGCCTGAGTGAGTATTTCCCCGGCTTCACGTTATCGAAGCGATACTCGCCAAGCTCATCGGTGACCGTGGTCGCGACGACATTTCCATCCGCATCGAGCAGCTCGATCGTGACACCGGCCAGACCCTCTTCACCTGCGGCCGGATCGAGCGTGCAGTCTCGGACAATATCGGAATGGACCAATCCGGTAATCGTGCCCGGTTTAAGCTCACCGAAATTGAATTCCTTGCCCTCGTCACCCAACCGCAATTCGACGCAGCGGATGATGTCACCCGGGTTCTCTGCTTGGCCCGATTTTTCACCATTCACTTCGCCAGGCGAATCTTGACCGTCGAGCCAGCCGGTCGGCTGAATCTGACGAATGTCATACTTCCCTGGTGGCACGTCTTCAAACTTGTAGCAGCCGTCTTCGTCGGTGACCGCTTCGGCGACTACGTTTCCGTCTTGATCGAGCAATTGAATCAGCACGCCCGCGATTCCCTCTTCCCCCGGTTCGCGAATGCCGTCGTCATCTCGATCGTGATAGACCTTGCCTTCGAGCGTTACCGGAGGTTCCTCGCAGAAGAGATAGTCGGTCCCATCGTCACCAGAACCGAGCATGATCCCTTCAATCGTGTTGCCGTCGATAGCATCCCCGTTCGTTTCGCCATCGACACTGCCCGCTTGCGACTCACCGTCGTTCAGTCCGACTGGTGTCTCCTCCACCAGTGAATAAGTTCCCGGCAGCAGTCCTTCAAATCTGTAGAAACCATCGGCATCGGTGAATGTTTCGGCAACAAAATCTCCATTGGCATCCAGCAGTACGATCCGGACGTCTGGAATGCCTTCATGCGATTCGGTTTCTCCGAAGCAGTCTCCATCCCGAGTTGCCAATTGGACTCGCCCCGAAATCGAAGCTGCCTGAAGTTCCCCGAAATTAAATTCGACGCCTTGATCGCCCCACCCAATCTCGACGCAGCGAATGACGTCGCCCGGATTATCGGCAACGCCTGTCGGAGCCCCGTTGGCTTCTCCTGGCGTGTCGATCCCGTCGATCCAGTCGGTCGGATGAATTTCACGAATGTCGTACTTGCCCGCCTCCACGCCTTCGAACTTGTAGCAACCGTTCTCATCGGTAAGCGTTTCTGCGACGACATTGCCTTCTTGATCGAGCAACTGAATTACCACGCCTGCGATACCCTCTTCACCTGCATCGCGTCGGCCGTCGTTATCACGATCGTGATAGACCTTGCCTTCAATCGTGGCCGGTTCGTGTTCGCAGAAATCGACATTCTCGACCGACTCGCCTCCCGTCAGATCGATCGAGACCGCTCCGTCATCGCCCACCATGCCGGCTGGCTCGCCATCGATCATGCCGGGCGCCGCTCCACCATCCAGCAGATCATCAGGCGTTATCTCGACAACACGGTACGATCCGGGCGCCAACTCGCCAAAGAAGTACTCGCCATTTGCATCGGTCAACGTTTCGGCAACCAGATTGCCTGCGCCGTCGTACAGCTGCACGACCGCCCCTTCGACCGGCTCATGATCTTCCTGTTCACCGAAGCAGTCACCATCTCGCGTCGACAGCTGAACCCGGCCTGCAATCGAAGCGGGAATGTACTGCTGTTGGATTTCGTCAAACGCGCCGGCCGAGCGATCTTGCTTCCCTTCCGCGTTGTCCGGCGGCAGAGCGAGACCACTCTCGGCGAGTGCTTCATCGTACCGATTACGAAATTCGGCGGTCGATTCGATATCGAAATACCCAGGCGCAGTGAAGGCGGCCGTGAGATGACTACCTTGAAATTCGACGCCCGAGGTAATCGGATCGATACCGTCATTCACATATTCGGGATTCGTCTCGGTCGGATCGAAGGCCTCCACCTCGTCAACATCGATGCTAAAGACAAATTCATCCCCGGCATCAAAGCCAGTGAATTCAAGAACGAGCCGCAGTCCTCCATCTTCCACAGTCGCCTTCACCGAATCGATCTGATCGTCATCGACGATCGTAAAATCGAAGGAGCCATCGGCTCCCAAGCCTCCTGGCGAGACATCGAAGAACGCATCGCCGACGCCGAAACCGGCAAACACTTGATCCCCATCGATGACGATCTGATCCAGCTGCGTCTTGTCGGCTCCTCCCTCGAAACTGACAAGAAATGTATCACCGTGCGCATCGCTTCCCGAATCCTGTTCGACGTAGACCGCGCCCACCTGAATTGGTGAAACGGACAAGACGCAGCGAGGCTCCATCGGCTCGCCGCTCGCCAGGCGAAAACGACGCGCCTTCGGCAACTGCCGCGAGGCGGAGTGCTTACCGTGCAAAATGTGGCGTATGAGTCCCACTCAAAACCTCCGTGTCTCAGCTTGGCCGACTTCGTGTCGGCCCGTGGTCTTGTGACCACTGCTCTGTTTTCTACTCTGACTTGTTGTGCTAACGAATCGATCGTGATTCGCGTTCCAGTCGTGCCTGCAATTCGTCCACTGCTTTGCGGACTCGCCACACGCGGACGGTCGTGTCAAAACTGCCAGAAACCAACGTTTCACCATTACTGGCCAAGGCGGCGACCGAACCGGAATGGCCCGCTAAGGTGCCAAGCTGGGTTTGCTTCTGCAGATCCCAAAGTCGAATCAGGTTGTCGCTGCCGGCCGACGCGAGGACGTTTTCGCCGCAGATCGCCAGCGCCAGGACTTTGGCCGGTCCGCTCGAAAGTCGCATGACTTCGCTGCCGTCGCCGACAGAAGTCACGACAATCGCACGATCCTCGCCGGCGGAAATCAACCAACGCCCGTCGTGATTGAAGGTCATGGCCCGCACGCGGCGCTTATGAGCCTGGATTTCGCCACGGCACTGCAAATCGGGAAGCGACCAAATATGCACCAAGCCATCGCGGCCACCGCTGGCCACCTGCTGTCCGTCTGGCGATACCGTGATCGTCCGCATGTCGCCGCAAGGACATACGAGCTGCTTGCCCTGCCGGCGTGAATTCAAAGCGACGGTCTGCAATTTGGCGTCAAAGCCAACAAAGAACATCCGGTCGCCCTTGGGCGAAACCGCCACGTCGTACAGCGTTTGATCCTGTTTGTAGAGTTCCGTTGGCGGTAGCGCCAACCCATCCAAGTCCCATTGCAGCACGCGACCATCGTCACCCGCTGTCACAAGACTCCTGCCATCCGGAGTGAAGACGACCGAACGGACCCAGTCCCGGTGGCCTTTCAATTTGCCGACCGGCTTGCCGTCCTCCAATCGCCACAATCGAACCGTATGGTCGTCGCCCGCGGCGGCCAACAATTGCGGATTCGGCGCTGACGAGTTCGCCTGGCGAACCGGCTGCGGTTGGATCGCAACGGTCGTAATGACGGGTGGCGCATCGTGTCTTGGCTCCGCGTTGGGGCGCAGGATCCCGCGCAGCAGATGATTCGAAGGGACGGCCAATCGCCCTTCGACTTCGCGAATCGCCGTTTCCCGTGTTTGCGGCTCGGTCGCCACGGCGAGACCGAATAGCACCGCCCAAGCAGCAAGCGTCCGTGTCACGGTAATGCAATTCATGATTTTGCTCGTAAACCTTTTCGGTGGGAAGCGCCGCTTAGCGCACAGCATGCCCCTGGCGCTCTCTTGATTTATCGGCGGGGCGAGGCGCGTCAGACTCGACCTTGCGCGCGTTATGTCACAAGCCGAGGTAGAGTTCTGTCGCTTGGTGAAGAGCTTCGGTGTGCCGGGCGGGCGGTCGCAGCGAATGCGACGAGAGTGGCAGTCGGCCGAGTCAAACACGGCAAACGGACCAGGTAAGATAGGCTCGCCATACCGAATGCGCCGGTTAGAGTCGAGCTACTACCCGGCGACGAGTGAGCCTGCAGCAAGGGCAGCCCAGCCACGCTGCAAATGATCACAGCCGATTGCCGCCTGATGCCGCGTCACGTCGCTTTCGCTTGGCCGTCACGTTGCCGTCACG
>CAYZRS010000014.1:0-69756 GCA_964480915.1 uncultured Pirellulaceae bacterium | reverse complement strand
GCCGTCACGTTGCCGTCACGCAGCCTTAGCGCTTCTCGATCGGCTTGAATTCCCGTTCCGTCGGGCCCGTATAGACCTGACGAGGTCGACAAATTCGCTTCGTCTTCGAGTTGTGCATTTCTTGCCAGTGGGCAATCCAACCCGGCAGCCGACCGATCGCAAACAGGACGGTAAACATCTGAACCGGAATTCCGATCGCCCGATAAATCACACCGGAATAGAAATCGACGTTTGGATACAACCGTCTGGCGACGAAGTATTCGTCTTGCAAGGCCGCTTCTTCCAATCGTTGAGCGACCGAGAAAAGCGGATCGTTCAGGTCCAGTTTGGCCAACAGTTTGTCGCATGCTTTTTTGATAATCCGAGCGCGCGGATCGTAATTCTTATACACACGATGCCCGAAGCCCATCAGACGGAAACTGTCTTCTGGGTCCTTCGCCATGTCGACGTATTTTTCAACGTCGCAATTGTCGTCAATGATCTGGTTCAGCATCTGCACGCATGCTTCGTTGGCTCCACCGTGAAGTGGGCCCCACAGTGCATTGATACCTGCGGCGATCGATGCAAACAGGTTGGCATCCGATGAACCGACCATGCGGACCGTCGAGGTGCTACAGTTTTGTTCATGATCGGCGTGGACGATCAGAAGCAGATTGAGTGCCTCTACAAAATCGGGGTCGATTTCGTAGGGCTCTGCTGGCACAGCGAACATCATCTGCAAGAAATTTTCGCAGTACGACAAGTCGTTCTGCGGATAGATCAGAGGCTGGCCAATCGATTTCTTGTAAGCATAAGCGGCAATTGTCGGCAACTTGGCCAATAACCGGCACGTCGATTCTTCAACATCGGAATCGTCGTTTGGATCGAGTGCGTCTTGATAGAATGTCGACAGCGCACAAACCACCGATGAGAGGATCGCCATCGGGTGTGCATCGCGCGGAAAGCCATTGTAGAAGAGGCGGATGTCTTCGTGCAGCATCGTGTGCTTGCGGATCGCGGCGCGAAAATCATCCAACTGAGCTTCGTTCGGCAGATCGCCGTAAATCAGCAAATAGGATGTCTCAACAAAATCGCAATTTGCGGCCACGGTTTCAATCGGATAACCACGATATCGCAGGATACCATTCTCGCCATCGATGAATGTGATCGAGCTCTCCGTCGACCCGGTGTTCACATAACCTTGATCGATGGTGATCAGGCCAGATTCTTTACGCAGGCGAGAAATGTCCAGGGCTCGTTCGTTTTCGGTGCCCGTAACGATAGGGATTTCGAGCACTTCTTTACCAACCGACAGTTTTGCGGTTTCGCTTTCTTCGGTGGCATTCTTCAGCTCTGGCATCTGGGTCCTCGTGTCCATGTCGAACCTACGGCAAATTGGCCCGTTTTTGAAAAGGCGCGAAGGATCGCACCACGCCGGATGAGCGGCCTCAGAAAGAGCCCGCCTTGGAGAGAAGTTTAACGCCCCAGGGCAGGCTCGGCAATTGCGCCCCCTCAGATCGCCTGCGAAACGGACGATCCTGGCGGTCGATCGTGTATATCTAGACCGAAGCCGCAAGCCCGGCTCGTAAAACCGTTAACTTGCGGACAAATTGACGCATCGACTTCGCCCGATGACTGATCACCGACTTGATCGCCGGGCCCAACTGGCCAAACGTCTGCCCATACTCGATGACCTCAAAAAGTGGATCGTATCCAAATCCGTTCGAACCGGCCGCTGCCGCCCTGATTCGTCCCCGACAGGTCGATTCGGTGTCGATGTGCACCTGCCCCGTTGGGTCTGCGAGCGTCATATGACAAACGTAATGAGCCGTTCTCTTGGCCAACGGCAAGTCGCCCAATTCGGAAAGCAAATGGCGATTGTTGGCCTCGTCGTCACCATCGGTGCCGGCGTAACGGGCTGAGTAGATTCCCGGCGCGCCTTGGAGCGCATCGACGGCCAATCCGCTATCCTCCCCCAGCACCCAGCGATTGAGGTGAACCGCTTGCTGGACCGCTTTTTTCGTCGCGTTCGCTTGAAACGTGTCGCCATCCTCGACGACTTGAATCGAGTCGTCGAAATCGGCGAGCGTCAATAATTTGAGCCCTAAAGGTGCCAGCAACAGTTCCAGTTCGGCTCGCTTCTTTTTGTTGTGGGTCCCCAGCACCAATTCGTTCATGTCAATTCGTTCCCAGTTCTCGCCCGAGCGCAAACACCTCGTCAACGTCCAGCACTAAATCGTTGGCCGTGAACAATTTCTTAATGGCCGCTTTGTGTATTTTCATCTTGGTACCACCAATCCCCACCGCCCCGTAGCAAGCGCAATCGCCACGGACTTCGGCTTTGTCGGTGACTTCGACACCCTCGATCCCCAGTGGAGGCACCGCATTCAGATCGATCGCCACGTTGAGATTCGACGCGTCGAGAATGGCTGCCGGCAACAAGCGGATACCGGCGGCACCAGCTGCAATGCACAGCTGAACTCCCTCCAACGCTGCTGCGGTCGATCTCTCATCGTTCGTGACGACGGGAGTCAGCGAACCGGGAGCCTCCAATTGAGCCAACCGGTCGCATACTGCCGTTGCCCGCTCTACGCTGCGCGACGCAATGCGCACGTTGGCACCTTCTTGCACAAGCAGGCGGGCGACTCGCTGACCCACCGGCCCGGTCGCCGCCAGAACGGTCGCCGTGCAACCGGCCAACGCAACATGCTGCTCGGCCGCCAACACGGCAGCCGCCGAAGTCGTATTGGCACCGTTGGCGTCGAGCAGCACCGAAACACGAAGCGGACCGAGGAACGAATCGAGCACCTGTTCCAACAGTCGCTCCCCCCGATCGACATCGCTACCGCCGACAAAAATCGCGGTGTGGATGAGATCCTTCGGCCCGCGAGTGAAAATGGCACCGTGCACAAGATCGCGCACCTGAGCAGGTTCCACCTGTCGGTACTGCAGCAGATGATCGACGTCCGAGTCAACCGCCACGACAGCATCGAACAGGCTTGCCTGCGAATCAGGATCAAGTTGCACTAAAATCTTAGGACTGGCCATGGCAGCAGATCAACCGCCACGGAACGGATGGACTTCATCCTTGCCGGCAATCATCTCGTCTGCGGAAGGCTTGTTGCCCATCGCATTGGCGATCGCCATCTTCGTCGCTTCGTAGTTGTATTCGTAAATCTTGTTGTCGTCTTCCGCATCCCAGTGAATGAACACACCGCAGACAATGCACAGCTCTTCGCACTTGTCCTTCGGTATCACACCACTGTCAACCGAATCGGCAACCGCTTTTGCGACAGCAGCTTGAGCCGGCCCAAACATTTGGACAGCTTGCTTCGCGCCCTTGATCGTGACCTTCGTCACCATGACCGTCGATGGCTTCACGGCCAAGTTCGGCGTAATCACAGCCAGCAAATTGCTGTGCCCTTCACTTTGTGTCGACAGGGCGTTGGCGAATGCGGTGCCAACAGGTCCATCTTTACTTCCGACCAACAAGTCGATATGAGCAATCTCATTGCCGTCACCAGCCAACGCTTCACCAACCATCATGGACATACCTACCTGCCTCCATTGAATTCTGAATTATCCTTGCGAGCGACCCGCCAAACAGGAACGCCGCGAACAGGTAAGGTATCAAGCACACCATTTCTTACAACGGGGTGACTGCTGAGGTTACGATATCACGATGAAATCGATCCTTATTATCGGAGCCAGCGCTCGGGCCGCTGCCGCCTCGGCCGCTTCTCTCCTTCGCAGCCGGCAAAATGTGCACACGATCGACCTTTTCGCCGATCGAGACCTCCGCCGCTTCGCGACGGCCACACGTATCGAATCTGGCTATCCGACCGCCGCCATCAACCTGGCTCGGAAAGCACCGCCGATGCCCTGGATGTTCACCGGCGGAATCGAAAACTACCCAGAACTGATCGAACAAATCCAGCAAGAGCGACCATTGCTGGGCACCACGCCGGACGCCATCCGAAAAGTCCGCGACCATCGACTCCTGAGCGACGCTCTTCAAGGCGCCGACTTTCGCTTTCCGGCGACGAGTCAAACGGTCCATTCCCGGTCCAAGTCACTTCTCAAGCCGAAGCGATCTTGCGGCGGAACTTCCATTCGCTGGCTCGATCAGGACGAGTCGCACGACAAGCACAGCGAAGAGACGGTCGTGCAACAATTTATTCCTGGCACGTCGTACTCCGCCACCTTTCTGACCGATGGCAACGACTGCTGCTGCCTCGGCGTGACGAGGCAAATCTTGGCGAGGGAATCGACGGCTCACGAAAACAAACGCAGCGAGCATCCATTCGCCTACGTCGGTTCGGTCGGGCCACTCCCCGAAATCGCAGCCACGTTTGCCTGGGACCAACTGGGCAATCGTTTGGTCGACGAGTTTTCACTGCGAGGCCTGTTTGGTGTCGACGCCGTCATCACCGACGATGGCACACCCTACGTCATCGAAGTGAATCCACGTTACACGGCATCGATGGAGCTGATCGAACGATCACTGCGACAGTCGCTGATCGGGTTGCACGTCGATGCATGTGCGGGAAGCCTGCCCGTGAACGGGAGGGATCGACTCGGAGAGTCGAGCTACGGAAGTCGAGCGCAGCGGCGCGTGTTGGCGAAGGCCTATTACTTCGCACGGCGGACGATTCAGATCAGCGCGGAATTCAATCAAGCGATCGATGCGTTTCCAACGATGGTGGACGGATACCCTCGGGTCGCCGATTTGCCCGAACAGGATGCGACGATCAAAGCCGATCAACCGGTACTCACGATCTTCACGGCAAACAAGGACGAAGCTGCGGCAATGGCCGCCATGGGCTGGAACAGCACCGGCGGCTGGCTCGAAAGGATGGACGCGTTGGCACGTGGCCTCGAGAAAATCGACAACGTCTAGGGAAGCGGAACTTGCGTCGGCCCGACATCCGACATGCCGAGACTGGGGAGAAGTGTTCGCAAATCGCGTTCCAAGGCCTCTTCTTCCGCCGTTTCGCGTTCCGTTTCACTCATGCCTGCGATCTGACGGTCGCTCGGACGTTGCACGATGCGATCGACGATATAGATCGGCCGTGCTTTGACTTCGTTATGCACTCGAGCCACGTACTCGCCCAAAATCCCCAGACACAGCAACTGAATGCCACCCAAGAAGAACATTCCGCAAGCGAGCGTCGCGAAACCGGGAACCGCGAACGAGGGATTGAACAGTCGCCAAACAACGGTGTAGGCACCGAACATGAATGCGAGCGAAGCGACCGAAGCGCCGACAAACGTGGCCAGCCGGAGTGGCGTTTCGCTAAAAGTAAACAGGCCATCGAGTGCCAACAGCAGCAGCTTCGAAATCGTATACTTCGATTCACCCGCCATCCGCTCACTGCGGTCGTACTCCATCGCGACCTGCTTGAATCCGACCCAGCTGCGTAGTCCTCGCACAAAGCGGTGACGCTCTGGCAGCTGCCGAATTCGATCCACCACACGACGGCTCATCAAACAGAAGTCACCCGAATCCAACGGGATATCGATGGTGGCCAACTGACGCAGCAGTCGGTAGAACGCCCAGTAGCAGAATCGCTTGACTGGCCCTTCCTTACGATTCTTGCGAACCGCGTAGACCACGTCGTATCCCTCGCGCATCTTGCGATGAAAATCGAGCAACAATTCAGGTGGGTCTTGCAAGTCACCATCGAGAACCCCCACGGTTTTCCCGGTGGCATGGTCCAAGCCGGCCGAAACGGCCCTTTGATGCCCGAAGTTTCGCGACAGAATCACACCGCGAAAGCGCGAATCTCGCTCACAGGCAGCTTCGATCAGTTCGGCCGTTCGGTCCGAACTGCCATCGTCTACCAGAATGGTCTCGCAAGGGAACGTCGCGCCGTCCATCGTTTTGCGCAGGCGCTGCTCCAGCTCGCCAAACACCGACTCTTCATTGAAGACGGGAATGACGAAGCTGAGTTCGATTTTTTCATCCCTGCTGATCGTTCGGGATGAATTCGATTCTGTGCTGTTTGGATTCGTCATACTGCTCCGACTACCGTACGCCCTGCTGATAGGCCGTCTTGACCTCTTCGACCGATTCCCTTCGTTTTGCGACGACGCAAAGCGAAGTCCCACATTCGGGCAACCGCCAACCTTTTAATTCCAAACGCATGAGCCCACGTAGGAATCTCTCAGCCGCCTCCGATGGTGGGTTAAAACCGTTGCTCATGGCCTGCTCGTCGGTCATGAACATCACCATCAATTTGCGGACCGCCGCGACGGGCACCAAGTTAGCGCCCCAATAGCATTGTTTTTCCACTTCGAATCCGGCCAAGGACAACTCACCTTGCAACTGCCCCATCGTGTAACGCTGCACATGGCCGCCCACCGAATCGTAACGGCTATAAAGCCAAGGCATCGCCGGAACGTTGATGATGAGTCGCCCCTCCGCAGAGAGGTGGTGTCGCAGCGCTTTTAAAAATTCGATCGAGTTGTCAATGTGCTCAAGCACGTCAAGCAACAAAATCGAGTTGTACCAACTCTTCCATTCCGGACAGCAGTCCAGCACGTTGTAGAGGTAGACATTCCCTCGCATCGGTGGCGTCATGCGTAGCGCGCCGTAATTGAGATCACAACCGTGAACCGGTTTGTCTAACCACTTCTCAAACTGTCCCTGGGCCACGCCATTTCCCGATCCGACCTCGAGAATTTGATTCCCCAGATCGGTATCTCCCAACAGTCGCTTGATCGCTTCGAACCGCCACTGAATCCAGAAATGATCGACATTCGCCGTGTTGTAGTAGCCATTGTGCATGTTCACCGGCACGCACTTAGACACTTCGATGATCTCACGCGTTGTCTCTTGTTCGTTAAGCACCGGAACGTCGGCTACGACGCCAGCACCCAACGTACTTACATTACTAGCAAACCCCTGACTCATCCCTCGTCCCCGTAAACGAACCTAACGTTACAAACCAACCGATCGAAACAATCCGACATACGCGGCCATGGTCGACCGATAACCCTGTACGCGCACATTCTTTCAACGGATCAGAATGCTTTTCAAGTTTAGGTTAACTATGGACGCCTGCTCTGAACGGAATTCAAATCGCTGGCGAATCGGCATAGCTGATTTTCTTTTCGTATTCTTCACCTGCGCGATTATGCAGAGTGCAACGATGCGGATGATGGACGACCCTGGTCTGGGGTGGCATTTGCGTTATGCCGACCAAATGGTCGAGCAGGGCGGCTTCGTCTACGAAGAAGCGTTTTGCTACCCGACGCTGAACAACAAAGTGGTCATGCGAGCCTGGCTCTCCGATCTGATCCTGCGAGCCGCCTACGACTGGGGCGGTTTGAACGCGATCGCCGTTTTGATCTGCCTCGTCCTCGCGGTGACGCTCCGCTGCATCTATTGCCGCCTTGCCCAAGAAGGAGCCCACTGGTCGCTGGCCGCTTTGGCCAGCTACCTCGCCGCGATGGGCCTGTCGCCTTCCTACGTGGCGAGGCCCAATGCCGTCTCCTTCCTTGGTGTGTGGCTTGTCGCCGATCTTTGCCAACGCTTTCACGTCGGCCGCGCGTCGCAAAAGCAACTGTGGTTGTTGGTCCCGATCATGCTGCTGTGGACAAATATGCACGGTGGCTTTTTGGCTGGCATTGTGCTCATCGCCATCGCCTGGTCCGTCGAGGCGTTCTTGTGGGTTGGAGCGAGCGAACCGGCCGATCAGCAAGCCGCCCAGGCGAGACTTCATTGCCTGACCAAGGTTGGATTCATCGCGGGACTGGCGACGCTCGTGAACCCCAACGGAATCGGCCTGCACCTTTGGAGCTTCGCCGCTGTTACCGACCCGTTCATTCAAACGAAAACGACGACCGAATGGTTGCCGCCCGATTTTGGCGCCGCCGGGATGTTCAACATTGAACGCCTGTTGCTCCTACTCCCGTTGCTCGCTGCCACTTGCCGCAGCCGACTGAACTGGGTCGGGCTGGCCATGTCGATCGTCTGGATCCACTTTGCCATCACCAGCCGCCGCTACAGCACGATCTGGGTCGTCATCATGATCCCGACGCTTTGCGAAATGACGATGAAGAACCCGTGGCTGATCCGCATGATGAATCATCTGGGCCAATGGTTCTCTGAAGATGTCCAGAAAAGCGTCTGGCGACAAACGGCGGTTCGCCCTCCCGCCCAACTGGCCAGCTGGATATTTGCCATCGGCGCATTCGTGATCACCCCTTGGCTGCCAACGCTGGCCGCCCACAATCCAGAACACTTGCCCGCCACGTCGCTTGATCGGTTCCTCGAACTCAACGCGGGAGAGCCGACGTTTCATTGCATCAATTGGGGCGGCTATCTCACCTGGCATGGCTGGGACAAGCCGACACGATTCCAGACTTGGATCGACGATCGGACCGATGTTCACGGGGCGGAACATATGAAAAAGTATTACCGAGTGATGAATGCAGAACCTGGTTGGCAGTCGTTACTTGAAGAGACAAACGTCGAGATGTTCTGCATCCCGCCCAAGACGCGATTGGCCTATGAACTTTCTCGAGCGCCGGCGTTATGGGACGAGTTGTTTTCAGACGACTTCGTCAGAGTCTTCCGGCGCCGGTCCAATTCGGTCGCACAGCAATAGATACCCGCCCCTCTAGTCAGGTATCTGACTGGTTATTCGGGTCAAGAAGCGGTGATTCCCCGCACTTCAAATTCGCTTTAAACAGCAATTCCATACGTGTCGGCCAGATGCGTCGGTCCTTCCGGTTCTAGATCCTACGGTTGAGAGTCGGGCAGTCATCAAGCCCATTTCCACCGGCGAGGTTTCCATGTTGATTTCCGATCTCGATCCTTCTTTCTCCGCGACAAGAGAACAGTTAAACGAACTCGTACACAACCTGCGTGCGGCCTACTTGTTAGATGAACCGCACCGCTTCGCAGGCGACCGCCGCGTAACCAAACGATTCAACGTGACGATCCCTGTCGAAATCACACTCCTCGACGACCAACTACAACCGATCGGCTACAGCTGTCAGGCAATCACTCGAGACGTTTCGATCAAAGGCATCGGTATCGTCTCCTACAGCCCGATCGGCCGACAGTACGTAATGCTGACGCTTAAACCGCACGTCGGCGAAGAACGCCGAGCCGTCGCAAGGGTCGTTTATCAAAACGAAATCGGCTACTACCACCAGATCGGCTGCGAGTTCATCTCGACGAGCTCGAAGCTGGGTTGACCAGATGCACTCTTTCGGTCTTGCTCGATTCTTTTAACGATCTCGCGAGGGAGCGGGCGTCCAATAAGGTTCGCCAGACGGAACGTGCGCTACGGGAACTTTGTTAATGAACGACTTGAGCCAGTCGGCGCACCATTTCATGCCGGCTTCCTCGGAAACGGCATGACCGAGTATCACCAGCGCCTTTTCTTGGCCGCTGTCGATGGCGTCTCGGACATATTCGACCGTTTGCCATTCGCGTGACTCGCCGATAACGAGCACTTGGACATCATCACGTCGCAGCAGTTTGATCTGGTCTTTCGACCAGCAAGCACCGGCCGATAAGCCGACATTGGTGAAGCGCATCGAGGGTCGACCAAGGACTCGGATCGAATCGGTATCCAGCTGCTTGGCCAGCCGAGCCGCAAATTCGCCAACCGTTGCTTCCGGCATGACAAAACGTTCATTGGTCTCCTTTTCACCCTCCAAGAATGGGGACCATTGCAATTGCTCGACCAGCCCTCGATGAATGCCGTCCGGTTGCATCCGGTGAATATTGTCATGAAACCGATAGACGACCAATTGTGCCTCTTCGATCAACTGACGTTTCGCCAGCAAAACGGGGTCCGATTCTGCACCTTCGTCTGCGACACCGGTATAAAACAGCGGTTCGTGGCAAACAATCAAGTTGTTTCCGCTGCGGGCAGCTTGTTGCAATACTTCGTAAGTGGGAAACAACGTCACGGTGACGCCGCGGATGACGGACGCATCATCGCCCGTCTTGAACCCGTCCTCTCCCACCTTCCAGGGGACGCCCAAATTGGCTTTGATACGCTCGACGACTTCTCCCGCCAAGAGCCCGCTCGTAGACGTTTCAGCCAGCGCCGGCATCGCCAAAAAGCTGCACGATGCAAACAAGACTGCCAAAGCAACGGATCGCAGTCGAGGGACGAACGGATAGATCATGAAGGTGTTCTCTCTGGAGATGCCATGCTGCTGGTTACGGTCAGCGATTCAGTTATAGCGAGGCCCTGGCCGCGGTCCAATCGTGAGCCGCCGCCATCCAGTCTCGTGTCCGTCACATCGCCGAGCCTACCCTCAGACGCGGGCGGTCAATCGACCGCGCTGGGGAATTCATGAGGCGTTGCCGACGCCAGCCCGACCGACGACGACCGACGACGCATTCATATCGGTTTGAGCCCCAACAGACGGCCGCGCCTTGCGGCGGTGACGATTCGATGGAACCGTCGTGGACCACGATCGAGTATAGCATGAGTACGCCTGAGAGGATTTGAACCTCCGACCTACGGTTTAGGAAACCGTTGCTCTATCCCCTGAGCTACAGGCGCTACGTTCGTTGGACGAAACCACCGCTGATCGTTGGCGACTTCGACTTCCCAAGTATACGAAAATCCGATGGCCGATGGGGCCGAGGCAAACTCGACTTAACGCCTCGATGCTGCCCGCCAGAAAAAACAGGAAACCAGTGCCCATGCCAAGAATGAACTCGGCTCGGGCACAGCGTCAAGACTGTCCGCGGTCATGAATTTATTCGCGTTCCAGATCAGAAAGTCGGCACCGTCGGTGATGCCGTCGGCGTTGAAATCGGCTTCACACCAGGCTCCCGTCGTTGAAAACTTGTTCGCGTTCCAGACGAGGAAGTCGAGCCCGTCCACGGTTCCGTCCAGATTGGCATCGCCCAACAACAAGGCTTCGCCCGAAGCGCTGTTCGCGTGACCAGCTTGAGCCAACCAGACATCTCGGTCGGCCAAATCGACGATCCCGTCAAGATTCAGGTCGAATGCCAAATCAGTTCCGCCGTCCACGATTGCAGCAATCAACCCATCGATATCGGGACAACCAAACACGCCATCTCCAAAGTCACCGGATAAAAAGGCTGGAGCCAGCATGGCCAGACTCCCATCCGCGACTGAACCAGGATCGGCCGGATCGAAATACTGAAAAATGAAACCGACGTCCCCCCGCGAATTGATCCTGGGAGCGCCACTCTGGCTGAAATCCATGTCACGGCGTCCCAACCTCCGTAGCCCGAGGTCGGTCATGACCTCGTCTCCTTCGCCGCCGACTCGAGTCAGATCGCTTCCTCTTCCCACAAAGACGCTGCTGCTGCCAAATGCATCATCTCCACGAAAGACGACGAGGCCATGATCATTCACATCGGGACCAAAGATATCGATGGTCCCGACACCGCCTGTGCCAACGCTGGCAATGCGGTCTGTCGTCCCCAAGTGATCGTCGAATCGATAGATGCCCGACACACCGTCAGTGTCGGTCGCTTGGAAAGCGACGTAACGACCGTTGTTGCTGATCGAGACGCTATTGGTGACCAGTTCACTGAAGGGAGACAGCGGATCTGATTTGGTCTCGGTCGCGACCAAACGAGAAGTATTGTCCGCGTCAAAGATCCGAATCTCTTCGAAATCAAACCCCGCGTTGGTAGAGACCTTCGAGGCGATTCTTGGCGTGCCGACAGGGCCACCGATGGGCCCGCCGGTACTACTGGTATCCGGCGTGTAGAGAAAAGAGTAGGGACTCGACGCATCGATCCCGTTATCGGCGGCGTACAACGCCAACCCTGGTAACCCGCTGCTCTGCTGAGCAAACACACCCAGCACATCGCCACTGAATCCAAAGCGCAGTCGCCCACCCAGCATGCCCAAGTCTGTTAACGCCAGATTGCTCGAACCGGTCACACCGAGTGGATAGTTGATCGCGTTCGACACCAGCTGATCGCCGTCCAATACGAATGGGTCGCTGTCGAACCCGACCGTGTAAACCGCATCACCTGCTTGGTTCAGCCGGGGATCGCCCGCGATCGTGTCACTTGCACTGGCAACGATACCGCCCGTGACGCTGCCTTCGTTCCATCGGCCGTAGAAAATCCCCGGATTCGGCGAACCGCCAACCACATTCACGCCAATCGTCAGATCACGCGCATCGTTGATGCTTAACGTGGGCGAAGCCAAACTGCTGAAGCTGGGCAGGTTAAAGCCCGTGACGCCGGTGCGAGCGTAGACCAAATGGTCGCCGTAGATGCGATCGGCAGCCATGCATTCGTGCGGCGCATCGGCGATCGAGACAATGAAACAGACGAGCAAACAGCAAATCTGTGAGGACAACACGCGGCGACGATTCATGGGATGCTCCGGCGGGAAATTCGGGTGCTCCCATCTTACCCGAGATAAACGTCAGATCGAGCGTCGTCGCCTGACGCCTGAGGCCAGTCGCTCCTGGCGAGGCCTCGTCACCAACATTAACAAAAATTGCGACCGAGGTACGATCTGATCAAGCGATACAGGATGGCGATCAAACGCCGCCACCCATGCGAACATCGCACGGATTTCCCTACAAATCGTCGGGCATGATGTACCTTTTCGTATGCACACGCCTCGTTTCCTTCGCCGCAGCCTCGCTTCGATTGTTTTGATCATCGTGGCCAGCCATCACCTCTACCAAAATCGAACGATCGAGCGTTCGGCCTGGGGAACGGGCTGTGGATTTGGAATGTTCTCCACAGTCGAATACCACGGAACACGACATGTCCGCTGCATCGCAGTGACTGACGAAGGTGAGAAGTCGCTACTTGTTCCGGAAAGTGTTTCGTTAAGAGCCCGCGCCTTGCCCACGCAACACCAACTGCAGAAGCTGGCCCAAAACCTGCTCGGGGAGGCAACTCGAAAATGGCCCTCCACGACATCGGTTCGCATCGACATGTGGCGAACTCGCTTTGAAGCGGGCACAAGAACGTTGTCGGTTTTGCGGGGGCCACAATGGACCGCGCAAGCCGCACGGCCAGCCAGTTCTACACATCAGGCTCCGTCTAGCAGCACCGCTGTGCTCCAATCGTCGCATCGAAGGGGCACACCATGAAACATGCCTTCCCACGCCTCGGCACAACACTCGATGTGGACTCGTTCGATTTAGTCGCGCTGCTCACAGCGTTCTGCCTATTGTTCGTTTCGGCCGACATGCGAGTTTTCGCTGGGGTCACTTTATTCGCAGTCACATTCTTTCCAACCATGCGACGATCGCCCTGGTTCTGGCTCTTCCTGGCTGTCAGCTGGTGGCCGCAGTTGGTTCTGCGTTGGGAGCGGCACGAAGACCACTGTTACCTGATCAATTATTGGTGCATCGCGATGGGATTGTCGCTGATGGGAAGAGAATCGTACGCGACGTTGAAACAAAACGCTCGGTTGTTGATTGGTCTCACGTTCGCCTTCGGTTGCTTTTGGAAGATCACCAGCCCCGACTTCGTCGACGGGTCGGTGACACTTTACAACCTGTTGTTCGATCCCCGTTTCAGTTCCGGAATCACCTCGATGCTGGGGCTTGTTGCCGACCAAGCAGGCAACGACCAAACGGCGGCGGCGCTGTATCAGCAGCTAGACACGGGCACTGCGTACTCGACAGAAATCGCTTGCAGTCCGCTACTCGGTTGGCTGTCGACATCGATGACCGGCTGGACGATCGCCATCGAGGCCGTGGTCGCCGCCTGCTTCCTGCTTCCCCAGTTTTCGATCTCGAAGAAGATCAAAGATATCGCTCTGATGGCGTTCACTGCCACGACTTACTTCTTCGTGCCCGTGGTTGGGTTTGGCTGTCTGTTTTGTGCCATGGGAGCCGCCCAATGCGAACCGAGACAGCGACAAATGCGGGCCACCTATTTCCTCCTCGCCATCTTCGTCATTATCCGAGCCAACACGGTGATGGTTTAGCTTCACGTGGGGCACAAAAAAAGCACGGCCCCGATCGGGCCGTGCGGAGAATGTCTTACCGCTCGCTTCTATTCGACGAACGCGATGGTCACGCCGCTGACTTCTAACTTTTCATCTTCATTGAAAATCAGTCGCATGTCCCCTTCAAATCCATAGCCGATGAACTCTTTGTCCGTGATGGCAATGCGAACCTCGACCGTTTCGCCAGCGGGAATCGTAAACGGATCGAGTAATTTTCGTTCGTAATCGGCATGTCGCCCTGCCTGGGAAGCCTGATTGTCGTTCTTATTGAAAGCGACAACCAAGCGGTCGGCCGTACTTGTCCCGACGCTTCCTTGAGAAACCTCAAATGGCAGTTCAACAACTTCTGTCGGCATGAAGATCGCATCGGTCACGACCGCTTCGCCGTCACCCGTATTCCGAATCGTCACGACCGCCGTTGCTGTTTCACTCGTTGGACGAAGTACGGTCCGAACGATTCGTAGGTCAGGATTGCGATCGAGCATGTCCAGCTCAATCACCGGATCGTCGATCGAATCGGTTCCATCGGAAACGGAATCATCAGCAACAGCGCGATTCGCATCGAGCGGCTCATCAAACAGATCGTTCACGTCGCCCATCTTGTCCTCGGCAACGGTTGACTCTTGATCCGCATTTGCCATCGTCGCATCGGCACCGGAGGGCCCGTCTGAGCCAACTGGTGACGGCTGCCCAATATCTCCAAGCGATTCATCATTGCTTGGATTTCCTTGACTGCCCGCCAACATGTCGCGACCGGCATCCGTTACGCCTGCGACGCCGTTTGAGACTGCCCCCATGCCGTTATCCAAATTCTTGGCCGCATTGTTTGCCACGCTCGACAACGCCGAAAGTCCACCCATCGAATGCAGAAGTGCGGCGCCCGCAAGAAGCATCGCACCAAACGACATCAGTCGACTCCACCAGTCGGGACGGGCCGCGACTGGTCGATATTCTTGCCACGATTCCTCGCGTCGTTCACGTCCATCTTGTCGTAAATCTTCTGACATACTTTTCGCCGACCTGTGATTTAGCTTTGAAGTTCGATAGATCTTGCTATGACGAATAGCGCCAAGCATGATCGCCCCGCAAAGTTCCAGAATATCCGCCCGACATGCCAGCGTCCACAAGCGATCCAGATTGTGACTCCAAGAGTGTAAAACGGCGCAATATATGCCGGTTTTTCCGCCTGGTAGCACCTTCCCCAACGAAAATCGGCGGCGTGGACGTTTAGGTTTTTAGGTTCCGAACGGACGGTTTGAGGCGAGTTTTAGCGCGGGATGCCTCATTCAGTCGTCGGCACGAATTCGATAGGCTGCTCTGGATGAGCAGCCCTCACTCCAACACGACGCGTTCCGCCATCACGGCCATCGATGTCTCGCTCGTCTTTGATGAGCAACACGCGGCTTTGGAAAGAGTCGACCTCAACGTTGGCCAGGGTGAGTTCGTTTCGATCGTTGGTCCATCTGGGTGTGGTAAATCTTCGCTGCTGCGATTGGTCGCCGGTTTAGAAACTCCAACAGGTGGCAACTTACAGGTCGATGCAACTCAGCAACCATCGAGTGCTGGGTTCGTCTTTCAACAACCAACGTTGCTACCGTGGCGCACCGCCGCCGCCAACATCGGCTTGCCGCTTGAGTTACAGCAGCAACCGGCGTCAAAGATCGAACAGGCGGTCGATCAAGCTCGACAACTTGTCGGCCTAACCTCAACCGATATGAGCAAGCTTCCGCGGATGCTTTCCGGCGGAATGCAAATGCGAGTCTCGATTGCACGTGCTTTGGTGACCGACCCCAAGATCATGCTGCTCGACGAGCCATTTGCCGCCTTGGATGATCTGCTGCGGGGACAGTTAAATGAAGAGCTTGTCCGGCTTTGGCAACAACAGGCTTGGACGACGCTTTTTGTGACGCACAACGTGGGTGAAGCCGTCTTATTGAGTCAACGAGTCCTCGTCATGAGCCCCGCGCCGGGCCGGATTGCTGCCGACATCGCCGTGCCCCTGCCCTACCCTCGCGATGTGTCGCTGCGCGGAACGGCCGAATACGCGGCCGTGGTAGGAACCGTCAGTCAGGCACTTCGCGCCTCGGCACAAACGGAGACGTCACGATGAAGGGATGGATCGCTCGGATCGGATTGCCGCTCGCTGTGCTTGCCGGGATGCTGGCCGTTTGGGAATTCGCAGTACGGGCCTGGGAAATTCCGGCGCTGCTGTTACCGACACCTTCGCGGGTCGCCTTGGCCGCTCAAGAAAACTTCCCGCAGCTTCTTTCCGCAACCTGGCAGACGGCTTCCGCTGCAGTCACCGGTTTTGCCTTTAGCGTCCTTGGTGGCACGCTGATTGGAATGCTGTTTTCCCAATCGCGACTAGTGCGCACCAGCCTTTTTCCATACGCCATCTGCCTGCAAACGGTTCCCATCGTGGCGATCGCACCGGTGATCGTCGTTTGGCTCGGCGAAGGATTCTGGTCCGTCGTGGTGATCGCCACGATCATCAGCCTGTTTCCGATGATCACGAACGCGACGGCCGGGATGACATCGATTCCACGCGGCCTCCAGGAGTTGTTTCGTCTCAACGGAGCCAGCCGTTGGCAACGATTGCTGAAGCTTCAACTGCCCCATTCGCTGCCGAGTTTGGTCACCGGTGCGAAGATTGCCAGCGGAGCCGCCGTGTTGGGTGCGATCGTCGGCGAATTTTTCGCCGGGGTCGGTGTCGATCATCCGGGGCTTGGCTATCTGATCTTCGTAGCGAAGGACCGCTTTAACATGGCATTTCTTTTTGCCGCGATCGGGGCGAGCACGCTGCTCGGCGTGGCCATGTTCGCGATCGTCAGTTTCGTCGGGCAGAAAGGTTTGCTCTACTGGTGCGAACCGGGAATCGATGAAACGTAGCGGCGAATGAGGGGTAGACTCGGATGTGTCAATGGAAAACGAATGGGAACCGCCAAGGTGCAAGAAGGCGGACAGTCGCGATCGGGCTCTTCGTGTTGCTAACGGGATGCCAGGCGCCAGCTCCAGAAACGACCGACGGACCGCCAAAAATTCGTCTGCAGTTGAACTGGCTTCCGGACGCCCAATTTGCCGGTTACTACGAAGCGCTGCTCTCCGGCGAATACGAACAAGCCGGACTCGATGTCGAAATCAAGATTGGTGGTCCCGACGCGGCCGTGCTGCCCAAACTGGCGATGGGGCGTGTCGAGTTTGGCCTGGGCAATGCCGACCAATTGCTGTTGGCGAGACAAGAAGGAGCCGACGTCGTGGCCGTGCTGGCGGTCATGCAAGACAACCCGCGGTGCATCATGGTGCACGAATCGTCCGGCATTCAGTCGCTGGAAGAACTTCAGGGAGTCACCCTGGCGATGGGAGAAGGAAACGCGTTCGCACAATTTCTCAAGTTGAAACTGCCGCTCGATAACGTGCGGATCGTGAGCTACGCCGGCAACATCGCCAAATTCATGGTCGACGATTCGTTTGCTCAGCAAGGATACGTCTTCAGCGAACCGGTCGTCGCCAGGCAAAGGGGTTCCGACCCGCAAGTTCTGATGGTTTCGGAACTCGGATTCAACCCGTACGCCGGCATCGTGATGACCGGCCGGAAACTGATCGAAGATCGACCCGAGGTCGTGCGCCGCTTCGTGCAGGCGACGAAAGCTGGTTGGCTAAATTACTTGTCGGATCCGAGCCGAGCCAACGCAGAAATCCATCGCTTGAATCCGGAAATCGACCTCGCCAGTTTAGAGTCAGCCATCCCCGGTCTGCGTCAATTGTGTTTTGCATCACTGGCCAGTTCGGCAACCTCCGCCGATTCGTTTACGATGGATGAACACGCCCGTACTCGCTTTGGCAACATGACCGCCGAACGCTGGCACACGCTGAACGGGCAATTGACGGAGCTGCAATTGCTCAAACCGAGCGACATACCGTTTGTGCCTTCGTCCGTTTTCACCAACCAATTTAGCGACACGCCGGCCGCCCCCGTCACCCCTTAGATTCCGCCACGCCTGGAAGACGAAATGTCCAAATCAACATCGAAGAATATCCTGCGCATCGTTCTCGGCCTGGTCCTACTCGTTTTTGTCCTGCTCAAAGTTGTCGACGTGCGGGCTCGCAGCAAGACAAAGCAGATCTACGACGCCATTTCCACGATGTTGGTTACGCCGTCTGAGGATGGTGATAACACGGTTAGCCAAGCCAAGATTCACGAGTTGTTCGGCGAACCGACCAGCGGCTTTTCACCCGGCGAAAAGAAATGGACCGATGTCTACACATCGCGCGGAGCATTCAAAAGCTACTCGACCAAAGTCGAATACTCAGACCGCGTCGAGAAATTACTCGTGAGTGTATCGACCGAATAAGCAAAATCGAATCGTCGCACCAGAGGGTCGGGAGTCTTTTTCGCCATACGTGGTTCCCAATCGAAAACGAGCTGACCGAAAAAGACTCCCGACCCTTTCACGACACCCGCCCTGGAACGACACCAACAGAAAGCGATCCTAAGCAAACGGCCAAATGCTACCGAGCGCTTCTTTCTGCGCCGCGGTCAGCTTGGCCACGCCAATTTTCGCCAGCCGCAGCAATTCCATCAATTGCTCATCGCTGAAGGTAGCCTCTTCGCCAGTCCCCTGCACTTCGATGTATTGCGCACCGCCCGTCATCACGACGTTCATATCGACATCGGCGCTGACATCTTCCACATAAGGCAAGTCGAGCACTGCCGTTCCATCGCAAATGCCGACGCTGATGGCTGCCACATTGTCTCGCAAGGGATACTTGGCCGGATCGGGAAGTTCGCTCTTGATCGAATGGATCGCATCGACGAGCGCAATCAACCCACCGGTGATGGACAACGTGCGTGTGCCACCGTCAGCACGCAACACATCGCAATCGACAGTGATCATCTGCTCGCCCAGCGCTTCCAAGTCGGCGACCGCACGTAGGCTACGCCCTATCAGACGTTGAATCTCGGTCGTCCGTCCGTCCACCTTCTTGCGATCGCGTTGTTTGCGGGGACTGGTACTGCCGGGCAGCATGTTGTATTCGGCCGTGATCCAACCTTTGCCCTTCCCTTCCAACCATGGCGGCACGCGAGTTTCCAAACTGGCCGTGCACAGTACGGTTGTATCGCCGGCCGAGATCAGCACGCTCCCGGGAGCGGCCGAAACATAGTTGCGCTCGATCGTTAACGGACGAAGATCGTCCACTTGGCGTCCATCTGGGCGAGCCATTTTTGACCTCATTTCTCAGCAGTGTAACGAAAACGGCACTCAACCAACGAACTCTAGGAAGCAACGTTCAAGAGCGCCACCGGGCACTTCCCGGCCAGTTCAATCGGCTTGATAAATCGCCAGCCGATTCCCCGACGGATCGAGGCACTCAAAACGACGACCTCCCGGGAAAGCAAAAATCTCTTGGACGATTTTTCCATCGGCAGCCGTCACCGATGCCAGTGCCGCTTCCAAATCGTCCGTTTCAAAAGTCGGCATCGGGACGGCCGGTTCTGCACCACGGGCGATGCCGATTTGCACCGGCCCCCCTTCGACCGCCGCGTACTCGGGACCGTAGTCGGTGAAGGCAAATCCGAATGCCTGTTCATAGAATGTCTTGCTCTGCGACAAGTCGGTCGCCTTCAGTTCCATGTAATTCGGCGTGATCTTCGGCATGATTGGCGTCCCGGCAGTTGGAATTTCCGCGGCATCTGGCCCTCGGAACCAGAAGTTTGACGAGGTTACCGCTTTTGAATTGAATGGAACAGGGCCGATTCGTTTCTCCGAGCACTATTTTCATGCTGCGTTTTAGAACACAAACACTGACAACCCAAAGGCTCCTGAAATCGTTGCTGTTGGCCGGGCTCTTGCCGAATCTATCCGTGGCTCAAGCGTATCGTCCAACGCGAGTCTATCGTCCCGTATCGAACCAAACGTCGTATCGAACGGCCCTGGCTCGCCCCACCGATCGGCCCCCTGCGAGATTCGACGGCGACGGTAGAGTCGACCGCCATCCTCGCAGTGCCGAATACCGATTAGATGGAGGCGATCTGTTGGCCATCATTGTGGACGGCATCTTGGGCAACTTCACGACAGCTCCGGTTCACATGCCGTCTCGGTACGGCGACGATGTGGCACCTTCCCTGGGGTACCCAGTTCCGGTCCGGGCCGATGGTACCGTGAATTTACCACTGATCGATCCGATCTTGGTGCGCGGTTTGACGGTCGCCGAAGCGCAGAAGAAGATTTCGCGCATCTACCGCGACAAGAAAATGCTGAATCGCAAAAACCAGGTTATGGTCTCACTGATGAGGAAGCGAACGGTCTCGATGACGGTGATTCATGACGAACCGCTCCACCCGGCCACATTGGCGTCGCCCAATCTGGCCTATTCGGCCTATCGCACGCCTCGCAAATTGGTGACTTCCGTCACGTTGCCCGCCGATCAGGCCGACCGTCTCACGGTGTTGGGAAAAGCAGGAGCCGCCATCGACCTCGATGCAGAAATCCTCACACTTCATCACTCGGGGCGTCGACGTCACCGACGTGACGCTCAGTTGCCCAACGGAGCTGTCATCGAATCGAAGTCGGCGCCGGTCGATTTTTTCTACACGGGCGGCCGGCTGCCGGCGAATCGACTGCCGATTCCGAAGGGGGGTCTGACCGTGGCTCAAGCGGTCGCCATGTCGGGCGGTTCCCTCGGACAAAGCCCCTTCGGAGCGTCTGACTTGTACGTCGTGCGTCATGCACGCGGCGGTCAACAGTCGGCGACGCGCATCAACATGCGGGGGCCCGGTTCGTCCGCCCGAGTCCTGCCGGGCGACGCGTTGATTCTACGGCAAACACCTAACGAATTGCTGACGCGCATTCTCACCAACGCCGCCCAAGGCGTTATCTCCATTCGACCGTAGTCATCGCAACAGAAACTAGCGATGATTGAATAGCCACACCAGAATCGCTTTCTGCGCATGCATGCGATTTTCGGCCTGCTGCACGACAACGCTTGCGGCGGAATCGATCACTTCGTCGGTCACTTCTTCACCCCGCTTGGCAGGCAGGCAATGCATGAAGAGGGCTTGCTCGCCTGCCGCAGACATCAGATCGGCGTTCACCTGATAGGGCGCAAACGCCTTTTTCCTGGCCGCCGTTTCTGCCTCTTGCCCCATGCTGGCCCACACGTCGGTATAGATCGCATCCGCCCCGGCCACGGCGGCGTGGGGATCGCTCGATTGTTCGATCTGAGCGTGCGGGTACGCGGCGAGAATCGTTGCGAGATAACTCTCGGCCAATTGATATTCGTCCGGCGTCGCGAGGACAAACTTGGCACCGACCATCGCACAGCCGAGTGCCAGGCTATGAGCCACATTGTTGCCATCGCCGACGAAGACCACTTTCTGGCCTGCCAACTCGCCCCTCACTTCACGAAGCGTCAGCAGATCGCCCATCGCTTGGCAGGGATGCGAGGTGTTGGTCAATCCGTTGATGACGGGACAATTCGCATGAGCAGCGAACTGCTCCAACAGACCATGATCCTTCCCTCGATAAACGACCGCGTCGACGTAGCTGGTGAGGACTCGGGAAAAATCTTCCAACGACTCTCGTTTCCCCCAACCGGCATCGGTGCCGAGGTAGAGCGCATTGCCGCCCAAGTGAGCGATCGCCGCTTCGAAGCTGACCCGAGTCCGCAACGATTGCTTTTCAAACAAAAGGCCAATCATGTGACCGGCGAAAAGCGGCTCACGCAGGCCGGCTTTCAGCTTCGTTTTGAGGTCAACCGCTGTCTCAAGTAACTGGGCAAGTTCGTTCGCAGACAGGTCAAAGAGCGTGAGGAAGTGTCGCATGCGTTCAATCAATCGAAGGGAAGAACAGTGGGAAGAAACACAAAGGTCGAATTACACCGTGACTTGGCGTAAGACGTCCGAGAGAATTTCAATCCCCTCTTCGGCTTCGGCTTGAGTCAAATTCAACGCCGGCAATAGCCGGATCACTGTTTGCTGCGTGCAGTTGATCAGCAATCCGCGATCCATGCACTTTTGTACGATCTCGGAACCTTCGATGGACAATTCGAGCCCCATCATCATGCCCAGCACGCGGACTTCGCGAATCCAATCGAGTTCTTCCGCGAGAGCCTCGAATTTCGTGCGAAATAGGTCGGCGAGTTTTGTCGCCTGAGCGAGCAGCCCTTCTTGTTCGATCGTCTCGATGGTGGCGATACCGGCTCGTGCTGCTAAAGGGTTACCACCGAAAGTGGCCGCGTGCATGCCGGGCCGTAGGCTGGGGGCAATCTCGGCGGTCGTCAGCATCGCGCCACCGGCAACTCCACCACAGACCGCTTTCGCCAACGTCATGACATCGGGCGTAACGTCGAAGTTTTGATAGGCGAACCACTCGCCCGTCCGCCCACAACCAGACTGCACTTCGTCGAAGATCAGCAGCAGGTCGTGTTCATCACATAGCGATCGCAAACCGGCCAAGAAACCGTCCGGCGGAATGTTCACGCCACCTTCACCTTGGATCGGTTCGATCATGATCGCCGCGGTCTTGTCGTCGATCAGCTCTTGGACCGCGTTAAGATCGCCGAAGGGGGCGTAGTTGAAGCCGGCCATGAGTGGGCCGATCCCTTCGTGATATTTGGGCTGAGCCGTCGCCGTCGTGGCACCAAATGTGCGACCGTGAAATCCGCGCTGGAAGGTGATGATCTTGTAACGATCCGGGCCGTGGTGGAGCCGAGCCAGTTTGATGGCCGCTTCGTTCGCTTCGGTGCCGCTGTTACAGAAAAACGCCTTGCCGCCGAAACTACATTCCGAGAGCTTCTTCGCCCACAAACCTTGCGATTCAATGTGCCACGTATTCGGCACGTGAATCAAGGCAGCCACCTGCTCTTGCACGGCTTGGACGACTCGCGGGGGGCAGTGGCCCAGCAGGTTACAGCCCCAACCGGGAAACAGATCAAGATAGCGCTTCCCCTCAGCATCCCAAACCTGCGATCCTTCGCCTCGCACCAGACTGATCGGGTAGCGCGTGTAATTCGGCACCACATAATCGTCGAATAGGCCGATGATCGCTTCCGTGTTCATGGTTTCACTTCGCATGGCTTGGCTCTCTTAATTTTCGACACCCATGGACCGGGCGGAAGATTGGAATTAGCGGGCGACCGCTTCGCCGGCCAGAATTTCCGTACCGACGCCCTGATTCGTATAAATTTCCAACAGCAACGAATGTCGCAACCGGCCGTCAATGATGTGCACCTTGCCCACGCCCTTTTCAAGCGTCTCGATGCAGGCCTCGACCTTCGGGATCATCCCGGCGCCAATCTTCCCCTGCTTGATCAATTGCTGGGCCTCACCCACCGTCAACGTATGAACGAGAGACTCGGGATCGTCCTTGTCGGTTCGGACGCCATTCACGTCGCTGAGGTAAACGAGCTTGTCGGCCCCCAAAGCTTGCGCCACCGCGGTGGCAGCCGTATCGGCATTCACGTTCAATCGTTGCTCGAGACCAGCGTCGGTCCCATTCTCTAACACGCACATCGATGGAATCACTGGAATCTGTCCGGCATAGCAGAGATTCTCGATCACGGTACGATCGACCCGCGTCACGGTTCCGACCCAACCCAGGTCGGCCAGCTTCCCAGTTTCGTCTTCGATCTGAAGTTGTTGGCCGTAGAGCACGTTCGTCGAATCGAAATTGAGCGACATCGCCCGCCCTTCGAGCTCTTCAATCAGAGACGTGATCTTGTGATTCACCTCGCCCGCCAAGACTCGCTCAACGATGGCCAGTGTTGCATCGTCCGTGACGCGTCGACCTTGAACAAATTTCGCTTCCAGTCCGGCCTCTGTGACCGCGCGGGAGATAGCGGCTCCACCACCGTGCACCACCACGGGACGCATTCCGACCGTTTCCATGAAAACGATATCGACGAGTACGTGGCGGAGCGCATCGGCATCCTCCATCACACTGCCACCCAATTTAATGACGGTCACTTTGTCTCGAAACCGGCGAATCCAGCCTAAGGCCTCGATCAGCACATCGGCTTTCTGTATTGCTTCTTCCACGGGTGGTTCTCTGGCGGCGTTGAGGAGAGTTTCAAATCTTCGATATATGAGACGAATCAGACAATTCAGGCTATTCACCTAGGTATCCGCCCCAGCGACCGCCATCTGATGGGAACGAATCACGCATTCTACGGTGTCGGAGGCGGTTGAAGCAACTGAGTTCCCCGTGGTGAAGGTTGGGCTCGACCTCAGAAATAGCCCCTCCAGCGGCCACGCGATAACCAATATCGCATCCCCTTCAACCAAGGTGACAGCCGTGGCAAGATAGTGGTTCGGGGATAATTCTTGCGGAGCCTAGTATGAGCAATCGTTTGGCGATCGTCCTTGCCGCCGGCAAAGGGACGCGAATGGAAATGGACATCCCCAAAGTGCTCGTGCCCGCCTGCGGTCGACCTTTGGTGGATTATGTCTTGGATGCCGTGGAATCGGCCGGTATCGATAAGTCGATCGTCGTTGTCGGCTACAAAGCGGACCAAGTCAAAGCAGCGCTTTCGGATCGGAGCAATGTTTCCTTCGCACTCCAGTCGGAGCAAAAAGGGACCGGTCACGCGGTGCAAATGTGCCGCGACCAGCTGGCCAACTTCCAAGGTGCCGTGCTCGTGGTGACTGGCGATTCACCGCTGACACAGACTTCCTCACTGACCGAACTGCTGTCGCTCTTTGAAAAAGAGCAGCCGGCCTGTGCAATGGGCACCCTGCTATGCGACGACCCGACCGGACTCGGCCGCATCGTCCGGGACGACGACGGCCAATTCGTTGCCATCGTCGAAGACAAGGATGCGAGTGATGAGCAGAAACAGATCAACGAAGTGAACATGAGCACGTACATCTTCGATTGCGAAAAACTGTTGCCGGCACTTGATCAGTTGCAAGACAACAACAGCCAGGGCGAACTCTACATCACCGACGTGCCCGGGATCTTAAAATCGGCAGGCCACGAAGTCATGGCGCTCGCTTGCTTAAAACCTTGCGAAGCGCTCAGCATCAACAATCTGGCACAACTCAAAGTTGCCGAAGAGGAAATGCGAAAGCAGCAATGCAAGAGCTAAAAATATTCAGCGGGCGAGCCAACATTCCGCTCGCCGACAAAATCTGCGACTTCCTCAATCTACGACTGGGACGAATTTCGCTTGCCGATTTTCCCGACGGCGAGATCCAATGCAAGATTGAAGAGGACGTCCGTGGCCGCGACGTGTACCTCATCCAATCGACCTGCCCGCCCGTCAATAAGAACCTGATGGAGCTGTTGATCATGATCGACAGCTGTCGTCGCGCGAGTGCGGCTCGCATCACAGCCGTCTTGCCGTACTACGGCTACGCACGGCAAGACCGTAAAGACGAAGGACGAGTCCCCATTACGGCCAAGTTGGTTGCCAATCTGATTACGCGGGCCGGCGCCGATCGTGCGCTGACCATGGACCTCCATGCGGCCCAAATCCAAGGATTCTTCGACGTCCCGGTCGATCACATTTACGCCGCCCCAGTCCTCAACCGCTACTTCCGCAGTAAGGGCTTTAAACCAGAAGACCTGGTCATCGTCAGCCCTGACGAAGGCAGCATCAAGCGAGCCGTCGGACATGCCAAACGCATCGGTGGCGATCTGGCGATCGTTGATAAGCGACGCAGCAGCGCCGATCAAACCAGCCAAGAGAATTTAATCGGTGGCCCCATCAAAGGTCGTACCGCCATCATGTTCGACGACATGATCAGCACGGCCGGTTCGATCTGTGGAGCGGCAGAATTGGTCAAAGAATCGGGGGCAGACAAAATTTACGTCGCGGCAACCCACGCCGTGTTCTGCGGACCAGCGATCGAACGACTGGAATCGGCCCCGATCGATGGCGTGGTGGTGACCGACTCCATCACGCTGCCAAAGGAACAGCATATCGACAAATTGGAAGTCATCAGCGTGTCGCCAATCCTCGGCGAAGCCATCAAACGCATCCATCAAGACGAATCGATCAGCGAGCTCTTCCGCGAAGAGGGCCTGTAATCCGCTTCCCCTCGTTGGCGATCAACCGTTGATGATGAGAGCTGCGGAATTCCGCAACCCGTCATCCGCCGTGTTACGATCCTTCATGCGGCGTTCGCATTTCTTCTGTCGGTTCATCAAACCATTCGTCTGCCGGATCAAAAGCCGGCACGGGGACATTTAGAATTTTCAAGGCGCCAACCGCCCGATGCCGACAACCGGGTTTAATGAGCACCGCCGAGCCCGGTTCGACCGGATGCAGCTCGCCGTCCAACTCGAGATGGCCAGTCCCCTCCAGCACGTAGTACAACTCGGTCATCCGCTTGTGATAGTGAGCCTTCGCATCGGCCTGGATGTCCACGATGTGCAACGACGCAACCCGATCCACGTCGTCAAGGAACGCTCGCCGCGCCGTCCCGCAAGGGCACGCCACGGATGGCAACTCGTTCACTTTGGCAATCAAAAAGTTTGGCATGCGCTATCCTAACAATGATACGGCAACGGATGGTCGACGTGCGCCCATTTCAAAGTGGGGGCACAAGTGACACGCTCATCATCCTCAACCGGCTGCGCAGTGGAAGACCGCCCATCGCGCCCGTCGGAACCAACCACCGCCGACTACAGTATGTTTTCCTCAAACCGCATGCTTCACGCCCAAAAGAGGTAGCAAGGTAAGCAGTTGCGTAAACCTTGACACTCAATCCGGAATTCACTCCGCAGCGACGTAGAAAACTGAAGGATCGTCGTCGTTTGCCCTTGCAGCCGAGCGGCTAGCGGCAACTCTTAATGGAAGGAATCCCCACCCCAAAATCCCACCTGTTTGTTGTCGCCTGAAACTGCTCCCGACTTGGTGTCATTGCCGATCGATGGCGAAACGTTTCACCGACAACATCTGCCATCTGCTGAGCCGTCATTGGTAAGTACCGATAGGGCCCACCCATCAAAGGAATTTGCAACTATGAATCTATGGCAAGACGAAGCTGGTTTTATCGTTTCGATCGAACTCATTTTAATCGCGACCATCATGGTCATTGGCCTGATCGCCGGCATGTCGGCAGTACGCGACGCGGTGATCTCCGAACTATCCGATGTCGCTGGCGCCGTGCAAGACCTGCATCAAGGATATACGGTTTACGGAGTCCGCGGACACTCGGCCTCGACGGCCGGTATGGACTACTTCGATCGACTCGACTTCTGTGACTCGGCCGAAGACGCCAACTCGGCCATTGACAATTGCATTACGATTGCGACGGTTCATGACGAGAACGCGGCTCCAACCATACCGATTGGACGCTAGGATCGGAAAATCGCACGTCTACGGTTTGTTAGCCGTAGGCGTGCTCGCTTGTTGGTTCTTGCGTATCGTTAACGTCGAGGCACCGGATCTTAGTCCACTGCAGTAGAAACAGCGCGACAAACGCCGGGTTGAGAAATAGATAGCGCCGCCACAACCGGCGCGGCTCGTGCAGCAAGCGGAAGAGCCATTCCAACCCGTATTTTTGGATGTAGGCCGGCGCCTGAGCCATCACTCCTGCGTGAAACGCGAAAGCGGCGCCCACGGCTAAGCATGGCATCTGAAAATCTTCGCAACATTCGTAGACAAAGATTTCTTGTCGTGGACATCCCAACCCAACGAATAAGATCTGAGCTCCACTTTCGCGGACCTCTGTGATCATTTCGGAGCGTTCCGATGTCGTGAGCTCGCGAAATTTCGAAGGCCGACGGCCAGCGATTTTCAGTTGCGGGTATTTTTTTAGGAGCGCATCGGATAACCGGTTCAACAGCGCCTCGTCGCCTCCTAACAAGAAAACCGATACCCCCTCTTGCTCGGCCTTTTGGCAAGTCTTGAGCATCAGCGTCGGGCCATAGACGCGATCGGCCAAATCGGTCCGATGCAAGGCATTGATTCCCCACCGCACTGGTTGACCGTCGGGGCAGACCAAATCAAAACGATTCAATCGATGTCGGTGCGACTTATCCATCGCCCCGACCATGAGTCCGTGCACGGCCAATGCCGTCACCGAGAATGGCCGCGACGCCTTCGCGCTGCTGATGATCTTGTTTACCGCCGCTTCGTAATCGATGGCGTCGACAAGGATCCCCAAAAGGTTATGTTTGCCGCGATGGATCATAGCGCCGCAGCCTTCTCCCAACGTTCGGCATTTTGATCGTGAATTTGATGCAGAATTTGAGGGACGTCAAATTCGAGTGACCAGTTCGGGTAGTCTTTTTCGAAACGGCTCGTGTCACTAATCCACCAAATGTGGTCACCAGCTCGGTTCTCGTCCGAATATTCCCACTTCATTTCTTGGCCAGAGATCTGCTCGCACAATTGAATCGCTTCCACCATCGAACAGTTGCTCTGCCGCCCTCCACCAATATTGTAAACCGCTGCCACTCGTGGATTCATCGCGAACTCGTCGAACGCCCTCACCAGGTCGTTGCTGTGGATGTTGTCGCGAACTTGCTTGCCCTGGTAGCCGAAGACGGTGTAGTTCGAACCGGTCATGGCACATTTCATGAGGTAGGAAAGGAACCCGTGCAATTGCGTCCCGGAATGGCCAGGGCCGGTCAAGCAGCCACCGCGGAAGCAAGCCGTCCTCATGTCAAAGTAACGTCCATATTCTTGAACCAGAACATCAGCAGCGACTTTCGATGCGCCAAACAGACTGTGCATGCACTGATCAATGGACATCTCTTCCGAAATGCCGTCGCTAAATTCGTGTTGGGCGTCAATTTCCCAACGAGTTTCCAATTCGGTAAGTGGCAACGTATTCGGCCGATCGCCATACACTTTGTTCGTTGAGGTGAAAATGAAAACAGCGTCCGGTGCCTGCAATCGAGTCGCCTGCAGCAGGTTGAGTGTTCCGGTCGCATTCACCGAAAAATCCATGTGAGGATCGCGGGCCGCCCAGTCGTGCGAAGGCTGAGCTGCCGTGTGAAGAATCAACGACAGGTTCTTTCCGTAGCGCGTGAACAACCGGTTGATCGCCGCTTCATCACGAATGTCAATATCGTAGTGCGTATACCGAGGACCGAATTTTTCGATCAAACGATCCCGACTCCAACTCGTCGACGCTTCGTCGCCGAAGAATTCACGTCGCATGTCGTTGTCGATACCGACAACGTCATATCCTTTTTCAACAAAATGGCCGACTGCTTCCGAACCAATCAGTCCCGCAGAGCCCGTAATAATGGCAACGCCCGATTTTGACACTTTTTCTCACCGATCTCGAATATGGAATCACTCCAGAGCCGACACCCAGTCTACTCCGGACCAATTCGGAATTCACAAATTCCACTTTGTTATTGTTTGTAACAGTTAATTCTTAACAACTCTTGACTCCACTGGGGAGCAAATGGCTCGGTTTACGATCCACTCATCATTTCCTGACCCTTGGCTGCGGCAGATCGAGTCGCCATCGGGGTTAGTTTTGGCCCCGGTTCGGCCACCGAACTCAGGGCAGATTCCATCAACTCGACGTGCCGCTCGGTCGTGAATTCACGCTCAAATTTCACACGGCCCGCCGTCCCTAGGCGCTGCCTCAGCATCGGATCACCGCACAACCGCTGCAGCGCCACGGCCAGCTCGGAGCTGTTTTGAGGTGACACCAAGATGCCTGTTTCGCCATCCTCAACGATCGAAGGAATCCCGCGCCAACGAGTCGAAACGGTTGGCAGCTCGAACGACATCGCCTCCACCAAGACACAAGGGAACGCTTCCGATTCGTAATGCGACGGAAAACAGAAGAGGTCGGCGCCGGCAAATCTTGCAAACTTCTCACTACCGGTCAGTTGACCGCACAACGTGACATGATCCTGCAAGCTTCCCTCAGCGATGGCGGCGTGAATTTCGGCTGCCAAACTGGCCGGCTGGAAGCTTCCCACGACATCCAAATGGAAATTGACGCGATCGACGACCAACTGACGACACGCATCAAGCAACACAAAGATTCCCTTCGAGCGACAAACGGTCCCCAAGTAGAGCAACCGAACCGGTTCGGTCGCATCGCGAGCAGCTCGCGCCTGCATCACTGAACCAAATTTTTCCAATTCATCATCAGCACAATTGGGAATGATGAGTTCTTCGACCGCCTCCAAGGCCTTTCCATCTTCGAGCGCAAATTCGGAGAGTCGAATGACCAGATCAGGCCGAAAATAAGCACGACGGAAGAACCACCGTTCGAGCCAACCAATCCGACCGTAAAGCTCGGAAATTCCACTTGCCTGTAAATGAAAGACCGTCTTTTTGAATAACCAACGCGTGCAAACCAAGATCACGAAATCACGCCACATCGGAATACGATTCGGTCCGGCCGGCGGATAGTAAAGAATTTCGAGTCGCTGCGCGAAGCGATGGTAAACAATCTGCGCCACCACCGACATCAAATGCAACAGCTTGCCGACTCGAAACCGGCCGACTTGATCCATGTCACTCGAAAACGCCATGCGGACATGGTGTTTGGTTACCGAGTTCATCTTGGCCTTCACAAGCCGCTCTAACATGATGCCCTGACCGTGGTAAGGCGGTGGCGTTTGCCCCACGACCAATACCCGAGCGGTCTTCGTTTTCTCAGGTGAGCTCATTGCAACACCTTCACTTTCGATCGCCGCACCACATTGGGCCGCATCCAATCTTCGTCCTCACCCGCTTCGTCGGATGCGACCGACAGGCCGGCAGGCCCTCCCCAAACGGTATTGGCGATCAGACTGCAGAGAATAAACAGGTGGAAATTTGGCATTTTGAACAGCGATTCACCAAATCCGTTGACGAACGCGACAACGACGACCCCAAAAAGAAGCGCCGCACCAACATTCTGGCTTTGCTCGTAGACTCGAAACCCACGCAACGCCGCTGCCAACATCCAGGCCAAGTAAAGCGCTAAAGCGATCACTCCACCATCCAGCATGACGTCGATATAGGAATTGTGACCGTGGGGAATCTCCCAGCTAAAGATGTCTCCCAACTCTTCAATCCTTTCCGCGTCCCAATAGGCCAGATACCCATAGCCAAAGACAGGATTCTTTCCGACATCGACCAAGAGATGTTCCCACAGCGGCAGCCGACCGCTAAGCGTTGACGTGTGCTCCATCCGCCCCATCGAAGCAACCTCTCCCACACTGCCGCGCGCTCGGGCTCCCACCAAAGTGAACGCAACCAACGCGACTGCCAGTCCTCCGATCGCACCGGCGACCAGGAAAACCCGTTTGGCGCCGCGAGCACGCAACGCCTGGACCGCTGCGAAACCGAGCACCATTCCAGCCAACGAGGTGCGCGATTTGGTTAACAACAGGATGAACACTCCGAAACCGATCAGACAGACTGCCCACATCGTCTGTTTCGGCCCGCGCCCAAAATAGAGCGAACCGGCTAAGCAGATAACGGTCGAGTAAATCGCCTGCGTGTTGGGATGCACCGTCCCAGAAAATCGATACGCGGCAGCGAAAGGAGCAAACGTATTGAGTGAAATTTCGGCGACGAACCCCAACATGATCAGACTGAAACAGGTGGCGATGAGAACGGTCACCCAATCGTCCGAGCCAAAGTGTTTTGGCAGCATCATCGCCGTCAGACTAAAAATTCCCAGCACACCCAGTTTGTACAAAGTTTGCGACGGATTGATCGACCAAAGGCATGTTGCCAACATCCACAGGATGAACGCGCACCAAATCCACAGGACAGGGCTGCGCCACTGCAACTTGAATCGTCCTGGAATCAGAAACCCCAGGAGAGCACACCCGAACAGCAGCATCCTCGCCAACATCGAACCGGCGTTGGCTTCGGATAGCCGATCGGCGGTGAGGTTTTCAGCGCCATTGAAGTTGTAAGTCATGAACGAGATATACTCGCTCGCGTCCCAACTGTGCTCGGTGGCGTAGACGGCAGCTGTCAACACCATGGCCATGAGCATGACCAGGCTAAATTGTGCCCAACTGCGTTCCTCGGTTCCGCTTTCTTCGACGTGCGGTTCGATCATGAGGTGACCTCCCGCTCGCACGACGTGTCGTGCGGGGCCGCGATGATGGCTTCTTTCTTCAGCAGCATCAGGAGTGTCACGAACGTCACGGTAGAAGTCGCGATCCCACCTGCCACCAAACCACAGGCGGCTCCGTTAATTCCCCATACGGGGATCAGCAGAATCGCCGTCGTCACGGCGACCAAGCAATAGGCCAGTTCGCCCCACAAGTAGGCCTTCGGTTTCGTCAGCGCGGCGAACCCATTCCCACATGTGATCGACAGCGAAACGGCAAAGATGCTGATACTCAAAAGCGTCACCAGCGTTCCGTACGAGGCGTACGTGGGCCCGAAAATCAGGCCCAACAATGGACCTCCGCAGAGTGCAAAGACCCCGACGACGGCCAGCAGCACCGCGCCGATACAGAATACCGATTCCAGAATCGTCCGCACCATGCGCGGTAGCCCTTGTTCATGATAGGCGCGAATCGTCCTAGGTTGGAAGAAGTTATTGGCCCCCATCACAAACATCAACGACAAGCCAACCAGTCCGCTCGCCGTCGCGAAAACGCCCGCGCGAGCCTCGTCTAAGAGAGTGACCACGATCCACGGGATCGCAAAGTAACCGCCAATCCCCACGGTCCTGGCGATCACCAACCATTTGGCATAACCCCAATTCTGCTGCCAATCACGCCGACATTGCGAGAGGACGATTTCGAAGCGATCACGATGGGAGACAACCCAGACTAGCCCGGGAATCAAGCAGGCCAGACCCAAGACGAGAGCCACCAGGGGCACGGTCAGGTTCCCGCAGTAGGCCAACGCGACGATGCCTCCTAGCTGAAAGAGACACACGAAAATGTCGACAACCAGTGCGATGTGATAGTCAAAGTGAGCGGCACAGATAGCGCGAATCTGATCGCGCAGCAAGATGAATGGCAACGACAGAACCAGCGCCAACAGGACCGTCTCCATTCCAGGCACGCGCTCCGACCATTCGAACCAAGCCGCCAGCGCCAGCATGAAACCACCGCAAATCGTGGCGAAAACACCCTGATGAAGCAGGCTGCTACCCAACAGCTGCGATGGGTGCTGCCCAGGTTGGTGCACGAAGGCCAGATAGGGCGCGGCAATCATTCTTTCTTGGGCGGTGCGAAGAAAACCAATGATTGTCCAGGCCAGGTGAAAAATACCGACGTCCGATTGCGTACAAAGCCGAGCGACGATTGCCAGTGTAAGAAAATTTGTACCGCTGACGACGACTTGGTCGGCCAACGACATGGCGGCTCGGGCGCCATCCTTCGTCACCGAATCGACCGCCGGAGAGGCAGGTTCGACCGGTGTTACACCAACGACGCCCTGGGGCGAATTGGCGATCTTTCGAGGTGGCGTGGAACAATTCATCAACGGTCGATTTTGGCTAATGGCAGCAACACTGCGGGGTCAGCTTCCATTCCCAAACGCGCCTCGTCCTCAAGGCGACTGCAGAGAGACTTCGCGCAGGCATTTAGAACCAGCGGTCCATCCATTTCGGCAAGGATGGACGAGCACCATTCAGAATCATGCCCGCGACTTCGACGCCATCATCTTCGAGGATTTGCAAAGCGCGTTCGGCGTCCCGAGCGCGCGTCTTCCCAGCGCGAACAACGATGGCCACACTGTCAACAACGCGATTGAACGCTAATGAACCAGGGGTGCCGTCGATGGGCGGCAACTGCATGACGACAAGGTCATAATTCGACCGCAATTCCTTCACCGCACTGGCGATCAGGTCGGGGGCCAAGCGTCGATCATCCTCGACGCCCAAAGCGAGCAAATCCAACCCGACGACATCGGACGCTTCGACCAAATCTTCGAGCACAGAATCGCCGTGGATGAATTCGATGAAACCGGCCTTCTTGGCATTGCGCACTCGCTTACATTGCACGAGCACGACACGCCCCATATTTAACTCGGCCGATGAAGCGGCAAAATTCGCCGCGATCTTGCCCGCATCCTTGTCGCTACAGCCGGCCACGCCCAGCACATACGGCCGGCGTTCCGTGTTCTCTCGAATCGCGTCGATGCGTAAGACGATCGACTCAATGGCATTCGAATCTTGACTGCGACGCCGTGCCGACTTTCGCGCCAGTTTCTGGCTCTTTGCGGCCGGTATGATCTCTACACTCATTTTGTTCTCACGATGAAGTGACAAGGCGTTTGTTGCCTTGTGATTTGATTCTGTCCAATTTGGCCCCTTTCGGAAGCGATGCCAAAACGGGGACATTCAGCTGGGAGCGAATCGCTTCTTCGGACGTTAAGCGATCATCAAATTTGATGCCGGCCAGCGCCAAAGCGACGGCCCCGACCAGGCAGAGCAAAGATGTCGCCGCCAGCGTGATCAGTTTCGAAGGAGCAACCGGCTTGTGCTGGAGCGTCGCAGGCTGGGCCACGCTAACATTGGAAATAATCCCCTGCATCGCCTTGTCAATTTGAGCTTCTTCCAAACTCTCGGAATATGCAAGGAATTTCTTGTCCGCCACTTTCAATTCTCGCGTCAGTTGCTCGACTTCAACCTCATACGAATTGAGGTCTTTGATTTGGCTGACCAAACTGGCCTCCTGAGCCGCCAACTTCTTCCGCTGGGCCTGAATCCCCACAAACTCGGCCTCTGACTGGGCGATCGTCTTTTTCAGTGCGGCGTGGACCGGGTTAATGTCGTCGGTCGATTCCGTCCGCTTGCTGACTTGCTTCCTCAGTTCCGCAGCCGTTTCCGCGACTTGAGCTTCGACCGCCGAAATTTCTGGATGATTACCCGTGAATTTTGAACGCAGCTCTTCTAACTTGATCTGCAAAGCGAAGAACTCGGTTCGCAGCAGATCGGCACCGGCGTTCGGCTTCGTCACTTCCGACGAAGAGAGCCGCTCGGGCCGGTCCTGCAGTTGTTGCGAGATATTGGTCAGTCGGGCAGCAGAAGAGAAGAGATCCTTTTCGGCTTTCATCAGTTCGCTACGAATATTGCCCAGTTGCTTTTCCAAGACATCCCGCTGCCCGTTAATCGACGCCAATCCCATCCGATTTTTCGCGTCTCGCAGCGCGACCGCCCGTTCGTCCAACTCTTCGCGAAGCCGATCACTTTGATCGTCAAAGAACTTTGTCGACCCTTCGGTGAGATGCAATTGGGCATGCATTTCCCGGTATTGTTTCACGATCGACCGGACGACCAGCTGAGCCAGCTCGGGCGAATCGGCCTCGTACATGATGGCGATGACTTCAGATTTCCGTTCCGCTTCAATCTCGATATGCTTCTCGATCTCCACAACAGCTCGCTCGGCATCGGGCGTCGGATCGATGCTGCGAACAACTTTCACAACCGATCCAACAGCATTCTTGATGGCATCGCCCACGGCGCTCTTCCTGCCACCCTCGCCGACCGCCTTGTGGCCAAGCACAACATCCGGGGTCAATTCCTCGACAACTTTCACCAAAAGCCCACGACTTCCAATCACGTCGATCGCACTTTTGATTTCGCTGTCACGCCCGAGTTGCTGCAAGGCGACCGTTTGGCCCGTCGATGCCGTTGGGTCCAAACCGACCGATTCGCGCCCGCGCTGCAAAAACAACTTCGCAGTCGACGCATACGTACGGGGCCAGAAGAGAATCACGAACAATGCGAGCAGCATTGTTCCCATCCAGAACAGGAGAATCATGGGGAGCGTCTTGTAAGCTCGCTCGACCATCTCGCGCAAGGTGAGGTTTCTTTTAGGTTTGGGCATGCGACGACGGGGCCTTGTCCAGCTGGATACAACTAGGAAGTGAAAAGCAATCCCCTAATATAATTGGCGAAATCGCGATGAACTAGGGTCGAAATGCGGGTAATTCCCGCCATTCCTCTTGAATCTAGGGCAACTGGATCGACATTGCCGGCGGTCAGCCGCGGGACTGCATCCGTTTCAGCAGACGCTTCGCCGGTGACCAACCATCGCACAGCAGGTGAAACCAGAGTTTGGCATATTTCCGCCAGTAATCGTTGTGTGTTATGGGCAACGTTCGCCGCAAACTCCGATGGAAGACAACGCGGCTTTGAAAGACGCGCCAAGCGCTGTTCTTCTGGATGCTGCCTTGGTGGACGCGGTAAGAAACCAACTGCTGCGGAATGAAGTATCCATTGGCTGCATGTAAAACGCGCAGCCAATACTCAGTATCTTCATGCGCTCGCAGTTGCGGATCCTCGTTCAGCTCACCCACCCGTTCGTAAACCTCGCGACTAAACAGAACGGCCGCGTTGCAAACGAACCCCATCGAATGAAACAACATCTTCCAGTCGATTTCGCCGAAGTACTTCGCGTGCCAATCCTCGTCCGGTAGTGCTTGGCCATCTTGGTCGACATAGCGAAAATCGGTCGTGCACATGCCGTAGTTGCCTGCCAGCAGGACCGGAATCTGCACTTCGAGCTTCGTCGCATCCCAAAGATCGTCGTCATCGCAAAACGCCAGCAGCTGCCCGGTCGCTCGTCGGAGTCCCTCATTGCGCGGAACGGCCGGGAAACCTGCGTGCTCGGTAAAGTAATAGCCAACTCGCGGATCTTCCAAATCGCGCACCAGCGACTCGATCAGCGGATCATGACCGTCGGCCACGACCAGAACCTCAAGATTGGCGTGCGTTTGAGCAAGAATCGAACGGAGCGTGACCGCCAGGTAGTCGTGGCGTTTGTAGGCCGAGATGATGACCGATACCAGTTGATCTTGGGCGCTGGCGTTGTTCACGTTGTGTCTCAGTCCAATCGGGCGGCCGTGCTGCGTGTGGCCATGCCCCGATTATAGTCACCGGGATCGTGCACCCGGCAGGAAGTCGCAGCCGCCCATTTCACAGCGAATAAGGCCGACAGAGAGGCCGACAGAGCGACCACACCGAAAGCCCGATCGAATCGGATGAGCGCGACGAGAGCGTCATGCGTCGTCGCTGCGGCTAGGATTGTCGCGCCGAAAAACGGCCACAACATCATCGACCGGGACGACAAACAGCTGATTGTCGGGTTCAAAATCGACCGGAATCGCATTCTTGGGGTGGAACAGGATGCGATCGTATTGCTTGAGCGGTACGTCCTCATCATGAGCCACCTGGCTGGAAACGGTCACGATTCGGCCGGTGATCGTTGGAATTTCGGCCGCTTCGGGCAGCGCGATGCCTCCCTTGGTCTCTCGTTTCGGCTCATCTTTCCGCACGACGACACGAGCCCCGATCGGCTCGACGTATTCAAAGACCGTTTTTTTCGTTTTTGCCATGGTTTACCCCAAATTCCCGCGGGGCCAAATCCTCTTCAGAAGCCCGCAAATCTTCGCCAATCGACGTTGTCAGAGTAATCCTTGGCCTCACGGACAGCAAGACGACCGCCGCTGAGCACAAATCGCTCTGTGGCAGCATGTTAGGGCCAACCCGGGGTTGATATTGAAGCCAGAGGTGACAGAATATGAGATTCGACCAGCTCGCTAATTCGTGCGGGACTGGTGCGGCCAAATCAAACCACCCGAATCGCGTCGTCGAAGCTCGGCAACGTAGCGGGTCTGCAATTGTATCGAGGATGATCAAGTGTCGACGGAAACAATCCAAACAGAGAAGCGTGAGCAGTACGGATCGCAAATTGCCAAACGTTTGCGAGCCGCCGGAAAGACGCCCGCGGTCATCTATGGTCACGGTGGGGAAACCGTCGCGATCACCATTCCAACCGATCAGATGATGAACGCTTTGCGTCACCGAGCCCACTTAGTCCAGCTCGAAGGTGCCCTGTCAGAATCGGCCTTGCTGAAAGAAGTTCAGTGGGACGCTTTTGGTACCGGTCTGTTGCACGTCGACTTTACGCGTGTCGACAAATCCGAATCGACGCAGGTCGAATTGAGCATCGTGCTCCGTGGTAGTGCCCCCGGAACGAAGATGGGCGGATCGGTCGATCAATTGACTCGCGCTTTAGAAATTGACTGCCCAGTCATCTCGATTCCAGAAGAACTGACCGTCAGCATTAATGAATTGGAACTCGACGCCACCATCACGGCGGCCGACGTTGTTCTGCCTGACGGTGCGAAGCTCGTCACCGATGGGGCGACACCGGTTGCCACATGCACGGTGCACGTCGCTCGCGAAGAGGAAGAAGATACGGCAGCTGCGACCGGTGCGGAACCAGAAGTCATCGGTGGCAAACCGGAAGAAGGCGAGGCCAGCTAATTCCACGCTGTTTGGTGCGGACAAGGATGCTGGATAGAGATGAAATTAATCGTGGGTCTTGGGAACCCAGGACGAAAATACCAAGGCACACGACACAACGTCGGATTCGACGTCGTCCTGGAACTTGCGAAGAAATGCTCGGTGGGTGGCAGCATCCACTGGCGCACGAAGTTTAAGGGCGAGTACTGCGAAACAAGCATCGGTGGCGAAGCGGCTATCCTGCTCATTCCGCACACGTATATGAATTTGAGTGGCGAGTCGGTACAGCCGGCAACCCAGTTTTTTAAGATCGATCCGGAAGATGTTCTCGTCGTTTGCGATGACATCAACCTACCTTTGGCTCGGCTTCGCTTTCGAGCGCGGGGGTCGGCCGGCGGTCAAAAAGGATTAGCGGACATCCTCAGGCGTCTAGGGACGCAGGATGTTCCACGGCTAAGGATGGGAGTCGGTGCGGCGCCACCCCAATGGGATGTCGCCGATTACGTGCTCTCCAAATTTAGCGCAGACGAACAACACGGGATGGCAGATGCCGTCACCAAGGCAGTGCAGGGAATTGATGAGTGGGTTCGTCATGGGACGACTCACTGCATGAACACCTTTAATGCCAAGCCTGAGAAGAAACAGAAGAAGGCCCCGAAGGCCAAAGCAAAAGAAGCGGAACGGACCGAGCCGGTAAGCGAAGCCCTGACCAAAGACAAATCACCCCATCACAACGAACCGAAAAACGATTAAGAGGAGTTAATTTTGGCTGAACGTGTTTACGAGGGAATGTTCCTGCTGGATTCCAACCGCTACGCCCGCGACCCGGGTGGTGTGTCGGGCAAGATTGGCGAAATGATCGAAAAATGTGGCGGCAAAATCGAAGTCAGCCGGATGTGGGCTGAGCAGAAGCTGGCCTACCAAATGGGACGCAGCCGCAAGGGCGTCTATTGGATCACCTATTTCCGGATGGAAGGATCGAAGCTCAAGGAGCTGAATCGAGCCGCCCAATTGAACAATGACGTGATCCGCAACTTGGTGCTGGCGGTCGAGCCACGCCTGATCGATGCGATGATTTCGCACGCGAAAGGCACAGCCAAGACCGAAGCACCCAAGGCTGAGGAAAAGAAAGCTGACGGCGACGCAGCCCCTGCCGAAGCGAAAGAAGAAGCGGCCGCAGCCGCGACGAAATAGCCAAATCGCCTTGTTTTCGTCCATACCATGAATTTGGTTGCGGACGGTAAGGACGTTTGGTACGTTGTGAAAATGTTGGGGAACATTTGTTCACTAGTTGAACACGAAGGATAGCGGACGCGGCGCGTTCGCCAGGATACGCACGGAGAGAAATATAATGGCCAGCTACAACCGAGTGATTTTGGTAGGAAATTTAACCCGTGACGTTGAATTGCGGCATTTGAACTCGGGAAGTGCCGTGGCAGATATTGCTTTGGCTGTCAACGATCGCCGCAAATCGCCCAATGGTGAGTGGATTGAAGAGACTTCTTTCGTCGACGTGACATTGTGGGGTCGCACGGCAGAGGTTGCGAGTGAATATCTCAGCAAAGGTTCGCCGATGTTGGTCGAAGGTCGGCTGAAGCAAGAATCTTGGGAAAAGGACGGCCAAAAGCGATCGAAGCTAAAAGTCATTTGCGAAAAAATGCAGATGCTTGGCGGACGTGGCGGCGGAGGCGGTGGCCCCCGCGGTGGAGGTTCTGCTCCTAGCAAAAGCAGTAACGAATACAGCGAATCGGCGTCGTACAGTTCCAGCCCAGCACCGCCAAGCAATGACGACATCCCGTTCTAAGCAAACACAAAAATCGAATCTGAATTCATAGACTTGAAAGTGTAGTTATGACTGCCACCCCAAAACAAAAATCGGTACGCCGCTCACGACATCGTGGAATGGGCACGAAACGCCCCAAGCGCTTGGCACAAGGCCCCAACGGCGGCGTCGAATTACTGCTCATCCAAACGATCGAGCACCTCGGCAACCAGGGCGATGTCGTCGAAGTGAAACGCGGGTACGCCTTCAATTACCTTTTGCCGCAGGGTCTGGCAACGGTCGCGAGTGAGCATCACAAGCGCATGGTCGAAAAGCACAAGGCCAAGCTGCAAGAAGTCGAAAAGGCTCGCCTCAAGACGCTCCGCGATCAAGCCAACGAAATTGGCAAGCAAAGCGTTACGATCGAAGCCAACGCAACCGACGAAGGCCAACTGTACGGCAGTGTCGGTGCCGCAGAGATCGTCGCCGCACTCAAGCAGCAGAATTTCACGCTCAGCGAAGACCAAATGAAGCTCGAAGGTCCTCTCAAGGAACTGGGACTCTATACGGTCAAGGTTCAGCTGCACTCGCAGGTGGAAACCGAATTGAAGGTCTGGGTCGTGCCGGCCGTGGCGAAGGATACTTCCGAGAGCTAGTCGGTCGATTGCCGGTAACTATCCGGTGAAGAAGCGACCAATAGGAACCGACAGATAGCCAACAGGTTATCCACTACGCAAACGACGCATTTTATTCAAACGGCTCGACTCCTATTGGGGTTGAGCCCGTTTTTTTGCACCGGCCACGTACTCAAAGTCGCGCCGCGCCGGTACAACGTTTCACTGCAAGTCAGTCGCTTTGGCGCTGTGGGCAACAAGGAGGCCCTTTTCATGTCTACCACTTCTTCCAATTCGAGCGCCAGTCGGACGCGACGTGCCGATGCCGGCAGTGACCTTCTTCAGCGTCAGCAACCCGGTAGCGTTGAAATGGAACGACTGCTGCTGGGCAGTATCTTGCTCGACCCACGTGTGATTGATGACGTGACGTTGATCCTCCGGGCCGCCGACTTCTACGACGCCGCGCACGCTCAGATCTTCGAAGACATGGCCGAGCTGACCTCGGAAGGGCGACTCGATTTGCCCATTCTCGTCGAAACGTTGAAAGTCAAAGGGGTGCTCGAACAGGTCGGCGGGCCGAGCTATCTGGCGAAGCTCCTCGAGGCCACGCCGCATGCCATGAATGCATCTCGTTATGCCGAGACCATTCGCGACTATGCCATGCGCCGTGAATTGATCGATGCGGGTTCGAACATCTTGAATCAAGCCTACGATGCACCACACTCGACTCGAGAACTTGTGGACAAGGCCGAACAGAGCATCTTTGCGATCCTAGAAAATCGCAGCTCGCACTCGGTCGTCAGCTTCGAAGACATGATGCACCGAGCGCTCGATCGACTCGATGCGCGGATGAAAGGCGAGTCATTCAACAACTCGACTTCGACCGGTTATGAGGATCTCGACAAAATCCTGGGCGGTTTGCACAATTCCGAGCTGATCATTTTGGCGGCTCGTCCGAGTATGGGAAAAACGGCCTTCGCGCTGAACATCGCCGAAAACGTGGCGGTCGGTTCGAGCGTCCCAGTCCTGTTCGTCAGTTTGGAAATGTCGTCGGAAGAGCTGGGGGATCGGATGCTCTGCTCGGCGGCACGCGTCGACAGCAAGAAGGTACGGAACGGCACGGTCACGCAAGACGAACGAAAGCGACTGCTATCAAAAGCGGGAGAGATCAGTGAAGCGAAGCTCTTCGTCGATGACTCTCCTACAAGAACGGTGGTCGAAATTGCGGCGGAAGCACGACGCATCAAGCGGCAATGCGGCCTCGGCTTGATCGTGATCGACTACTTGCAGCTCATTGAGCCCGACAACCCACGCGATCCACGTCAGGAACAGGTAGCCAAGATGGCTCGCCGTTTGAAAGAGATGGCTCGCGAACTTAAACTTCCCGTCCTCTGCCTTTCGCAGCTTAACCGTCAAACCGAGGCGGCGAAGGACAACCGGCCCCGCCTAAGTCACTTGCGAGAATCGGGAGCGATCGAGCAGGACGCCGATGTCGTCATGTTTGTCCATCGCGAAGAGTATTATCACCGTGGCGAAGATCGACAGGACTTGGCAGGTCGAGCCGAGATCATCGTCGCCAAACAACGAAACGGGCCGGTCGAAGACGTGCCACTGGTCTGGGAAGCCAACTTCACTCGCTTCAAGACAGCCGCCAATCGAGCTTACGACGAATCAGAACAATTCAGCGTCAACGACGACCCATTCTAAGTGTTTCAGTGTTTCAGTGTTTAAGTGCTGGCTAAGGCCCCGCCTTCAAACCGAAACTCTGACGCTGCCGGCTTGCTGGCACCGCGAGGTCCAGAAGTTCCAAACGGCGACGGTGTCAGCTTCGAATTGCCATGACGGCGTTGGGTTGTGGCGAACGATCTCAGTATCGCCACTCGATTGTGCCGGCGCTGCATGCATGAAACGGCGCTTTTGCAAAAGCAATCTTGCCGCCCGACCGGGCATCTAGTATTTCTACGCGACCAAATCAATGAGCCGAATTGTCGGCATCGTGGTGTTGGTGACCTCCTTTTCCTTTTCTCCTCGTAATTTGTATGCCACAGACGCGACCGCGCTGCATTGACGATCTTTTGCTTCAGGGCTGCGCTTGCGCTTTGCTTTGTTGCCTTGCGTTGGCGACACCCGTGAATGCTCAATCGGGAACTTCCGGCGCTTTCGGTGGTTCTGGAGGAGGACCGCTCAAAAAGGACCCGCCTCCGCCGCCTCGCTTGCCAGTCTTCGGCCCCAAGGAACAGATTCCGCTGCTGGACGTGAAGCTCATCGGGAACCAACAAGTGAGCGAAGGGCAGCTGCGCAGCATGCTGCAAACGCGGCAAGGACGAATTTACAACGCCGATCAGGTCGAAAAAGATGTCCGAACGCTGATTGGTTCCGGCCTGTTTCGTGACGTGAAAACGTTCAAGAAAGAATCGCCCGACGGAGTGGTCGTGACTTTCCAAGTCTTCGAACGCCCGCTGATTCAGCACGTAAGATTTGTTGGCAACGCCAAGGTGAAAGACAAAGCCTTACTGGAAGCGGTCGCTCTAAAAACCGGCGGACCGCTAAATCGCTATTCGGTCGAAGAAGGCAAACGCCGTTTGCAAAACCTTTACCTCGAACGCGGCTTCAACGACGCTCAGGTGACCGTGATCGAAGGGACCGACCCCAGTCATCGCGGGGTTGCCTACCAAATCAATGAAGGCTCCGTCATGCGGATCCAAAAAACTTCATTCGTGGGCAATACGATTGCCACTTCTGCGCGACTGAAGACACAGATCGATTCCAAGCCGGGCATTCTTTACCTGATGGGCGGCAAGCTGAATCGCGAAACGCTCGACCAAGACGTCGTTCGCCTGACGTCCTACTATCGCAGCCTGGGTTTCTTTGGTGCTCGTGTCGGCCGTGAAGTCGAAGCGAACGAAGAACAGACCTGGGCACAAGTGAAATTTGTCATTGATGAAGGGCCCCGATATCGTATCCGTGATATCAAATTCATCGGCAACGAACGCTACGAACAGGAAGATCTTCAGCGCCGGCTAGAGATTAAGAAGGGCGAGTACTACAACGTCGCCTCGCTGCGACGCGACCTGAAAACGATGCGTGACCTATACGGCAGCCATGGCTATATCACTTCGAACATCGACGTGAAACCAAGTTTTCTGGAAGAGCCGGGCCAACTAGACCTGGTTTACCAGATCAACGAAGGTCAGCAGTTCCGAGTGGGACGGATCATCGTCAACATTGATGGCGAATACGCGCATACGAAACGAAGCGTCGTCCTCAATCGTCTGTCCATCAAGCCGGGTGATATCGTCGACGTGCGTGAGTTGAAGTCAAGCGAACGTCGGCTGCAGTCGTCTCAGTTGTTTCTTCATGATCCGGCACAGGGCGTGTCACCCGAAATTGTCGTGAAAGCGCCCGATCCGAGTGAAATCAAAGTTGCCAGCGGTTCCTCAACCAAAATCCGCGGTCAGTCGCCAAGGAGAACCACTTACCGCCCCATGGTCGATGTCCATGTGAACGGTAACTGGAATCCAGATGCAAAACTTCCAGCGGAGCCCACTCAGTGACGATCAATCGACTCACTCCGCTGCTGCTTGGTGCTGCCCTTTTGAGCGGATGTGCCACCTGGCAACGCCCACCCCAAAATGGTGTTTGGTCACCGGACGCGCAGCAACTGACACCAGCCCAAAGTTCGGCTCCGACGCCTGCCAACCAATATTCCGACGCGGTCGTTCGCTACCAGTCGCCCAGCAATCCTTGGTCTGGCTACAACGCCAATTCGGGCGGACCGTCTCAAGCTTCGGCGGCCAATTATTGGCAGCAACCGGGCCAAACGCCGACGCAACCGGTGCAACAAACACAATTCAGCCAGCCACTGCCGCCCCCTTCGGCCGCTCCGGGTGCCGCGCCAGGATTCGCACCGTCGACCGTCCCCCAAAATTACGGACCGCCCGCCGGTTACGTCCCCTCCCCGCAGGTCACCGGACCGCCCGCATATGCACCGTCTCCCAACTACGGCGTGCCGGCCGGAGTGAATCCGAACGCCGCGTTCGATCCGAACACACCGATACAAGCCAGCCCCTGGGGACAAGCGCCATTTGATCCCAACGCACCGAATCCGTTCGCAAATCCCGACTTGGGACTGCCAACGCCCATGGCCGACGTCATTGTCAATTTGCAAGAGACGCAAACCGGACGATTGATGGTCGGTGCGGCCGTCAATTCGGACGCAGGCGTCACTGGTCAGATTGTGATCGACGAAAAGAACTTTGATTGGCAGCGTATCCCTACAAGTTGGGACGACTGGGCCAACGGCACCGCCTTCCGCGGGGCCGGCCAAGGTTTTCGCCTAGAAGCCTTACCAGGCGACGAAGTCCAGCGATACATGTTCCAGTTCACCGAGCCCTATTTGTGGGACACGCGGATTAGTTTCAATGCCAGCGGCTTTCTCTTTACACGGCGGTTCTTCGACTGGGATGAAGAACGTATCGGCGGGCGGCTTGGATTCGGGTACCGCATTTCGCCCGACCTGAGCGTCAGTGGTTCGCTACGAGCCGAGCAAGTAACGATTTCCGATCCCCGCGTCGCGGGCGTCCCGGAGCTAGACGCCGCCATTGGTGAACACGATCTGTTTGGTGCTCGCATCTCCATCACGCAAGACACTCGCGACATCCCGTTCGCACCGACGCAAGGATATTTCTTCGAAGCCAGCTTTGAACAGGTCTTTGGCAGCTTTGATTATTCGCGTGGTAACATCGATTACCGTCGGTACTTCTTGGTCACCGAGCGACCAGACGGCTCGGGACGTCACGTTTTGGGATTCTCGAATCGACTCGGGATCACCGGTTCTCAAACGCCCATCTTCGAACAGTTCTTCGCCGGTGGCTACTCGACGCTACGTGGGTTCGACTTCCGTGGTGCCACGCCGAAAGTGAACGACGTCGCTGTGGGTGGTGAATTGAGCCTGCTGGGTTCGGTCGAGTACCTCTTCCCGATCACCGCCGACGACATGCTAAAAGGTATCGTCTTCTGCGACTATGGAACGATCGAAGAAGACATCAGTATCGACAGCGATGATTACCGAGTATCTCTCGGTGCCGGTCTTCGTATTTCTGTTCCTGCGATGGGACCTGCACCGATCGCCCTCGACTTCGCCGTTCCGATCGCCCGCGAAGATACCGACGACATTCGTCAGTTTAGCTTCTTCATGGGACTGGCCCGTTAAGAGCTAGCTCATTCGCGCTCCGTCGGTGTCTAACAGACCGTCGCTAGGTGGCGAACGTAACGTATCCCACGGAACCTGCAGTGCCACAAGAAGTCTCGAAAATGCGGGTGGCGACTCAAATCGCCATTTGCTACAGTTCCCGCCGCGCAGCTTGCTTGACTTCAAATTTTCAAGGATGAAATTCGATGCGGAAAACCAATGCCACGACCTTTGCGGTTTCCATTGGAATGCTTTGTTGCATTTTCTTTTCGATGAATTCGACGGCTCAGTCGCCCCTTACGAAATTCGCCAAGTTCCGTCGGGTCGAAGCGGATCCCAACAAGACATACCATCTGACCCAATCTCATGGTCCTTGGATGATTCTGGCGGGTGCCTTCGCTGGTGACGGAGCCGAACAAGAAGCCAACGCATTAGTGCTGGAGTTAAGAAAACGATACAAACTCGACGCGTTCATTCACCAGAAGGATTATGACTACACGGGCACCGTGACGGGGATTGGTCTTGATCGCTACGGCGAGCCCAAACAAATGCGATACCAAAAGCCGGCTGCCTTCAATGAGTACGCCGTTCTCGTCGGCAACTTTACGACACACGACGATCCGAACGCGTTGAAAGTCTTGAAAGCGCTTAAATACTCTCAACCATCGTCATTGAATTTTGACAAGAAAACGAATTCGACGCTCCGGTTCGCCGGTTTGAGACATTTCCACAAGAAGATGAGCGGAAACGAAGAAAAACGAAATAAAGGACCGCTCGGAAGCGCATTCGTTACTCGAAACCCCTTGTTGCCAAAAGAGTACTTCGCACCAACAGGCATCGATCAAATGGTGGCGAATATGAACTCAGGAGTTAAGTACGGCCTCTTAAAGTGCCCTGGTAAATTCACCGTGCAAGTTGCGACCTTCCGCGGCAGGGTACTGCTAGACCAGAATAAGATTCAAGAAGAAGTACAACGAGGCAATTCCGTATCGGGCCGCTTGGCAGCTGCCGCGGAACAGGCTCATCAACTGACAGAGCTATTGCGTAAACGCGGTGTCGAAGCGTACGAGTTTCACGACCGCAGCGAGAGCATCGTCACGGTCGGAAGTTTTAACTCGGTGGGCGACCCTCGATCCGACGGTAAGACAGAGATCAACCCGGCCGTGTTGAAGATCATGAAGTCTTACGGTGCCCAGCAAAAACCTCTGCCGGGTCGCGGGCCACAAATGAACGGACTCGTACCGCGTCAGTTGAATGGCATTACCTTCGACGTTCAGCCGAAGCCGGTCGAAGTCCCCAGACGGTCGGTAGCGACCGATTATGCGCGCCGCTCGAATTCACTCGGCTGGAACTAAGGCGTTCGACCGCGGTCAGACTAGTTCGCAGCGATCAGTCCGTCCGCAAATGGTGCGGATGCCGTCACTTGAATCAATTCGCCCGCCTTCGTCGCCGCGCTGCGTTGACTTGTTGGTAAGTAAATGGGCAGGTACCGGCAAGCCGTTCCGACATGACTGGTGCCCGGTTCCGGAGATTCACCTTCGATCAGGACTTGCAGCGGTTTTCCAACAAGCGACGTGACATATTCGTCTCGCAGTCGCGATTCTAATTCTGCCAAGCGTTTTCCGCGCGCCACCTTCACCGGCTTAGGGACATGGTTTGGCATGTCGGCTGCTGGAGTTCCTTTTCTCGCGCTGAAAGGAAAGATGTGAATCTTAGAGAATCGAGCCGCTGCGCAGACGGCCAGCGTCTCGTCGAAGTCGGCTTCGGTCTCGTCGGGGAAACCGACGATCACATCGGTCGTGAGTGCCGCATCCGGCAGGTGATCGTAGATCAGATGGCACCGATCGACAAAGCGTTTGGCTCCCCAGCGACGTCGCATTTTGCGAAGGATGCGTTCGCTCCCGCTCTGCAAGCAGATGTGGAAATGAGGGCAGACTCGATCGGCATGCTCGGCCATCACATCCAGTAATTCGCGAGTCACCTCGGTCGCCTCGATGCTGGAAAGTCGAATTCGGAAATGGCTGTCGATCTTGGCACAGGCACGCGTCAGGTCGGCCAACCGCACCCAATCCTCTTTCGCCTTCTTGCGATTTTGCTCGACCCCAAAATGACCAAGATGAATTCCGGTGAGGACGACTTCACGATAGCCGTTGTCGGCCAACCGTTTGACCTCGGTCACAACATCTGACAGGGGCCGGCTGTACATTTCCGGGCGCACATGAGGAATGATGCAATAGCTGCAACGCAGTAAACAGCCATCTTGGACTTTCACGTAAGCGCGATGGCGGCGTCCGAAATGACTGATTCCGTTCGGCGCGTCGACCACGCCAAAGCGACCCAGCAGATCGGGGATCTCTCGTTTGTCGGTGACGACTTCGGTCACGTTGGGGAGAGCGGCCAATTCGTCGGGCGCTCGCGTCGCATAGCACCCCATGACGACGATGCTCGAATCAGGATTCTCCCGTGCCAACTTGCGGATCACCTGGCGACTCTTCGAGTCCCCTTCATTCGTCACAGTGCAAGTGTTCACGACACACAGATCGGCCGATTGCTCACGGTCGGCCTCTTCATACCCAACCGTCGCGAGTCCTTCCCGCACGAGTTCTGTCTCGTACTGATTGACTTTGCAACCGAGCGTATGCGTCTTGAGTGTAGGCATGTTCTTGGATGACGGTCAGACGGGCGGATTCCGGCGCGTAACGCCGACAACTGAAAACGACGACCCAGTATACGGTCGCCTCCCCCTTGTTGCCTATTACCTGTCGCCCGCTGCTGTCTTACTCTACCGGCTCAATGGAGGCCGACATGGCTCCCTGGCACTTACGAATTCCGAAATCGCGACCGAAGGCGTGAATCTGGTCCCGTTTCAGTTCGGCATGCTCCATCGTCGTGGTCAGGCAGACCGCCTTGCCGTTATTGTCGACCGATTCGGCAATGCCCATGGCCTGATTGGCCGTATGGCCAAACAGTCGCCTCATCATGCGAATGACGTAGTCGTACGAATGGTCGTCATCGTCCCACAATACGACGTTGTAGCGGGGCTGCTTCTTGCGAACGACTTCTTGGATTTGTTCTGGTTCCGCGGTCAATTCATTTGCTCGTGGCACAACACTTCTCCCTGTCTGCATCATGCGACCCCATCCGACCAACCGTGGTGGTGGGAACGTGTTACCGCCATTATATTTGAGGATTCGTTTCATACGAGCCCGCTTTTCAAGGACCGCCAAGAGGTGACACTTTCGTCGTCTTGTCCGGCCGGTGAGGCATCAGGTTCGGCCCCAAAACCGGCTCTCGACCGCCCACGGAATTACCATGCCCACCTCTAAGCTGCAAGAAATCGAGTCCTACCTCGCGGAAAACCGTGATTGCTTCGAAGCCGAACTTTGCGAGCTGCTCCGCATCCCAAGCGTCAGCACCGACAGTGCTCACGTCGGCGATATCCGCGCCGCGGCCGAATGGATGAAAGCGCAGTTCGCCACGATGGGACTTGAAACAGAAATCCTCGAGACCGATGGTCACCCAATCGTATGGGCCGAATCGCCGGCCGTTGACGACCGGCCAACCGTACTCGTGTATGGCCATTACGATGTGCAGCCACCCGACCCGCTTGAGGAATGGAACAGTCCACCGTTCGAGCCTCAATTTGTCGGCGGCAATGTGGTGGCTCGCGGCGCCACCGACGACAAAGGCCAATTGCTGACGCACGTGAAAAGCGCTCAAGCCTGGCAAGCGATCGCCGGCGAGCTTCCCGTCAAACTGAAGTTCCTCATCGAAGGTGAAGAGGAAATCGGCAGCCCGAATCTCTATAAGTTCATCGAAGAGCACAAGGAGAAACTGGCCTGCGACGTGGCAGTGATCAGTGACAGCTCGCAATTCGACCGAGGCCAGCCGGCAATCACGTACGGACTGAAAGGCATCTGTTATTTCGAGCTGACACTTCAAGGACCGAACCAGGATTTGCATTCTGGCACGTTTGGTGGCGCGGTCAGCAATCCGGCGAATGCGCTGACTCGTATGTTGGCGGCGTTGATTGACGAGAAAGGCCGAATCCAGATTCCTGGATTTTATGATGACGTGCAGCCACTCTCTGACCGCGAACGGCAACAGTATGCCGACCTCCCGTTTCAAGAATCGGCCTTCAAACAGCAAGTCGGTGTCGATGAGCTGTTGGGCGAAGAGGGCTTCACAACGCTCGAGCGACGCTGGGCTCGCCCCACGCTGGATATCAATGGTCTCAGCAGCGGTTATCAAGGTGAGGGGGCCAAGACCGTTTTGCCGGCCAAAGCGAGTGCAAAATTCAGTTGCCGTCTGGTTCCCAATCAGGATCCCGACACCATCCAAGCGCAATTGGAAACGATGCTAAAGTCGCTTTGCCCGCCCGGCATTCAAATGGACCTAAACTATTTCCACGGCGCTCCGGGCGTCGTGGTTTCGCTGGAGAGTCCGTACATGAAGGCGGCGGCCACGGCGATCGAAAGCGGTTTTGGACATTCGCCCGTATTTATCCGTGCCGGCGGTTCCATCCCGGTCGTTACCGCATTTCGAGACAAACTGGGGATCGACACACTGCTGCTAGGTTGGGGCCTGAACGATGACAACACGCATGGCCCCAACGAGAAATTTTCGATTGCCGACTTTCATCGCGGAATTCGCTCCAGTGCACACCTGTGGTACGAATTGAGTCGTCTTTCGGTTTAAGCCCGCAGCCGTCATGATGGATCGACCAGTGCCAACCGACTCCGTTGCCTCACATTCACTTCAGACTTCATTCCACGCCAAGAATCAATGCTCGATCGAAAATACATCGTAGATAACGTCGCCGAAGTTAAAGAGAACTGTCAAAAACGGGGCGTGACCGCAGACGTTGATCAACTGGTCGAAATGGAGATAAAGCGACGCGACTTAGGACAAGAGGCGCAGGAACTCAATCGCAAGGCGAACGAGTTTTCCAAACTCATCGGCCAGGCCAAAGACAATGACGAACGGGAAGCGAAGAAAGAGGAAGCCCGCCAAGTTCGTGAAGAAAAAGACAATAAGCAGCGCGAGCATGACGAACTGGAAAAACAGATCATCGATCTACAGCGGATGATCCCGAACCTGTCTCATCCCGATGCGCCGGTCGGCGTCGATGACAAAGCGAATCTTGAGCTGACCAAAGGGCAACACGAGCCACGCAAATTCGAATTCGACGTGAAAGACCATGTCGAATTGGGTGAACTACATAACCTGTTCGATTTTGAAGGTGGTGCCCGCACATCGGGCCACGGATTTTACTTCCTGAAAAACGAAGCCGTCCTGCTTGAACTTGCCCTGCAGCAGTATGTCATTCAGCTACTCGTCGGCGAAGGATTCACTCCGGCCATCACGCCCGATTTGGCTCGCAATGAAATTCTCGAAGGGATCGGTTTCATTCCTCGCGGACCGGAGACTCAGATTTACAGCATCGATGGTACCGACCTCAGCCTCGTGGCCACGGCCGAAATCACACTGGGCGGCTGGTATGGCGGCCACACGTTTGACGCGGAAGAATTGCCGCTGAAGCTGTGCGGCATCAGTCACTGCTACCGGACCGAAGCGGGCGCCCATGGCCGGTCAACTCGCGGGCTCTACCGTGTCCACCAATTCACCAAAGTCGAAATGTTCGCATTCACGACGCCCGAGCAGAGTACCGACACGTTGGACCACTTTCGCGATCTCGAGTGTCGCATTTTCGATGGGCTTGGATTGCCGTATCGAGTCGTCGATACGGCGACGGGTGATTTGGGCGGACCGGCCTACCGGAAATTCGACCTGGAAGCCTGGATGCCGGGACGTGGCGATGGGGGCGAGTATGGTGAAGTGACCAGCACCTCGAACTGTACCGATTACCAAGCGCGACGCCTTAACATTCGCTACAAGACCAAGGGCGAAAAAGGGACCAAGTTTGTCCATACGTTAAATGGCACAGCGGTGGCGATTAGTCGAGCCATGATTGCGATCGTCGAAAACTACCAGCAAGCCGACGGTTCGATCATCGTTCCGGAAGCGCTGCGTCCATTCGTCGGTAAGCAACGTATTGGCTAGAGTTTCGTCAGGCGTTTATCTAGAGACCAACCAACGTGATTGCACTCGCCGGCGTTTTGACGCTTCTTACCGCGATCCTTCTCTCATTGCTCGTCGTTCGAGTAGCAACCATCGCATTGATGCTCACCGGATTGTCAAAAGACCTCGCACGATTTGAAGCACGGTCGGCGTTCACGAGCACTGGGTTCACGACGCTCGACTCCGAATCGATCGTCAACCATCCGGTCCGTCGAGAAATCATCATGGTCTTGATGGTGTTGGGAAACGCTGGAATCGTGACGGTTGTCTCGTCCCTTGTGCTGGCGTTCATGGGCAGCGCGGAAGAATCGGGCATCGGCACTGCCAGCAACAAAGTCCTGATCCTCGCGTTGGGACTCTTTCTCTTATGGCGACTGGCGATCAGTTCGTGGATCGATGATCAAATGTCACAGGCTATCAAATGGGCGCTGGGCCGATTCACAAAACTCGATGTGCGCGATTACGTCGGCTTGCTCCACCTGGCCAAAGATTACGAAGTGGCCGAAATGTCGGTCGAAGAAAACGATTGGCTGGCGAACAAATCACTCACCGAATTGCGCCTGGGCGACGAAGGCGTGCTCGTACTGGGCATCGAACGTAAAAATGGCGTCTATCTCGGTGCGCCCAAGGGGCAGATCCGTTTGCACGTCGGTGACAAGCTACTGGTTTATGGTCCCCAGATCGGTTTGACCGAACTTGACCATCGTCCGGTTGGAACGACGGGCGACCAGGCTCATGATTTTGCCGTGGAACGACAACGAATTTCAGAAAAAGAGTAGCCGGGCCGGGCGGAGTAAGACCGGCTGACTGATTTGGCCGCACTTCTAACGACAACGGCGGCGTTGATTGCGGCCGACCATCCGCCGCACCAAGGGCCGATTGCGGATCGCATCGACCATTTCGCCAGACTGGTACAGTAAGCAATCGGCTTGCTGGACAACCTGCTGAGTGTCATTCAACAGCTGCCTCACGTCGTGCATCGTCCCCGGTGCTTGCTGCACTTCCGCTTCGAGTACGGCGACGATCGACTTGAGTGAAGTCGTAATTTCTTTTAGGTCGCCAAGCACTTGCTTGCCGTCGACGTTGACCAGATCGGACACTTCGGTCATCAAGGTGTCGGTGTCAGCCGCCATGTAAGTCATGAAATCGGTCGCTTCACCAAACCCCTTCATGACGTTGGGCAGGAGCCGGGCGATCGTTGTAAAAATGGACTGCGGCGAGGCATTCTTCACCGGATCCGGTTTCGCAAATGGGATCGACGAGCCAGAACGGAGCAGCTGATCGCCACCCGCCTGTTGACTGGCCTTACCGTCCCTCACGATTTCTAGGTGCGGGCCGCCAGCTGACCGATCGATCGAAACTCGGGACGCGACGACAATCTCATCCTGCTGACCGGGCGCCATGGAAATCATCAACTCGACCCCAGACCCATCCTCGGCGTAGCCAATCGAATCGACTTGGCCGATCTGGCGCCCCAACATCTCAACAGCCATGCCCGATTTCAAACCACCAACCGCATCGTGCGGGATCGTGACCGAGTAACCCGTGCGATCATCCTGCTCGCCAACGCTGATGGGAGAAATGCCAAAAACCAATGCCATCCCAAGCAGGGCAATCGCGGCGCTGATGATCGTGGCTTTTCGATCGCGATGGGTCATCAATTTGGTATTCAAATGCGAGTGTCGTCAGCGGGACCGTCCAATTTTTCCTATCGACTCGCGAAGCGCATGCAAGCTAGCGGAGGCAAATTGATCAATACGACTGCTAGATTCGGGTTAATCTTACCCCACTTCCTAGGCGGTTATGTTTACAGTCCATCCCCCAACCTTCGATCACCACGGCACCGGTACAGGCCGATGTGCTGCGGAACCCCGTCACTTAGCCGTCAGCCTGCAGACGTATTCATGGAATCGTTCCATCACCTAATTTCCATTCCGTACGGATTTGAGACGAGCGGAACGGTCGCCTTCGCCAATCGGCTATGCAATCAGCTTGCCGAATGGGGCTATTCGGTTGCTGTCTTGAACATTGGCGAGCAACACTACACTCAGAACCGCGCCCAACACTTGTCGTTCCCCAGCGAGCAGGTGATGCTGGACTGGCTGCGAAGCCAGGTTTCATTCAAGTCTCTTTTCTGGGGTGGCTTCTTCCAAGATCCGGTCCAGCGGCGACAGCAAATTCAGTTGTCGGCGCAGAAAAGACTCCAAGATGGTGCCGTTGTTAATTTCTTGTGGGAACGAACTGGCCAGCAGGAGACACTGCCCGAAGCCGACCTCTTTGTTCGTTTGATCCAAGACGCAGCAGATCATGTGGCCGTGTTGAATTCGGAACAGAAACGGGGTCTGGTGGAATCGGGCATGCCGATCCGAAAAGTGTGCAACTTTTCTGCGGGAGTTGACACGGCGCATGAATTTTTCCCGGCCGGGCCTGCGGAACGCGCCGAACTGCGTGGCAAGTTCGGCTGGACAGACGACCAAGTTGTCGGCCTGTCGATTGGTCGTTTCACGAAACGAAAACGCTTTGAATTCATGATGGAGCACTGGCCCGCTACCGAATCGGGGGCGTCTTTCGTGCTGCTAGGCACCGGATTTGGAGCTCAGGACAATTCCGAGCAACGGCTGGAAGAGATTTCGGCAAATCGTGAGAACTTGCGAATCATCAAATACAGATCGGGCATGGCATACACCAAACTCTATCGGGCTGCCGATTTCTTCGTGTCGGCCAGTTGCTTCGAGGGCGAGCCAACCGCATTTCATGAAGCGATGGCGTGCGAATTGCCGATCGTCGCCAGTCGAGTCGACGGTCATGTTTCGTTAGTCCAGCACGAAGAAACGGGATTGCTGTTCGATGTCGACGATGCGACCGAATTCCAGGCTTGCGTCCGTCGCATCGCCACGGAGCACGCGCTGCGCATGCAACTGGGGCAACAAGCCCGTCAGATGATCATCCAACAGCGCGACATTCGAGTCGTGGCGGCTCGATTCTTACGCATGTCAGAAGCCACGCGCAGCGTCGTGCCGGCGCTTTGTTAGCTGCACAACTAGGCTTGAATGACTGATGCCGCTTCGGAACAGACCGCTTCGGCTTCGGCTGCCGAGTTCGCTTCGGCCACTAATCGCACGATCGGTTCCGTGTTACTGGCACGGATCAACAACCACTTGTCGTCCCAGTCTAGACGGAGACCGTCCAGCCGGCTCGCTGCAGCCGCTGGAAAATGGCCTTCCAGCGCCGTCAGCGCCGGTGCGATCGATTCGGCAGTCACAGCGACCGTCGTCTTATGAATGGCATACTGCGGCAGGGCGCTGACAAGATCGCTGAGCGATTGACCACGCTCGGCCATCATGTCGAGCAAAAGCGCCATGCCGACGAAACTGTCTCGCACGTAGCCGACTCGAGGTTCGATCGGGCCGCCGTTTCCTTCTCCTCCGAACACGGCCGATTTTTCCTGCATCAGGTCGGCCACGTTCGCCTCACCGACACGAGAACGGAAGAAAGGCACACCATGCTTTTCAGCAATCGTCTGGGCCATCCGGCTCGTCGAGCAATTCGTCACGATCGGCCCCTTCGTCTGTGACAGGATGTGCTCGACGCACAGCGCCAACGTAAATTCCTCGCCGACGTAATGCCCGGTTTCGTCAATCAGCGCCAAGCGATCCGCGTCTGGGTCCTGGCAAAAACCGATGACCGCTTTATCGGCTGTGATTTTCGCCCCGACGGACGTCAAATTGACCGCCGTCGGCTCTGGCAGATGAGCAAAGTTCCCGTCCGGCGTGTCGCCCAAAATCGTTGCTTGGCAACCTAATTCGGCGAGCAACATTCGTCCTAGCACGCTGCCCGCACCATGGTTCGCATCGAGTACGACTGGAAATTTTTGTTTCCGAATTCGATCGACATCGACGATCGCCAAAACCGCCTGCAGATGATCAGACGTCGTATCTTCATGCAGCGTCCGGGCTCCAATCTTGTCATGCGTCGCCCATGACGCTTCGCTTGCCGAGTACCGCTGCAGAATCGGTTCTCCTTTGGCGGCCGAGAGCACGCGCCCATCTTCGCCAAACAGCTTGAGGCCGTTGTATTCGAGCGGATTGTGGCTGGCCGAAATCTGCACGCCCCCGACCGCTGCGACCTGACGCACGATCCGCCCGGTCGTGGGGGTTGCCGCGACGTCGCCATAGATGACATCGCGGCCCACGGCACATAGCGTCGACGCGACGACGTCTGCCAGCATGCTGCCAGTCGCTCGACCATCACGCGTGACGACAATTCGCCCCGGGGGAATCTCTGCAGCGTAGGCCGCCACATATCGACTTGCCACCGTGGGCGTCAATGACTGGCCAATGATGCCTCGCAGGCCAGAAACACTAATGATCGGTTCAGGTTTATTCATAGAATCCTTCGCATTGACGACGAGCCGAGAGTTGGCATGAAGCGGCCAGTATAGAAAACCACCTCATGCCGTCTAGCCGCTCTCGTTTCTGTTGCTTCCGTGCCCCGCCTACCTCTAAAATCGTGTCCTCGTTCCAACGTTGGCAACCGACCAGAATCGACTCCCCACACACCCCCGAGCACCCCATGACCGAACCATCTGTCACCTCCGACGTGAATGCCGCGTTGGCACAAGTTGAGGCAGCCCAGACCGCCGGTCAGCTTTCGGCCGGTGCCGTCGAGAATATTCGCTGCTGGTTGACCGAACCTCGCTATGCCGAATACCAAACACGGGTCGTCGCCGATATCGAGGCGGAAAAATGGAGCCAGTTGGACGAAGCGTTCTGGACGATCATCCCCTTCGGGACGGGCGGCCGACGTGGTCGGATGTATCCAGTCGGTTCCAATGCGATCAATGAGCGAACGATTGGTGAGAGCGCTCAAGGGCTGGCCGACTACACGAAACAGCATGCGGGCGCAGGAGCCGACCTCTCTTGCGCGATCGCTTTTGATACTCGCCACCAGTCGCCCGAGTTTGCTCGCTTGTGTGCCGAGATCATGGTCGCGGCCGGGTTCACCGTCTATTTTCTGGATGAGATTCGCAGCACGCCCGAACTTTCGTTCCTCGTCCGGTTTAAAAATTGCTCGTGTGGAATCATGGTGACCGCCAGTCACAACCCGCCCAGTGATAACGCGGTGAAGGCCTACTGGTCGACCGGCGGCCAGATTTTGCCTCCACACGACAAGGCGATCATTGATCGTGTGATGACGGTCGAAACCATTCATCGCGCCGATTTCGACCAAGCGGTGGCGGATGGGAAAATCGTTTTTTGCAAAGAGGAAGTGGATGCGGCGTTTATTGGAGAATTGAAGGCCCAGTCGTTCGCCGGTCCGCGTGACTTAAAGGTGATCTACTCTCCTCTGCACGGCGTCGGCGCCACGGCCGTCATACCAGCACTCGCCGCCGCCGGCTTCGAGGAGGTGGAACTGTTCGCGTTGCATGCCGAACCGAATGGCGACTTCCCGAACGTTCCGGATCATGTCTCCAATCCAGAAAATACGGCCGTCTTTGACGCCATCATCGAACGGGCTAAAGAGACGGGCGCCGATGTCGTTTTAGCGACCGATCCCGATTGCGATCGACTCGGTTGCGCCGCACCCGTCACGGCCGATCCCAACGGCCCGTGGAGTACACTCAACGGCAATCAGATCGGTGTATTGATTTCCGATTACGTTTTGGAACAGCGGCAGAAAGCTGGGTCGCTCACTGCGGACCACTATCTTGTCAAAACACTCGTGACAACCGATATGGTCCGCCGCCTCGGTGACGCCTACGGCGTAAAAACCATGGGCAACCTACTCGTCGGTTTCAAATGGATTGGTGGCCAGATGGACGAATCGGGACCCGACAAATTTGTGTTCGGTAGCGAAGAGTCGCACGGCTATCTGGTCGGTCAGTATGCGCGTGATAAGGACGGAGCCGTGGCAGCCATGCTGCTGTGCGAATTGGCGGCCGCTTGCAAGGCGGAAGGCAAGTCACTGCACGAACGCCTGGAATCACTCTACTGGCAACACGGCTATCATGCGGAGCGTCTTGTCACGCAGATGATGACCGGTTCCGAAGGCATGGAAAAAATGAAAGCCCTGATGGCCAAGTTCCGCACCGCCCCCCCCAAGGAAATTGCCGGCCTCCAGGTTGCCGGTGTCCGCGACTATGGAAACGGAACGGTCATTCAACCCGACGGCAGTTCGACTTCACTGGATGGCCCCACGGGCGATATGGTCATCATCGACCTGAAAGAAGACGGGAATTACGTCGCCGCCAGGCCATCAGGAACCGAACCGAAAGTGAAATTCTACATGTTCACTCATGTACCGGCCGAACAACTGGCCAGCTTGGAACGAACAGCCGACGAAATGAACGAGCGTCTGGATGCCATGCAACGCGACTTGGCGGCTTTCGCTGAAACCGTCTAATGCTCCTTCATCAAAACAGCGCGGCTACTGTCACTCTTGTTGGACTAATCAGGAATCATCGGCGGTCACGCTTCCCGGGCAGCCTATAATCCAATCATGCCCAACGATGAAACACCAGCCGATGTCGGGCCCGCAGAAGAGCCAAATCCGGCTGAAAAAGTGAGGTCCTTCCCGCAGACTCCCGGTGTCTATTTGATGAAAGACGCCAAGGGGGCCGTGATCTATGTCGGCAAAGCGAAGAACTTGCGGTCTCGCGCCGGCAGCTACTTCCTCAAGCAAGCGCTGGAGGAATCGCGAACTCGCGATTGGGTCGGCGAGATTTGTGACGTCGATTTCATGGAGTGTGAAAGCGAAGTCGACGCGTTGCTGGCCGAAGCAAGGCTGATCAAAGACATTCAGCCCAAGCACAACAAGGAATTGAAAGACGACAAGACGTTTCCCTACCTGATGATCACGACCCATGAGGACTTCCCTCGCGTGGAAGTGACCCGCGAACCAAAGATGACCGGCGCGAAACTGTACGGACCGTTTGCCAGTGCCGGCTCGCTACGAGGCGCTCTGCAAGTCATGCAGCGGATCTTCAAATTCCGCACCTGCAGCTTGGATATCGAGGAATCGGACGAGAGGTGGAAATGGTTTCGCCCCTGCCTCTTAGCAAGTATCGACCAGTGCACGGCTCCCTGCAATTTGCGAATCGGCAAAGAAGAATACCGCCGCGATATTCGCCGATTAAAAATGTTTCTGGAGGGCAACAAGACCCGGCTGTTGAAACAGATGCATCACGAGATGCTGGCAGCATCCAGCGAGCAAGCGTACGAAAAAGCGGCCCGCCTACGCGACGAAATCCATCTACTGGAGACGCTCGATCAACGAGGTGAATTGGACACCCATGCACAGCCAGAAGTGTTTCAAATCGATCCCAAGAAAGGACTGTCGGGACTGCGCAAAGTCCTGAAGTTGGACAAGACGCCTCGCACGATCGAAGGCATCGACATCGCCCACTTAGGCGGCGGCGAGACGGTCGCCAGCCTCGTCCAGTTCATTGACGGGCTACCTTTCAAACCGGGCTACCGCCGCTTCAAGATCCGCGACGTGAAAGGCATTGACGACTTCGCCAGTATTCGCGAAGTCGTATCGCGTCGCTACAAACGACTTCACGACGAAGGGGAAGCATTCCCCGACATCGTTTTGATCGATGGTGGAAAAGGGCAATTGAATTCAGCGCTCGAAGCATTCGCCACGCTCGGTATCGAGCGCCCCTGCGTCATCTCTCTGGCGAAGAAAAATGAGGAAATCTATCGAGCCGGCATCAGTGAACCGCTTCGTTTGAGCCGCCACGCTTTTGGCCTTCGCTTGCTGCAGTACATTCGCGACGAATCCCACCGCTTCGCTCAGCACTACCATCACATATTGCGTCGCAAATCGACGTTCGAACGGTAGTCACCCTTGCCCGGCGCCCTGCGTCGGATATCTCACGCCGCGAATCGTGCAAAATGCGCTCTGTTGGGGCCGAATGCCCCGCTGCCCGGTCTCGCCGTGCGGCTCGGCGAACTTTTTTTGCAACGACTTCGGCGGGAGCCTTGCAGATCGAGCCAACGCGGGTATATTCTCAGCTGTGGGAAACAAGCCCAATCTAAGCCCAAAATGCTTAAGATTGCGGGAAAACAGCCCAAAACAGACGGTGAACAAGGAGGGAGTCGTCGATGTTGCTTACGTCGAGGTCGAAAATCCATGAATGCAGACAGCCCGCTGGTGTTGGGCGAGTTTCGACGTTCGTTGGACGATCGGTTTCGATTGTCGATTCCAGCGGAGCTCGTCGATCACTTTGCCGACAAGCAATGCATCCTGGCCAAAGAACGTCCGGGCGCTCTCTCGCTGTGGCAGGCCGACACTTGGAAAGATCGGCTCGACAGCTCGGTCAATTTGGTCCAAGCGAAAATTCAAGCAGGACGACTGTCAGGACGGATCGGCGACGTACAACGTTTAGGACGCCTGCTGTCGACTCGTCACAAAGAAGTGCAGTTGGCCAACAAAAGCCGGCTGCTGATCCCCGAAGGATTTCGCGAGTTCTTAGGGGTCGACGCGGGAGGAGAAGTGCTGCTGGTCGGTGCGGCGATCTGTGTCGAAATCTGGCGTCCCGATGCTTGGCTCGCCTACCTCAGCGACAGCATGCCGGAGTTCGGACAACTACTCAACGAACTTTCCGACTAAACCTGCAAACAAAACACGGGGCGAATGCCCCATCGAATCAAGCAATTCCAAATGCTTGTCACAAACTGGCCGTGCCCAAAAGGTGGTTGTTCATTTCCTGACCCACCGATTCCACTCGGAGGGGATACAAGTCAATCAGGGATGGCCTTCTTGGCATGGAGGCCCATTTTTTCGGGCACGGCGGTTTGTTTTTTTTCAACGAGGGTCACGTCGGCTGGCGACCCATTTCGCAAAACGCACGCAAAACGCACCACAACGATTGCGTCCTTTGCGGGTGAAGCAGACCTTTTTGTGCTCACTTTCTCCCTCAACAGAGACAGAGCGCCATCGACCAGTCCAGCACTCTAAGCGAGCTGAGACTCAATCTGAACGTACATCATGCGCAGCTGATGTACGGCATCCTTGAGCATCTGAGCCTCTTCCGTCGAGGCATTCCCTTGCGTCTTTTCTTCCAGAACGGCCAGCATATCGATATGGTGCTTGGCGAATTTTAAGCGGATCTCCGGTTTGCCCGAAATCGGATCAGGCAACTGCCCCATCGCGGCCATGGCCTGAGCGGCCATCGTCGAAACAAGGAATGCGAGCGATGCGGGTGGCAATTCTGGCTCTGGCCCGGCGTCGGCTGGTGCCCCGCCGGCTGCCGTGTGAACCACTTTGCTTTCGCCCTCAGCCGAGTCGCCTGCCGAAGCCAGCTCTTCCTTCTCGCGTTCGACTTGCGACTTCCAATCCTCGTCGACAATGATTTTCTTTTCACCCGATTCCGGTTGGTCACTCATACGTATTCTCTTCAGAAAGGTAGATCAACTTTTGGCTTCGCTGGACATTTCGTCCTGCGTCGAATCGTCAGCGGCCGCCTTATGCGTTTTGGTCCCGTTCCGCTTCACGGCTGCCCCCACAAAGCCGGCGAATAATGCCTGAGCACGGGTTGGCTTCGACTTAAATTCCGGATGGAATTGAACCGCAACAAACCAAGGATGCGACGGGATTTCAATAATTTCGACCAACGCTTCATCAGGACTAAGTCCGGCAAACTGCAACCCATGAGCCGCGAACTGCTGGCGAAACGTATTGTTGAATTCGTAGCGATGACGATGGCGTTCGTGAATCACCGTCGCTTCGTAAAGCTCGGCCGACTTGCTTCCTTCTGCCAGGTGACATTCTTCTGCTCCTAAACGCATCGTGCCACCTTTGAGCGTGATATTGCGCTGTTCGTCCAGCAGACAAATCACCGGATGCTCGGTCTCGCGATCGAATTCGGTCGAGTTGGCTCCTTCCAGCCCCACAACATTGCGAGCAAATTCGATGGCCGCACATTGCATCCCAAGACAGATGCCTAGGAAAGGGACGCCCCGTTCGCGAGCCCAGCGGATCGCTTCCACTTTGCCGTCGATTCCACGTTCACCGAACCCACCGGGAATCAGCAGTCCGTCGTAGCCGCTCAACAGCCGCTCTGGGCCCTCCCGTTCCACATCTTCGCTATGAATGCGTCCCACGCGGATCTGCGCCTTGTGATGCATTCCGGCGTGATCGATCGCCTCGTATATCGATTTATAGGCATCCCGATGCTCGGCATACTTACCGACAACTGCGATGCTGATTTCATGTTCCGGATTTCGCAGTCGATGCAGCAATTCGTGCCAAGCATCCAGATTGGGCGCACCGGCTTGCAGACCGAGCCGCTTTACGATCAGCTCATCCAGTCCGTTATCGACCAAACTGAGCGGAACTTCGTAGATCGAAAAGTCTTTGTCCTTCTCTTCAATCACCGCCTCTAAGGGCAAATTGCAGAAGAGAGCAATCTTCTCGCGGTCTTCACGGCTGAGCGATCGTTCCGTTCGACAGATCAAGATATCGGGCTGAACCCCGATCTCTCGCAACATACCAACCGAGTGCTGCGTCGGCTTCGTTTTCAGCTCAGCCGCCGCCTTGAGGTAAGGCACGAGCGTCAGGTGAATGAACAACACGTTCTCGCGGCCGACGTCCTGTCCGAACTGCCGAATCGCTTCGAGGAACGGCTGGCTCTCAATGTCACCGACCGTACCACCGATTTCTGTAATCACAACGTCGACCGTCTCGTCCTCTTGGACGTCGTCGGCCAGTCGTTTGATACACGCTTTGATTTCATTTGTGATATGAGGGATGACCTGAACGGTCTTCCCCAAGAATACACCGCGACGTTCTTTTTCGATCACGCTGAGATAAATTTGCCCGGTCGTGTAATTCGAATTTCGCGTCAGCGGACTGTGCGTGAATCGTTCGTAGTGACCTAAGTCGAGATCGGTTTCGCTGCCGTCATCCAGCACATAAACCTCACCGTGCTGGTAAGGGCTCATCGTACCCGGGTCGACATTGATGTACGGGTCGAGTTTCTGCATCCGCACGCTCAGGCCGCGCTGCTCGAGCAGCATCCCCACGGAGGCACTTGTAAGACCTTTTCCGAGTGAGCTAACAACGCCACCGGTGACAAAAATGTGCTTGGCCATAAAGATGCTCCAGCCGAGATTGAGACTTCCATGCAGCGCGCAGAGCACACCACTCCCGCGAAACCCAATTCTAAGCGAAGAGCAATCGAAATCGGAGGGGTGCGGCGCAAGAAAACCGGTCCTCGCCCGCGAAGGGCAGCAACGGCCGCCACGAAATACTAGGCGACCTGACGTCGCTTGCCCCGCTGGGAAGCGACGAAACGGTCATAGTCATCCTGGGTATCAATGCCACAGGTCGCGACCGGTAACATGCCGACATGAATCTTCACGCCCGCCTGCAGGGCGGCAAGTTGTTCGAGCGATTCGAGCTCAGCCAGTGGACTCTTGGGCAGCGATGCGAATCTCAGCAAGAATTCACGCCGATAGGCGTAGATGCCCACGTGCTGAAAAAACACAGGCGGATCGGCAAACATATCTGCTCGAACGCCACCCCGTGGGTAGGGAATCGGACTGCGACTGAAATAGACTGCCTGACCGGCATGGTCGGTGACAACCTTTACGCACGACGGATCGTGCAATTCTCGAGCATTGCGAATCGGTGCCGCAAACGTCGCCATCTCTAGTTCCGGATTCTCTTCCATAGTCCGAATCAACGCATCGATCGCATCGCCGTCGATCTCCGGCTCGTCACCTTGCACGTTCACGAAAATATCGACGTGTGACAAAGCGTTGGCGGCAACTTCGGCCAATCGCTCGGTGCCACTATTGAGTCCGGCAGACGTCAAAATAGACAGACCGTCGAAACCACGCACGACTTCGACGATCTCTTCATCTTCGGTCGCCACGCAAACCGTGCTGGGAAGCTGCGCCGCACTGGCCGCTTCGAAGGTGTGCTGTAGTAAAGGTCTTCCGGTTGTGTCCAACAAGAGCTTTCTCGGCAACCGCGTGGACGCCAATCGCGCAGGTATCACAACGGCGCTAACCGAACAACTTTTCGTCATCGCTTCACTCTCCAAGAAAACTTTTGCAGCACTTCAACTCGACTCAAGATTGGGCGTGTATGTTTTCGAGCAAGCGATGCTCGACATTGAACAGACGAGCATCCAACTAAATTGACATTCAGAGAGGTTACTCGAGATGATTCGTAATCTAACTATTTTGACTTGCTGCTTTGCAGCTGCCATCGCGGTTTCGTTCGCTGCTCCATCCGACGCGGACGCCCAAGTCTTTTCGCAGCGTTCTTATCGCCCAGGGCACTTCGTCGGAAACACGACTCGCGCCTTCACGAATTCAGCTCGACAAGCTGCCGGCGTGACGCGAAACGTCTTCCAACGCTCGTCGAATTGGTCCTGGAACGGCAACCGAAACTACGGCTACAACAATTACAACAACGGCTATTCATACCAAAACACGTACCAGAACCAATATCAAAATCAGTTCCAAAACGAGTTTCAAAATCAGAACTCGAATGTGAACCAAAACCCCAACCAGTTTCAAAACCAGTCCCAAATCCAGAACAACCCGACGCCCGTAACGCAGGCAAAACCGATGGTTCAGGGGCAGGCTCAGATGACGAAAAGCAACAACACGACCGGCACCGCATCGGTGACTCCGGCTCGAACTTACACCCCAATTCCAACCGCTAGCGAACAGATTCGCCGCTACGTTCCGTAGTCACTCTGTGAGCTCTGCTGTCACCCAGAAACAGGTGACAAAACCCAAGTCCGAGGTGAGTGGACCGCGCCGGACGCAGTAATTGCGACTGGCGCGGTCTTTTGCCGTTCCCGTTCAGACCGTCGCTCGTTTTGGTCGTTCGAAGCGGAGCAATTTGCTAGACTTGGGAGAGGCGGCAGCAAGGTATTGTTTCGTGTTTTAGGAACCGATCTATGTGCGGAATTGTTGGGTACGTTGGAAGCGCCAAAGCAGTCGATTTTCTACTGCAAGGATTAAGACGGCTTGAGTACCGTGGCTACGACAGCGCAGGCATCGTCACCGTGCTGGATAACGGCAGCCTCGAGATCGCCAAAACCGCTGGTCGCATCGATTCACTCGCCGAAAAATTAAAAGAACAAGATCTGCCCGGATCGATCGGAATCGGGCACACCCGCTGGGCGACTCACGGACCGCCCACCGAAGACAATGCACATCCCCATTTTGGCGGTAACGATGTGCTGGCAATCGCCCACAACGGCGTGATTGAAAACTACCAATCGCTGAAGAGTGAGCTTGCAGAAGAAGGTTACGAATTCCGCTCAGCTACCGACAGCGAGGTCGTGGCCCATTTAATCCACAAGCACGTCGAAGCGGCGGCCGACGAGAAGACCGAAGATGCTCCCTATGGCCACATGATCATTGGCGTCAAGAAAGCACTTCAAAAACTCCAAGGGACGTACGGGCTCGTCATCGTTTTCCGCGATCACCCAGAGGTCATGATTGCCGCTCGGCTTGGCAGCCCCCTGGTGGTCGGCATTGGAAAAGACGAGCACTTCGTCGCCAGTGATGGTTCCCCCTTGGCCGGCTTCACCGAACGCATCGTCTACTTGGCCGACAATCAACTGGCCGTCGTCACGGCGAATTCGCTGAAGATCCTGCATCGCGATTCGGGCAATGTCGAGCCCAATGTCAAGAAACTCCATGTCGACAATTCCGACCTCAGCTTGAATGAATTTCCGCATTACATGCTGAAGGAAATTTTCGAACAGCCGAAGTCGCTCCGCGATGCGATGCGAGGCCGCCTGAGCGAAGACAACGCCACCGCCGTGTTTGGCGGGCTGAATCTCTCCGCTCGCCATTTGCGCCAAGTCAGCCGTATCCTACTGACCGCCTGCGGGACGAGTTGGCACGCCGGACTGTTTGGCGAGTACGTGATTGAAGAGCTCTCTCGCGTCCCCGTCGAAGTGGAGTATGGGAGCGAACTTCGCTATCGCAACCCGCCCATCGATCACAAGACGCTCTTGTTTGCCATCACCCAAAGCGGCGAGACGGCCGATACTTTGGCCGCGCTACGCGAAGCGAAACGGAAAGGACACCCGACGCTGGCGATTTGCAACGTTGTTGGCAGTACGATCGCGCAGGAAGCAGATGGCGGTATCTATCTGCACGCCGGTCCCGAAATTGGCGTCGCCTCGACCAAAGCCTACACGTCCCAACTGATGATCCTCTCCATGCTGGCGCTCTATTTTGGCCGCCTTCGTCACCTGGGATATGAAGCGGGACGTCGGATCATCGACGCCATGCAAAAGCTGCCCGACCAGGTCGAAGAATCGTTGAAAACGAACGATGAAGTAAAACGAGTGGCCGAGAAGTACTGTCATCACAACAACTTCCTCTATCTTGGCCGACAATACAATTTCCCCACCGCCCTGGAAGGCGCCTTGAAGCTGAAAGAGATCAGCTACATCCACGCCGAAGGCTACCCGGCGGCCGAAATGAAACACGGCCCCATCGCCCTGGTCGATGAACACACCCCGAGTGTCTTCATCATCACGAAAGACTTTGTCTACGACAAAGTCATGGCGAACCTCGAAGAAGTCAAAGCGCGTGGCGGACCAGTCATCGCCATCGTCGGTGAAGGCGACGATCGCGTTCACAAGATCGCTGACGATGTCATCTACGTCCCCAACGTTGACAGTTTCCTACAGCCCTTTGTGACGATTGTCCCGCTCCAATTGCTTTCCTATCACATTGCGCTGCAGCGAGGCTGTGATGTCGACAAGCCACGCAACCTTGCGAAAAGTGTGACGGTGGAGTAAGCAGCCGCAGCCGCAACCGTTTCGGCAAATCGCGCCGTGGCAACCACGCGGTAATCACGCGGTAATCAAAAGAAAAAAGGCCTGAGCTTCTAGCCCAGGCCTTTCGTTTTGATTCGTTACCAAATTCTGGCTATCGCCGGCGCCACGTCGCGAAGCTGACAAGTCCGATCATCCACAGCATCGAGACCGGTTCTGGCACAGCCGATACGTCAGCGGAGCTGAACTTGTTGGCATTCCAGATGATGAAGTCGGCACCGTTGATAACGCCGTCCGCATTGAAATCGCCGTCGCACCAAGATGGAGTGCTGGTGAATTTATGAGCATTCCAAGCGATGAAGTCTTCACCGTCGACCGCGCCATTGAGCGTCGCGTCGCCGGGCAAGAAAGCCTGCCCAGGCCCAAGGATCGTTTCACCAGCTTCTGACAGCCACGCGGTCAAATCGGTGCCGTCGACCATTCCATCACCCGACAGATCGAAATCAGCGCCGTCCATGCCGCCCGCAATCTCTACGACCAAGGCATCGATATCATCGCAGTCATAATCGCCATCGTTATCGAAATCGCCATCGATGACGGTCATGTCCTCCATGACCGAAACTCGCAAATCGTAAAACTGCATCGAATCGGAAGCACCTGCCACGCGCACGTAGTACTCGCCCGCCTGAGAAAGTGAAAAACCACTGATCGCATCTTGCTGACCAGCACCGCCCGAATTATTCGAGGTCAGTAAGTTGGTCTGATTGGTTCCAAACAGTGCCAGGCTTAGGTTGTTGTCGTCTGCTGTGTTGAACGACGACTGCGACCCACCTTGAGCTCCCTGCGAATAAACCGCACCTCGAGGCATCAGCGTGATATCGACCGTCGCCGCAGAATCAATCGAGAAGGAAAAGAAGTCGGTGTCGCTACTGCCGTCGATGCTCACGAAATCGCTATCGGTTGCCGCGACGACCGTATTCGAACCGTGCGAACCTAAGCCGGCCGTTTGCCCATCGTCGATCAGGCCGAGCGGAGTAGCCAACGCGGCCGTGTCGTTTCCTTGGCCGTTATTGCTTTTCTCGAAGAAGTCACCGTAGCCGCGATGGGCAGCGCGAATATCATCCAGTTGCGGACCATCAAACGTCGAGGCCAAGAACGGCTCCATGAGAAAATTGGCGTTGCTCGATTCGACATGGGAAATACCGATGCCGTGGCCATGTTCATGCATCAAAATGTTTCGAAAGATGCGATGGTTGTTCGTCGGGTTTCCAATCAAGTTGGTATCGCCCGTGTCGAGCGTCATGTCCCCGTTGTCTGGGAAAAAATTGAAAGCCAATACGCCCGACTGACCATCTTGAAAGCTGCCCGCGATACGAACGTCGCCACGCACACCCAACACGCCAGGATTCGAACTGAGCGAAGAGGTCACTCCATCGTCGTTCGGTTCGTAGGCGTAAGAGAGCCCCGAAACTTGAGCCCAGCGATCAAATGCTTGATCAAAAAAGGTGAACCAAGGACGGACCGTCAGATCGCTCCCGCCAGGTCCGGCGCCAAAGACAGAATCGAGAGTCGCGATCAGGTCGCTAGGACCTTCTGCGTCGTTGGTCGTCCCATCCGGAACGATGCTCCAAGTGAGCGTGGTCGCATCACCAAACTGCAACCCACCGCCATTCGTCGCTGTGGAAGTCCAACGGCTACCAAGAATGAAGCCGTTTGCCGATTCGATCGAAGTGCCTGCGAAAACGAGGCATACGAGAGCAAGAATTAGATTACGCGATTGAGTCATTAGCATCCCCTCCGAATTAAAAAACGCACGCCACCCCCGGCGTAGAATCTTCAGTTCTAAGCGGGAACGACGGCTGGGTCAAATCGAATCTGGGTCAACGGAAAGAGGCCGTGCCATGAAAAAATCGATTGCTGAGAAAAATAGGCCCGGAGGGACTCGAAGAAACTCCAAAACGTCGGAGAGAAACGAATTCCTCAAAGCGGCGCACCGAAATTGTAGCCAATGACGAATCGTTGCAAGCCGTGGTTGATGCTTGGCCAAGTCTATCGTCGGAAACTCGGGTTGCGATTTTACGGCTGCTGTGACTGAATGCATAGGATTGCCAGGGCGACACCAGTCCAGAGATGATCTTATTCATTAGCGTGTGATAATCGAGGGTTATTACCCACGATTACTTTGAGGAATTGCTTGTTGCTATTACTTGCCGTTGCCTAACCAACTGATATATTTAGCGAAGTCACCTTGTGTTCACGGAGACGAGCCCATGTCATTATCCCACGCGTGGTTGCAGACGATCGTAGTTGCTGTTTCATTAGCCTTATCGTCCAGCGTATCCGGACAGGAATCGGATCTACCGAATAGTGCCGCTGAAGTTGTAGAGTCAGCAGATTCTGAAGAGATACCGATTAGTACGGTCTGGTCAAATCGAATTCCAGGGACTCGTGACATTTTTGAGTTGGAGCCCGATGTGCCGGCTGAGCTGATGAAGGTGCACCGAGACTTACGAAGTCAACGTAATCGTGGCAATACACTCACACAGCAAATCGCGAGAAAGTTAGGCAATGAGAGGGAAATGGAGCGTTCGGTCAATAAGAAGTTTCCTGCTCTAAAGATGTTTGCCGTCTTGGGGCATGGAAAAGAGGCACTAAAGCGTGCTCATAGTGTCTTGGTCGAAGAAAGCGAGCCGCAATTGGCATTCTCGAGCGGCGACAATATCACTCTAGTTTTCTTTACCGACTGGGGCATTGGACCGATACTCTTCCGAAGCATTACGAGTAATGCAAACACGATAACAATCAATTATTCCTTCGATACCTCGGATGAACCAAACGCAATCAGTTCCCCGATTCACATCGCCAGCGTGTCCTTAATTCCAGTGACATCAGTTCAGCCTCAAGAGCTGTGCGTCGAAGTGACCCGCATTCCATGTGAAAGCGAAAGAACCGAGAAACACCTCCTCAGATCCGCCATTGGGTTTGACTCCTGGAAAAAATCGGTGTCTGGTTCGTGCCGAATCGCGATCCAATAGTCAATTGTCCTAACATCGGAGGGCGTCATGAAAACTTCTTCTTCGTTGGTGCTATTGCTAGTCTTGTGTGGAAGCGCATTCGCTGCGGATCCGCTGGGGCCAGATGGGATCAATGCCTTGCTTGTACCAGGCTTAACAGGCAACGGTGTCTCCATTGGGATGATGGAGCCAGGCAGGCCGGGCGTAGCGGCCGTGAGTGATCACGAGACTACTGTTAATGTCCTGGTTCAGCCGGACGCTGT